>NZ_JBIAZE010000017.1:0-203528 GCF_042898825.1 Streptomyces sp. NPDC000345
CGCACACCACCGCGAGGTGTTCCGGCGGGGCGGCATGTGGCTGACCGCCGGCGAGTGGGGCGGCCCCAAGGACGGGGAGACCGTCGAGAAGCGGCTCGTGCGCTACCGCACCGTGGGTGACATGTCCTGCACCGGCGCCGTCGACTCCGACGCGGTGACGCTCGAGCAGGTCATCGCCGAGATCGCCGCCTCCCGGCTCACCGAGCGCGGCGCCACGCGTGCCGACGACAAGCTCTCCGAGGCCGCGATGGAAGACCGCAAGCGCGAGGGGTACTTCTAGACATGAGCACGACCACGGAACTCTCCGCCACCACGCTCCTGCGGTTCGCCACCGCCGGTTCCGTCGACGACGGCAAGTCCACCCTCGTCGGCCGGCTGCTGCACGACTCCAAGTCGATCCTCACCGACCAGCTGGAGGCCGTCGAGCGCGTCTCGGCGAGCCGCGGCCAGGAGGGGCCGGACCTCGCCCTTCTCACCGACGGTCTGCGGGCCGAGCGCGAGCAGGGCATCACCATCGACGTGGCGTACCGCTACTTCGCCACGCCCCGCCGCCGGTTCATCCTCGCCGACACACCCGGTCATGTGCAGTACACCCGCAACATGGTCACGGGTGCCTCCACCGCCGAGCTGACGGTGATCCTGGTCGACGCCCGCAACGGCGTCGTCGAGCAGACCCGCCGGCACGCGGCGATCGCGGCGCTGCTGCGGGTCCCGCACGTCGTCCTCGCCGTCAACAAGATGGACCTGGTCGACTACCAGGAGTCCGTGTTCGCCGCGATCGCCGAGGAGTTCACGGCGTACGCGACAGAGCTCGGCGTCCCCGAGGTCACCGCGATCCCGATCTCGGCGCTCGCCGGCGACAACGTGGTGGAGCCGTCCGCCCACATGGACTGGTACGGCGGTCCGACGGTCCTGGAACACCTGGAGACCGTGCCCGTCAGCCACGACCTGGCGCACTGCCACGCCCGGCTGCCCGTGCAGTACGTGATCCGGCCGCAGACCGCCGAGCACCCGGACTACCGGGGCTACGCGGGGCAGATCGCGGCGGGCACCTTCCGGGTGGGCGAGCGGGTCACGGTCCTGCCGTCCGGCCGCACGTCGACCATCTCCGGGATCGACCTGTTGGGCGAGCCGGTGGACGTGGCGTGGACGACGCAGTCGGTGACCGTGCTGCTGGCGGACGACATCGACGTCTCGCGCGGTGACCTGATCGTGCCGAGCAAGGACGCGCCCGCCACCACGCAGGACGTGGAGGCCACCGTCTGCCATGTCGCCGACGCACCGCTGACCGTCGGGCACCGGGTGCTGATCAAGCACGGCACCCGCACGGTCAAGGCGATCGTCAAGGACATCCCGTCCCGTCTCACGCTCGACGACCTGTCCCTGCACCCGCACCCGGGACAGCTCGTCGCCAACGACATCGGCCGGGTGAAGATCCGCACGGCGGAGCCGCTGCCAGTGGACTCCTATGCGGACTCGCGTCGCACGGGATCGTTCATCCTTATCGATCCGGCCGACGGCACGACGCTCACCGCCGGTATGGTCGGCGAGTCGTTCGCCTCCCCCGAGCCGGTCAAGGACGAGGCCGACGAAGACGGTTGGGACTTCTGACCATGAACCCGACCGACTACTACGCGACGTTCGCGAAGGAGGGCGGCCGCGTCGGCAGCGGCGCCCTCGGCTGGGGGTCCCCCCGAACGGAGTTTGGGGGAGGGCAGGGCGGAGTCGCGCGATGTGCGCACTGACGTACGCGCACTGCCTGCGTGCCCCGTCCCCCCACCGGACGTCCCGGAAGCGACGAAAACCCTTTGCCGACCACCCGGCCACGACCTGAGAGACCGTGACCGCCGGGCCAACGAGAGGAACCCCTCCCGTGCCTGCCAGCAACGTCGTCCGCCGCACCCTCGCGGTCCTCGCCGCGTTCCCTCTCCTCACCCTCGCCGCGTGCGGTTACGGCTCCCGGGCCGACGACGGCTCGTCCGCCCAGAAGGTCGCCGCCGGGGCCGAGAAGACCGACGGTCTCGACTCGGTCAAGATCGGCTACTTCGGCAACCTGACCCACGCGACCGCGCTGGTCGGCGTGAACAAGGGCTACTTCCAGAAAGCGCTCGGCGGCACCGAGGCGAAGTACCAGGTCTTCAACGCCGGCCCGTCCGAGATCGAGGCGCTGAACTCCGGTTCCATCGACATCGGCTGGATCGGCCCCTCCCCCGCGATCAACGGGTACACGAAGTCCGACGGCAAGAGCCTGCGGATCATCGGCGGTTCGGCCTCCGGCGGCGTGAAGCTGGTGGTGAACCCGAAGAAGATCAGGACTCTCGCGGACGTCAAGGGCAAGAAGATCGCGACCCCGCAGCTGGGCAACACCCAGGACGTGGCGTTCCTCAACTGGATCGCGGAGCAGGGCTGGAAGGTCGACGCGGAGAGCGGCAAGGGCGACGTCTCGGTGGTCCGCACCGACAACAAGGTCACCCCGGACGCCTACAAGTCCGGTTCCGTCGACGGCGCGTGGGTGCCGGAGCCGACCGCGTCCAAGCTGGTCGCCGAGGGCGCGAAGGTGCTGCTCGACGAGGCGTCGCTGTGGCCCGGCAAGAAGTTCGTGATCACGAACCTCATCGTGTCGCAGAAGTTCCTCGCGGAGCACCCGAAGGCCGTCGAGGCGGTGCTGAAGGCCTCCGTGGAGACGAACGCGTACATCAACGCCCACCCGGACGAGGCGAAGGCCGCGGCGAACGCGCAGCTGAAGGTGGACTCCGGCAAGGAGCTGCCCGCAGACGTCCTGGACCCGGCGTGGAAGTCGATCCGGTTCACCGACGACCCGCTGGCCTCCACCCTCAACACCGAGGCGCAGCACGCGGTGAAGGCCGGTCTGCTGGAGGATCCGCTGCTGAAGGGCATCTACGACCTGACGCTCCTGAACAAGGTCCTGAAGGCCGAGGGCGAGAGCACCGTCGGCGACGCCGGTCTCGGCGCCGAGTAAACCCGAAGTCGGATGAGTTCCCAGGAGGTGACGACCATGGCCACCACCCTCGCCAAGGCAGCCGAAGGCGCCGAGTCGGTGGAGTACGCCGCCCGCATCGAGCACGTATCGAAGTCCTTCGCCGGCCCCGCCGGGCAGCAGCTCGTCCTGGACGACATCACGCTCGATGTCGCGCCGGGAGAGTTCGTCACCCTTCTGGGGGCCTCGGGCTGCGGCAAGTCCACCCTGCTGAACCTGGTGGCGGGTCTCGACGACCCGACGTCGGGCAGCATCAGCACCGACGGGCGTCCCGCTCTGATGTTCCAGGAGCACGCCCTGTTCCCGTGGCTGACCGCGGGCAAGAACATCGAACTCGCCCTGAAGCTGGGCGGGGTCCCGAAGAACGAGCGGCGCGGCCGGGCCGAGGAGCTGCTCGAACTGGTGCGGCTGAAGGGTTCGTACGGCAAGCGGGTGCACGAGCTGTCCGGCGGTATGCGCCAGCGGGTGGCGCTGGCGCGCGCGCTCGCGCAGGACGCGCGGCTGCTGCTGATGGACGAGCCGTTCGCGGCGCTCGACGCGATCACGCGTGACGTGCTGCACGACGAGCTGACCCGGATCTGGGCGGAGACCGGGCTGTCGGTCCTGTTCGTCACGCACAACGTGCGGGAGGCGGTGCGTCTCGCGCAGCGCGTCATCCTGCTGTCGTCCCGGCCGGGCCGGGTGGCGCGCGAGTGGACGGTCGGCATTCCGCAGCCGCGCCGCATCGAGGACGCTCCCGTGGCCGAACTGTCCCTCGAGATCACCGAAGTCCTGCGTGGGGAGATCCGCCGTCATGGCCAGCACTGAGACGAAGACGACGGACGCCCGCGCCGAGGGCGACGCGCAGATCGCCTCGGTGGAGGCGGGCCTGGACGCGCTGGAGACCAGTGCCGTCAGCCGTACCTCCGTGCGGCAGACCCTCGTCGGCAAGGTCCTGCCGCCGATCGTCGCGGTCGCGGTCCTGCTCGTGCTCTGGCAGGCGCTGATCACCTTCAAGATCGTGGACGATCCGTCCAAGCTGCCCTCGCCGGCCGACGTCGGGGGCGAGTTCAAGGACGCGTGGCTGGAGGGCAAGCTCCTCGGGTACGTGTGGACCAGCGTCTCGCGCGGTCTGCTGGGCTTCCTGTTCGCGCTGGCCATCGGTACGCCGCTGGGTCTGCTGGTGGCGCGGGTGAAGTTCGTGCGCGCCGCGATCGGCCCGGTCCTGTCCGGTCTGCAGTCGCTGCCGTCGGTGGCGTGGGTGCCGCCGGCCGTGATCTGGCTGGGCCTGGACAACAGGATGATGTACGCGGTGATCCTGCTGGGCGCCGTGCCGTCCATCGCCAACGGCCTGGTGTCCGGTATCGACCAGGTGCCGCCGCTGTTCCTGCGGGCGGGCCGCACGATGGGGGCCACCGGCCTGAAGGGCGCCTGGCACATCGTGCTGCCGGCCTCGCTTCCGGGCTATCTGGCCGGTCTGAAGCAGGGCTGGGCCTTCTCCTGGCGCTCGCTGATGGCGGCGGAGATCATCGCCACCTCGCCGGACCTGGGCATCGGTCTGGGCGCGCTCCTCGAGAACGGCCGCAACACCAGTTCCATGTCCATGGTGTTCGAGGCCATCCTCCTGATCCTGTTCGTCGGCATCGCCATCGACCTGCTGATCTTCAGCCCGCTGGAGCGGCGGGTGCTGCGCAGCCGCGGCCTGCTGGTGAAGGGCTGAGGTCCCATGCACAAGAAGCCGGTTCTTCTCGTCATCGCCCACGGCAGCCGCGACCCGCGGCACGCGGCGACCGTCCACGCCCTGGTGCGGCGGGTACGGTCGCTGCGGCCGGGGCTGCGGGTCGAGACCGGCTTCCTGGACTTCAACGTCCCGTCCGTGCACGGGGTGCTGGAGTCGCTGGCGGCGGAGGGCGTGCGGGACGTCGTCGCGCTGCCGCTGCTGCTCACCCGCGCCTTCCACGCGAAGGCGGACATCCCCGCGGTCCTGCGGGACGCGCCGCCGCGGCTGCGGATCCGGCAGGCGGAGGTGCTGGGCCCGTCCCCGCTCCTGCTGTCGGCGCTCGAACGGCGTTTGTACGAGGCCGGGCTGAGCCCGGCCGACAAGTCCTCGACCGGGGTCGTGCTGGCCTCGGCGGGGTCCACGGACCCGGAGGCGATCGCGGTGATCGCAGCAATCGCGCGGGAGTGGCGGCACACCGGTTGGTGCGCCGTGCGGCCCGCGTTCGCCTCCGCGGCCCTGCCGCGCACCGAGGACGCGGTGCGCGAACTGCGCGCGCTGGGCTGCGCGCGGGTCGCGGTGGCCCCGTACGTCATGGCGCCCGGCTTCCTGCCGGACCGCATCGCGCGCGGCGCGGCCGAAGCGGACGTCCTGGCCGATGTGCTGGGCCCGGCGCCGGAGGTGGCACGGGTGCTGCTGGAACGGTACGACGCGGCGCGGATGCCGGCGCTTGCCGCCGTCGGAGCGTGACGGCATCGCCCTGCGCGGCTGGTCTCCTCGCCCGGTCGGGCGGCTCTGACGACACAGGTCGTCGCCGCGGGCGGTGCGGGCGCAGCGGACCGTCCGGCCGCTTCTGGGGCGGCTCGGCGGGCCCGCGTCGCAGAGGTTCGCGCGGTGCCGGCTGACGGCACCCGGGTGACGTCCGGCCGGTGGGCGAGTTCCGTCGTGAAGGCCGTTTCGGCGAGCAGCGGGAGCAGCCGGGCACGGAGCCGGCCTGAGGAGTCGGGCCGGAGTGTCGTCGGTGACCGGGGGCGGTTCCTGGGCTCACGGTCCAGGGAGTCCAGGCGCCTGCGGGCGGCCGACTCGGACACCCGCCGCCGCGGCACCGCCGGGAAGGCGGTACGGACGGACAGCCGCAGCCCGGCGTCGGCAGAAGCGCGACCCGGACGAACAGGGGCTTCCGGGGCGTGCCGGAAGACGGGCCGCCCGGACGAGAAGACACCGGAGCACGCCCGAAGACGGACGGCCCGGACGAGGGGACACCGCAGCACACCCGGAGACGGGCCCCCGGACGAGAAGACACCAGAGCACACCCGAAGACGGGCCCCCGGACGAGAAGACACCAGAGCACACCCGAAAACGGGCCCCCCGGACGAGAAGACACCGCAGCACACCCGAAAACGGGCCCCCCGGACGAGAAGACACCAGAGCACACCCGAAGACGGGCCCCCGGACGAGGGGACACCGGAACGCGCCCGGAGACGGGCCGCACGGACGGACACCTCAGCGGCACCAGCGGGGAGCCGGAGCAGGGCGGACAGCCGTCGGCGGGGCGCCAGGAGGTGGGCATGTGCGTGGGCAGCCGCCGCCGCGGCACGCCCGGAGGCAGCCCGGACGGGCAGCCGCAGCCGGGCGGCGGCAGGAGGGCCGCCCCCGGCGGTCCAGGGCTGCCGAAGCGGCGGGATGTGGGGGCACCGGGGATCCTGTAGCGTCGGGAGGTCGTGCCGGGGAGGGGTGTGGGCTTCCGGACGTCGGTGCGAACGATGCGCGCAGGAGGGCCTGTTGGACGAGTCAGCCGAGCGCCGGCGCGCTCCCCGGGTGTCGGTGCTGTCGATCGGGGTGGGGAGCTTCACCGAGGGCACGGAGGAGGAGCTCGGCTTCGTCGCGGGCCGCGTGGAGGAGGTCGCGAAGGCGTTCGAGCGCCTGAACGCCGAGGTGGAGACCCAACTCGACCTGGACGAGGACGAGATCGAGAACCTGCTGCGCCGGCGCCTCGTCAGGGAGCCCGGGCCCGCCGACGTCCTCGTCGTCCACCTCGTCGGGCACGGCCGGGTGGACCGGGGGTCCCGGCTGGCGTTCGTCGCCCATGACGACCGTGACGTGGACGTCGACCGCTGGATCGAGAAGGCCCAGCAGGAGGTGGAGCGGGACGGCGGCCGGCGGCGGGTCGTCTTCCTGGTGGACACCTGCTCGGCGGGGACGGCGACGGGACGGCAGCCGTTCACCGAACTCGAGGTCGAGCGGGGGGTGTGGGCGCTGGGCGCGTGCGTCGGCGACACCCCGACCGAGCGGGGGAAGTTCAGCGGATGGGTCGCCGCCGCCCTGCACCGGCTGGCGGACCGCGACTTCACCCTCGACGAGGAGGCCATCTCCTTCGGGCGTTTCGTGCGCGAGGTGATCCGGGTCAACCGCAAGGACACGGCGGGGCTGCGGCTGTCCATCGGGTTCCATGTCGAACAGGGCGACGCGGACTGGCCGTTCCTGCCGAACCCCCGCCTGGTGGCATTGTCCGAGGAACAACTCGAACTGCGCCAGCGGTCGTTGGGCCATGTGCCGGGTGAGGGCGGTCCCGATGCCGCGGGGGCCGCAGGGCAACAGGCAGACGACTCGCGCTACTTCGCCGACCGCGCCTCCGGGCGCGGGCTGGTCCCCGCCGACCCCGGTACCGGGTTCTTCTCCGGGCGGGCAGCGGAGTTGGAGCAGTACACGCGGTGGCTGGCGGGCAGGGGCCGGCTGCTGACGGTGACGGGCGCGGCCGGGGCGGGCAAGTCCGGTCTGCTCGGGGTGATCGTCTGCGCCGCCGAGCCGGGGCTCCGGCAGCGGTTCCGGGAACTGTGGGAGTCGGCGGGGCCCGAACTGCCGGAGGTGCCGGGGGTGGTCGCGGTGCACGCGCGGCAGCGGTCGGCTCAGCAGGTGGTGGAGGCGATCGTGTCCGCGGCGGGGCTGGAGGGGGAGGGCGGGGCCGGAGGGCCGGCGGCGTTCGCCTGGAACGCCCGGTCGCTGCGCGCGGCTCTCGCGCAGGAGCGGCAGGACCGCCTCGTCGTGCTCGACGCGGTGGACGAGAGCACCGAGCCCCAGGAGGTGCTGAGTCTCGTCGCCGGCCTTCTCGCACCGCGCCGCGGCGAGGGCACCGCCGGTGCCACGGCTCCTTGCAGGATCCTTCTCGGCGGCCGGCGGGAGGTCGTGAGCGCGCTGTCGGCGCTGGAGGAGGCGGCCGGTATCGCGAGCGAGCACATCGACCTCGACACGGCGGAACGCCCCACCGTGGAACAGGACGTGCACCAGTACGTCCAGCGCATGCTCCGCGCGCGCGAGCCCTATGCCACGGGTCCGCCGGCCGAGTTCGTCGACCTGCTGGCGAAGGAGGGCGCGCGGAGCATCGTGCGCGAGGCGCGCCCCGACGGCCTCTGGGGGCCGTTCCTGCTGGCCGGCCTGTACGTCCACTATCTGCTGACCCTGCGGCACCCGCCGCAGGACGAGGTGGGTGCGGACGCCTACGCCAAGGCGGCCTCGGCGGATCTGCCGTCGCTGCTGGAGTCGATCCTGAAGACCCGGCGCCCCGACTTCCCCTGTCTGCGGGCGGTGCTCGCGGTGCTCGCCCGGTCGCGGGGCGACGGCATGCCGAGCACGGTCCTGCGGCGGTGTCTGAGGGCGCTGGACGCCGAGGAGATCGACGAGCGGCGGCTGCGGGACACCCTGTGGGAGGCCTCGCCCTTCCTGCGGTACGGCACCGACCCGCGCAGCGGGGAGACGCTGTACCGGCTCTTCCACCAGGGTCTGGCCGACTATCTGCGCACCCACCCCGTGAGCAGGGACCCGTGGGGGGAGGCGGAGAGCGTCGCGCTCGAACGCCGGCTGCTGGCGGAGATCGTGGGCCCCTACGCGCCGGGCGCGGACGAGGAGGCCCACGGGGAGGCGGAGCAAGGCGGTGACGCGTGGGAGGCCGCCGAGGACGAGCCGTACGTCCTGCGTCACGCGCTGGGGCATGCCGCGCAGGCCGACTCGGTGCGGTACGCCGAGACGCTGCTCACCGACCCGTACTTCCTCGTGCGCTTCGACCTGGGGGAGGACCACCGGGCGATGGATCTCGTCCGGTCCGGGCGGGCCGCCGACTGCCTGCGGCTGCTGAGCGCCTCGTGGAGAACCCACTCCCAGCTGCGCGGCGCCTCCGACCGGGCGGCCGTGTTCGTCTTCGACGCCGACCGGCTCGGCCTGGACGAGCTCCGGGAGAGGTTCACCCGCGTCGCCCGGCAGCTCGCGGTCCGGCCGGAGTCGGCGGCGCACGTCTTCCGGTGGGCGCGGGGCGGCCGGGTGGACTCCGGCAGCCGCTTCATCCCGAGCCCCCTCGGTCCCGTGCGGCACATCTCCTTCTCGCCGGACGGCGGCCTGCTGGCCGTCGGCACCTGGCAGGGATTCGCCCTGCTGGAGACGGACACCTGGAAACCCGTCACGGTGCAGTGGGGCCGTGCGGTGGACCACTCCGTCACCACCGTCGCCTTCTCTCCGGACGGCCGGCTGCTCGCGGTCGGAAGGGACTCCTTCAGACGGAGCGTCCAGCTCTGGGACGTGCGGCACCGGGTGTTCGCGGGGCCGCCCTGGGAGTGCAGGACCGGCGCCCCGACCGCCCTGGCCTTCTCGCCCGACAGCCGCCTGCTCGCCGTGGGCAGCAGGCAGCACGGGGTCTCCCTGTGGGATGTCTGCGGCGGCCGTCCGGTGGAGGTCACGCGCCGTGAGCCGGGCGAGGGCGTGGACGACGTCGAGGAGGTCCAGGACGTCGGTTTCAGCCCCGACGGCCGCCTGCTGGTCGTGGCCGGCACCGCGGGGGTGACGCTGTGCGAACCGGAGCACGACCAATGGACCCCGCTGACCGGGACGCCCGCCTCCGCCGTCGGATTCTCGCCCGACGGACGTCTGCTCGCCGTCGCGTCCGCCGACGGCACCCTTCTGTACTCGGCCCGCACCCGCGACCCGGTCGCACGCGTCGACACCCACGACCTGAACGGAACGAGCGTCGTCTTCACCCCCGACGCGTCGCTGCTGGTCGTCAGTGCCTGGGACGCGCTGCTCGTCGTGGACACGGCCTCGGACCGGGTCGTCAACCGTCTGCTGGGCAGCGGAGCACGGTTCAACTCCATCGCCATGCACCCGGTGACGGGAGTTCTGGTCAGCAGCGACCAGGACGGACACCTCCGCCTGTGGAAGGACTTCACCCGGGAGACACCGACTCCCCAGCTGACCCGCTTCGACAGGGACCACGTCGTCGGCTCCCCCACGGGCCGCTTCATCGCCGTGTACGAGAGCGAGAAGCAGCTGCTGACGCTCCGCGACCCGGTCACCGGCCGGGACCTGGGCAGCCGTGCCCTGGCCCGGGCCCACGAGCTGGCCGTCTCTCCCGACGGCCGGGCCCTGGCGGTGGTGGGGTACAAGCGCGTGTGCGTCTTCCGCACGGGCACACCGGACCGGCTCCCCGAGCCCGAGGTCATCCCGCTCGGTGAGCGGCGGGCCGCGGAGCATCCCCTGTTCTCTCCCGACAGCAGGTTCCTGGCCGTCGCCCTCGAGGACGAGAACGCGCGCGCCCTCATGGTCTGGGAGGCCTCGACGCTGCGCCTTCACGCCCGGATCCCCCTTCCCGCCGAACCGAGCACCTACGGGTTCACGGGACCACTCCACCTCTACGTCGTCGTCAACGGCGCCCTCGCCACCTACTCCCTCACCCCCGACCCCCCGGAGGACACCCCCGTATGACCCGCATCCTGGGCGTGCACGGCGTCCGCAACTACAAGGCCGCCGACACCACTCCCGCCCTCGGCGCCGAACGGCTGCGTACGGACTGGCAGGGCGCCCTGAGCGGCGCGCTGCCCGCCCTCGACCTGGAGACCGCCTACTACGCCGACCTTCTGCGCAGCGAGCGGCAGGGGGCTGAGCCGGACGAGGCCGAGGTGGCGCTGATCGAGCAGTGGGCGCTCGCCTGGGGGGTCGCTCCGGACGGGGTGCAGGGGCGCGCCACGGGCTGGCTGCGCTGGATCTGCGGTGAGGTCGCCCGGCGCAGCGGGCAGCGGCCCGCGGTGGTGGAGAAGACGGTGTCGCTCTTCTTCCCCGAGGTCGCCCGCTACTTCACCGCCCGCCGCGAGGCCGTGCGCGAGCGGGTCCGCGAAGCCCTCCTGCGGCACCGTCCGGAGATCGTCCTCGCTCATTCGCTCGGCAGCGTCGTCGCCTACGAGGCCCTGCACGACCTGGCCGGCGAAAGCGGACTCGACGTCCGCCTCCTCGTCACCCTCGGCTCCCCCCTCGCCCTTCCGCACGCCGTCTTCCACCGGCTCCGCCCCGCCCCGCTGGACGGGCTCGGCACGCGGCCCGGCCCGGTGCGGCGCTGGGTCGACATCGCCGACGTGGGTGACTTCGTGGCCGTACCGAAGGGTGAACTGGCCCGGGTGTTCACGGGAGTCGAGCCGCTTCCCGACATCAGCATCGCGCCGGTGTGGCCGCACGGCGTCCTCGACTACCTGAGGCACCCGGGGGTGACCGGGGCGGTGCTGGCGGCCCTCTGACCGCCGGCACTCCCCCGCCGGGCTACCGGACGTCCGCGACGGCCTCGTCGGCCAGGCGGGCCAGCTCCCCCAAGGGCAGGGAACCGGGGGCCCGGCGCTCTCGCGCGAACCAGTTCGCCAGCCGCTGCAGCAGTTCGTTCAGCGGGGTGGGTACCCCGTGCAGACGGCCGAGGAGGGCGATCTCGCCGTTGAGGTAGTCGGCCTCGATGGTGCCGGCGCCCCGGCTCAGGGACTGCCAGGAGGAGCCGCCGCCGCGCGGGGTGCCGTCGAGGGGGACGAGGGTGACCTTGTCGCCGCGTGCGGCCTGCTGCTCCTCCGTGCCCGCGTACGCGATCCCCGCCGCGTCGAGCACGGCGGCGCCCTCCGCCCGGACCCGCGCGAACAGCGCCTCGGCCTCCGGGCCGACGACCAGGCCGCTCACCGCCTCCAGCGCGTTGCCCAGGTTGGACAGCAGCTTGGCGTACTGCCAGCGGGTCACGTCCGCGACGACCGGTGCCTCGAAGCGCGCCTTCTCCAGGTCGGCGGCGATCCGGCGGGCCGTGTCGTCGGTGCCGTGGGGGTAGCGGCCGAGGTGGAGCACGCCGGTGAGCGGGGCACCGGCGGCGGAGACGACACCGGGCTCGACGTGGGTGGAGGGCAGCCAGACGCAGACGCCGTACACGTGCCGGAAGCGGCGCAGGGCGAGGCGCTGGCTCTCGACCCCGTTCTGCGCGCAGACCAGCGCCAGCCGCTCGGCGGCGGTGCCGCCGCCCTCGACCGGGACCGGGCCCCAGGTCCGCAGTGCCGTCTCGCTGTCCTGTGTCTTCACGGCGAGGACGAGGACGTCGTCGGCGCGCAGGGCGCCGAGTTCCTCCGGGCCGGCCACCACGGGCGGGCGGAGCGTCAGCTCCCCCTCCGGCACCCTCAGCCGCAGCCCGTCCTGCCGCAGCGCCGCCCCGTGCGCGCCCCGCGCGACCAGCACGACCTCGTGGCCGGCTTCCGCCAGCCGCCCGCCGACGGTGCCGCCGACCGCCCCTGCCCCGATGATGATGTAGCGCATCCCCCGAGCCTCGCACATGCCCCGAGGTTCAGGGCCGCGTCATCTCCACCAGCTTCAGCACCGTGTTCCAGTTCCGGGTCGTGGCGACGAGTCCCTTGGTCACGCGGGGCCGGGACAGCGCCTCGGCGAGCTTGGAACGGCCGAGTCCCTCGGGGGCGTACAGGTAGAGGGCGCGGTCGCCGAGGCGGAACTCCTCGGGGAGATGGGCGGCCTGGTCGATCTCGGCGTAGCGCTCCGCGTCGACGGGCGCGGAGAAGTAGGTGACGTGGAGCTGCTTGGCCTCGAGTTCGGCGGCCGGGAACGGGCAGGCCTCGGCGACCCTCTTCAGATACGCGTGGTCGCGCACGATCACGTCGACCCCGAAGCCGAACTGCTTCTCGATCGCGGCGGCCAGCCCCGTGGCGAGGCTGTCCTCGTCGCCGTGGGCGCAGGAGAAGACGGCCTGGCCGCTCTGGAGGTAGGTGCGCACGCCGCCGTGGCCGAGCCCCTCCATCAGGGTGCGGAGGTCGGCCATCGGGACCTTCTTGGCGCCGCCCACGTTGATGCCGCGCAGCAGGGCCGCGTACGTCGTCGTCATGCGCCCACCCTAGGCGGCTCCGGGGGCCCGCGGGGGGAGCCGAACCCTGGGCCGCTCCCCCTAGAGCACGGGATAGATGTAAGGGCCCACCTCCTCCCCAGCGGTGAGGCCGGTCCGCTCCGGGGGGAGGACCCGGCCGGTCCGCAGGTCACCGGGCAGCACGATGAGATGTTTTTATCCAGCCCATACCTTCGAATCGAAAGGTGGCGGCAGGGGGCTGCCACCGCTCACGAGGGAGCAGGGCCCGTCATGGCAAACGGAGATACGCGGGTACGGGGCCTGGCGGCCCGGGCCGGCGGCTGGAGCGCACGCCACCGATGGGCCGCCGTCGGCATCTGGGTGCTCTTCGTCGTCCTGGCCATGGGGATCGGCTCGGCGGCGGGCACGGTCGAGGTCAAGGAGAGCGACCAGCTGGGCGGCGAGACCCACACCGCCGCGAAGATCGTCGAGGACGCGGGCATCGAGGAGCCGGCCGGGGAGACGGTGCTCGTCCAGGCGAAGGACGGCTCGGTCAAGGCCACGGACGCGGAGTTCCGGTCCGCCGTCGCCGCGGTCGTGAAGGCGGTGGAGGGCACCGGCAAGGTCACCGACGTCACCTCGCCGTACGACACCGGCACCATCTCCAAGGACGGGCGCAGCGCGCTCGTGCAGTTCGACATGCGCGGTGACTCCGACACCGCGGGTGAGCGCGTGGAGCCGGTGCTGAAGGCCGTCGAGGGGGTGCGTGAGGACCACGCGTCGCTGCGGATCGAGGAGATCGGCGGCGCCAGCATGATGAAGACGTTCGACGACGCGTTCGGCGACGACTTCCAGCAGGCCGAGTACTCCGCGGTGCCGGTGGCGCTGGGCATTCTGCTGATCGCGTTCGGCGCGCTGGTGGCCGCGCTGCTGCCGGTGGCGCTCGCGATCACCGCGATCATGGCGACGACGGGTCTGATGGCCATCGTCAGCCACGTCCAGCCGATGGACGACACCGCCAGCTCCGTGATGCTGCTGGTCGGTCTGGCCGTGGGCGTCGACTACTGCCTGTTCTATCTGCGCCGGGAGCGCGAGGAGCGGGCCGCGGGACGGGACCCGGAGACCGCGCTCAGGATCGCCGCGGCGACCAGCGGCCGGGCCGTGATCGTCTCCGGTGTCACCGTGTGCGTCGCCATGGCGGGCATGCTGTTCACCGGGCTCGCCACGTTCGAGGCGATGGGTCTGGCCTCGCTGATGGTGGTGGCGGTGGCGATGGTCGGCTCGGTGACCGTGCTGCCCGCGCTGCTGTCCCTGCTGGGCGAGCGGGTGGAGAAGGGCCGGATCCCGTTCCTGCGGCGGCGCCTCAGGGACGGGGGCGACAACGGCAGCCGGTTCTGGTCGGCCGTGCTCAAGGGTGTGCTCGCCAGGCCCGTGGTGTCGGTGGTGGTGGCCGCCGGCGCGCTGCTCGCCATCGCCGCTCCCGCGGCCGGCATGAAGACGCAGAACCTCACCCTGGACCAGGAGTTCGGGGACTCGCTGCCGATCGTGCAGACCTACAACCGGGTCAACGAGGCCTTCCCCGGCGGTTCGGAGCCGGCCACGGTCGTCGTCAAGGCGGACGACATCAACTCCTCCGAGGTGAAGGACGCCCTCGCGCGGTTCAAGGAGCTGGCGGTCGACTCGGGTGCCTCGCGCGGCCCGGTGGAGATCAAGCTGCACGACGCGCAGAACGTCGCCTTCGTCTACGTCCCGCTGGTCGGCGGCTCCGACCAGGACAAGGCGGGCGCGAGCCTGGACACGCTGCGCGACGAGGTGCGGCCGGCCACGCTCGGCAAGGTCGACGGCGTGCAGGCGCCGATCACCGGACAGGTCGCGGGCAACCAGGACTTCAACGAGCAGCTGATCGGCTCGGTCGTCCCGGTCTTCGCGTTCGTCGTGGTCTTCGCCTTCCTGCTGATGCTGCTGTCGTTCCGCTCGCTGACGGTCGCGATCACCTCGATCGTGCTCAACCTGCTGTCGGTGGGCGCCGCCTACGGCATCCTCGTCGCCGTGTTCCAGCACGGCTGGGGCGCCTCGCTGGTGGGCGCCGAGGGTGTCGGCGCCATCATCACCTGGCTGCCGCTGTTCCTCTTCGTGATCCTGTTCGGCCTGTCGATGGACTACCACGTGTTCGTGGTCTCGCGGATCCGTGAGGCGCGGCTGCGGGGCCGCAGCACGAACGAGGCCATCAAGCACGGCGTGGTCACCACGGCCGGTGTGGTGACCAGCGCCGCCGTCATCATGGTCGCCGTGTTCGCGATCTTCGGGACGCTGTCCATGCAGTCCATGAAGCAGATGGGCGTGGGCCTGGCGGCCGCGGTGCTGATCGACGCGACGATCATCCGGGGCGTCCTGCTCCCGGCGGTGATGGCGCTGCTCGGGGAGCACAACTGGTACCTGCCGAAGTGGCTGCACTGGCTGCCGGACCTGACGCACGACGAGGCGCCCGAGGCGATCGCGCCGAGGACGGCGGCGCAGGACGACGAGGGTGAGCCGCTGAGGGTCTGACCCCGCGCGCCATCCGTCGCCTGCCGAGGGCCCGTCGACTTCCGGGGGAGTCGACGGGCCCTCGGCCGTGTTCACTTCGCGGGCAGTTCGGCCTCGATCAGGTCGGCCGCCCGCCGGGTGCCGCCCTCCGCGGCCGTCTCCGCCCGCAGGGCCTTCAGCCGGCCGGCCACCTCCGGGTCGTCGACGAGGGCGAGCGCCGCCTCCCGGAGCGCCCCGGCGGTCGCCTCCGCCCTGTCCAGGCGCCGGGCCACCCCCAGCGCGACCAGCATGTCCGCGTTGCCGAACTGGTCCACTGCCTGCGGTACGGCGATCATCGGCGTGGCCGTGGTCAGTCCCTCCTGGCTGCCGCCGGCGCCGGCGTGCGTGACGAACAGGTCGGCCTGCTTCAGGATGGTCAACTGCGGTACCCAGGGCCTCACTTCGACGTTGTCCGCTGCGGCTCCCAGGTCGGCGGGGTCGACGTGCCGGCCGATCTGGAGCACCAGGTGCCAGCCGGGCAGCTCGCCGAAGGCCCTGACGCACTCCCGGTAGAAGTCCGGCTGCCTGGTGAACGCCGAGCCCAGGGAGACGAGGACGACCTTCTCCACGCCGGCGGGCCGGGTCCACTCCCCCTCGGCGGCACGGTCGCCCTGGCAGGCGCCGACGAAGCTGTACACGGTCTCGTCGACCCGGTCGGCGTGTGGCTGCAGCGCCCGGGGGATCAGCACGAGGGAACGGTCCGGGCGGCCGAGGAAGTCGTCGTGGTGCCGGGTGATGCCGTTCTCCTCGAGCCAGGCGTGGAACCGGGCGAAGTAGGCCCGTCCGCGCTCGGTCCTCTTCGGCTCGGCCCACAGGGGCTGGGCGATCTCCTCGTCGTAGCCCTCCCAGGCGACGAGGCCGGGCGAGAGGGAGACGGCGGGGACGCCCCAGCGGTGGGCGAGGACGCGGGCGGGGTAGGCGGTGATGTCGTGCAGGACGAGGTCGGGTTCGTCCCCGTCGTAGGCCTCGGCCAGCTGGGGCAGCGCCTGGATCGCGTCGGCGAGGAAGATCTCCACGTGGTCGAGGAGGGTGCTGCCCCAGGCGACGGGGTCGTCGTCGGGTGAGGGCAGGGTGGAGTGCCACGGCCTGACCTCGGCGCCGGTGGCGGCGACCTTCCCGGCGAGGGCGGGCGGGACGGCGTAGGTGACCCGGTGGCCGCGCGCGACGAGCTCACGGATCACCTCCAGGCTGGGGTTCACATGGCCGTGGGCGGCGATGGAGAACATGGCGATGTGGGCGTGACCGGTCATGCCGAAGACCGTAGGCGAGACGATACGTCTCGTGCAATTAAATTGGACCGTCGCAGGTCAGCGCTGGTAGCGGGCCAGCACCAGGTTTCCGTCCCGCTCCAGCCGGGTGCGTAGTTCCCCGAGGCCGATGGCACCGCTGTAGTACTCCTGGAAGGCCGGTGTCGCCACCTTGTCCTTCCACTCCGGGTAGCCGCGGACGGACTGGGCGGGGGCCGGGCGCAGATGGGCGGCGAGGGCGGTGCCGGTCGCCCAGCCGTTCTCGGTGGTGTGCAGGGCGGGGTCCTTCAGGGCCTCGGTGCCGGTGGGCAGCATCCAGTCGCCGAGCGCGAGGCGCACCATGTTCTCCGGCCGCAGCAGGAAGTCGATGAACGCGACGGCCTCCTGCTTGTGCGGGCTGTCCTCGGCCACCGACAGCGTCTGCGGGCTGACTCCCTGCGCGAGCCCGTCGGCGCCGGCCGGAGCGGGCAGCACCTGCCAGTCGAAGCCCTCGGGCGCCTGCCGGGCGATCTGCTGGCGGTAGGAGAAGCCGAGCGGGACCATGGCGTACCTGCCGCCGAAGAAGCCGGGCAGGGTGTCCGAGCCGCCGCTGCCGAGCGTGGTGGGCGAGGCGCTGCGATCGGTGGTGACCTGGTCGTGGACGGTACGGGGGACGACTTCGTCGCCGGCCTCGAAGCGGACGGTCACCTTGCCGTCCGCGTCGCGGTGGAAGAGCCGGCCGCCCGCCGACAGGGAGAGGTTGAGCGTGGCGGAGACGGGCTCCTTGAGGGGCCAGGCGACGCCGTACTTCCCGTCGCCGCTCAGCCGCTCGGTGATCGCCCGGAACTCGTCCCAGGTCCAGGGGCGTTCGGGGGTGGGGATCCGCACGCCGGACCGCTTCAGCCGGCCGGCGTTGGCGACCAGGACCCGCGGCTCCTGCAGGAAGGGCACTCCGTAGACGCCGTCGCCGAAGCTCGTCGTCTCCCAACTGCGCTGCGGGATGTCGGACTTGAGGCGGGCGGGCAGCAGGCCGGTCAGGTCGGCGAGATAGCCGCCGTAGGCGAAGTCCGCGAGGTCGTCGGAGGCGTCGTGGATGATGTCCGGGGCCTCGCCGCCCTCGAACGAGGTGAGGAGCTGGTCGTGGACGCTGTCCCAACTGCCCTGCACATAGGTGACCTTGACGTCGGCATGGGCGGCGTTCCACTCCCGTACGAGTTCCTTGCCGGTTTCGACGGACTCCTCCTGCCAGGCCAGGGACTGGAACCGGAGGGTGATCCGGCCGTCGTCACGCGTGCCGCCGCCCGAGGAACAGCCCGCCAGGAGCACCACAAGCATCAGGAAGATGACGTTCCGCATCAGTTCTTCACCGCCCCGGTGAGCATGCCGCCCGTGATCCGCCGCTGGATGACCGCGAAGACGACCAGCGAGGGGAGGGTGGCCAGGAACGCGGCGGCGGCCAGCGGTCCGAGGTCGGCCACGCCCTCCGCCCCGATGAAGTGGGTCAGGACGACCGGCAGGGTCTGTTTCTCCGGCGTCTTCAGCAGCACCAGCGCGAAGAAGAACTCGTTCCACGCGGTGATGAACGCGAACAGCGCGGTCGCCACGATCCCCGGCCCGAGCAGCGGCGCCGTCACGGACACCAGGGTCCGCAGCCGCCCGGCGCCGTCGACGGCGGCCGCCTCCTCGAGCTCGACGGGGACGGCACGGACGTATCCGACGAGCATCCACAGCGCGAACGGCAGCGCCCACACCACGTAGACCATGACCAGGCCGGGCAGTGAGTCGATCAGCCGCAGGTTCTTCAGGACCAGGAACAGGGGGATGATCACCAGCACGAACGGGAAGGCCTGGCTGACCACCACCCACCCGGCGGCGGCACGCGTGAGCCGGGAGCGCTGCCGGGCCATGACGTACGCCATCGGCGTGGCCAGGCACACGGCGATCAGGGCGGCGCTCAGCGCGGCGATCAGGGAGTTGAACGCGGCCTGCGGCAGGGGCTGCTCGTCGAAGGCCTGGCGGAAGTTGGCGAGGGTGGGGTCGTCCGGGATCCAGGCGGGATGCGGGCTGCCCAGTTCGCGGGGCGGCTTGAAGGCGGTGGACAGCAGCCAGAGGAGCGGGAAGGCGAGGAAGACGAGGTACGCGAGCAGGGCCGCGTACTGGCCGGCGCGGGCCGCGGGACGGGTCCTCATCGCGCGTCGCCTCCCCCGAGCCGGCCCACCAGGAACAGGGCCAGGAACAGCGAGATCACCGCGACCATCACACAGCCCATCGCCGCCGCGTACCCGAACTGGCCGTAGCGGAAGGCCTCCTCATAGGCGAAGAGCATCGGCAGCCGGGTGCGGCCGCCGGGGCCGCCGCTGGTCAGCACGTAGACCAGGGCGAAGGAGTTGAAGTTCCAGATGAGGTTGAGCGCCGTGATCGCGAGGGCGACGGGCCGCAGGGCGGGCCAGGTGACCGTCCGGAAGCGGCGCCAGGCGCCCGCGCCGTCGACGGCGGCCGCCTCGTGCAGTTCGCGCGGGGTGCCCTGCAGGCCGGCGAGCAGGGTGACCGTGGTCTGCGGCATGCCCGCCCAGACGCCGACGACGATCACCGCGGGCAGCGCGGTCGCGAGGCCGCTGAGCCAGTCCCGGCCCTCGCCCAGGCCGAGGTCGCGCAGCGTCTCGTTGAGAATGCCGGCGTCCGGGTTGTAGACCAGCCGCCACATGACCCCGACGACGACCTCGGGCATCGCCCAGGGGACGATCGCCAGGGCCCGGGCCAGCCAGCGCAGCCGTAACTCCTGGTTCAGCAGCAGGGCGAGACCGAGGGCGAGCAGGAACTGCGGGACGGTCACCCCGACCGCCCAGACCAGGCCGATCCGGAACGACTCCCAGAACAGCGTGTCCCGCAGCAGGTCGGAGAAGTTGAGGCCGCCGATCCACCGCGTGGGCGCGGTGCGGCCCGACTGGGCGTCGGTGAAGGCCAGCAGGATCCCGTAGAGCAGCGGGCCCACGCTCAGCACCAGGACGGGGATCAGAGCGGGCAGCACGAGGAACCACGCGCCGCGTCGGGAGACGCGGCGCGCCGACCGCCGGGCCTCCACCGCCAATGTCACGGAATCATCCCCTTTGCGCGACTGGTTGGCGTGTTCATGGTCGTGAAGGGGCGGCATCCCGTCAAGGGCCGGCGCACCCGGCGCGACCTGTGTGAATGCGAGACTGGCCGGAACCGGCACACGACAGGGAGGCGGACGATGGACGAGGCAAGGGCGCGGGACGTACTGGCCGGTGCGGGCGTGCTGCCCGGTCCGGCGCACGGCGCGCGGCTCCTCGCCCTGGGCGAGAACGCGGTGTTCGCCGCCGGCGACCTGGTCGTGAAGGTGGGCCGGGACGCAGAACTCCTGGACCGGGCCCGGCGCGAGCTGGACATCGCCGCCTGGCTGGCGGAGGCCGGGGTCCCCGCGGTGCGGGCGGCCGAGCCGAAGCCACTGCTGGTCGAGGGGCACCCGGTGACGGTGTGGCACCGGCTGCCCGACCCCGTACGGCCCGCCGAGCCCCGGGATCTGGCCGAACTGCTGCGCCTGGTGCACGCCCTGACCGCCCCCTCCTTCGGCCTGCCGCCCCGCGATCTGCTGTCCGGGGTGGAACGCTGGCTGCGGCTCGCCGGTGAGGCGATCGACCCGGCGGACGCGGCGTATCTGCGCGCGCGCCGGGACGGCTTCGCCGCGGCGGCCGCCGCACTCACCCCTCATCTGCCGCCCGGCCCGATCCACGGCGACGCGCTCCCGCGCAATGTGCACGTGGGCCCCGGCGGCCCGGTCCTGGTGGACCTGGAGACCGTCTCCGCCGATCTGCGCGAGCACGACCTGGTGGTGATGGCCCTCTCCCGTGACCGCTACGGCCTGCCCGCCGCGGCCTACGACTCCTTCACGCAGGCCTACGGGTGGGACGTACGGGAGTGGGAGGGCTGCGCGGTGCTGCGCGGCGCCCGGGAGACGGCGAGCTGCGCCTGGGTCGCCCAGCACGCGCCCACCAACCCCGGGGCGCTCGCGGAGTTCGAGCGCAGGGTGGCCTCCCTGCGGGAGGGGGACGCGGCGGTGCGCTGGTACCCCTTCTGAACCCGCCCTACGCCGTGGGGCTGTCCGCCGGCTCCCGCACCGGCCAGGCCCCGTCCACCACCGCGTCCGTCTCGCCCTTGCGGCGCAGGAAGTCCTGGAAGTCCGCCGCCCACTCGGCGTACCACCCGATCTGGCGGCGGTGCAGCTCCGCCGGACCGAGCGCGCCCACCTTGGGGTGGCGGCCGGCTATCGCGCAGGCCAGCCGGGCGGCGGCGAGGGCGTCGGCGGAGGCGTCGTGGGCGGAGTCGAGGGTGACGCCGTACTCGGCGCAGACCGCTTCGAGGTTGCGCTTGCCGCGGCGGTAGCGGTCGGCCCAGCGGTCGATGGTGTACGGGTCGACGACCGGCGCCGGGTCCTGGCCGCCGAGCCGGTCGCGCAGCGAGGGCAGGCCGTGCCGGCGCAGCTCGGCGGAGAGCAGGGTCAGGTCGAAGGCCGCGTTGTAGGCGACGACCGGGACGCCGGTGCGCCAGTAGCCCGTCAGGACGTCGGCGATGGCGTCGGCCACCCGGTCGGCGGGGCTGCCGTCGGCGGCCGCCCGTTCATTGCTGATGCCGTGCACCGCGACCGCGTCCGCCGGGATCTCCACGCCCGGGTCGGCCAGCCACTCCCTGTGCCCCAGGACCTGACCGTCCCTGACCTCGATCACGGCGCCTGTGACGATGCGCGCCTCGCGAGGATCCGTCCCGGTCGTCTCCAGGTCGAAGCCGACGAGCAGCTCCCGGTACCAGGCCATGACGGCCCCCCTTCTTGGCGGTGCTTCCCCCAGTGGTCTCCACCTTCGCATGCGCCACTGACAATCAGAGGACCGCGTTCCGCTTCCCACCCGGACGGGGCGGGGACGAATCAGGACACCGGCCGTGAATCAGCCCAGGCCAGTTCGAACTCCTCGCGGTATGCCGCGAAAAGCCCCCCTTCGTCCACCTCGCCCGGCTTCACCACCCGGTTGCCGTTGCGCAGCACCAGCACCGGCGCCTCCATGCCGCGCATGCGCCGCAGATAGGACTGGACGACCGCGATGCCGTCGGTGCCGTCGCCGTCGACGAGATAGGCGGTGAACCGGGGTGTCTCGTCGTAGACCTGGATCTGGAAGGCCCCCGGGTCGCGCAGCCGGGAGCGGACGCGGCGCATGTGGAGGATGTTCATCTCCACCGCACGGCTCAGTTCGCCCCGTTTCATCCCGAGTTCGCGTTCGCGGCGCTTGACCGCGCTGGAGGCGGGGTTGAGGAACAGCAGCCGGACGCGGGCACCGGCCTCGGCGAGGCGGACCAGGCGCCGGCCGGAGAAGTTCTGCACGAGCAGGTTGAGGCCGATGCCGATGGCGTCGATGCGGCGGGAGCCGTCGAAGATGTCCTCCGCGGGGAACTGGCGCAGCAGCCGCACCCGGTCGGAGTGGACGGCGACGACGTCCGCGTACCGGTCGCCGACGAGGTCCTCGACCGCGTCGACGGGCAGCCGGCGCGCGGACGGCACGTCGCCGCCGGTGCCGAGCATCTCCAGCAGCCGTGCGGAGGCCCGCTCGGCCTGGCCGAGGACGGCCTCGGACAGCGCCCGGTTGCGGGAGACGACGTTGCGGGTCACCTCCAGCTCGTCCAGGGCGAGTTCGACGTCCCGGCGGTCGTCGAGATAGGGCTCGAAGCACGGCCAGTGCTGCACCATCAGCTCGCGCAGCTGCGGCAGCGTGAGGAAGGAGATGACGTTGTCGTCGGCCGGGTCGAGCAAGTAGCCCTTGCGGCGGCTGACTTCACGGACCGCGACGGCGCGCTGCACCCATTCCTGGCCGGCGGGGCCGGCCGCGGCGACAACCCACTCGTCGCCGTGGACGGGTTCGTAGATGGGCCGCAGCACGGCGGCCACCACGGCGCGCAGCCGCTGTTCGACGAGGTTCAGCCAGATGTAGGCCCGGCCGGCCCGCTGGGCGCGGGTGCGCACCTCGCGCCAGGCTTCGGCGTCCCAGTCCAGCTCCGGCCCGATGGCGTTGGTCTCCATCGGCCGGGCCAGGGACACCGTTCCGGGCGGGACGTCTGTGGAGCTCCCCTCGTGACCCTCGTCACCAGGGGGCAGCTCCAGCCCTCCCGAGCCCACCCAAGCACCGCCTTCCGCTCCGTTGAGCTCTCCCCGTCTCAACGATCAAGGAAGGGTACTCCGGGAGCGGTCGGCGGTGCAGCCGGATGGGCAGGTCGTTTCTCAACTGCCGGTGTCGGGGCGACCGTTCTCACCCTTGAGGGCGGACGGCGTGAGCGGATTCATGGCGGTGACGTCCCTGGGGGCGATGGAGAAGCCCTGCCAGTGGACCGGCATGGGCTGCTGGTCCTCGTCGCGCGCGATGTGGTGGAAGCCCACGTTCACCCAGGCCACGGGGTGCTTGAGGGTCTGCCCGTTCACCCACTTGTCGACGGTCTTGGGGTGTCCCGTACCGCAGCTGAGGGGGTTGTTGCTGGCGTACATCTCGCACTTGTTGTACTCGGTGAAGTAGACGTCGTGCCGGGTGAAGCCGCGTCCGGAGTACTTGGTGGTGGCGCCGGGGACGAGCTCGTAGCTGCGCGCGTGGCCGTCCTTGTTCTTGCCGATGCTGCTGACCACGCGCCACCAGCGCATGTTCTTGGCGTCGCCCGCGAGTTCCTTGGTGACCGGGGTGCGGGTGGTCTTGTTGGTCGGGCCCTGCTGGCCGCTCGCGGGCGGGCTGACGACCGAGTCGTACTGCTCGATCTTGTTGGCCGAGGAGCCGTCCAGGCCGAAGTCGAGCCGCCAGAAGACGTTGTGGCTGTGGCTGGTGGCGTAGGACGTGGCGCCCTTGCCTATGGGCCAGCCGCGGCCGTCGCCGGCGTCGTAGTCGAAGGGCGATAGGCTGCCGGTGGCCCCGACGTTCATGTTGACCGTGCCGTCGTCGGAGAAGCGCCACTCGGTCATGTACTCGTACCAGCCGACCTGGTTGACCGTGTAGACGAGCAGGTCCTTGCCCTGGGCCTGGTAGACCTTGGTGCCCTCGGCCTGCATGCGGTAGGCGTGGCCGCGCGACCGGGTCGTGGTGCACAGGCCCTTGACGTCGGGGTGCTGGGGGTCCATGGCCTGGGGGACCTTCACCGTCTTGATGGTGCCGCCGGGACACTCGGCGGGGGCCAGGTTCACCAGGCCGGAGCCGAAGTTGTAGTCGGTGATGTCGTTGTACTCGTTCTTGCCGTCGTCGTACGGCACATGGATCTGGGCGAGCTTGGCGCTGGTGAGGACCCGGATCGGCTTGGTCTCGCCGGGCGGCTGGTAGGTGACCTTCTCCAGGACGAGCCCGGACTTGGCCTCGTAGCGCCAGCACATGCGCCAGGTCGTGCCGGTGGAGAGCTTCTGTTCGATGCGGTAGGCCGCGCTGCAGTCGGCCGCCGCGGCGGGGGCGGCCTTCGGCTGGGCGACGGCGGGGCCGGCCCCGGCGGTCGCGCCGGCGGCCAGCGCGGCCAGGGACAGACCGACGGCCGCTCCCTTGTGGGTACGGCTCATTCTGGTGACACGCATGTGGACATGACTCCTTGGCAGGAGGTGGTGAGTGGGAAAGGTGGACGCGCGAGCCGACTCAGCTGTCGAGCTTCGCGACCTTGCCGGTGCTGAGGTCGATCACCAGGGACCGGGCGTCGATCCAGGGACCGTTCTTGACCTTCGGCAGCAGACGCACGCAGCGGTGCTCGCCGCACGGGTCGAGACTCGCGGGCTGGGCGCCCGGCACCGCCCGGTAGACCATGCTGGCGAGCAGCAGCTGGTCCGGGGAGGTGAGCTCCTTGCCGGTGGCGTCCTTGTAGTCGGCCTTCAGGCCCGCGCCGAGCGGGTCGGCGATCAGCAGCCGGGCCGCCTCGTTCTGCTCGTCGGGGCTCAGCGGCGGCTGGACACCGCGCTGGGTGCCGGTGTTCTCGACCTTGCCGGTGTCGAGGTTGACCGTCTTGGTGACCAGGGTGTCGTTCTTGTAGTCGTAGAACGTCACGTCGGCGCGCCGGGGCGCGTCCGGGTCGTCCAGCTCGTCCGCCTCCGGGGCGGCGAGCTCCACGCCGAGGCGCTGCGGGCCGCGCTCGCCCTCGACGTTCTCACCCGCGCTGAGCTGCTGCCGGCTGAGCGCGAGACGCTCCGCCCGCTTCATCTCGTCGTCGGTGAGCGGGTCGCTGCCCTTGCCCTTCTCCCCCTCGTCCGGGGCCTGCTCGACGACACCGGGCCGGACCACGCCGCCCTGGTCCCCGGCCGCCGCCTGCCCCGCCGTCCGTCCGGCCTTCCCGCCTGCCGTGTCGTCGGCCCCCGCCGTGCCCGGCAGGGTGATCCCGATCATCACGGCTGTCGCGGCCACCGCGATGGCCGTACCCGCCACCACCTTGCCCAGGTGGCGACGCACTGTCGTGCGCACAATTGCCCCCTACTCCCCCTGTCGCCCGGGAGTATGTTCGTCTGCCCCACTGGTTCGGCATGCGCCGTATGCCGGCGTATGCACTGGTCGACAGGTAAGAGGGGCGTAAGTCGCGGGTGGTTCCATCACTTTCCGGGAGACTCGACGGCAAGGCGCCCCCGGCGCGGCGGCACACCTGAAAGAGTCATTTCATGCAGGTCTGGCCTGGAGAGGCGTATCCCCTCGGCGCCACGTACGACGGCGCCGGCACGAACTTCGCGGTCTTCACGGAGGCCGCGGACCGAGTAGAGCTGTGTCTGCTGCACGACGACGGCTCGGAGACGGCGGTGGAACTGCGGGAGAGCGACGCGTTCGTCCGGCACGCGTACCTGCCGGGCGTGATGCCCGGACAGCGGTACGGCTTCCGGATGCACGGGCCGTACGAACCCGCGCGCGGGCTGCGCTGCAACTCGGCGAAGCTGCTGCTCGACCCGTACGCGAAGGCGGTCAGCGGCTCGGTCCGCTGGGGCGAGGAGGTGTACGGCTACCCGTTCGGCTCCCCCGACAGGCGCAACGACCTCGACTCGGCGCCGCACACGATGACGTCGGTGGTGGTCAACCCGTACTTCGACTGGGGCGACGACCGGCCGCCGCGGACGGAGTACCACCGCACGGTGATCTACGAGGCCCATGTGAAGGGTCTGACGATGCGCCATCCGGGGCTGCCGGAGGAGCTGCGCGGCACCTACGCGGCCCTCGCGCACCCGGCGATCATCGAACACCTGACCGGGCTCGGTGTGACGGCACTGGAGCTGATGCCGGTGCACCAGTTCGTCAACGACCACCGGCTGGTCGACATGGGCCTGAACAACTACTGGGGCTACAACACGATCGGCTTCTTCGCCCCGCACAACGCGTACGCCTCCTGGGGCGACCGCGGCCAGCAGGTGCTGGAGTTCAAGTCGGCGGTGCGCGCGCTGCACGAGGCGGGGATCGAGGTCATCCTCGACGTGGTCTACAACCACACCGCCGAGGGCAACCACCTGGGGCCGACGCTGTCCTTCCGGGGCATCGACAACCAGCGGTACTACCGGCTGGCCGACGACCCCCGCTACTACATGGACACCACGGGCACCGGGAACTCGCTGCTGATGCGGTCCCCGCACGTCCTGCAGATGATCATGGACTCGTTGCGGTACTGGGTCACCGAGATGCACGTGGACGGGTTCCGCTTCGACCTCGCGGCGACCCTGGCCCGGCAGTTCCACGAGGTGGACCGGCTGTCGTCGTTCTTCGACCTGGTGCAGCAGGACCCGGTCGTCTCGCAGGTGAAGCTGATCGCCGAGCCGTGGGACGTGGGCGAGGGCGGCTACCAGGTGGGCAACTTCCCGCCGCTGTGGACGGAGTGGAACGGCAAGTACCGGGACACCGTGCGCGACCTGTGGCGGGGCGAGCAGCGCACGCTCGCGGAGTTCGCCTCCCGGCTGACCGGCTCGTCCGACCTCTACCAGGACGACGGCCGCCGCCCGCTCGCCTCCATCAACTTCGTGACCTGCCACGACGGCTTCACCCTGCACGACCTCGTCTCGTACAACGACAAGCACAACCAGGCCAACGGGGAGGACAACCGGGACGGCGAGAGCCACAACCGGTCGTGGAACTGCGGGGCCGAGGGCGAGAGCGACGACCCGCAGGTGCTGCGGCTGCGGGGCCGGCAGATGCGCAACTTCATCGCCACGCTGCTGCTGTCCCAGGGCGTGCCGATGATCAGCCACGGCGACGAGTTCGGGCGCACCCAGCAGGGCAACAACAACGCCTACTGCCAGGACAGCGAGCTCGCGTGGGTGGCGTGGCCGGACGCCGGGGGGCCCGGCGGCGAGCTGCTGGACTTCACGCGCGCGCTGACCCGGCTGCGCCGCGAGCACCCGGTGTTCCGGCGGCGCCGCTTCTTCCACGGGCGGCCCGTGGAGGGCACCCACGACGAGCTGTCGGACATCGCCTGGTTCACGCCGGAGGGCAAGGAGATGACCCAGCGGGACTGGGAGGGGGCGCAGGCGTCGGCACTGTCGGTGTTCCTCAACGGCAACGCGATCTCGGAGCCGGGCCCGCGCGGGGAGCGGATCACCGACGACTCCTTCCTGCTGTTGTTCAACGCCTCCCCGAAGTCCCTGGAGTTCGTGGTGCCGGTGGACCACGGGCGGCAGTGGCAGGTGGTCGTGGACACCGCCGAGCCGGAGGCGCTCGCGCAGGGGCCGGCCCGCAAGGTGCAGGCCGGCGACCGGCTGACGCTGGTGGACCGGAGCATGACGGTGCTGCAGCGACCGGCCGGGTAGACCGGGGCCGTGGGTGGCGCCGCGGTCCGGTGACCGCGGTCCGGTGACCGCGGTCCGGTGACCGCGGTCCGGCGCGGCGGGAGGGTCGCGGCCGGTCCGGGCGTGGCCGGTCGTGCGGACGCGGCGCGGCCGCGTGCCGGCAGGGCCCCGCGCCCCTTCGGGGTGCGGCGGCGGCCGTGGGTGTGTCAGGGCGCACGAACGGGTGCCGGGCGGGTACGTAGGTTTCCATGACCCCTGCGCGCCCCGCCCCCGCCCCGCCCACGGCCACCTACCGGCTGCAGCTGCAGCCCGCCTTCCCGTTCGCGGCCGCGGCGGCGGCCGTGCCGTACCTGGCCTCGCTCGGCGTCTCGCATCTGCATCTGTCGCCGGTCCTCGAGGCCGTGCCCGGCTCCCCGCACGGCTACGACGTCGTGGACCACGCGCGGGTGCGCGAGGAGCTGGGCGGTGAGGAGGGGCTGCGGGCGCTGGCGCGCGCCGCGCGGGAGCACGGGCTCGGCCTGGTCGTGGACATCGTGCCGAACCACATGGCGATGGCCCCGCGCCACAACCGTGCCCTGTGGGAGGTGCTGCGGGAGGGCCCGAAGTCGCCCTACGCGCGCTGGTTCGACGTCGACTGGGAGGCGCGCGGCGGCCAGGTGCTCGTCCCGGTGCTCGGCCACCCCGTCGGCACTGAGCTGGAGCACCTGCGGGTGGACGGCGGTGTGCTGCGCTACTACGACCACGTCCTGCCGCTGCGCGAGGGCACCGAGGACCTGCCGCTGCCGCAACTGCTCGACGCCCAGTGGTACCGCCCGGTGTGGTGGCGGCTGGCCCGCACCGAGCTCAACTACCGGCGGTTCTTCAGCATCTCGGAGCTGATCGGGGTGCGGGTGGAGGATCCGGAGGTCTTCGAGGCCACCCACGGCAAGATCCTGCAGCTGCTGCACGAGGGCGTCGTCGACGGCCTGCGGGTCGACCACCCGGACGGCCTCGCCGACCCCGACGCCTACCTGGAGCGGCTGCACGAGGCCACGGGGGGCCGCTGGACGGTCGTCGAGAAGATCCTCGCGGACGACGAGCGGCTGCCGGACTCCTGGCCCGTGGCCGGCACCACCGGTTACGACGCCCTGCGCCGCGTCGACGGCCTGTTCACGGACCCCGCGGGGGCCCGGGAGCTGCTCGCCCTCTACCGGCGCTTCGCGGCCCCGCAGACGGACCGGGGCGGCGACTGGGCGGCCACCGCGCGGAGGGCGGCGTACGGGGTGCTCTCGCACGAGCTGGCGGCCGAACTGGACCGGCTGACCAGGCTCGCGTCCCGGCTGTGCGCGAGCGCCCCGGACCCCGTGCTGCGCGACCGGGCGCCGTGGGCGCTGCGCACGGCGCTGGTGGAGCTCCTCGTCCGGCTGGAGGTCTACCGGCCGTACGCCTCGGGCGATCCGGCCTGCGTGGTCACCGAGGAGGCGGCCGAGGAGGCGCGGAGCGCGTTCATGGTGCCGGAGGAGGCGGGCGCGGTCGACACGGTGCGCGCGCTGGTGCTCGGCGGCGAGGGGCCCCTGCGCGCGGAGTTCCGGGCCCGGTTCGCGCAGACGGCGTCCGCGCTGCGCGCCAAGTCGGTGGAGGACACGGCGTTCTACCGCTACGTCCCGCTGCTCGCGGCGAACGAGGTGGGCGGCGAGCCGGGCCGCCCCGGGGTGTCCCCGGAGGAGTTCCACGCGTACTGCGCGCGCGTGCAGCGCGACTGGCCGGCCACCGGGACGGTCGTGTCGACGCACGACACCAAGCGCAGCGCCGACGTGCGGGCCGCGCTGGCGGTGCTCACCGAGTGCCCGGCCCGCTGGGACCGGGTTCTGGAGCAGGTCACGCGCGCGGAGGAGGAGGTGCCGGACGGGCAGCTGGCGTGGGCGGCCTGGCAGACGGTGTTCGGGCTCGGCCCCGCGGCCCCGGAGCGGGTGCGGGAGGCGCTGCTCAAGCACGTGCGCGAGGCGGGCCTGTACACGAGCTGGACCGAGCAGGAGCCGCCGTACGAGGAGGCGGTGGCCGCGTTCCTCGCGGCGGGGCCGTGCGGGGCGCCGGGCGAGCGGGTGGCGGCACTGCGCGAGGCGCTGGAGCCGCACATCCGGGCCAACGTGCTCGGTACGGCGCTGGTGCACCTGACGATGCCGGGGGTCCCGGACGTCTACCAGGGCACGGAGGCCGAGTACCGCGCCCTGGTGGACCCCGACAACCGGCGTCCCGTGCGGTTCCCGCCCGAGGACCCCGGTGAGAAGGCCGCGGTGACCGAGGCGGCCCTGCGGCTGCGCCGGCACCGGCCGGGCGTCTTCGGGAGCACGGCGACGTACGAGCCGTTGACCGCCGAGGGGCCGGCCGCGGAGCACTGCCTGGCGTTCGCGCGCTCGGGCGAGGCGGTCACGGCGGTGACGCGGCTGTCGCTGCGGCTGGCGGAGGCGGGCGGCTGGCGGGACACCCGGCTGCCGCTGCCGCCGGGGCGGTGGCGCGACGCGCTCGCTCCGGAGCGGGAGTTCTCGGGGCACGCGCGCGTGGCCGAGCTGTTCGCGCCGCTGCCGGTGGCGCTGCTGGAGAGGGCGGCGGGCTGAGGAGGGGGACCGGGGGGACGCCGGGTCGGCCTGCGCCCGGTGCGGCGTGCGTCGGCGGGTGCCGGTTCGGGCCGGGGGTGGTCGCGAGGTCGGGGGGGGTGCGGCGGGCTGGCGGGCGGGCGTGGCCGTGCGGCGGTCGGCGGGCGGGCGTGGCCGTGCGGCGGTCGGCGGCTTCGTCGGCTCGGCGGCTTCGGCGTGACCGTTCGGTGCGCCGACGGGCGCCCCTCGCGCCTCCCGGGGCGTTCTTGACAGTTCACAGAGTCCGTGGGGTACTGCGGAGAGCGAAGCCGGTCGGACATGACGGGGGTGAGTCTCCTGCCGGTGCTGCGCTACCCCACGGTTCCCGAACTGACCTTCTCCGCCCGTGCCCTGGCCGCGCGACACTCCGGTCTGTGCGCTCTGCGGCAGGTGGGGCTCTCCCGTGCGGGCCGTCCCCTGCACCTGCTGTCGGTGGGGCGCGCGCGGCGGGCCGTACTGGTCGTCGCGGGCGCCCACGCCAACGAGCCGACGGGCGGCCCGACCCTGCTGGCGCTGGCCGAACGGGTGCTGCACGAACGGGGGTTGCGCACCGGCGTCTCCTGGCACTTCCTGCTGTGCGCGGACCCGGACGGGGCGAGTCTGCACATCACGCCGGCGCCGCGCAGTCTGCTGGAGTACCACCTGGGGTTCTTCCGGCCCGCGGGCCCGGAGCAGCCGGAGTGGTCGCCCGCCGTGCTGCCGCCCGACCGGCTGCCGCCCGAGACTCGCGCGCTGACCCGGATCATCGACGAGCTGCGTCCCTATCTGCAGGTGACCCTGCACGGCACCGACCTGGGCGGCAGCTGGGTGCAGCTGACCAAGGACATCCCGGGGCTCGCCGAGCCGTTCGCCAAGTCCGCGGCGCGGCTGCACATCCCGGTGGAGACGGGCGCCTCGGACGCGGCGGGCTGGCCGGCGTCCGGGCCGGGGGTGCACGTGATGCCGGACGCCGGCGTGGCCGCGGCGTACCCGAGCATGCCGGACGACGCGCGGCACAGCACCTGGTACCACGCCCATCGCTACGGCGGTCTGACCGCGGTGGTGGAGGTGCCGATGTGGGCGAGCGACCTGGTGGACGACCCCGCCCCGCATCCCGCCCCGGCCGCGGCGATCCGGCGCCTCGCGGAGCGGCTGCTGCGGGACTCGCGGGAGGTGGAGGGAGTGCTCGCCGAGGCGCTGCCGCGGCTGGAGGGCGCCGACGGACCCCTCCTGCGGGCGGCCAGATGGGCGCTGGGGCTGGTCCCGGGGCTGGCGGCCGACTGGACCGGCACGCCGCCGGCCGGTACGACGATGGCGTACGTCGGGAGCGTGGACGCCTTCGCCCGGCGGCTGCCGCTGCGGGCGGCGGCGATGCTGTGGCGGGTCCTGCAGGAGAACGACGACCACGCGGCCCCGCGCCTCGAACAGCTCGTGGAGGACTGGAGCGACGCCTTCGCCGTGCGCTTCCGCGCCCGCTGGGTGCCACTGGAGCACCAGGTCGAACACCAGAGCCGCACGGTCCTCGCGGCAGCACTCCACGCCCGCAAGCGATCGGCCTAGAACACCCCGCCCGCACCGCCCCTCCCGGCAGGCGCACCCCCACCGCCCTCCCCGCACGAGCACCCCTCCACCGCGCTCCCGGCACGCTCGCCGAAACCGGCCTTCCCCACACGAGCACCCGCCACCGCCACTCCCCCACGTGCACGCGCACGCGGGACCGGCCCTCCCCGCACGCACCCCCACACCAGTCCTCCCCGCCCGACACAGACGCATGCCCACGGTGGCCCCCTGCCAGGGCATCTGCGGGGCCCCTGCCGGGCGCCGCACGGCGGCCCGCGCCGGTCTCTCCCCTCCCGCCACGCACGCGTGCCCGCTCGTGCCCACGCCCGATCCCAGCCCCTCGCGCGCGAGGGGTGGCCCAGGAGTGCCCCCGTGCGCACACCGGCCCGGCCCGGCCCGCCTCCCGCGCCAGACACGCGAGCGCGTACGAGACCACCCCGGACCCGGCCACACACGCTCGAACCCACCCCCGACCCCGGCCACGCGCGCGGGTACCCACCCCGGTCGTCCCTGAGCCGGCACGCGCGTGTGTGCGCCGCGGCGTCGCCCCGCCGCGATCAGGCCCCGGGGGCCGCCGTGTCCGGGGCGTCCATCGCGAAGACCGCGCCCGTGCGGGCGGTCATCTCGCAGGCGTTGCCGAAGGTCTCGGTGTACTCGACGGGGCGCCCGTTCCACTGCCCGCTCGCCCGGGCCGTCACCGGGGCGTAGACGAGGGCGCAGACGGTGTCCCCGGCCGCCGGGAGGGCGCGGAGGTCCCCGTTCACCGCGGCGAGCTGCGCGCAGGCCTCGGCGGCGCGGCGGTGGCCCTGGGGCGGGGCGCACCGCAGCAGGGTCGCACGGGTGTCACGGGAGGGGGAGGTGTCCCCGGTGACCGTGAGCTGGAGCCAGTTGCCGGGGAGCGGGTCCTGGGAGGCCGCCCGGGCCGGGGCGGCGGAGGCGGCGAGGAGGAGGGCGGCGGCGGCCGGCAGGGCACGCCGGAGCGGTGCGGCGGGGAACGCGTAGAAGTGCTTCATTCCCGGTGCATCGGCAGGGCGGCCTGCGTCCCCCAGTCCGGCTCACCCGAACGCGTGGGATCCCGGTGCCGCCCGGCCAGTTCGAACGCGGCGAGCACGACCCGCGCCTGGTACTCGACCTGGCGGGCGACGGGGATCCAGCGGGCCTGGCAGTCGTCCTGGTAGGCGGCGCACCAGCGGTCGATGAGCCCGTCCAGCTCCGGCAGCACACCGGCCGGGTCGCGGCCCGCGCCGGCGACGAGCTGGTGCAGCAGGCCGGCGGTCCGGACGGCGATGCGGCGGCCGGCGATGCGCAGGGCGGTCAGATGGGCGGTGCTGAGCGTCGGGAGGGGGCGGCGTGGGTCGGTGGTGTCGGGGTCCCAGGCATCGGCGAGTCCGGGGCAGACGAGGAGGTGGTCGTCGACGGGCGCGAGCAGACGGGCCGTCTCGGCGGTGCCGCCGAGGTGGGGCCGCGCCCGGGTGAGGATACGTTCCAGCACCTGGACGTCGTGGCGCAGCTCGCCGCTGACGGCGCGCAGCACGGCGTCCCGGTCGGCGGGCGGCGATCCGTCCTCGACGGCGGCCACGCCCCACATGGGCGCCTCGACGACCGCCGTGACGGTGCCGTACCGGTGCGGGTGGTGCCAGGTCGACTCGACGGCGGCCTCGGTGATGGCGGCGGCCAGGTCGCCGGGGTGCGGCGGCGGGATACGGTAGACGGCGGGTCCCAGAGCGGGCCAGTACAGGGTGTCGTAGGGCCCGAGTTCGCGGGGGATGCCGAGACGGGCGGCGGCGTGGGCGACGCGCCGGTCGAGGCCGGGCAGGTCACGGGTGAGTTCCACGAAGCCGCCGCCGACGTCGACGCCGTGCAGCGAGCACTGGAAGAAAGGTTTCAGTTCGTCCTGGAGACGGAGCAGCGCCCGCGTCTCCGGGAGCGCGGCACCGGCCGCCCCGTCGGGCAGCCACTCGGGCTGTTCCAGGAAGCCGGGCCGGAAGAAGTGCCGGAAGTAGCGGCCGAGGCTGTAGGGGCCGGTCAGCCAGCCCTCGTTGCGGCGCAGCCCGTCGGGGTCGAGGCAGAGCAGCAGGTTCCAGGTGGCGTCGGCACCCTCGGTGAGCCGGGGGTCGGCGAGGGCGCGTTCGGCCAGCCTGAGGACCGTGGCGCCGCCGACCGGCTCGTTGGCATGCGGTCCGGCGACGACGAGGACCTGGCGGCTGCCCCGGCCGACGGAGAGCAGCCACAGGGGGGTGCCCTCGCGGGAGACGCCGACACGGCGCAGCCCGGCGTCCCGGGGACGGCGGGCGGCGAGCGCGGCGGCGCGGGCCGCGAGTTCGTCCACGGTCGGATAGCGGAGGAGTGGCGGCAGGGCACACCTCCAGGGCGGCGCCGTCGGTTCACCGGGCGTGTCGGGTGTACGCACAGTGAGTCATGGTGCGGGGGTACGTCAACACCGCCGCCCGCGCCGGGACTTGACCGCGCCGGCGGGCCGGTTCAGTTCGCCGAGAGGCGGAACGCCACCCTCCCGAAGGCGACCTGGTCGCCCTCGCGCACGACGGCCGCGCCGATGACCCGGCGGCCGTTGACGGTGGTCCCGTTGGTCGAACCGAGGTCGCGCAGCACCCACATGCCGCCCTGGCGGCTGAGTTCGGCGTGCACGCGCGAGACGCTCTCGTGGGTCAGTCGCAGCCCGCTCACCGGGTCGCGGCCGATGCGCAGCGCGTGCTCGGTGCCGGGGTGCGGCAGCAGCAGCTTGGGCAGCCGCTCGGCCTGCCAGGCCCGGCGCAGCCGGACGGTGAACCCGGAGACGGCCTCGACGGTGCCGAAGACCACGCGCGCGAAGCGGTTCTCCTTGGGCAGGTCGGCGGTGAGGGCGGCCAGTTCGTCGGAGCGGCGGGCGGCGAGGGCGAGTTCCATGCGCCGGATGAAGGTGTCGTGCGACAGGCGGCCCATGGCGACGCCGTCACGGAGCACCTTCAGCGCCCTGTCGCGCTCCGCGTCGGACAGCCGCGCGGGGTGGTAGGTGTTGAACTCGAAAGACGACGTCACGCAGGTGATTGTCGGTCAGTGAACCCCGGGTGTCCAGGAAACGGAGAAACGCCGGTACGCGCGCGTGGCCGACGACACCCGCCGCGACGGGGGTGTCCCCTCGGCGGGCGGATCTCGTTTACAGCACGATGGACCCGGCTACATCACGGTGAGCAGACGTAAGGGGAACCGTCCGTGCAGTTCGAGGTGTGGGCACCGCAGGCCGAACGGGTCGCGCTGCGGTGCGACGACGTCACGCGCGCGCTGCGGCGCGATCCGGAGCGCGCGGGATGGTGGACCGGAGAGGCGGAGGCCGCGGACGGCACGCGGTACGGCTTCTCGGTGGACGACGGTCCCGTCCGCCCCGACCCGCGTTCGCGCCGCCAGCCGGACGGCCCGGACGGGCTGAGCGCGGTCGTCGACCACGGCCGGTACGCGTGGCGCGCGCCGTGGGCCGGGCGCCCGCTGCCGGGCGCGGTCCTGTACGAGCTGCACGTGGGCACGTACACCCCCGAGGGAACCCTGGACGCGGCCGCCGAACGTCTCGGCCATCTCGCCGGACTGGGCGTCACCCACGTGGAGTTGATGCCGCTGTGCCCGTTCCCCGGCCGGCACGGCTGGGGGTACGACGGGGTCTCGCCGTGGGCCGTGCACGAGCCGTACGGCGGTCCCGAGGCGCTGAAGCGGTTCGTCGACCGGGCGCACGAGCTGGGTCTCGGGGTGGTCCTGGACGTCGTCCACAACCACCTGGGCCCGTCGGGCAATTACCTGCCCGGGTTCGGCCCGTACTTCACCGAACGGCATCACACGCCGTGGGGCGCGGCCGTGAACCTGGACGCCCCGGGCTCGGACGAGGTACGGGCGTTTCTGCTGGGCAGTGCGCTGGCGTGGCTGCGGGACTACCGGCTCGACGGGCTGCGGCTGGACGCGGTGCACGCGCTCGCCGACACACGCGCGTACCACTTCCTGGAGGAACTGTCGGCGGCCGTGGACGCCCTCGCCGCCGAGACGGGCCGGCCGCTGTTCCTGATCGCCGAGTCCGACCTGAACGACCCGCGGCTGATCACCCCCCGCCGCGAGGGCGGCCTCGGGCTGCACGCCCAGTGGAACGACGACTTCCACCACGCCCTGCACACCGCGCTCACCGGTGAGTCCCAGGGTTACTACGGCGACTTCGCGCGCGATCCGTTCGCCGCGCTCGTCAAGACCCTCACCGGCGGCTTCTTCCACGACGGCACGTACTCCGGCTTCCGCGAGCGGCACCACGGGCGCCCGCTGGACCGCGCCCGCGTCCCCGCGCACCGGCTCCTCGGCTACTCCCAGACCCACGACCAGATCGGCAACCGCGCCCAGGGCGACCGGCTCGCGGCGGCCCTCTCCCCCGGCCTCCTCGCCTGCGCGGCGGCGCTGACGCTGACCGCGCCGTTCACGCCGATGCTGTTCATGGGCGAGGAGTGGGCGGCGGGCACGCCGTGGCAGTACTTCACCGACCACACCGACCCCGAGCTCGCCGAGGCCGTACGGCGGGGCAGGCGGCGGGAGTTCGCGGCGCACGGCTGGGCCGAGGCGGACGTGCCGGACCCGCAGGACCCGAAGACGCGGGACCGCTCCTGCCTGGACTGGTCCGAGCCGCGGCGTGAGCCCCACGCGCGCGTGCTGGCCTGGTACCGCGAGCTGATCGCGCTGCGGCACGCCCAGCCGGACCTCACCGACCCCGACCTCGCCGACATCAAGGTCGCCCACGACGCCCGGGCCCGCTGGCTCGCCTTCCGGCGCGGAGACGTCCGGGTGGCCGTGAACCTCGCGAAGGAGCCGGCGGCGATCCCGCTCGGCCCCCGCCCGGCCCGGGTGCTCGCCGCGTGGGAGCCGGTGGAGGTACCGGGCCCGGACGGTCTGCTGCACGTGCCCCCGGAGTCGTGCGTGGTGCTGGAACAGGAGTGAACCGCGCGGTGGCGGGCCCCGCCTTCCGCCCGCACGACGGACGACAGGGTCCCCGCGTTCCGCCCGCACGACGGACGGCACGGCCCCGCGTTCCGCCTGCACGGAGGACGACGCGGCCCCCGCAGCCGCCGCGCGAGGAGGCCGTACCCTCCCCCGGGCGGTACCGGTCCGGCGGCCCACGCCGAGGACCCGGCGCCCGGCCCACCCCTGGGAAGGGGAACCCCGGACGCCCCCCTGCCTCCCCGTCTGGTACCCGCTCGAAGACCCACGCCGAGAACCCGGGACCCGGCCCACCCCTGAACGCCGAGGAGCCCCCCGGACGCCCCCCGCCACCCCGACTCGTACCCGACCGGCGACACGCCGAGAACCCGGGGCCCGGCCCACCCCTGGACGCCGAGGAGCCCCCGGGCGCCCCCCTGGCTCCCTGCACCGTGACCGCCGGGAAGGCGCTAGTCGTCGCCGTCCCGGAACTCTGTCACCCGCTCCAGCAGGATGGCCTCCCAGGCGCGGTGGAGCTGGGTGCGCAGGAGGGGCAGGGGGTCCGTGCCGTGGCCGTTCAGGCGGTCGGCGAGGCGGACGACCGTGTCGCAGCGGGCCAGCCAGAGGCCGCGCAGGCAGGGACGGGCGCCGTAGCCGGCGAGGGTGGCGGCGCGGACGGCGGCGCCGGAGCCCACGGCGAGGGCGAGGCCGGCGATGTCCTCGGCGGGGTCGCCGATCACCGCGTCCGTCCAGTCGAGGACGCCCCGCACCCGGCCGTCGGCGCTGACCACGAGGTGCTCGCCGCGCAGCCGGTGATGGACGAGCACGGCGGTGGCGGGCTGGGCGGCCAGCTGGGCCGCGCCGGGCGGGGTGAGCTGGTTCAGGCGCAGGGGGTCGAACTCGTCGGCGCGGGCGAGGGCCGCGCCGGCGGTGACGGCCATGCGGCGCAGCGCCTCCAGCGAGCGCGGGGCGGTCCGCGGCACGCCGAGCGCCTCGGCCTGCCGGGGCGGCACCTCGCGCAGTCCGCCGAGCAGTCCCGCGAGGTCGGCCTCGCCGACGGCGGACACGTCGTGCTCCTCGGCGGTGCCCCCGGGCAGCCTGGTGTCCAGGGTGCAGATCAGGCCGGGCGACCATTCGCCCTGCGCCACGCTGGTGGGCACGGCGACGGGGACGTACGGGCGGACGAGGTCGCGCAGCCGCAGTTCGCGGCGTCGGCGCACGGTCGCCTCGCGGTCGGGGGCGAGCCGCAGCACATGGCGGGTGCCGACCCACCAGGTGGAGTGCGCGCCCTCCTCGGCGACGGGGCGCACCTCGGGCCCCGAGCCGCCCGGGTCGCCCTGCTTGAGGAGCGCGCGGACCAGTCGGCGGACGGTGTCCGCGGTGGGTGTCGGTGCCTGGGTCATGATCGCGCCGTTGCCGTTCGGATGGGTGCCGGACTCCTGGGGAGGGGTCTCCTGGGGATGCGTTCAGTCCACTATGACCAGCTCGCGGGTGGTGTCGTTGAGGCGGCGTCCGCCGTCCTCGGTGACGGTGACGATGTCCTCGATGCGTACCCCGAACCGGCCGGGCAGGTACACACCGGGTTCCACGGAGAAGCACATGCCGGGCACGAGGGGCTGCTCCTCGCCCTCGATCATGTACGGCGGCTCGTGGGTGGTGACGCCGATGCCGTGGCCGGTGCGGTGGATGAAGTACTCGCCGTACCCGGCGCCGGCGATCACCGCGCGGGCGGCCCGGTCGACCTCCTGGCAGGCGACGCCGGGCCGTACGGCTCGGAAGCCCGCCTCCTGCGCCTCGCGGACGAGGTCGTGGACCCGGCGTTCCTCCTCGGTGGGTTCGCCGACGTGGACGGTGCGGGAGGTGTCGGAGCCGTAGCCGTCCTTGAGACCGCCGAAGTCGAGGACGACCATGTCGCCGTGTTCGATGACGCGGTCGCCCACCTCGTGGTGCGGGTTGGCGCCGTTGGGCCCGGAGGCGACGATGGTGAAGTCGACCTGGGAGTGCCCGAAGCGCCGCAGCAGCCCGGCGAGGTCGGCACCGACCTCGGACTCCCGGCGGCCGCTGAAGCGCACGGTGCGGATCTCCTCGAACGTCCGGTCGGCGGCGGCTCCCGCGGCCGCCATCAGCTCCAGTTCCGCCGCGTCCTTGACGGCCCGCAGCATCGGCAGGGCCTCGGTGAGGGAGGCGTAGGACGTCCCGGGCAGCGTTCTCTGCAGGTGCAGCAGGTGCATCGCCCAGGCGTTGTCGCTGATGCCGAACCGCCCGCGCGGGTCGAGCAGGCCGGCGGTGAGGGCGTAGGGGTCCCTGCCGTCGGTCCAGTCCCGCAGGGTGAGCGCCGGGGCACCGGCCGCCTTCGCCGCGTCGGGGGCCTCCAGCGCCGGGACGACGAGGACGGGATCCTCGCCGGGGGCGAGGACGAGCAGGGTGAGCCGTTCGGTGTCGGCGGGGGGCGCGTAGCCGGTGAGCCAGACGAGGTCGGGTCCCGGCGCCACGAGGAGCCCGGCGAGTCCGGCGTCGGCGGCCTCGCGCACGGCCCGTTCCATACGGGCCCGGTAGTCGTCGGTGGCGAAGGGCGCGGGGGCGGTGCCGGTCATCCGGGTCTCCCGATGGGTCGTGGTGACTGACATGGTGGCCGACGTCGCGGCTGACGTGAGGACCACGGGCAGCATCCTGCCCGGACAGCGGGGGCCGCGCGAGCCGGTCGGCCCGGTTTCCGGCGCGGGGCGGGCCCGGGACGGTTCGGGTCAGCTCTCCAGGGCCATGCGGACGCCCAGGAGCAGCAGCACGCCCCCGGACACCTGCTCCAGCCGCCGGCGGACCCCGGCGCGGGACAGCACGGCCTTCATCCGCCCGACGCACCACACGTAGAGGCCGTAGTAGCCCACCTCGTACACGGCCCACAGGGCGGCGAGGCCCACCATGGCCGGCAGGTGCGGGGCGCCCTCCGGGACGAACTGCGGCAGGAAGGACAGGGCGAAGACGGCGGCCTTGGGATTGGCGAGGTTCAGCAGCAGCCCGGCGCGGTAGGAGGCCCAGCCGCTCTTCTCGCCGGTCTCCCAGCCCTCGGCGCCCTCGCCGCCGTCCTTCCTCGTCCGGCGGGCCTGCCGCAGCGCCTGGACGCCGAACCAGACCAGGACGACCGCGCCGACGACGCGCATCACGTCGTACGCCATCTCGGAGGCCGCGAGCAGGGCGGTCAGGCCGAACGCGGCCACGACGCCCCAGACGAAGACACCGGTCTCGTTGCCGAGCACGGTCAGCAGACCCGAGCGGCGGCTGCGCAGGGACTGCTTGATGATCAGCACGGTGCTGGGCCCGGGCGAGGCCGCGATGAGGGTGCAGGCGCCGAGGAAGGCGGGGAGGGTGCTCAGCATGGGCACATGGTGGACTCGGGGCACCTGCCGTGGCCAGTGGTTTGCCGGGGAGGGAACCCACGGCTGCCCGCCGGCCCCCCGGGCGGCGGGCCACCCCGCGCCGGGGTCGGCCGGGGACGTTCGCCACGCAGGGGACGACCGTCATGCGCTGGTATCGGCCGCTCGGGTGCCGGACCGTGAGCGTGGTCTCGTCCCCGGGCCGGGCCTCGGCGACCGCTCGCGCCGGGTCCGCCGCCGAGTCGGCGTTCGTCCGGGCGAACGCCGGCGGGACGTCGCCGCGCACCAGGCCGGCCGAGTGGCCGGGCCCGGGGACGCGGACGGCGACGATCCGGGCACCCGCCCTGTCCGCGTGCGTCCACGACCCGCAGGCCGAAGACGGCGCGGGCGGCCGGCTGCGCGGGGTGGTCCGGTGCGGCGGGTTCCGGGCGTAGGGGCCGGGGGTCCGTGCCCGGCACCCGCTGTCCGGTCCGCCGTTGCGGCTCGGCCGGCCTGCCGTGCCGCTCACGCTCGCCCCGAGTGTGCCCAGCCCGACGCCGGAGAGGACCAGCGCCGCGGCGGCGACCAGGCCGGGCAGCAAGCGAGACCGGCGACCCTGCCTTCGGCGGGGCGGCGGACCCAGGGGCGCCGTGCGCGTTCAGTCGGGGTCCGGGCGAGCGGCGAGAGGCCGGAAGGCGCCGCTCACGCGCGCGTGGACAGCGCCTGCGCCAGTGCCGCCGCCGCGCCCGTCGGTGTCCCGGCGTGGACGAGTTCGGTCCGGTGGACGACCCGGGGCTCGGTGACCGGGACGGCGGCCGTGCCCGGGACGCCCGTGGCCGCCGAGCGGGGCAGCAGCGCCAGCCCGTGGCCGGCGGCGGCCAGCGCCGTCAGGACCCGGACGTCGGTGCCGTCGTAACGCAGGGCGGCCCGGAAGCCGTGGCCGCCGTTCGCGGCGCGCAGCTGAGGCAGCGGCAGGGCCGTGTCGGGGGCGTCGAGCCAGCGCGCGTCGGCGAGGTCGCCGAGGCGCAGACCGGCGCGGCGGGCCTGCGGGTGGGTCACGGGCAGCAGGACGCACACCGGTTCCTCCGCCACGCCGTACGTCGTCAGGGGCGCCACGTCGGGCAGTCGGAGCGGGTCGCTGGGCGCGGCCAGGCCGTCCACGAGACCGAGGTCGGCGGTGCCGGTGGCGACGGCGGCGGGGACGTCGTCGCGGGCGAGGACACGCAGGGTCACCCCGGCGGGCGGCAGCGCGGCGAGCGCGGCCGGGCCGAGAGCCGTCGGCGAGGTGGCCAGGGACAGCCCGTGCGCGGGCGCGGCGGCGATCCGTACGACGTCGGCGCGGGCCGCCTCCAGGCGCAGCAGCAGCGGGCCCGCGTGTTCCAGGAGCCGTTCGCCCGCCGCCGTGGGAGCGACGGGACGCCGGGTGAGCAGCGGTGCGCCCAGGTCCTGTTCGAGGGAGGCGATGTGCTGGGAGACCGCCGACTGGGTGTAGCCGAGTTCCCGGGCGGCCTCGGAGAAGGAGGCGAGGCGGGCGACGGTGACGTAGGTGCGCAGGAGGTGCGGGTCCATGCGGCCCAGGGTCTCATCAGCAACGCTGATGGAGAGTGCAGGAATCATCGTTGGACGTGAACTCGGCGGGGCCCGCAGGATGAGGGACATGACCGACAGCGCAGCTCAGATCGCCACGGTCGCCCTGGTCGGCGACCGCTCCCCCAACGTCGTCTCGCACAGCCGCGTCCCCCTCCTGCTGGACGCCCTCGCCACCCGGGACCGGCTGGTCCTGGACGCCCACTGGATCCCCTCCGAGGACGCCGAGCACGCGGACGCGGTGCGCGGCTTCGACGCGGTGTGGGTGATGCCGGGCAGCCCCTACCGCAGCGAGGCGGGCGTGCTGTCCGCGATCCGCACCGCGCGCGAGGAGGGCATCCCGTTCCTCGGCACCTGCGGAGGGTTCCAGCACGCGCTCCTGGAGTTCGCCCGGAACGTCTGCGGGCTCCCGCACGTGGCGCACGCCGAGAACGACCCCGACGCCGACGACTTCCTCATCGAACCCCTGGCCTGTTCCCTCGCCGGACACGAGGACACCGTCCGTCTGGAGCCGGGGTCGCTCGCCCACGGCCTGCTCGGCGCGGAGCGCACGGTCGAGCGCTACTCCTGCCACTACGGGCCGTCCCGCCACCTCGGCACCCTGCGCACCCACGGCCTGTGCTTCTCCGGCCACGACGAGGACGGCCTGCCCCGGATCGCCGAACTCCCGGGCCACCCGTTCTTCCTGGCCTCCCTCTTCCAGCCGGAGCTGTACGGCGACGGCTCGCGCCCGCACCCGATGATCCGGGGCCTGGCGCGAGCCGCGGTCGGGCACGCCGCCCGGAGGCAGCCTCAGCCCAGGTGACCCGACAGATGGGGTACGGGTGGCGCGGGCGGCCGGTCCGGGAGGAAGCCGTGGGCGCGGCGGCCCAGGTAGGCGGCCTTGTAGCGGTCGACCTCGCGGTGCCAGTGCAGAATGCCCGCCAGCCAGTTCTGCAGGTCGGTCACATAGTTCCCCATGGCCTCGCGGGCCTCGGCCGACAGTCCGAAGTCGTCGTACAGGACGGGCAGTTCGTGCGCGATGACGTGCTCGAACTGCCGCATCCGCTGGGTCATCAGGTCGTGGACGATGCCCAGTGCGGTCGGGTAGTCGCAGCCGAAGAAGTTCTGCACGACGAGGATCGCGTTGTGCATCTCGCCCTCGTACTCGATCTCCTTCTGGTACGAGAAGACGTCGTTGGTCAGGCAGGCGTAGTCCACCGCCGCGTTCTCCAGGGCGCGGACGACGCCGCTGCGGTAGACCTCCGGCGGGACGGCGGGGCCCTGGCCCATGCGGCACAGGCTCAGGGTGAGGTCGGAGCCGAAGGTGGCGCGGCGCATCTCGAGGTAGTCGACCGGGTCGGGGACGCGGTTCTGGAGCTGGTTGGACAGCTCCCACACCCAGCTCTCGGTCATCGTGTCGACCGCGTCGCGCAGGGTGCGCCGCTGATCCGGGGTCATGCCGACGGTGGTGCGGGCCCACAGGTCGATCAGGCCGCGTTCCATGCCGTTGACGGGGACGACGGGGACAGGCTCGCCGTCGACGGGCATGCAGGCCGACAGGCGGGCCGTGGTGAGGCGGGCGGCGGCCAGGTCGCGGCGGCCGCCGAAGACCAGCGGGTAGTAGTCGTCGCCGTAGGTGCCCCAGGCGAGCCACTGGGCGCTGAGGTCGAGGGCGTCGGGCGTGGCGTCCGGGTCGAGGCCGGCCGAGCACAGGGGGAGGTCGTAGGCGGCGAGTTTGTCCTCGTCCCAGACTCCTTCCTGCAGCATGCCCATGCGGTGCATCCAGGCGGTCAGTCGCGGACGGCACGCCGCCAGGTGCGGGCTGAGCGCGACCTGGTAGGGCATGTGGAAGTCGGGCAGCCGTGACGGGCCGACCTTCTGGAACGGCACGTGCGCGTACGCCCGGAGTCGCTCCGCGGCGGCCGAGGCGAGCAGCGCGACGACGTCGGCGGCGGAGGTGCCCGGGCCGGTGAGCCTCTGCCAGGGGGCACCGGAGGCGGCGCCCCCGTTCATGTAGCGGCTGGAGCGCATGTGCCACTCGTGGCCGCCGGACTGCCAGTCCTGCAGTCCCTTGGCGTACGCGGCCACGGCGGCGACCTCGTCCGGCCGCAGGCCCTTCTCCAGGGCGAGCGCGGGGAATTCGGTGAAGGCGGTGTGCTCGAACTGGTGGAGGCGCGAGGTGAGGATGTCGTTGACGGTGTCGGCGGCCTCCTGAGTGGTGCAGCCGAAGAAGGTCTCCAGGACCAGCACGCCGTTGCTGTTCTCCCCCTCGTCCTCGACCTCGCGCTGGTAGGAGAACAGGTCGTTGCGCAGGTGCACGGCGTCGGAGAAGGTCTCCATCAGCACCCGCAGCGGCCGCGATCCCGCGACGGCCGCCGGAACCTCGGCGGTGGCGTACTCCACGAGGCCCGCCGACCAGGGGGCGCCGCCCACCTTGCGGCGCATCTCGATGTACTCGACGGGGTTGGCGACGCGCCCCTCGTCGATGTTGGACAGCTCCCACATCGACTCGTTCAGCAGATGCTCGGTCGCCACGGCGAACCGGCGGCGCCAGTCCGCCGACATGGCCGGCACGGTCCGTGCCCACAGGTCCTTCAGGCCCGCCTCGACCGGGTTGAGGGGTTCGGGCACCGGTGTCGAGGGGGCCGGCGGCATGAACAGCGGGAGCCGGTCCAGATGCGCCTTGCCGGCGGCGCGGTCCGGGGTGCGCTTGAACATGTCGAGGAAGTGGTCGTCGAAGAAGAACACCCACACGTACCAGTCGGTGATCAGCGACAGGGCGGGGCCGTCGCAGTCGGGGTGGGTGTAGGCGCAGAGCAGGCCGTAGTCGTGCGCCTCCAGGTCGGCCTGCTCCCAGATCCCGGACCCCTCCAGCATGCCCATGTCGCGCGCCCACCGGGTCGAGTGGGCGCGTGCCTCCTCGACGTGCGGGTTCAGCCGCGCGGGGTGCGGCAGGTAAAAGTGCGGGAGTTCGAACGGCTGCGTCATGGCCGGGCCCTACCCGGGGGCCCGGACGGACATCCGGACGGCGGCACATGATCACACCATCGCGTGAACCGGGCGGGAGGGCGTGCGGGGCACGGGAGCCGCGCGCGCCCACGCGCTCTTGCCGGAGCCCGGGCGCCGGTCCACCGTGGTCCCATGCCATCCCTGGAGACCTTCGAGCTTCCTCATGAGCTGCACGGCGACGGCGCCCACAAGGTGTTCGCGGTGCACGGCTGGTTCGCCGACCGGTCCGCGTACGCGCCCGTCGTGCCCGACCTCGACCGTACGGCCTTCCAGTACGCGCTGGTGGATCTGCGCGGCTACGGCGGGGCGCGGGACCTCGGCGGCACGTACTCGACCGCCGAGGCCGCGGTCGACCTCGTGGCGCTGGCCGACCGGCTCGGCTGGGAGCGGTTCTCGGTCGTCGGGCACTCGATGGGCGGAGCGGTCGCCCAGCGACTGCTCGCGCAGGCCCCGCACCGGCTGCGGCGGCTGGTCGGCGTCTCCCCCGTGCCGGCGTCCGGGCTGGCGCTGCCGCCCGAGCAGTGGGAGCTGTTCGCGGACGCGGCGCACAAGGCGGAGAACCGGCGCGCCATCCTCGACGTGACGACGGGCCGCCGGCGCCCGGCCGCCTGGCTGGACCGGATGGTCGCCCGTTCGGTGGAGGTCAGCGACCCGAAGGCGTTCCGGGCCTGGCTGGACTCCTGGGCCCTGGAGGACTTCCACGACCGGACCGAGGGCTCGGCCGTTCCCGCGCTGGCGGTGACCGGCGCCCTGGACCCCGCCCTGTCCGCGGCGCTGATGCGTGAGACGTGGCTGCGCTGGTACCCGCGCGCCGAACTGTACGAACTCCCCGCCGCCGGGCACTACGGCATGGACGAGACACCGCTGGAGCTGGTCCGGGTGTGGGAGGACTTCCTGCGGGCGGACACGCCCGTATGACGGCCGGCCGGCCGGCGCCCGTGGCGGTGCCCGAGGTCTTCGACCCCCGGCAGTACGCCGCGGGTGTGCCGTACGGCGCCTACCGCGTCCTGCGCGACCACCACCCGGTGGCGTGGCAGCCGGAGCCGGAGGTGCTGGGGTGGCCCGCCGGGCCGGGGTTCTGGGCGGTGACCCGGCACGCGGACGTCGTACGGGTGCTGAAGGACTCGGGGACGTACTCGTCCTGGCTCGGCGCGACGCAGATCCGGGACCCCGATCCCGGCGACCTGCCGTTCATCCGGCGCATGATGCTCCATCAGGATCCCCCGGCGCACGGGCGGCTGCGGCGGCTGGTGAGCCGGGCCTTCACCCCGGGCCGGGTCGGCCGCTTCACCGAGGTGGCCGCGGAGCGGGCCCGGACCCTGTGCGCCCGGGCCCTGGCCCAGGCCCGGGCGGCGGACGGGACGGCCGATCTCGTGACCGCCGTCACCGACGACTACGCGCTGCTGAACCTCGCCGACCTGCTGGGGGTCCCGCAGGAGGACCGCGGCCTCCTGCTGCACTGGACGCGCCGGGTCATCGGCTACCAGGATCCGGACGAGGCCGGTCCCGGCCGACGGGACACCACCGGCCGGCCGGTGAACCCGCGTTCGCCCGCAGCGCTGCGGGACATGTTCGCGTACGCGCGCCGGCTGGCCGGGCGCAAGAGACGTCACCCCGCCGACGACGTGCTGACGACCCTCGCCCTGGACGCCGAACTCGCCGACGGCGAACTGGAGATGTTCTTCTTCCTGCTCACGGTCGCGGGCAACGACACGGTCCGCAGTGCCGCTCCCGGCGGACTGCTGGCGCTGGCCGAACACCCTCAGGAGTACGAGCGACTGCGCTGCGGTGCGGTCGAACCCGGCCGCGCGGTGGAGGAGTTGCTGCGCTGGCATCCACCCGTCCTCACCTTCCGCCGTACCGCCGCCCGGGACACCGAGCTGGCGGGACGGCGGATCCGCGCGGGCGAGAAGGTGGTGGTGTTCCACGCCGCCGCCAACCGGGACGAACGCGTCTTCGCCGACCCGGACCGGCTGGACCTGTCCCGGGCGCCCAATCCGCACGTGTCCTTCGGCGACGGCCCGCACGTCTGCCTCGGCGCCCATTTCGCGCGGCTCCAGCTGGCGGTGCTCTACGCGGAGGTGCTGCGGACCTTTTCCGTGCTGCGGCCGGCCGGGCCGCCCCGGCGGCTGGTGTCGAACTTCATCAACGGCATCAAGTCGCTTCCCATGCGGGTGACTTGAGGCCGCCGGCGGCTCACCGGCGCACCTGGATCAGCGCATGGGTGCCGCCGGTCCGCCAGCGCTGCTCCTCCGCCGCGACGAGGGCGGACTCGGTCTGCGCGGTCAGGCCCGTGATCACGTCGGACTTGAGGGTGCGCAGCGCCGCGACCGGTCCGGGGAAGTACGCGGTGACGTCGGCGAAGGGGGTGGTCGGGGGCCAGAGCCGGTCGCCGACCAGGCGGCGGTAGTTGAGATCGCCCTTGACCACGGTCAGGGTGGCCGCGGCGAACTCCGCGCGCAGGTCGGCCGGCATGTCCTCGTACGGCAGCGGGGCCGCGGCGAAGGGGTGGGCGCGGACGGTGAGGGTGCCGTCCGCCATCGCCGCCCACAACGCGCGGCCGTACACGGCGGCCTCCCCGGGGGCGGCCGTCAGCTTCCGCAGCGCGTCCACGACGTCGGCCGGGGTGGCGTCGGAGACGTAGTACGGGTACGGCTTGACGTGCAGGACGATCCGGCCGGCCCGGCCGTGACCGAGGAGGTGGGCGGCCAGGAGGAGGTCGGGGATCAGTTCGCGGCCCGCGTTGTCGGCGATCAGGCAGACGGTGCCGGAGGCGTCGCCGGCGGCCGGCAGCAGCGACCACAGGGCATCACTGTCGTCGGCGACCAGACCCGGGACCGCGGCCCGGGTCCCGGCCCCGGCCTCGGACAGGCGGAAGCCGAGGTCGGCGCGGTTGCCCCACAGCGAACCCAGCAGCAGGGCCTGGGCCGACTCGTCGGCCGGGCGGGCCCGGAGGGCGTCGAGCGCGGCCAGCTCCTCGCCCGTCTCGGGGGCGTCGAGCTCGGCGAGCTTGAAGGGGCGGAACGGGTCGATGCCCTGCCAGGGGCCCGGGCCGAAGTAGCCGACGGCGTGCAGGAGGCGGCGGTAGAAGTAGCTCTCCGACCACAGCCAGGGCACGTCGAACCAGGACCGGCCCGCGCTGGTGCCGAGTCCCCAGTCCCGCCAGCGGTCCCCGTCGTGCGCGTCGGCGGGAAGCGGTTCGATCACGCCGTCCAGGCAGCTCGCCAGCAGCGCGTCCAGTGCGCCGCGCACGCCGGGGCCGTAGGGGAAGGCGTCCCGTACCTGCCGGATGATCGCCGGGTGCCGTTCGGCCAGGACGCCGTGCGGGAAGGAGCCGGGTTCGTCGCCAAAAATCACGGGGGGCGGGGCGGGGGTGTCGGGCATACGGCTCACCGTATCGCCCGGGCCGCTCCACCTGGCCGTTTCCCCGCCCGGCTCACCCCACCATGATCTCCCGCTCCAGCCGGGCCGCCAGGCTGAGATAGCGCGGACGGCGTGGCACCGGCACCAGGCCCCGGATCAGGACGTACCACATCTCGGCCATACGGCGTGGCAGCCGGGTCGCGGGCTCGCGGGAGCGGCCCACCACACGGGTGCCCACGAAGAAGCAGACCAGGGAGTGGGCGACGGCGTCGACGTCGACGTCCGCGTGGATGTCCGACTCCTTCATCGCGCCCACCAGCCGACGGGTCATCAGCTCCAGCCACTCCGTGAACGGGTGGCGCAACGGTGGCTTGACCGGCACTCCCCCGGTGGCGAGCCGGAGCCCCGCGCGGGCGATCGGGCCCTCGACCGAAAGCCGCGCGAGGCCGAACGTGAGGCGCATCAGCGCTTCGAGTGCCGGATAGCCCCGGTCGTCGATCTCACCGGCGACCCGGCGTGACGCCTGGGACTGCAGCTCCATGATGGCGTGGGCGAGGTCCTCCTTGGCCGCGAAGTGGAAGTAGAGGGCGCCCTTGGTGACATGGGCGTGCTCGACGATCTCACTGAGGCTGGTCGACTCGTAGCCGTGCCGGTCGAACAGATCGGCAGCGGCCGTGATGATCGTCGCGCGGGTCTGCTCGGCGCGTAACTGCCTCGCCATCGACTGGACTCTCCTGGGCCGGTAAAGAACGGGTCATGCCGTTTGTTTCTTACCCCCAGTACACAATAGCTCACCGTGCGGCGGTACCCACCAGGCACTCGAAGACCGTCGACTCCCCTTGTGTGCCGACGACTTGGACATCGGTGCCATGACCGCCCTTCGCCTCGATCCAGATGGGTACGTCCAGCTCGGCGTACCGGTGGAATAGCGCGTGATACGCCACGGGTGACCGCCCGTCGGCTCCGAGCAGCAGCGCGGCCTGGCGGGCCGCCTCCAGCAGCAGCATGCCGGGGACGTGATCCAGGGGATGGTCGAAGAAAACGGGGTGTGCGGTATCCACTCGCAGCTGCCAGCGGTCGGAGCCGGCCGCCGGGGAGAGCACCACGTCGGCCGGCAGCGCGCGGTCCACGGCGTCCGGCGGGAGCCCGGCCGGCAGGGGTATCGCCGTCACCGAGCCGGGGGTGCGGCCGCCGCGCAGCCGCCGGTAGACGGGAGCGGCGACACAGGTGAAGGCGACGTCCGCCGTGGCCACCCGGTCGCCGTCGCGCAGCACATGGGCGGTGTAGCGGGCACCCGCGAGGCGCCGGCCGCGGTGCTGGACGTCGGTAAAGACGAGCTCCACCTCGGGCTCGGCCGGGAGCGGGCCGACGTGCAACCGCCCCGCGAGGGTGGTCACCTGGAACTCCTGCATCACGAACTGGTGGTCCAGGGGCACGTCGTACTCGGTGTGCGTGATCAGGGTGCCCGCCTGCCGGATCGTCTCGACGACGAGCAGCGGGTCATATGCGGACCAGTCCGGCGACACGTGTAATCCATGGGCCCGGGGCCACTGGGAGGAGACCGAGAACCGGTCGTCGCCGGTGCGCCGCCAGCCGGTGAGAAGGGTCTCCGACAGGGCCGCGCGGTGCACCAGTTGGCGTGGCACGGTTGCGGTCAGGGACGGAGCGTCGGCAAGCTGCCGCGGTCGAGTCATGTCTCTCCCTACGGTCCCCCGAAGGCCACGGCAGACGGCGAACCGTCCGCTCCGGTAAGCGTTAGAGTACGAGGCGACCGGTTTGTTTTCAATGAGATCAGTCGACGGCATCCTATGATCGGGCCGAACTCGCGGGCGATCGCGGGGCATCCGGCCAACTCGCTGCCGTTAAGGGGCTCTTATGGCGAAACAGGAGCGCGCCATCAGGACGCGCAGGGCGATCCTGGAGGCGGCCGGCGCGGTCTTCGACGAACACGGCTACACGTCCACCACCATCGCCATGGTCCTGGAACGCGCCGAGGTCACCAAGGGCGCCCTGTACTTCCACTTCCCGTCGAAGGAGTCGCTCGCCCAGGCGGTGCTCGACGAGCAGGTGCCCTTCGGCTCGGTGCCGCCCCAGCCCTGCAAGCTGCAGGAGATCGTCGACATGACCTTCGTGGTGGGCCAACGGCTGCTCGGCAACGCCCTGTTGCGGGGCAGTGTGCGGCTCGCGGTGGATCAGGAGACGCCGTCGGGGATCGATCACGGCGAGCCGTTCCGGCAGTGGGCGCAGCGGCTGAACAGCCTGCTCGAAATGGCCCGTGAGCGGGGCGAGTTGCTGCCGACGGTGCGGCCCCGGGAGACCGTGGAGCTGCTCGTGGGCTCCTTCACCGGCATTCAGCTGATGTCACGGGCGCTGTCGGACCGCGCGGACCTCGCCGACCGGCTGTCGGTGATGTGGGCGCACATGCTGCCGAGCATCGCCGTGCCCGGTCTGCTGCCCCGGCTTGACACCCGGGCCGACCGGGGCGCGCGGGTGCTGGCCCGGCTGGAGGAGCGGGCGGCCTCCTGAGGACGGCGTGCGGCGGGCCGGCCGGTGTCCATCCACACCGGCCGGCCCGCCCGTTCACAGGTTGCGGGGATGTCCCCGCGACGGTGTCAGAAGGTCAGCTTCCACCCGTTCAGCGTGCCGGTGTCCTGCGCGGCCACGTCCTGGACCTTGAGCTTCCAGGTGCCGTTCGCGGTCTCGCCGGAGGCGTCCACCGTGTAGGTGGTGTTGACGTTGTCGGCGGAGTCCGAGGAGCTGGAGGACTTCAGGCGGTACGTCGAACCGTCCGGGGCGACCAGGTCGACGACCAGGTCGCCGCGGTAGGTGTGGGTGATGTCGACGGCGACCTTCAGGGCCGAGGGCGCGTTGCCGCTGAGTCCGCTGACGGCGAGGGAGGAGGTGATCGCCGAGCCGTTGTCCGGGATGGCGACCGCGGTGGTGCTGGAGAAGGTGGTGCCGCCGGTCGAGCCGCCGGAGCCGCTCACGGCCGCCACGGTCTTCGCGGCGTCCGCCAGACCCGCGCCGCAGCCGCCGGAGCAGGCGCCGGGCAGCGCACGGGCGTTGTTCTTGATCGCGGTCTCGATCTGGGCCGGGGTGAGCGAGGAGTTCGCCGCCTTCACCAGCGCGACCAGGCCCGCGATGTGCGGGGTGGCCATGCTGGTGCCCTGGTAGTAGGCGTACGACTCGGAGGACGGCGTCTTGGTGCCGGAGTTCAGCGTGGACAGGATGCCGTTGGCGGTGCCGGTGCTGGTCTGGCCGCCGGGCGCCGAGATGTCCACCAGGGAGCCGTAGTTGGAGTAGGACGCCTTGGCGCCGGAGCGGTTGGTCGCGGCGACCGAGATGACGTTGTTGCAGTTGCCCGGCGAGTGGTTCGCGACGTTGTCGTTCTCGTTGCCGGCGGCCACGACGACCGTCGTACCGCGGTTGACGGCGGCGTTGATCGCGCTCTGGGTGGCCGAGGTGCAGGCGCCGTCGCCGCCCAGGCTCATGTTGATGACCTTGGCGACGTTGGAGTTGGCGGGCACGCCGGAGACGGTGCCGCCGGAGGCCCAGGTGATCGCGTCGATGATGTCGGAGTCGTAGCCGCCGCACTTGCCGAGGACGCGGACCGGGGAGATCTTCGCGCCGTACGCGATGCCCGCGACACCCTTGCCGTTGTTCGTGACGGCGGCGATGGTGCCGGCCACGTGGGTGCCGTGCCAGGAGGAGTCGGAGGCGGGGACGCCCGAGCCGCACTCGTTGGCGGCGTAGTAGTCGCCCGGGTCGGCCGGGTTGCTGTCGCGGCCGTCGCCGTCCACCGAGACGGCGGTGTCGGCGATGAAGTCGTAGCCGCCGACGATGTTCGCGGCGAGGTCGGTGTGGGCGACGTAACCGGTGTCGATGACGGCGACCGTGACACCGGTGCCGGTCGAGGTGGACCAGGCACCGGGCACGTTCATGCCGGCGGTGGCCTCGAACAGGTCCCACTGCTTGGCGTACTCGGTGTCGTTGGGGTCGGCCTTCGGCCTGTTGAGGCGGTCCGGGACGACGTAGGCCACCTGCGGGTCGGCCTGGTACCGGGCGACGACGTCGGCCACGTCCGCCTTGGTGAGGTCCTGGCCCAGGTCGACCAGGGCCGCGCCGGTGCCGAGGCGGCGCCGGAAGTCGACGTCCTCGCCGGCCGCCTCGCCCTTGGCGGCGGCGTCGGCCTCGGCGGCCGCGTTCGACGTGGCCTCGGTGGCACCGGACTTGTAGCCGACGATGAGACGCTCGGCCGGGGTGCCGGGCGCGGCCTCGGTCTGCGCGGCGGGCACGGCGGAGGCGGGCTCCTGCGCGGCGACCGCGGAGGCGGTGGAGGCGGCGGTGAGGAGGGCCGCGGAGACGGCGGCGGCGGATATCAGCTTCCGCCGGAGAGCGGGTGAGGTGCGCAAGGGCATGCCTTTCGTGGCCCGCTCCGGGCAGCGCGGAGCGGCGGTCGATTCGCTTCGGCGTCGAAGCGGCGGGGGGTGGATCGCGGGGGCCGGCCAGGCTTGGGGAAGCGGACTCGAACAAGGGTTACTTGTGGGTCAGCTGTGGTGGAACGATAGGCAAAGGGATGGTCATCCGGATACAGGGGAAACCCTCGATCCGGCCGGAAACCCACCCTTGACGCACGCGAAATGGACGTCGGCGGGCACAACTGGACTGCCCTTGCACCGATTTGCCGCGCGGCGTCCGGTACGGGCACGAGCTGAACGCGCCGGGCGCGGTTTCCGTACTGGACTGAACAGACCGTTCCCGCGCCGGCCGAGGAGACCTCCCCGATGCCCCGGATGACCGCCCGAGTGACCGCCCGCCGCACCGCCGCCCTGACGGCCGCCGCCGTGGGCCCGCTGCTGCTGAACCTGTGGGCCGCGAGCCCGGCCCTGGCGCACGGCGCACCCACGCAACCGGTCAGCCGGGTCTACGGCTGCTCCCCCGAGGGCACCCAGTCCGGCACCGCGGCCTGCAAGGCGGCCGTCGCCGCCAACGGAGCGCCCTTCACCGCCTGGGACAACCTGCGGGTGGCGAACGTGAACGGCCGGGACCGGCAGACCGTCCCGGACGGCAAGCTGTGCAGCGGTGGGCTGCCCGCGTACAAGGGGCTCGACCTCGCCCGCGCCGACTGGCCGTCGACGCGGCTGACTCCGGGCGGGACGCTGCGGATGACGTACGCCTCGACGATCCCGCACACGGGGACGTTCCGGCTCTATCTGACGAAGCAGGGGTACGACCCCGCCCAGCCGCTCACCTGGGCCGACCTGCCGGACCGCCCGTTCGCCGAGGTGAAGGACCCGGCGCTGACGAACGGCGCGTACCGCTTCGGCGTGAAGCTGCCCGCCGACCGCACGGGGCATCAGGTGCTGTACACGATCTGGCAGAACAGCAGCACGCCGGACACGTACTACTCGTGCTCGGACGTGATGTTCTCCCGGCCGGCGGGAACCGGAGGCACGCAGAAGCCGAAGGAGAAGGGGAAAGAGACGGCGGCGGCCGCGTCGGTCACGCCGGCGCCCACCGCGAGCGGGTCCGCGACGGCCGCAGGTCCGTCCGCCTCGGGCACCTCCGGCGTCTCGCCCGCGCAGGCCTCCGCGGCCACGCCCGCGAGCATCCCGGTGGCGTCCGGCACCGGGGCCGGTTCGGGACCGTCCGCGCCGCTGCTGGCGGGCGGCGCCACCGCGGTGCTGGTGCTCACCGGTGGCGCCGCCCTGGTACTGCGTCTGCGCAGGCGATGAACGCCTGCCTGTCCGGAGCTAGTTGACGGTGACCGCGTCGGTTCCGTCGGTCACCGGGGCGTACTTGGCGGTGAAGTAGCCGGCGGAGGGGCACAGCGTCGAGCCGGACGACTTGGCGAACGCCTGGTTGGCGAAGTTGATGCTGTTGTCCGTGTTGCTCGCCGTGCCGGTGAGGCCGGACGCCTGGTAGACGCAGGTGACGCTGCCCAGCAGGGTGCGCAGCACGACGGTGGTCTGGACCGTGGAACCGCTCGGCGGGGTCACCGTGACGGTGCCGTCCGAGGAGACCGTCGTGGTGTACGGCAGGTTGTTGACGGTGATGCTGGTGACGCCGGTGACACCGAGGACGTTCGAGGTGCAGTTGCTGAAGGTCTGCCCGGTGAGCGACTCGGTGGCGGTGCCGGGGGCGGCCGGGTTGTCGGTGACCGTGGCGCTGAACGTGGACGCGGCACACGAGATGCCGCTGGTGCCGGTCGCGCTGTTGTACAGCGTGGCGGCGGTGCCGCCGGCCAGGGACGCGTTGAGGACGTCGCCGACCGCGACATCGCCGTTCGCGGTGGTCAGGACCGCACCGGCCGCGGAGGCCGGGGTGACGGCCGGGAGGGTGAGGGCGACGGCGGTACCGGCGACGGCGAGGAGGGAGCGAATACGCATGGGCGGGTGCCTCTTCTCTGAGCTGGGGGAAATCGGGGGAGTCGGGTGCTTCGAAAGGGGTGCCGTTCGCGGCACGGGGGCGCGAGGCGGCGTCTGCCGTTGCCGGGCCGTGACGCCTTCTCCGTACGTGACGGACCGGCAACGGCAGCCGGCCGGTGACCGGCCGGAGGCACTGGGGGGTGACTCCGGCCGGGCCGGGCGGAAGGGGCGACCGGTCGCGACCCGCGGGGGGAAGCGGCCGTACCGGTGCCGTGAGAGGGATCGGACTGGGGCGGATACGCCCGTGCGGAACCAGAGTCCGGGAGTGCGGCGGTCGCCGCGCGACGGATCCGGCGCCACGGACCCGGGCCGAGCCGCGAATCGGGGCTGAGCCAGGGAGAGTTGTAGACCTGATGTTCCGTCAACGTCAATAGTTTGTAAGCAAGTTGATGGTCCGACAGATATATGCACAGGACGTGTGACGGACTTGATCCACAGTCGGCACGTGATGGACACTCTTTTTCCACATCTCCCTTGACCCCTCGGTGTAACCATCGGTAACTTCCTCGATGGCTACTGCCGCGTAACGTGAAAGCCCTTGCGGCTTCCGGGAGTTGCGAGGAGGCGTACGCGGCAGCCGCTGTCCGCGCCAGGACAACGCGCCACTGAAGCCCAACCCGCACCACTTCAAGCGCATGGGAGCAGACATGGCCTCGTCCTCGGACGTCACGTCGTCCGCCGACAACACACCCGGGAGCCCGGAAAGCGGTTCCTCAGGCAGACGCGGCCGGGTCCGGCCGCGCCGGGCCGCGGTGATGGCGGTGCCGGCCGCCGTGGTCGCCGCCGGCCTCGCGGTCCTCACCGCCGAGGGCGCCCTCGGCGTGCAGTTCGCCATCTCCGGCATGCCGTTCGTGGTCACCGCCGACAAGCTCGACGGAACCGGTTTCGAGCAGTTCGGCGCCCTGGACCACATGATCGAGAACAGCCCCAACCAGGGCGACACCGGCGGCCAGGTCCTGGTCGTCACCTCGGTCGTGCAGAACGGCAAGATCACCAACATGTGCCAGAGCGTCGATCTCGGCGGCATCCAGCTCGTCCTCACCGCCGGCGGCGAGGGCACGCCGGTGAAGGTGGAGAACCTGGCCATCGACTCCGACGTGATCAAGGGCGACGCCGAGTTCCACGGCATCGAGATCGGCGGCGACGCCAGCGAGTTCAACAAGGGCGGCGTGAAGGGCCCCGAGGGCGTCTACGGCCAGCAGGCCGACACGGTGCTCATCAACAACCTCTACCAGCACAACTACGCGGCGACCGCCGGTGTGTTCAAGCTGCCCGACCTGCACATGCGGTTCGGGAGCGAGGGCTGCCCGCGATGAGCGGCCCGGGCCAGTGGCGCAGCGCCTTCCGCGCATGGCGGGGGCGCCGGCCCTTCGTGGGCGGTCTGCTGCTCACGCTCGGCGGTGCCGAGATCCTGGTGACCATGAAGGCGCCGCTTCCGGTCATCCTGCACATCGGCATGCAGGGGCTGGCCGGCTACCTGCTGCCCACTCTGATGGTGGTCTGCGGGCTGCTGATCCTCTTCAACCCCTCCCAGCGGCTGTTCTACTCCGTCATCGCGGTGCTGATCTCGCTGGGCACCTGGGTCACCTCCAACCTGGGCGGCTTCATGGTCGGCCTGCTGCTGGGGGTCACGGGCAGTTGCATGGCCTTCGGCTGGCTGCCCGACCAGGAACCGCGGGTCGGCCGGCGCAAGCGGCGCAAGGCGGCCCGGGCGGCGGAGGCGCTTCGCCGGGCTTCCCTGCCGGGGGCGGGCGAGCCCGCCTGACGCACACGTCGCACCTCACCGGCGGGGCCGGGACGACCTGCACACAGCGGGACGCTCCCGGCCCCGCCGGTCTGCGCGCGACGCTGAGGCGCCGGACGGAGCCGGCGCCGCACGGCGGTACCGCACAGCCGGTGAGAAACGCGCCCATGCCTGTGCAACTCAGCCTGTCCGGTGGGAGGTTGGGGCCATGAGCGACGAGGACATGGACACCGGGACGGCGCACTCCGCGCGGATCCACGACTACATCATCGGCGGCGAGAACCACTTCCCGGCGGACCGGGAGGCCGGCGACGCGATGGTCCGGGAGCCCGCGCTCCCGGTCCACATGCGGGCCAACCGCGACTTCATGAACCGCGCGGTGGGCCATCTCGCGCGGGAGGCGGGGATACGCCAGTTCCTGGACATCGGGAGCGGCATCCCCACCTCCCCCGACCTCCACGAGATCGTCCAGGCGGCGGCGCCCGACGCCCGGGTGGTGTACGTCGACAACGACCCGCTCGTCCTCACCCTCTCCCGCGATCTGCTGGGCGGCACGGCCGAAGGACGCACGGCCTACGTGGAGGGCGACCTGCGCGACCCCGCGGGAATCCTGGCCGCGCCCGCGTTCCGTTCGACGCTGGACCTGGAGCGGCCGGTGGCCCTCACGGTGATCGCGATCGTGCACTTCCTGCTCGACGAGCACGACGCCGTGGGCATCGTGCGCCGCCTCCTCGACCCGCTGCCGTCGGGCAGCCATCTGGCCATGTCCGTGGGCACCGCGGACTTCGCACCGGACGAAGTGGGGCGGGTGGCCCGGGAGTACGCGGCCCGGGGCATGCCGATGCGGCTGCGCACCCGTTCGGAGGCGGCGGAGTTCTTCACCGGACTCGATCTCGTCGACCCGGGCATCGTCCAGGTGCACCACTGGCGTCCCGACGGCACCGGCACCGAGGTGCTCCACGACGAGGACATCGCGATGTACGGGGCAGTGGCCCGCAAGCCCTGAACTCCGGCGGCGCCCGCGAGCCCTGAACTCCGGCGGCGCCCGGAGCGCTCCGCAATTTTGACGATCAGTCAATCGACCTGCGGCGACGCTCCCTCTCCCGCCCTCCGGTCCCGTCCCACATCACAATGCGGCAGCAGCACCTCACCCCAAGTGGCTGTTCACTTGACTACCGCCGGTCACACACGGTTGGCTCCGAGCCAGCGACAGCCTCTCGCCGGTGCGCATCCCCGTCGCCCCGGCGGTGCTCGCCCCGTCCTCTTGCTCTGCCGCACAGCGAGGTGCAGCCCCCCATGAACAGTCCCCTCCCCGCTCCCCCGTCCCGGAGATCCGACAGATCCCGCGCGTTCGCCCGGCTCACCGTCCTGGCGGCCGCCTGCTGCCTCCTCCTCGCCGGCTGCTCCGGCGACGCGTCGTCCGGCTCGGACGAGGACGGGGCGGGCGGCTCCGGTGGCCGGATCAAGGTCACGCTGGTCACCCACGGCGCCGAGGGAGACGCCTTCTGGGAGCTGGTGCGCAAGGGCGCGGAGGCGGCGGCCGCCAAGGACCACGTCGACCTGACCTACGCGAGCGACGCCGACGCCACGGGACAGGCCGAGCTGGTACGGGACGCGATCCGCGACGGGGTCGACGGCATCGCGGTGACCCTGGCCAAACCGCAGGCGATGAAGAGCCCGGTGGCCGCAGCCAGGGCGGCCGGCATCCCGGTGGTCGGCCTCAACTCCGGTATCGACGCCTGGCAGTCGGCGGGCCTCCTGGAGTACTTCGGCCAGGACGAGAGCGTCGCGGGCCGCGCAGTCGGCGCCAAGCTCGACGGCCTCGGCGCGAAGCACACCCTCTGCGTCATCCACGAGCGGGGCAACATCGCGCTGGAGGCGCGCTGCGCCGGCGTGAAGAAGACGTTCTCCGGCGAGACGGAGATGCTCTACGTCGACGGCACCAACATGGACGCGATGTCCGCCACCGTGACGGCCCGCCTGCGGCAGGAACCCGACATCGACGAGGTCGTCACCAACGGGGCGCAGTTCGCGCTGGCCGCGGTGAAGGCGGCGGGGAAGGCGGGCAGCAAGGCGAAGGTCGCCACCTTCGACCTCAACAAGGACCTGGTCGGGGCCGTCCGCGACGGCAGCGTGCAGTTCGCGGTGGACCAGCAGCCCTATCTTCAGGGTTATCTGGCCGTGGACGCACTCTGGCTCTACAAGACCAACGGCAACATCAGCGGAGGCGGCGTGGCACCCGTGCTGACGGGCCCGGCCTTCGTCACCAAGACCAATGTCGCCGACGTCGCGCGGTTCGCCGCCGACGGAACGCGCTGACCCGGCGGTTCCCGTTGGTCCCCGCCCCTTCCCGCCTCCCCCTCCCCCACCGATCGCCCTAGGACGACCATGTCTCCACGGACAGGTGCCCGGCGCCGCCGTCTCGGCTCCATTCGTCTCTCCCTGATCCTCCTGGCCCTGGTGCCCGGCGTCACCCTCGCCGCCATGTGGGGTGTGACGACGATCCAGATGTTCTCGGAGGGACTGCGGCTGCGCACGCAGACCGAACTGAGCCGGTCGACCGGTGCCATGGGTACCGAGGCGACGCTCGCGCTGCAGCAGGAGCGCAGTCTGTCGGCCGTGTGGCTGGCCTCCCGGCCCGAGGGTTCCCGTGCCGCGCTGGACGCGCAGCGCCGCAAGACGGACGCGGCGGTCGCGCAGTTGGTCGACCGGGCGGACGACATCCAGCAGGCGCCCGCCCGGGTCCGGGACCGGTTGTACTCGGTCGTCGCCTCGGTGAGCAGCCTGGAGTACTACCGGGGCCAGGTGGACGATCCCACCGACATCACCGCCGCCCAGGCGCTGGACCAGTACACCTCGATCATCGACGACCAGATCCACGCCTTCCAGGAGCTGTCCCAGGTCGACGACGGCGACCTCACCTCGCAGGCCGGCCCGCTCATCGCCCTGGAACACGCGGCGGAACTGGTCTCCGAGGAGGATCTGCAGCTCACCCTCGCCGGGCCGCGGGGGCGGATGGACGAGAAGACCTGGGCGGAGTTCGCCCAACGGGTGAACACCCGCCGCTGGCTGGTGCGGGACCAGATCGTCCCCGCGCTGACGGGCAACGCGAAGGCGCAGACCGAGAAGATCCTGACGAGCTACCAGTGGCAGATCCTGGAGTCCGTCGAGGACAAGGTGCTGGCGGCCCGGACGGACATGAGCGGGAACGGTTCGATCGTTCTGCCCGAGGTGCAGAAGGAGTGGCGGGCCGCGCTCATCGAGGTCTCCGACCAGTACTCCGCCCTCATCCGGCAGCAGACCACGGCACTGCTGCAGCGCAGCGCGGACAACGCGCGCGGACTGCTGGTCAAGGCCGGTGCGCTGAGCGCCGGCGGGCTCGTCGCCCTGTTGCTGTGCGTCGGCATGTCCTGGCGGATCACCCGTTCGCTGTCCCTGCGGCTGCGCGGGCTGCGGATGGCCACGCTGAGCCTTGCGCAGGAACGGCTCCCGGATGTGGTTGCGCGGCTGGACCGGGGAGAGACTGTCGATGTGGACTCCGCGACTCCGCCACTGGACTACGGCGGCGACGAACTCGGCCAGGTGGCCAAGGCGTTCAACACGGCGCAGCGCACCGCCGTGCACACCGCCGTCGAACTCGCCGACACCCGGCGCGGTTTCCAGAAGGTCATCCTGGGCATCGCCCGGCAGAGCCAGAACCTGGTCAACCTGCAGCTCAGCAAGCTCGACGCGCTGGAGCGCGCGCACCAGGACCCGGAGGTCCTCAAGGGGCTGTACGAACTGGACTCCACGGCGAGCCAGCTGCGCCGCTACGAGGAGAACCTCGTCATCATCAGCGGCGGCCGGCCCGGTCGCAGCTGGTCGGAGCCGGTGGCGCTGATCGACATCCTGCGCAGCGCGGTCGGGGAGGTCGCCGAGTACCAGCGGGTGGAGGTGCACACCGAGGAGGAGGTGTACGTCGCCCCGCCCGCCGTGGCCGACGTGATCCATCTGCTGGCCGAGCTGATCGACAACGCGACCTCGTACTCGCCGGCGCCGAGTCCGGTCGGTGTGCGGGCGGCACTGGTGGCCAAGGGCCTGGCGATCGAGGTGGAGGACCGCGGCCTCGGCCTGTCCGAGGAGGACTACGCCTCCTTCAACGCGCAGTTGGCGGTGCCGCCGCAGTTCGACGTGGTGGCGCTCGCCGACGACCTGCGGCTGGGCATGTTCGTGATCGCCCGGCTGGCCAACCGGCACGGCATCGCGGTGACCCTGCGGTCCTCGCCGTACGGCGGAACCACGGCGATCGTGCTGCTTCCGCACGACATCGTGGTCCGCGAGGCCCCCGACACGGACCCCTCCGAGGCCGGCGCCCTCCGCGCCGCGACGCCCTCGACCGCCGAGGGCTCCCCGGCGCCCGAGAAGCACCTCCCGCCGGGCACCCGGACCGCGCCGGAGCCGACAGGGGACACCTCCGGCACCCCACAGCCTTCGCACGACGCGCCCGCGCAGAACCCGTCCGGCACGGCGGCCCAGCCCTCCGGCATGGCACCGCAGCCGTCGGACACCGCGCCCGCGCAGGACCCGTCCGCCACGGCGATCCAGCCCTCCGGCTCGGCGCCGGAGCCGTCGGACACCGCGCCCGCACCCGCACCGGACCCGTCCGGCACGGCTGCCCAGCCCTCCGGTACGGCGCGGAAGCCGGCCGACGGTGTGCGCGAGCAGGCCGGTGCGGTACCGGCCGCGGCCGGGCCGGATCCGGAGCACAGCAGGCCCGGCGGCGAACGTGCCCTGCCTCTTCCCCGGCGCGAGAGATCCGCCGCGATACGCGAGGCGTCCGCTCCGGCGGGCACCGCGAAGGACGCGGTGGGCACCTCGCCGGCTCCGGCGGACGGCGAGCCGGACACGGCTCACGGCCGCGCCGCCGGTGGCGGTGCCCGGCCCGGCGGGCTCACCCCGTTGCCCCGCCGGATCCCGCAGACCAGTCTCGCCGCCGAGTTGCGCGAGGAGGCGGTGCCCCTCGAGGAGGACGGATACCCCGACGACTTCACCGCGGAGCGCGCGGCCTCTTCCCTCGCCGGTTTCCAGCGCGGCACGCTGCGGGCACGCGACGACGCCGACGCCCGCGCGGACGCGGCGCCGTCCGGCGCGGCGGAGACGGCGGACGCCGCGCAGGCGCCCGGCCCGGCGATCACGGCCGCAGGCGCCCCCCAGACCCCTACCCCGCCCGCCGACCGCTCATGAAGGACACCGCGATGACACACTCCATCCCCGCCACGAACACCCAGCTCGACCAGTTGCTCACCGGTCTCGTGGACCGGGTGGCCGATGTGAACCAGGCCGTCGTGCTCTCCGAGGACGGGCTGGTGGTCAGCAAGTCCACCGGTTTCCTGCGCGAGGACGCCGAGCGGCTCGCGGCGACGGCGTCGGGCCTGATGAGCCTCAGCAAGGGCGTCAGCATGGACTTCCGGGGCGGCCCGGTGCGCCAGGCGCTCATCGAGATGGCCCACAGCTATCTGATCCTCACCTCGGCGGGACCGGGGGCCCATCTGGTGGTGCTGGCGGGCTCGCACGCGGACGTGGGCGTGGTGGCGTACCAGATGAACATGCTGGTGAAGAAGATCGGCGAGCACCTGAGCGCGGCACCGCGGACCGGTATCGGCCCCGCCGTCCGCGGCAACGGCGGGTGAGGTGAGCCCAGGCGACGAAGCGGGCCGGCTGGTCCGACCGTTCACCCTGACCGGAGGACGGACCCGGCCCAGCCGCGCCGACTTCACGCTCATCACGACGGTGACGGCGGTGGATCCGCCGCCCGAGCGGGCCGCACGGCCGCAGCCGGAGCACACCCGGATCCTGCGGCTGTCCGCCCGGCCGGTGGCCGTGGCCGAGCTCGCGGCCCATCTGGACCTGCCGGTGAGCGTGGTCGTCATCATGCTCTGCGATCTGCTGGAGGCGGGCCTGATCACGGCCCGGCCGCCCCGTTCCGTCTCCGGCGCCGCGGATCTGGACCTGCTGCAGAAAGTGAGGGACGGCCTTGGCCGGATCTGAGCGCACCGCCGCACCGGTCGCGGCACCCGACACGGTGAAGATCCTCATCGCCGGCGGCTTCGGCGTCGGCAAGACCACCATGGTCGGGGCGGTCAGCGAGATCGCGCCGCTGCGCACGGAGGAGCCGCTGACCGTCGCCGGGCTGGGTGTGGACGACCTGAAGGGCATCGAGGAGAAGCGGTCCACGACCGTGGCCCTCGACTTCGGACGGATCACCATCGGCGACGACCTGGTGCTGTACCTCTTCGGCACCCCCGGCCAGCAGCGGTTCTGGTTCATGTGGAACGACCTGTCCGTCGGCGCCCTGGGCGCGGTGGTGCTGGTGGACGTGCGCAGGCCGGAGTCCAGTTTCGCGGCGATCGACTTCTTCGAGCGGCGTGGCATCCCCTTCGTCGTGGCGGTCAACGGCTTCCACGGGCGGCACCCCTATCCCGCGGACGAGATCCGGGAGGCGCTGGCGCTGCCGGCGGACGTGCCGGTGCTGCTGTGCGACGCGCGGGAGCGGGAGTCGTGCCGGGAGGTCCTGATCGCCCTGATCGACCGTCTGATCGCCGACGTCACCTCGCCCCGCGCCTGAGGCCTGTCCGGCGGATCAGGCCGGGGACGCGGGACCTGCCGAGGCACCGCCGCCGGGGAGTTCCCGGCCCGCTCCGGCGGCCCGCAGCGCGGCGGCCGTCTCCGGGTGGGGGCCCGCCTGCGCCCACTGCAGGGGCGTCCAGCCGGTGCCGTGGTCCTCCCGGAGGCCGGGGTCCGCGCCATGGGCGAGGAGGGTGCGGACGGTCTCGGTGTAGCCCCAGCAGGCCGCCGCGCACAGGGGGGTGCCCTCCGCGCCGGGGCCCGCGCTCTCGGCGTCGGGCGGCGCGCCGGCCGCGAGCAGGGTGCGGGCGATGCCGGCATGGCCCTGGACACAGGCCGCGTACAGCGGGGTCGTGCCGTCGGCGTCGGGCGCCGCCGGATCGGCTCCGGCCCGCAGCAGCCGGGCGACCTCCTCGCCCTCGTCGCACATCGCCGCCCCGACAAGGCTCTTCGTCAGTTTCTTGCGCCGTCTTCGGTTCACGGCGGCCGAGGATAGCCCGCTTCGTCCGCCGTGCTCGCCTGCATTCTCATGGCCGGGACACAGCCGGACGGCGGGAAACCGCCAAGCCTGTCCCAGTGATTGACCTGATTCCCTCCCGCCCCTACTTTCTGACCGGCTCATCGAACTTCGTTCGACATATCGGCCATCAGGTCACCCGCATCCCCGTGGAGAGCACATGACCCCCAACCCCTCCCGCCGCCTCTTCCTCGGCGCGGCGGCCGCCGTCCCCGTCGCGCTGACCCTCGGCACCCCGGCGGCCCGCGCGGCCGACTCCGCGTACGTGATGGGCTACTTCACCGAGTCGACCAACCTCGGCGACGGCACCGACTACGGCCTGCATCTGGCCGTCAGCACGGACGGGCTGCGCTGGATGCCGCTCAACCAGAACAACCCGGTGGTCACGCCCACCGAGGGGGCGCTCGGACTGCGCGACCCGTTCATCCTGCGCAAGCAGGACGGCACCTTCGTGGTGCTCGCCACCGACCTGAAGGGCACCGACTGGAGCTACGTCAGCCAGTACGTCCACGTCTGGAACTCCACCGACCTGCGCACCTTCACCGGCTACCACCGGCTGAAACTGCACGACATGAACACCCACAGCTGGGCGCCGGAGGCGTTCTGGGACGCGGGCCGGGGCCAGTACGCGCTCATCTACTCCGCCGTCAACGACAGCGGCCACAACGTGATCATGGTGAACTACACCACCGACTTCGTCACCGCCTCGGCGCCCCAGGTCTTCTTCGACCCCGGCTACGACGTGATCGACGGTGACATGGCGGTCGGCGTCAACGGCGTCAACTACCTCTACTTCAAGAAGGACCAGACGCTGGTGGGTGCCCGCTCCACCTCGCTCGACCCGGGCAGCTTCACGCCCTTCACGACGGGCGTCGCACACGGCGGCACCGAGGCCCCGACCCTCGTCAAGTCCCTGACGTCCGGCACCTGGTGGCTCTGGGGTGACACCTACACCCCGAACGGCGTGTTCTACGCCTGGCAGTCCGGCGACCTCTCGGCGGGCACCTGGACCGCGCTCGACCAGCGGACGTACACCCAGCCGGTGAACTCCAAGCACTGCGGCATCACGACGATCACCGGCACGCAGTACACCAACCTGGTGGCGAAGTGGGGCGCGCCCACCTGGAACCGGCTCAAGTCGTACAACTACCCGGCGCGTTACGTCCGGCACTCCAACTACGTCGGCCGCATCGACACCTACCCGGTCGAGCCGTACAAGGACTCGCTGTGGACGCTGGTGCCGGGCCTCGCCGACAGTTCGGGCGTCTCCTTCCAGTCGGTGAACTACCCGACCCGCTATCTGCGGCACTACAACTACCAGCTCCAACTGGACGTCAACGACGGCACGTCGACGTTCGCGGCGGACGCGACCTTCTACCGCACGGCGGGCCTGGCGGACTCGGGCTGGTCCTCGTTCCGCTCGTACAACAACCCGACCCGGTACATCCGGCACTCCAACTACGTCCTGCGCATCGACCCGGTCTCGACGTCGACCGAACAGCAGGACGCCACGTTCCACGTGGGGTACTGAGCGGCATCCCCGCTCACACCTCGGCGAGCCGCGGCAGCAGTTCGGCGGCCGCCGTGAGGTCCGCGGTCAGGGGGCGGTCGTCCGTGCCGAGGGGCAGGGCGGCCGTCGCCGCGGTGAACGCGGTCACCTCGGGTGGCACCGGCCGCAGGCGCAACGCCTCCACGGCTGCGACCAGTTCGCAGGCGAGGACCGTGGTGTAGGCGTCCGTGGCCCGGAGGGTCTGGCGGGCGGCCTGGCCGGCGAAGCTGGCGGCCTCCTCCAGGCCGTGCGAGAGGACGGCGTGCCCCGCCGAGGCGGGCGCCGTGCACGAACGCAGCTCCGCGAGGGCTGAGTTGGCGGAGTACTCCAGGATCATCGTGCCCGAGCTGCTCGCGGGTCCGGCCGCGAGGAAGCCGGGCAGACCGGTCAGCCGTGGGTCGCCGAGCGCGGTCAGACGGGCCGCGGAGAGCTGGGCGGTCTGCAGCAGGGCGAGGTTCGCCGCGTCCAGGGCGAGGCCGAGGGGCGCGGCGAAGAAGCCGCCGTGGTGGTACGCGGTGGAGCCGTCGGCTGTCACGAGGGGGTTCTCGGAGGGGCAGTTGACCTCCACCTCCACGACCGCGCGCAGCCGTTCGCAGGCGTCCAGGGCACAGCCGTGCACTTGCGGGAAGGCCCGGAACCCGAAGGGGTCCTGGATGCGCCGGCCGGGCGCCCCGGACGCCCGGTCGTCGATCCCGAGCAGCCGCCGCACCTCCCCGGCGGCCCGCGCCGCGCCGGGATACGGCCGCAGGGCGTGCACGGGAGCCGCGTACGCCTCCGCCGACCCGGACACCGCGGCCAGTGAGAGCGCGGCGACGGCGTGCGTGGCCCGCAGCAGCACGTCGAGCTCCCCCTGGGCGAGCGCGGCCTGCCCGAGCGCGAGCGCGTTGCTGCTGAGCAGCGCGAGGGCGTCCCCGGCCCGCAGGACGACGGGAGCGGGCAGCGTCCCGGACCGGTCAGGGCGGGCGTCGCGCCACGAGGTGTCGGGCCGGCCGGCCGTTCCGCCGCGGTCCGCGCCCCCTCCCGGTCCGCGCCGGTCCCCGGCCCGCCAGGCGTCCGCGGCCGAGTCGAACAGATCGGCGTCCGGGGCGCCGTCCGCCAAGGCGTCCGGTGTCCCGTCGTCCGGCCGGGGGTGTGCCGCCGGGGCGGTCGGCCCGACGGTCACCCAGGGCCGTTCGCCGATCAGGGTGAGGCCCGTCTGGGCCAGCGCGGTGAGGTCGCCGGTGCCGATGCCGCCGTACTCGTTGACGGCGGGGTGGACGCCCAGGCGCAGGGCCTCGGTGAGGGCGTCGACGAAGGCGGGCTGGATGCCGGAGCCCCCGGCCAGGAGCTGGTTGGCGCGGACGGCGAGCATCGCCCGGACCTGACGGGCGGGCAGCAGCGCGCCGGCGCCGCCCGCGTGGCTGCGCAGCAGACGCAGGCCGTGGGCGGCCTCGTCGTCCTCCTCGACGGCCACCGAGCGGTGGGCGCCGACGCCGGTGCCGCGGCCGTAGAGCCGCCCGCCGGCGGCGAGGCGCTGGGCGGCGTGCCAGGAGCGTACGGCCCTCTCGCGGGCCTCGGGGGCCACGGCGGGCACGGCCGCACCGTCGGCGAGCGCGGTCAGCTCGCCGACGGTGAGGGTGGTGCCGGTCAGGACGACCCGGGTGTCCCGTCGCTGCGGGGACGTCCGGGCCGGTCCGTCGGTGGTGCGGTCCAACGGAGGACGTCAGTCCAGGCCGGCCGACTTCAGCCAGGCCTTGGCGACGTCCAGCGGGTCCTTGCTCTCCAGCTGCACCTGGGAGTCCAGGTCCAGCAGGGTCTTGGTGTCGAGCTTGGCGGAGACGGCGTCGAGCGCGGCGACGCCCTCGTCCGAGAGCCCGCTCTTGTAGACCAGAGGCGTCACGTTCGCGAAGCCGAAGAGGTTCTCCGGGTCCTGCAGGACGACGAATCCCTCCTTGGTGATGGTCGGGTCCGTGGTGAAGATGTCCGCGGCCTGCACGGTGTTCTTCTTCAGTGCGGCCTGGGTGAGCGGACCGCCGGCGTCGAGCGCCTTGAAGGACTTGAACTTCAGACCGTACACCGACTCCAGGCCCACCATGCCCTGCTGCCTGGTCTGGAACTCGGGCGAGCCGCCGAGGACCAGCTCGGGCGCGACGTCCTCGAGGTCGGCGAGGGTGGAGTCGGAGGTGAGCCGGTACTTGTCGGCGGTCTCCTTGTTGAGCGTGACGGAGTCCTTGTCCTCGGCCGGGGAGGACTCCAGCAGCGTCAGCTTGGAGTCGAGCTTGGCCTTCACCGCGGCGTTCACGGTCGCGAGGGACTTCTGCTCCGCCTTCGGGTCGAGGTAGGCCAGCAGCGAGCCGTTGTACTCGGGGAGAACGGTGATGGAGCCGTTCTTGAGCAGACCGTACGTGGTCTCGCGGCTGCCGATGTTGGGCTTGTAGGACACCTTGATGCCCTTGGCCTTCAGCGCCTCGCCGTAGATGTCGGCGATGAGGATGCTCTCGGCGAAGTTGTTGGAGCCGACGACGACGGTGCCGTTGTCCGCCTTGTCGCCGGCGAGCGGGTCGGAGGTGTCGTCGGAGGAGGAACATCCCGTCAGCAGGGCCGTCGTCGCGGCGAACGCGACGGCCGCCGCGCCGGTGTTCCTGAGGGACCTGGACCTGCTGCGGTGGGCGTTGGAAGTCACGGTTCCGTTCCGAGCTCTGGGGGGCGATGAGGAACTGACGAGGATGGAGCCTGGCCTGATCCAATCCACCCTCTTCTTGATCAGTCAAGAGCAGCCCTGTTACCGATTGGATTCGATTCATGGGCAGTTGTGCAGTGTTTGAGAGCACTTCCCCAGCGTTTCGGGGGCGCTTCGTAATGGATTCTTGACGTAGGGCGACGTGCTCGATCGATCAGAGAAGCGATATCGTCGCCGGGGTCGGCGTCTGCCACGGCGGTGTGCGGGGGCCGCTCGGATGCCGGCCCGTGCGCTTTCGTTCACATTCGGCCACACGCGTGCGCCGGCATGCCCGCAACACCCCTTCGAAGGAGGCCTGGTGTCCACGAACCCGGTGGACGCGCCTGCTCGGTCGGCAACTTCGGCACCGTCGTCCGTGCGCCGGGGTCTGCGGGGATTCGCCGACCGGTGGCCCTTCCAGCGCAAGCTCAACCTGCTCGTCGGCATCCCGCTCACGGTGATCGCCCTGCTGCTGACGTACCTCTTCGTCGACCTGGTGCAGGAGTCCAACCGCGCCGAGGACGCCGCCCGACTGGTGCGGGACAGCACCCAGGTGGCCCGGCTCGTCTCCGAACTCCAGGACGAGCACCAGCAGGCGATCCTGCTCTCGGTGCGGCACCAGGCGTCCTTCGACGGCGGTACGCCCTCCACCGACGGCTACCGGCAGGCCCAGCTCGCCGTCGACGCGCAGGTGCAGAAGGTGATCGACTCCTTCGGCGACCGCCTGCCGGACACCGAGGCGCAGGCGCTCAGGGAGGTCGAGGGCCTGGCGGGCCTGCGGACCACCATCGAGCAGGGCTATCTGCCGGCCGACAACATCGACCCGGCGTACTCCGGCGCCGCCAACGGCCTCATCGACGGACTGGGCCTCGACCGCGACACCAAGCTGGCCAGTACCTTCACCGGCAACCTGCTCGACTCCCTGCTGCGCGCCGACGCCGCCCACGGCGCCTACGAGACCGGCGTGTTCTCCGCGCGCACCGGCGACAGCAACGCGCTCATCGAGTTCTCCGGGGCCGTCGGCTCCCACAAGCTGTACACCTACCAGGCCGAGCGGTTCGGACGGTTCGCCTCCGAGGCGCAGACCGAACGGCTCGGCGGCATCGAGCACAACGCCTCGCAGGCCTCCATCGGCCGGCACTTCGCCGAACTGGCCGTCGACCCGAGCGCGCTGCAGGCCGGGACCCAGGCGGAGATCCGCAGAACGTTCCGGGACGCCCTCGCCTCGTACCCCGAGTACAGCGCGCAGGCCGAGACCCGGCTGAAGATCACCACCACGCTCATCGACCAGATCGCCGACCGCGCCGACGACGCCTCCGTCACCGCCCAGTGGCGCGCCGGTCTGCTGCTCAACCTGGCGCTGCTCTGCTTCGCCCTGTGGATCGCCTTCTCGATCCTGGTGCGCCGCTCCGTCGTGCGCCCGGTGCTGGCCCTGACCGGGGCCGCGCAGGAGGTCGCCGACGTCGCCGGGCGCGAGCTCGCCCGGGTCGCCGACGACGACGCCGAGGAGAGCGGTTCACCGCGGCTGCGCGAACTGCCGGTCACCGCGGACGACGAGATCGGCGCGCTGGCCGAGGCCTTCAACAACGTACAGACGACAGCGGCGGCGCTGCTGGAGCGTCAGGTGCTCAGCCGGCGCAACGTCGCCGAGATGTTCGGCAACGTCGGGCGCCGCGTCTCCAACCTGACGACCCGGCAGCTCGCCCTGATCGACGCGGTGGAGCGCGGCGAGACCGACCCGGCCCTGCTGGAACGGCTCTACTCCATCGACCACATCGCGGTCCGGCTGCGCCGCAACGCCGACAGCCTGATGCTGCTGGCCGGCATCCGCGAGACCGTGCTGGACTCCGGCCCGACGGAGCTCACCAACGTCGTGCGCGCGGCGCTCGGCCAGATCGAGGGCTACCAGCGGGTGCGGCTGCACGCCGGCACCGAGGTGATGGTGGAGCCCGACATCGTCGGCGACCTGACGCTGATGATCGCCGAACTCCTCGAGAACGCCGTGTCGTTCTCGCCCGAGGGCAGCCCCGTGGAGGTGCGGGTCGGCTCCGACCGGGACGGCGCGTCGATCACCGTCTCCGACCACGGACTGGGCATGAGCGCCGAGCGCCTCGCCGAGGAGAACGCCCGTCTGGTGCGCCGCGAACGCCTCGACCTCGTCCCGACGAAGGTGCTCGGCCTGTTCGTGGTCGGCGCGCTGGCCCGCCGCTGGGACGTCGACGTCACCCTCTCCCGCACCCCCGGCGGCGGTGTGACGGCCGAGATCCGCATCCCCGCCACGCTGCTGCTGACGCTCGGCGCCGTCGGGGTGCCGCCCCTGGCCACGGCCGGCCCCGCGCAGCCCCTCCCGGCCCCCTCGGCTCCCGCCGCCGGGCCGTCCCCCGCGTCCGCGCTGCCGGCCGCGGACCCGGACACCGGCGACGAGGCGGCCTCCCTCCCCCGCCGGGTCCCCCGGCGCGAACAGCCGTCGTGGGCCCGGCCGGACGCGTCGCCCGTGACCGGCGGCGCGCAGCCCGGCCCGGCGGCGGAGACGAGCGGCACGGCCACGGGGACGGACGCCCACGGCCGTACGCCCGAGGCGGGCACCCACGACCGTACGCCGGCCCCCGTCCTCCCCCGCCGCACGAGCGGACGGCCCGCGCCCCCGGCCACCGACGGCACCACCACGCCCGAGGGCCCGGCGACGGACCACCACAGCGACACCGGCACGGCCGACACACGGCCGCCCGGCGAACCCGCCACGGCCCCCACGGCCCACGGCACGGCCGCTGAGCACGACCCCGACACCGACACGGCCGACACCCCGGCCCCGGGCGAACCCACCACCGCCCCCACGATCCACAGCCCGGCGGCTGAGCACGACCCCGACACCGACACGGCCGACACCCCGGCCCCGGGCGAACCCACCACCGCCCCCGCGGCCCTCGCGACCCCCGCGACCCCCGCGACCCCCGCGACCCACAGCCGTACTCCCGACCCCGCGCTCACCGAACGCGCCCCCGCCCGCGCCGCGGAGCGCTCGGCCCCCGCCGACGGGGCGCGGCCTCTGCGGCGGCGGGTGCGCGGTGCCACCCTGCGGACGACCGCGGACGCCGCCGCGCAGGCCGCGGCCCGGCGGGCCGTGCGGCCCGCCGACGCGGACGCGGTGCGCAGCGCGCTGGAGGAGTTCGAGGCGGCCGTGGAACGCGCCCACCGCGACACCGGCGGCGACACGGGTGAGCATCCACGCCCCGGTGACACGTACCACCCGCACGACCGACGGGTTCCGGACGACCACCGGAACCCCCCGCACCACCAGAACCACCTTCCGGAAGGAGCCGAGCAGTGAGCACGTCGACAGGTGACACTCCCACCGGAGACGCCACGCCGACCGATCTGCGGGCCGCCGCAGCCGACTTCACCTGGCTGCTCAACCGTTTCGCCACCGAGACGGCGGGCGTCGTGGACGCCATCGCCGTGTCCTCCGACGGGCTGCTGATCGCCGTGTCGGAGCTGCGCGAGCACGCCGACTCCGAGCGGCTGGCGGCGATCGTCTCCGGCATCACCAGCCTGGCCGCCGGCGCCTCCGGCAACTACGGCCTGGGCGGCCTGAACAAGGTCATCATCGACCTGGAGGGCGGCCATGTCCTGGTCTCCGCGATCGGCAGCGGCGCCGTCCTCGGCGTGGTCACCGACAAGGAGGCCAAGCTGGGCAACATCGCCTACGAGATGACCGTGTTCGCCAACCGGGCCGGCGCCGCGCTCAGCCCGCAGCTCGTCCTGGAGCTGAAGAACAGCGTCGGCGCCACCCGGACCCGCTGACCGCGGGCCACCACAGAGGAAGCGAACACCGATGGCGGACGGCCGCATCCCGCGCGGCGCCGGAGGGGGCGAGGGCGTCCCCGTCGGCCCCGCGAGCGCCGTACGGCCCTTCCTGGTCACCGCCGGCCGGGTCGCGGGCGGGGACGCGGCGTCGTCCGGCCGGACGATGCCCGTGGAGACCCAGCTGGTGGCCACCGCCGAAGGGCTCGACGCGCTCGACCGGCTCTCCTTCGAACAGCACGACATCGTCGCCGCCTGCCGGCAGCCGCAGTCCATCGCGGAGATCGCGGCCCGGCTGCGGCTGCACCTGAACGTGGTGCGGGTCCTCGCCGAGGACCTGCGGGCGGCGGGGCAGCTGTCGGTGCACGTGCCCGACTCCGGCGTCACCCACGACGCATCCGTCCTGCGCAGGGTTATCGATGGCCTCCGGGCCATCCCCGACTCCCGGGGGGTACTCCGTGACTCCGACTGAACCGCTCGTCCGGCCCGCCGCCGGCCAGGCCGCCGTACGGCCGCCGCTGCCGGTGAAGCTGGTGATCGCGGGCGGCTTCGGCGTGGGCAAGACCACCGCCGTCGGCTCGATCTCCGAGATCGAGCCGCTGACCACCGAGGCGGCCATCACCGAGGTGGCGGCGGGGGTGGACGACCTCAGCCACACCCCGCGCAAGACCACGACCACCGTGGCGATGGACTTCGGCTGCATCACCATCGACCCGACGCTGAAGCTGTACCTGTTCGGCACGCCCGGGCAGGAGCGGTTCGGCTTCATGTGGGACGACATCGTGGAGGGCGCGGTCGGCGGGCTGGTCATCGTCGACACCCGCCGCCTCGACGACTGCTACGCCGCCGTGGACTACTTCGAGCACAAGCAGATCCCGTTCGCCGTCGCCGTGAACGCCTTCGACGGGCGGGTCGAGCACTCCCTGGAGGAGGTCCGCTGGGCCCTCGACGTCTCCGAGGGCGTCCCGGTCCTGGTCTTCGACGCCCGCGAGCGCGGCTCGGTCCGCGACGCGCTGCTCGTCGTCCTGGAACAGGCCCTGGCGCGCACGGAGGGCTGAGGGGCAGGCGTGCCACGGCCCCCGGGCGCCTTCGAGAGGCCGCGCGGGGGCCGCTGTGCCCCGGGTGTGAGACTCCTGTGCGTCATAAGGCCTGTTCCCCGGGACGACGTGGCCTAGTGGGCGCGCCGCACCCCCGGCGACACCGCCAGCCGGCCCACCGCCCAGAAGGCCCCGAGGGTCGTGAGGGCCAGGCCGGCGACGAGGGTGGCGCCGCCCACGACCTTCTCGTAGTCGTGCTGGTAGAGGCCGTCGACGATGTAGCGGCCGAGGCCGCCGAGGCCGACGTACGCGGCGATGGTGGCCGTGGAGACGATCTGGATGGCCGCCGAGCGCAGTCCGCCGAGGATGACGGGCAGCGCGACCGGGAGTTCCACCTGGAGCAGGATCCGCGGTTCCGCCATCCCGATGCCCCGCGCCGCGTCCACGGGGGACGGATCCACGGAACGCACCGCCTCGTAGGTGGTGACCAGGATCGGCGGGACGGCGAGGACGACCAGCGGGATCATCACGGGCAGCATGCCGAAGCCGGCGATCATGACGATGAGCACCAGCAGACCGAAGGTGGGCAGGGCCCGGGCCGCGGTGGCGATCAGGGCGAGGGTGGTGCCGCCCTTGCCGTAGTGGCCGGTGACCAGGCCGACCGGCAGTCCGGTCAGGGCGGCGAGGGCGAGTGCCTCCAGGGAGTACTGGAGGTGTTCGAGCAGCCGGGTGGGGATGCCGTCGTAGCCGTGCCAGTGGGAGCCGTCGCTGAAGAAGGCGCTGACGAAGTTGAGGACGTTCACCGGGCCGCGGCCTCCTTGCGGGTACGGGCGGCGGCCGCGCCGCTGGGCATCCACGGGGTGAGCAGGACCCGTACCCCGACCAGCAGGGCGTCCACCAGGACCGCGAGGGCGGCCGTGGTGAGCACGGAGTTCCAGGCGAGTTCGGGCCGGTTGTAGATCTGCGCGTCGTGCAGCAGGTTGCCGAGGGCGCCCTGGTTGCCGATCAGCATGCCGACGCTGACCAGGCTGATGCTCGACACCGTCGCCACCCGCAGTCCGGCGATGATCGCGGGGGTCGCGATCGGCAACTGGACCTGGACGTAACGGCGTACGGGCCCGAAGCCCATCGCGGTCGCGGCGGCCAGGGTCTCCTGCGGCACCGAGCGGACGCCGTCGACGATCGCCGGGACCAGGACGACGAGGGTGTAGACGGTGAGCGGGATCATCACCGTCAGTTCGGTCTGCCCGGTGTAGTCGATGAGGACGACGAAGAAGGCCAGCGAGGGGATGGCGTACAGCACGGTCGTCACCCACAGCACCGGCGGGTACAGCCAGCGCAGCCGCGCGCACAGCTGGGCGAGCGGCAGCGCGAGCAGCAGACCGCCCAGGACCGGCAGCAGTGCCTCGCGCAGATGCAGGACGATCAGGCCGAACCAGTCGTGCTGGAGGTCGCTGGGGATGTCGAAGAAGCGGTTCACCGGACGGCCTTCTGCACGGCCGGCCGCTCCTCGTCCCCGGCGGCGTGCGCCCCGCGGATCGCCTCGCCGATGGTGGCCTGGGAGACGACTCCGGTGGCACGGCCCTCGCCGTCCACGGCGACCGCCCAGCCGGTGGGCGACAGGACGGCGCAGTCGAGGGCGGACCGCAGCGAGTCCTGTCCCGCGGTGAACGGCCGTCCGTACGGCAGCAGTCGTACGGGGTCGATCCGCCCGGCGGTCAGCTCGCCCGGCTCGCTCCAGCCGAGGGGCCTGCCGTCCAGGTCGGTGACGAGGAGGTAGGGCGCGCCGGTGCCGCGGGCGGCGATCTGCTCGGCGGTGGCGTCGATCGCGACGATCGGGGTGGTGAGGAGATCGAGTCCGGCCGCGGAGAAGAAGGACAGGCGCCGGATGCCGCGGTCCGCGCCGAGGAAGTCCTCGACGAACGCGTCGGCCGGGTCGGACAGCAGCTCGGCGGGCGGCGCGAACTGGGCGAGCCGGCCGCCGGTGCGCAGGACGGCGACCATCGTGCCGAGCTTGACGGCCTCGTCGATGTCGTGCGTGACGAAGACGATGGTCTTGCCCAACTCGTCCTGGATCCGCAGCAGCTCGTCCTGCAGGCCCTTGCGGACGACGGGGTCGACGGCGGAGAACGGCTCGTCCATCAGCAGCACCGGCGGATCGGCGGCGAGCGCCCGTGCCACGCCGACGCGCTGCTGCTGGCCGCCGGAGAGCTGGTAGGGGTACCGCTTGGCGAGCGAGGCGTCGAGCCCGACGCGCTCCATCAACTCCCGTGCCCGGACACGTGCCCTGTCCTTGCTCCAGCCGAGCAGCCGGGGCACGGTGGCGATGTTGTCGAGGATCGTGCGGTGCTGGAAGAGCCCGGCGTTCTGGATGACGTAACCCATGGACCGGCGCAGGGTGTTGACGGGCTGCTGCTGGATGTCCTGACCGTCGAGCGAGATCGTGCCCTCGCTCGGCTCGACCATCCGGTTGATCATCCGCAGGGTGGTCGTCTTGCCGCATCCGGAGGGGCCGACGAGGACGGTGATCGCGCGGTCCGGTATCTCCAGGGAGAGCCGGTCGACGGCCACGGTGCCGTCCGGGTACCGCTTGGTGACTGAATCTATCCGTATCAAAACGCCGAATACCCTTCGGGTCTGGCCATGCCCGCCCGCTCTCGACCACACACGTTCGGACCGTTGCGGGGAGAGTCTAGACCTCTTGTGTTGCGGCGCTTTGTCGCCCGATCACCCCCGCTGTGCGCGACCTGTGAGTCCCCTGATTCTCACTCCGCGCTCAGAAGCGGCTCAGGCGGTCCCCAGATGCGGGCTCCATCGTCATGCCCATGAACGCAACGAACGCGGGAGGCGTCCGGCGCCGGTCGGTCGAGATCGCGGTGCCGGTGTACAACGAGGCGCACGTCCTCGCCGACAGCATCGGCCGTCTCCACGCACACCTCGAAGAGTCCTTCCCGTTCCCGTTCCGCATCACGATCGCGGACAACGCCAGCACGGACGCCACCTGGAGCGTGGCGACGGATCTGACCCTGCGTCTGCCCCACGTCCACGCCCAGCGGCTGGAGGAGAAGGGCCGGGGCCGCGCCCTGAAGCACGTGTGGTCCCGGTCCGCCGCGGATGTCGTCGCCTACATGGACGTGGACCTCTCCACCGGCCTGGAGGCCTTCCTCCCCCTGGTCGCCCCGCTCCTGTCCGGCCACAGCGACCTCGCGATCGGCAGCCGGCTGCACCGGGAGGCGGCCGTGGTCCGGGGCGCGAAGCGGGAGTTCGTCTCCCGCTCCTACAACGCCCTGCTGAAGGCCGGCCTCGGCGCCCGCTTCTCGGACGCGCAGTGCGGCTTCAAGGCGGTCCGCACCGACGTCTTCCGCGCGCTCGCCCCGCACATCGAGGACACCGCCTGGTTCTTCGACACCGAGCTGCTGGTCCTGGCCCAGCGCAACCGGCTGCGCATCCACGAGGTCCCGGTCGACTGGACCGACGACCCCGACAGCCGGGTCGACATCGTCCGCACGGCCGTCGACGACCTCAAGGGCATGGGCCGCATGCTCCGCTCCACCCTCACCGGCCGCACCCGTGTCCCCTCGGTTCCCCGCCGCACGAGCACCCCGCAGGTGCCGGCCGCGCGCACCCCGTCCCCCGCCGACGTCCTGCCCGCCGGGGCGAACACCCACCTGGAGTACGCGTCATGACGACCCTCGCCCCGCCACCCGCCCCCGTCCGGGAGGACGAACCCCGCCACCGGGCGGCCACGCCCGCCGACGGCGGCCTCGCCGCCCGCGCCCGGCGCCTGTTCACCGGCGCCCCGGACGACCCGCGCTGGGCCCGCCCGGCCCTCTGGGCGATCCTCGTCCTCGCCACCGCCCTGTACGCCTGGAACCTGTCCTCCATCACCGGCAACACCTTCTACGACGCGGCCGTCTACAGCGGTACCAAGAGCTGGAAGGCCTTCTTCTTCGGCGCGCTGGACGCCGGCAGCTTCATCACCGTCGACAAACCGCCCTTCGCGCTCTGGGTGATGGGCCTGTCCGCCCGCCTCTTCGGCTACGGCACCTGGCAGTTGCTGCTGCCGATGGTGGCGGTCGGCGTGGGCTCGGTCGCCCTCCTGTACCGCCTGGTCAAGCGGGACTTCGGCGCGGTCGCGGCGACGATCGCCGCGCTCGCGCTCACCCTGACCCCCATCACGGTCGCCATCACCCGTGACACCAACCCCGACCCGGTCCTCGTCTTCCTGATGCTGCTGGGCGCGGCCGCCCTGCTGAAGGCCGTGCGCACCGGCCGGACGATGCCGCTGGTGTGGTCGGGCGTCGCGATCGGCTTCGCCTTCAACACGAAGATGATGCAGGCCTACGTCGTCCTGCCCGCCTTCTTCCTGGTCTACCTGTGGGCCGCGAACGCCTCCCTCGGGCGCCGGATCCGCAACCTGGCCGCCGGCACGGTCGCACTGGTCGTCTCCAGCGCCTGGTGGATGGTGGTCGTGGACCTGATCCCGGCGTCCTCCCGCCCCTACATCGGCGGCTCCACCGACAACACGGTCTGGGACCTCGTCATCGGCTACAACGGCTTCGGCCGGATCTTCGGGGCGAGTTCGTCGGCGGGGTCGGCCGGCAACGGCGCGAGCTTCGGCGGTGAGGCGGGCCTGTACCGCATGTTCAACGAGATCATGGGCGGTCAGATCTCCTGGCTGATCCCCTTCGCGGCGATCGCCCTGGTGGCCGGCCTGGTCCTGCGCGGCCGCGCTCCCCGCACGGACGCCCGGCGGGCGGCCCTGCTGCTGTGGGGCGGCTGGTTCGTCCTGCACTATCTGACCTTCGCCCTCGCCGAGGGCACCTTCCACCCGTACTACGTCACCGCCATGGCCCCCGGTGTCGCGGCGCTGGCCGGAGCGGGCGGCGTCATGCTGTACAAGGCCTTCCGCGAGGGCGCCGCCGCATGGTGGAGCTGGGTGCTCCCGGCGGCGATCGCGGCGAGCGCGCTCTGGGCGGTCGTCCTGCTCCAGCGGGTCTCCGGCTCGGGCACGCTGTACACGGTCGCGGAGGCCGTGGTGGCCGTCGCCGGCGCGGTGTCCGTCCTCGGCCTGCTGGCCGGCCGCTTCACCAGGCGGCACCGCCTGATGGGCGTCGCGGCGCTGGCCGCGGTCGTCGCCCTGCTCGCCGGTCCGGCGGCCTACTCGGTCTCGGCGGCGACCTCCGAAACCAACGGCACCAACCCGACGGCCGGCCCGAACACCGGCAACGGGATGGGCGGCGGCCGGCAGCCCGGCGGCGCCGGCGGTCCGGGCGGTTCGAGCAGTTCGACGAGCGGCTCCAGCGGCCAGTCCATGGGCCAGCCCCCGTCGGGCAACGCACCGTCCGGCGACGGCTCCTCGGCCACGGACGAGTCCGGCACGGAGTCGGGCACGGAGTCCGGGACCGAGGGCAGCCGGACCGGTGGGGGTACGGGCGGCGGCAGCCAGGTCTCCTCCGCGATGATCACGTACCTGGAGAAGCACCAGGACGGCGCCACCTGGCTGGTGGCCGTGGCCACCGACCAGACGGCCTCCTCGATCATCCTGGAGTCGGGGCAGCCGGTCATCTCGATGGGCGGCTGGTCCGGTTCCGACGACGCGATGACCCTCGCCAAGCTCAAGAGCCTGGTGAAGGCCGGCAAGCTGCACTACGTCGTCGTCAGCGACAGCGGCCAGGGCTCCTCGAACTCCGAGATCTCGGCCTGGGTGAAGAAGCACGGCACGGCGGTCTCCGACTACAGCGGCCTGTACCGCCTGGACGCCTCCGACGTCGGCTGACCCCCGGTGAGGACGGGCGGGCCACCGGACTCCCTTCCGGTGGCCCGCCCGCCGGCGTCTGCGGGGCGCCGGGATCAGTCGCCTCCGCCGCCGCCCCCGCAACCGCTCCCGCAGGAGGAGCCGCCCCCGCAGGACGAGCCGTCTCCACAGCCGCCCCCGCCGCCGTCCCCCCAGCCGCCCCTGCGCCGGCGCCGCGACGCCGACCCTCTCCCGCACAGGGTCCCGACCACGAACATCACGACGATCCCGAACCCCACGATCACCAGGAAATCCATCTCTCCTGCCCCCCGACTCTCCCGTTGCGGATCTGTGTGGCTGGGGGATGCCCCGCCCGGACCGCACACCAAGCGCGACTTGAGGAAGTCGAGAGCTTCGGGCCCGGAACTCCCCTGGCCGACGGCACGACCGCGTGGGGTTCCGGCCGTGGAGGAGTACGTGGTTCCACGGATGTCACCGCGAGCGGCCGCGTGCCAAGGTCGGCGGCGTGACGGGGGTGTGCGGTGCACGGATCGCGGGCGCGGCGAACCCCTCAGAAACCGTCACCCCCAGGAGCCCGCAACCGTGACAACTCTCGCCCTCGGACCGAGCCGGCTGGACCCCGACCACCTGCTCCACACGTTCGGCATCGCGGGTCTGCTGCTCATCGTCTTCGCGGAGTCCGGCCTGCTCATCGGGTTCTTCCTGCCCGGTGACTCCCTGCTGTTCACCGCCGGCCTGCTGATCACCTCGAACCAGCTGGACTTCCCGCTGTGGGCCGCGGTCGCCCTGATCTGCGTCGCCGCGATCCTCGGCGACCAGGCGGGCTACATGTTCGGCAAGAAGGTGGGCCCGTCCCTCTTCAGCCGCCCGGACTCCCGCCTCTTCCAGCAGGAGAACGTCACCAAGGCCCACGAGTTCTTCGAGAAGTACGGCCCGAAGTCCCTCGTCCTGGCCCGCTTCGTGCCCATCGTGCGCACCTCCACGCCGATCGTCGCCGGCGTCAGCGGCATGCGGTACCGCTCGTTCCTGGTCTTCAACGTCATCGGCGGCGTCCTGTGGGGCGCGGGCGTGACCCTGCTCGGCTCCTGGCTCGGCACCATCGACTTCGTCAAGAAGAACATCGAGGCGATCCTCATCCTGATCGTCCTCGTCTCGGTGATCCCGATCGTCATCGAGTTCCTCAGGGCCCGCTCGCGGTCCGGGACGTAACGGTGCGCCCGGGGCTCGACGGTGATTCCCGCTGCCCGACCGGCGGGGCGGCCCGCTCCCCCGTGGTGGGGAATCCCGGGGTGCGCAGGACCCGACCGCCCTCGATCACCGCGAACACCTCGCAGCCCTGGCGCCCGGCCGCCCATTCCACGCCGTCGGCGCCCAGCGCGAACGCGGCCGTGGCCACGGTGTCCGCGAGGGTGAGGGTCGGGGCGACGACGGTCAGACTGTCGAGACCGGTCGCGGGCAGGCCGGTGCGGCCGTCGAGGATGTGGTCGCCGCGCTCGTAGCGGGCGGAGGTGGCGACCGCCGCGTCCGTGAGGTCGAGGACGGCGCACAGCTTGTCGGCGAACTCCGGATGCCGCACCCCCACCCGCCAGGGGCCGCCGGAGACGACCACGTCACCCCCGGCGTTGAGGCAGAACCGGGTCAGTCCGGCCCCGGTCAGCAGCTCCGCCGCCCGCTGCACCGACCAGCCCTTGACCACCGCGCAGGGGTCGAGGCCCCGCCCCGGCAGCCGTACGTCGAAGGCGCCGCCGGTGGCGGCCCGGTACTCCTCGCACAGGTCGAGCACCTCGGTGAGGTCGGCGCTCAGCCCGCCGGGGGACAGCTCGCCCCGGTCCAGCCGGGACACCTCGCTGTCCTCCTTGAAGGGACTGAACCGCGCGTCGGCCTCCCGCAGCCACGCGAAGACGGCGTCCACGGCCCCCTGCGGGACCCGCTCGTCGTCGATGCGCAGCGAGACCGGGAAGCCCATGACGTGCTCCACCCTGTGCATGTCAGCCCTTCGCGTCGATCGCGGCCTGGAGGGACTCCTTGTAGCCGTCACTCGTAAGGGTCGCACCGGACACCGTGTCGATGTCCGCGCTCTGCGCCTCCAGCGTCTCGGCGATCAGCTTCGGCACCGCCGCCGTCGTCTGCGGATGATTCGGCTGCCTGAGCATCCTGACGGCCGTGATCTCGTCGCCGTCGAAGGTCACCTGGACCTGGACGTCGCCCTTCTCCGTGGTCACCGTCGAACCGGCCACCGTTCGGGAGGCACCGGCCGGCGCGGAGGCCGAGGCCGAAGGGGACGCCGAGGCGGCGGCCGCCCGCTTGTCGATCGCGGCCTGGAGGGACTCCTTGTAGCCGTCACTCGTGAGGGTCGCACCGGACACCGTGTCGATGTCCGCGCTCTGCGCCTCCAGCGTCTCGGCGATCAGCTTCGGCACCGCCGCCGTCGTCTGCGGATGATTCGGCTGCCTGAGCATCCTGACGGCCGTGATCTCGTCGCCGTCGAAGGTGATCCGGACCTGGACGTCACCCTTCTCGGTGGTGACGGTCGTACCGGTGAAGGTGGTGCCCGAGGAGGACGTCGAGGGCGTCGTCGCCGCATCCGCGACGGACGAGGAGGACGACGTCCCGGTGGACGGTTCGTAGCGCCAGACCGGGATCAGGCCGGCGACGGACAGGACGAGTACGGGAATGGCTCGCTTCACTGTGTTTTCCTCGTCTCCCTCATCCCGCCAGGCTGAAGCGTTCGAAGTGGATCTGCGTCCTGGGCACGTCCAGTTCGCGCAGGGTGCCGAGGACCGCGTTCATCATCGGCGGCGGCCCGCACAGGAAGACGTCCCGCTCCGCGATGTCCGGTACCAGCGCGGCGAGTTCACGCGGCGCCAGCCGGTCCGGCACCGGCGGCCCGGTGACCAGGTGGAGTTCGGCTCCCTTGGCGACGGCCAGCTCGCGCAGCTCGTCGTAGAGGACGGCGTCGCGTTCGCCGGCCACCCGGTAGACGACGACCGCGTGGCCCTGGATCTCCTCCAGCAGCGCCCGGATCGGGGTGACGCCGACCCCGCCGGCGATGAGCAGGGACTCGGGGCGGGTGCGGTGCATCGCGGTGAAGGCGCCGTAGGGGCCCTCGGCGAAGACCCGGGTACCGGGCTCGAGGTGGCGCAGGCCGGCGGAGCCGTCGCCGGCCGCCTTGGCGGTCAGGCGCAGCCGGGTGCCGTCGGGGGCGGCGGAGAGGGAGAAGGGGTTCGCCTGCCACCAGCGGTCCTTCGTCAGGAACCGCCACAGGAAGAACTGGCCGGCCCGGGCGGGCAGCCGGTCCAGGTGACGGCCGGTGATGTAGACGGACACGACGTTGTCCGACTCGGGGACGACGGCCTCGACGCGCAGCTGGTGACGCCAGTTGCGCCACAGTGGCAGGACCAGGCGGCCCAGGGCGACCGAGCCGAGGGCGACGGTCCACACGCCGTACCAGTACGCCGTGGCGGCGGACGACGCGGTGAAGGTCGTACCGACCGCGACCTGGTGGGTGAAGGCCAGCACCACGGCGACGTAGGTGTACAGGTGGATGAAGTGCCAGGTCTCGTAGGCCAGTCGACGGCGGGCCCAGCGGGCCGAGACACCGCCGACGACCAGGATCAGCACCATCGCGACGGCCGCGCGCAGCACGCCCTCGACGGTCTCGGCGAGGTCGACGAGCTGGCCGACCGGGTCCATCGACGAGGACTCGGCATAGCCGAGGGTGATGAACACGACGTGCCCCACCAGCGTCCACAGCAGGCCGAAGCCGGTCCAGCGGTGCCAGTTGGTCAGCCGGTCCATGCCGATCCGGCGGTCCAGCCAGGGCAGCCGGGCCACCAGGAGCAGCTGGAAGGCCATCAGCAGCGCGCCGTACAGACCGGCGAACCTGCCGATCACGACAAGTGCGTTGGAGGCGAAGCCCGCCTGGACGGCGAAGAGGGTCACGACGGCCGCGTTCGCGGCCAGCACGGTGTACAGGCCGGTGCGGGCCACGACTTTGGGACGTATCGCCGTGGGGGGAACGGGAGGCGATTGGACGGTCGTCACGGACGCAAACTCCTTGATCGGGTCCTGGAACACAGAGCTTGTCCGTGCCGTGCTGTCGATTTCCTGTCGTACAACTTTCAAGAGCTTATCGATCGGCGCACGTGTGACATGCGGGTCCCACGGCGAGCGGCGCGTGACGCAGTATGAGCGGGTGGAAAAAGTACGACTCCTCGTCGTGGACGACGACCCGCCGATCGCCGATCTCGTGGCGACGGTCGCCCGCTACGAGGGCTGGAGCGCGGTCACCGCGAACTCCGGTGAGGAGGCGCTGCGCCGCGCCGCCGAGTTCCATCCGGACATCGTGGTGCTCGACCTGATGCTGCCCGACATCGACGGTTTCGGCGTGCTGGACCGGCTGCGGCAGACCGGGACCATGGTGCCGGTGGTGTTCCTCACGGCCCGGGACGGGGTCGCGGACCGGGTCGCGGGGTTGACCCGGGGCGGCGACGACTACCTGGTGAAGCCGTTCGCGGTGGAGGAGCTGATGGCCCGGCTGCGGACCGTGCTGCGGCGCAGCACGGGGCCCGGTTTCCAGCGCTCGGTGCTGCGGGTCGCGGACCTGACGATGGACGAGGACACCCGCGAGGTCCGGCGCGCCGGCAGGCTGCTCACGCTCACCCCGACCGAGTACGAGGTGCTGCGCTATCTGATGCGCAAGTCGCCGACCGTGCTGACCAAGGCGCAGATCCTCGACCATGTGTGGGAGTACGGCTTCGGCGGCCGCTCCAACGTCGTGGAGCTGGTCGTCAGCCGGCTGCGCCGCAAGCTGGACGCGACGGGCGACGATCCGCTGATCCAGACGGTGCGGGGTTTCGGATACGTGATCCGGCAGGCGGCCGAGTGATCCGCCGGCTGCGGCGGACGTACCGCGGGATGCGGCTCGGCACCCGGCTGGCGCTGGGCCTCGGCGCGCTGGCCCTGGTGGTCTTCGCCGTCGTCGGCACGGCCCTCACCACCTACATGCGGGACTATCTGTCGGCCCAGCTCAACGAGCAGCTCGCGATCGCCCAGGTCGCCCAGTCCAAGAGCATCGTCGACTCCGGCAGCCTGACCGGGAAGAAGTACTGGGGCTGGTACTACGCCGTGTACGACGTACGCGACGGCACGCCCGTGCTGCGCGAGCCGGAGGACCCCGGTGACGTGCCCGAGGACATCGACGACCTCACCACCCTGGCCCGGGCGCAGACCGTCGCCGACCACGAGGTGGTGCGCACCGCGCAGCTGAGGGGCGACGGCGTGTACCGGCTGCGCGCCTGCGAGGTGGAGCCGGGGGTGGTCCTGGTCAGCGGCGCGCCCATGGAGGACATCGACAACACCGTGCAGCACCTGATCACCATCCAGGTCGTCACGTTCGTGCTCGCGCTGGCGGCCCTGGTGGTGTTCGGGCGGGCCATGCTGCGGCGCGGTCTGAAGCCGCTCAGCGACATGGCGCACACCGCGCACGGCATCACCTCCCACGACCTGACCGAGTCGGCGTCCCGGCTGCCGCTGCGCGCGGACCGAGCGGGCGGCGGCCCGGAGGTGGAGGAGCTGCGCACGGCGTTCAACACGATGCTGGAGCACATCGACGACTCGCTCGCCGTGCGCGCCGAGGCCGAGCAGCGTCTGCGCCGCTTCGTCGCGGACGCCTCGCACGAACTGCGTACCCCGCTGATGTCGGTGCGCGGTTACGCGGACCTCTTCCAGTACGCGGCCGCGAACGCCCCCGAGGAGCGCGACAGGCATCTGGCCCGGCTGCGGGCCGAGGCCGCCCGGATGGGCGTCCTCCTCGACGATCTGCTGCTGCTCGCCCGGCTGGACGCGGCGGAGGTGGAGACCCCGCTGCGGAGGGAGGACGCCGACCTGGTGGAGCTGGTGGGGCAGGCGGCCGACGCGTTCCGCGCCGGCCATCCCGGCCACCCCCTGACGGTGCTCCCGGGCCCGGCCGCCGTACGGCTGTGCATGGACCCGCATCGCATCCGCCAGGTGCTGGACAACCTCCTGACCAACGCGGCCGTGCACACCCCCTCCGGCACGCCGGTGACGGTCGAGGTGTCCGTCACGGCGTCCTCGGCGCGCGTCCGGGTCGCCGACAAGGGCCCCGGCATCCCGCCCGGCGACCGGGACCGGGTCTTCGACCGCTTCTACCGCGTCGACAAGGCCCGCAGCCGCGACCGGGGCGGCAGCGGCCTCGGCCTCGCCGTGGCCCGCTCCCTGGTGCGGGCGCACGGCGGCAGGCTGGAACTGGGCGAGGAGCCGGACACCACGGCATTCCTCGTGACCCTGCCGCTCGCACCGGGCGGCAGGGCGCGCTGAGGGGTGGCGCCGGCCGGGATGAGCGGTGCCGGGCGGGGGCAGAACTCTCACAGCCCACCGCGCCCCTGTCGCCCCTCCGCCCGCACCCCGTCGGCCTCCGGACACCGGGCCGTCACACCGGAGGGGAAACTCTCCCCCGCGTTCCCCTCCTCCCCCCCGGGCCTGATCCGTCACACCGCCCTACGCGGCCGTGACGCGGAAGGACGACGTGTGCCGTGACCCTGTCGCCGCTCGACACCACTCCCGCCATCCCGACCGCACCCGCCACCCCGCCCCAGCCCCAGCCCCAGGGCACCGCTGGCACCGCCTCCCCGCCCCCGTCGCCGACCGCGGCCCCCCGCCGCCCCCCGCGGTCCTCCACCGCCGCCCGCCGCGCCGTGGGCCTGCTCCCCCTGCTGTACCTGGGGGTGTGGGCGGCGGTCGACTGGCACGCCGTGCGCGACGGCATCGCCCGCCTGGCAGGCGCCGACCCCTGGTGGCTGCTGGCCGGGCTCCTCTTCACCTGCCTGGGTTCGGTCGCCGCGGCCTGTGTCCGCCAGGGCGCGATCCCGGACCGGCTGCCGCCCGGCCTGCTGGTGGCCTCGCAGATCGCCGCGGGTGCCGCGAACCACGTCCTGCCGGCGAGCATCGGCGCCCACGCGGTGACCATCCGCTTCCTGAGACGCCAGGGCGTCCCGCTCCCCCGGGCCACCGCGTCGATCGCCCTGTACTCCCTGGTCAGGGCGTTGGCGAAGACACCCCTGGTGCTCGCCTTCCTGTTCACGGCGCCCGTCGCCGCGCTCCTCCCGGACCGCCGCACGCTGCTGCTGGCCGGGGCGGGGATCGTGCTGGCGCCGACCGCGGCCGCCGTCCTGGCCGCCTTCGTGCGGCCCCTGCGCCGCCCCGCCGGGGACTTCGTGCGCACGGCCCTCACCGACGCCCGGCGTCTGCACACCCGGCCCGGCCGGGTCGTCCCCCTGTGGGGCGGCGCGCTCGCGGCCCCGCTGATCCAGGCCTGTGTGGTCGCCTCGGTGGGGAAGGCCCTGGACCTCCCCCTGACCTGGCCCGAGCTGCTGTTCGCGTTCCTCGCGGCGAGCACCGCGGCCGGCGCCGTCCCCGCCCCGGGCGGCATCGGCCCGCTGGACGCGGCCCTGGTGCTCACCCTGGCCGGCTACGGCGCACCGCTCCCGCTGGCCACCGCGACCGTCATCGGCTACCGCACGCTGACGGTCTGGCTGCCCCTGCTGCCGGGGATGCTGGTGCTGTCCGCGCTGGTGCAGCGCGAACAGCTGTGAGACCGGCCGGCCGGCGGGTCAGCCCTCGTCGGCCGCCAGCCGCAGCGAGATGCTGTTGATGCAGTACCGCTGGTCGGTCGGGGTCGGATACCCCTCCCCGGCGAAGACGTGGCCGAGGTGGGATCCGCAGCGGGCGCACCGCACCTCGGTGCGCACCATCCCGTGCGACCGGTCCTCGATCAGCTCGACCGCGTCGGTGTCCTTCGGGTCGTAGAAGGACGGCCAGCCGCAGTGCGAGTCGAACTTGGTCGCGGAGGTGAACAGTTCGGCGCCGCAGGCCCGGCAGGAGTAGACGCCCGTGGTCTTCGTGTCGGTGTACTCACCGGTGAAGGCGGGCTCCGTCGCGGCCTGGCGCAGTACGGCGTACTCGGCCGGAGTGAGCTCCGCCCGCCACTGCTCGTCCGGCTTCTCGACGTCGTACGACACGATCCTCAGCCCCTCACTGCGAAAGACGGTCCAGAATGCGCGGGCCCAGGTCGGTCACGTCGCCCGCGCCCATGGTGAGAACGAGATCACCGGGCTTCGCCATTCCCGCCACGGTCTCGGGCACCTCGCCCTTGTCGTGCACGGCCGTCACGTCGGCGCCCGCCGCGCGGGCCGCGTCGATGATCAGTGCGCTCGTGACGCCCGGGACCGGGTCCTCGCGGGCCGGGTAGATGTCCAGGACGACGGAGGCGTCGGCCAGGGCCAGGGCCCGGCCCATCTCCTTGCCGAGCTCCTGCGTCCGGGAGAACAGGTGCGGCTGGAAGACGACGAGGATGCGGGCGTCACCGGCGGCGGCGCGCATCGCCTCCAGGTCGGCGGTCATCTCGGTGGGGTGGTGGGCGTAGGAGTCGATGACCTGGACGCCCGCGGCCTCGCCCTTGAGCTGGAGCCGGCGCTTGACCCCGGTGTACGCGGCCAGGGCGGGGGCCAGTTCACCGGCGGGGATGCCCAGGGCCACGCCGGCGGTCAGCGCGGCGACGGCGTTGAGCGCGTAGTGCCGGCCCGGCACGGAGACGGTGAAGACGAGCTCCCGTCCGTCCAGCACCACGGTCACCAGGCTCTTCAGGCCCTGCGGTACGACCGACAGGACGCGTACGTCGGCGTCCTCGGCCTCTCCGTACGTCACCACGTTCACGCCCTCGACCCGCCGGGTCAGCTCGCGGGCGCCCGCCTGGTCCGCGGAGATCACCAGCGTGCCGCCGGGCACGATCTTCCCGGCGAAGGTCTCGAAGGACTCGTAGATCTCGTCCATCGAGGCGTAGTTGGCGTGGTGGTCGAGCTCCACGTTGAGGACGATCGCGACCTCGGGGGCGTACTTGTGGAAGCTGCGGTCCGATTCGTCGGCCTCGGCGACGAAGATCCCGCCGTCGCCGTGCAGCGCGTTGGAGCCGGGGGCGTCCAGGTCGCCGCCGATGGCGTAGGAGGGGTTCAGGCCGAGCTCGGAGAGCGAGACGGCCAGCATCGACGTGGTGGTGGTCTTGCCGTGGGTGCCGGCGACCGCGATCGGCCGCAGCCCCTCCATCAGCGCGGCGAGGGCGTCCGACCGGTGCACCACCGGAATCCCCAGCTCCGCCGCGCGGGCCAGCTCCGGGTTGTCCTCGCGGATCGCCGACGACACGACGACGCAGCTCGCGTCGCCCGCGAGATGCTCCGCCGCGTGCCCGATGTGCACGGTGACGCCGAGCGCCCGCAGCGCCGCGGCGGTCTCCGACTCCTTCGCGTCACTGCCCGCCACCTTCGCCCCGCGCTGGGCGAGGATCTTCGCGATCCCCGACATCCCGGCGCCGCCGATGCCGATGAAGTGCGGTCGGTCCATGGCGGTAGGGAGGCCGGGTGCCATGTGTGTCTCCTGGGTGGTACGGCGGACGTGGTCGGTCAATCCCGAACCCTATGGCACACGCCCCGCGCGCACGGAACGCCTCAGGCCTTGCTGTGCGAGAACAGCTTCAGCACCGGCACCCCCACCTTGTGCCGTGCCCGCGACGCCCAGTCGCGGTGGAAGAACTCCTCCACGTAGTGCGGATCGGTCAGGACGATCACCTCGTCCGCGTCCGCCTCCGCCACGAGCGCCTTCAGCGCGTCCAGCGGATGGTCCTCCACCAGCCGCCCCCGCGCCTCACTGCCGGCCGCGTGCAGCGCCTGCAGGGAGACCTCCAGAGCTCTCTCCCCGAACCCCTTGGCCTCCTCCCCCTCCGGCGTCTCGCGCTCGCGCGCCGCCTCGTCCAGCTCCCCGAGGGCCACGTCGTCGATGGCCCGCAGCAGCCGGTCGGCCTGGTCGCCGCGCGGCTGGAGCAGGACGTGGAAGGAGACCGCCTCGTCCCCGTGCAGGGTCGTGACGAACTCCACGTCGGCGGACGTCAGGGCCTTCTCGATCATCAAAACGCTTGTGAACACCAGAGCCCCATTCTCCTGCGGAAAGCCATCCTTGCCCGTGCCGGCACGGGAACTGCGAGTCCTAGTCTGCCCACCCGGAGCTAACCGGAACGGCAGATTCCGCCGTTTCGGGGCCCTGGGGTGTCGCACCTGCACACCTAACCCCACGGGGCCGTTTCAGACCCTGCCGTACCTGCTGAAGAGGAATCCGTTCTCCTCCAGCAGGGACACCAGCGCGAACCGCTGGGGCACCGCGACCGGGGGCCCGCCCGCGATCCGCTGCGCGTCCCCCGCGGTGAGCAGCGGCGAGACGGTCAGACAGAGCTCGTCCAGCACGCCCGCGGCGACGAACTGGCCCAGCAGCCGGGGCCCGCCCTCGGTCAGCAGCCGGGTGTGCCCCAGCTCGGCGAGCGCCCGTACGGCCCGCGCGGGCTCCACGCCCATGCCGTCACCGGCGATCACCACCCGCGCGCCCGCCTTCTCCGCGGCGGCCACCCGGTCGGGGGCGGCCGCGGCACCGGTCAGCAGCAGCGTCGGCACCAGCGGCGAGGTGAACAGCGGGAGCGAGAAGTCCAGGTCCAGGGCGGCGGTGACCACCGCGATCGCGGGCGCGGGCCCCTGTCCGGCCGCCTCCCGCCGCGCGGCGAAGTCCTCCCGCGCGCGGGCCGGCCGGTACCCCTCCTGGCGTACCGTTTCCGCGCCCACCACCACCACGTCCGCGAGCCCTCGCAGCGTGCCGAAGATCCGCATGTCGGTGGCGGTGGAGATGGGCTGGGAGCGGCCCTCGTGCTGGGCGGCGCCGTCGAGCGTGGACACCATGTTGGCCCGCAGCCACGGCCGCGGCCCCCCGGGCGGGGGCTCGGGGTAGGCGTAGGCGTCGGCGAGCTCGTCGAGGCTCCACTCCCGGTCTCCGGGGGCCGTGGCGGGTGTCTGGTCGGTCACAGGGAACAGCCGTCGCATGCCTCGCAGTCTGGCACGCGGATTAGCATGGGGAACCGTGTCGTCCTCCATCCCCGCCGCCCCTGTCGACGAGATAGCCGACGCGGCCCCCCTGTCCCTGTGCGCCCGTGAGCCGTACGTCCCCGCGGACCGGCTGGTCGCCGAGATGGTGCCGCCGCCGCGCTTCGACTCGGTGCGCTTCAGCACCTACCTCCCGGACCCGGACCGGCCGAGCCAGACCGAGGCGGTCGCCGTCCTGGAGGGCTTCGCCGGCGGACTCGGCGGGGCGCACGCGGTCGGCGGCGGCAAACGGGGCTTCTTCGGCTTCGGGAAGGCCAGGGCGGCCAAGACGCCCGCCGGCCCGCGCGGGGTCTACCTCGACGGCGGCTACGGCGTCGGCAAGACCCATCTGCTCGCGTCCCTGTGGCACGCCACCCCGGCCGAGCCCGCGCTGAAGGCGTTCGGCACGTTCGTCGAGCTGACCAACCTGGTCGGCGCCCTGGGCTTCCAGAAGACGGTCCAGACGCTCGCCGGCCACCGGCTGCTGTGCATCGACGAGTTCGAGCTGGACGACCCGGGCGACACCGTGCTCGTCTCGACCCTGCTCGGGAAGCTGGTCGACGCGGGCGTGGCGCTCGCGGCCACCTCCAACACCCTGCCCGGCAAGCTGGGCGAGGGCCGGTTCGCGGCCGCCGACTTCCTGCGCGAGATCCAGGGGCTGTCGGCGCACTTCCGTACGCTGCGCATCGACGGTGAGGACTACCGCCACCGCGGCCTGCCGCAGGCCCCGGCGCCGTACTCCGACGAACAGGTGACCAAGACGGCGTACGCCACCCCGGGCGCCTCGCTCGACGACTTCCCGCATCTGCTGGAGCACCTCGCCAAGGTCCACCCCAGCCGTTACGGAGCGCTCACCGATGGCCTGAAGGCGGTGTGCCTCACGGAGGTACGGCCGATTCCCGACCAGTCGACGGCCCTCAGGCTCGTCGTGCTGGCCGACCGGCTCTACGACCGCGAGGTCCCGGTGCTGGCCTCCGGGCTCCCCTTCGACCAGTTGTTCAGCGAGGAGATGCTGAACGGCGGCTACCGCAAGAAGTACTTCCGGGCAATCTCCCGGCTCACCGCGCTGGCCCGGGACGCCAAGCGGCTGGTCGAGCCCCGGTAAAGGATCTCCCCCGCCGCGGTCAAGAGTCGGTTCACGCCACATACCCCTCGCTTTTGAGGCGCACTTCTTCTCGAAACGCCGAGTTAACCCTGCAAACAACTTCGCAGGGTTAACGTGTTTCTTGACCAGCCATTGACCAACCGTTGGTCTGGACTAGAGGCGGGCGCCGCCGGGAGGGGGGCACATGTTCCGAGGTGCGACGGCCCGGACCGCGCTCGCGCTCCTCGCCGCCGTCCTGCTCGCCCTCCCGTTCTTCGCACCCACGCCTTCCTTCGCACACGCGCACACCGTGCGTCAGGTCGAGGCCAAGACCAAGACCGGAATCAAACCCTCCGGCACTCCCCTGCGCGACGAGTACGTCACGGTCCGCGACTGCGGCCGCACCGGGGGCCCGACGGACCCCCTGCGCTCCCGCGACCGCCACCGCGCCACCGCCGCCGCGGCCTCGGGCCCCCAGGAGCCCGAGCGCGCGCTGCTGGCACTGGATCCGGCCGCCGTGCACGAACCCGTGCGGCCCGCCGATCCCCATCACCGCTCGTCGAGATCGTCGACGGCCCACTCTCCGGCGGCACTTCAGGTCTTCCGCTGCTGAGAGCGCGGAGCAGAACAGCAGTTCCCCCACCTGTCCTGTTTTCCTGCACGTCCGACGCGCCCCCACAGCGCGCCAGGAGGAGTCACGACATCATGCAGCCCCTCATCGACAACGCCCGTACGTTCGGACAGCGCCCTGAGGAGTTCGCCAGGCTGGCCGAAGGCCAGTCCCCGCAGGTCCTGTTCATCACCTGCTCCGACTCGCGGGTCGTCCCCGCCCTGATCACGGGCGCCCGGCCCGGCGAGCTCTTCGAGCTGCGCACCGCGGGCAACATCGTGCCGCCGTACGGCTCCGAGCGTCCCACCGGTGAGGCCGCCACCATCGAGTACGCGGTGGAGGTCCTCGGCGTCCAGGACGTCGTCGTCTGCGGCCACTCGCACTGCGGTGCCGTGGGCGCGCTGGTGCGCGGCGACGACCTCGACGCCGTTCCCGCCGTACGCGACTGGCTCGCGCACGCCGCGGACGAGCCGGGAGCCGCCGACCCGAACGACCCGACGGTCGCCGCCGCGGTCCAGAACCACGTCCTCGCCCAGCTGCTGCGGCTGCGCTCCTACCCCTGCGTGGAGAAGCGGCTCGCGGACGGCCGGCTGCGGGTGCGCGGCTGGTACTACGAGGTCCACACCGGAGCGGTGCTCGAACACCGCGTGGACACGGACGGCTTCGAGGCCCTGTGAGCGCCGCGATGAACGACACGTCCGGCCGGAACACCGGCCGAATAGCCCGGTTCCCCCATCTGCGGCAGGACTTCGCCGCCTCACTCGTCGTCTTCCTGGTCGCGCTCCCGCTGTGCGTGGGCGTGGCCGTGGCCTCCGGCGTGCCGGCCGAGCTCGGGCTCGTCACCGGCATCGTCGGGGGCATCGTCACCGGTCTGATGCGGGGCAGCTCCCTGCAGGTGTCCGGTCCCGCGGCCGGTCTGACCGTGCTGGTCTTCGAGGCGGTGCAGGAGTTCGGCCTGCCCGCCCTCGGAGTGATCGTGCTCGCCACGGGCGCCCTGCAGATCGTCATGGGCACCCTGAAGCTGGGCCGCTACTTCCGGGCCATCTCGGTCTCCGTGGTCGAGGGCATGCTCGCCGGCATCGGCCTGGTGCTGATCGCCGGACAGCTGTACTCGGTGGCCGGCGCCAAGGCGCCGGACACCGGCCCGGAGAAGATCGCCGGGCTGCCCGGGGCGCTCGTGGACGCGGCCGGGAACACCGCCGCGTCGGCCTCGCTCGCCCTCGGCGCCGGCACCGTCGCCGTACTCGTGCTGTGGAAGCGGATGCCGGCGAAGGTGCGCGTCGTGCCCGGCCCGCTCGCCGCGGTGGGCCTCGCGACGCTGGCCGCGCTGGTGCTGAACCTGCCGGTGGCGACCGTGGAGGTGCAGGGCCTGCTGGGCTCGGTCCAGCCGCCGTCGCCGTCCGCCTTCGGCGAGCTGGCGGACATCGGCCTGCTCGGCACGATCGTCGCGTTCACCCTGATCGCGTCCGCCGAGTCACTGTTCAGCGCGGCGGCCGTGGACCGGCTGCACGACGGTCCGCGCACCGAGTACGACAGGGAACTGGTCGCGCAGGGCGCGGGCAACGCCCTGTGCGGTGTGCTCGGCGCGCTGCCGATGACCGCGGTGATCGTGCGCAGCGCGGCCAACGTCCAGGCGGGTGCCCGGACGAAGGCGTCCCGGGTGCTGCACGGCGTGTGGCTGCTGCTGTTCGCGGCGCTGCTCCCGGAAGCACTGGCCTACATCCCCCTCCCCGCGCTCGCCGGCATCCTGGTCCACGCCGGTGCCAAGCTGGTCCCGGTCCGCGCGCTCGCCGCCCTGTGGCGCGAGCACCGCGGCGAGGCGCTGATCCTCGTGGTCACGGCCGTGTCGATCGTCACGGTCAGCATGTTCGAGGGCGTCCTCATCGGCCTCGCGCTCGCCGTGGTGAAGACGGCGTGGGAGGCCTCGCACATCCGGCTGGAGGTCGTCGACAAGGGCGCGGGCCCGATCCAGGCGTACCTGTCGGGCAACGCGACCTTCCTGAAGCTGCCGAAGATCCTCGACAGCCTGGAGGCCCTGCCGCAGGACCGCCCGGTCGAGCTCAACCTCACCGGCCTGCACCACCTCGACCACGCCTGCCGCACGGCCCTGGAGACCTGGGCCCAGCAGCACAGCGCGGCCGGCACCGAACCGGTGCGGGTCACCGAGCCGGTACGGGCCACGGCGGTCTGAGGACGGCGGAACCGCCCGCACCGCCGCGGAGCCCGCCGTCCGGCCCGGAGCATGGCCCGGGCCGGACGGCGGGCATATCGTTGCAGGAGCAGACGGAACGGCCCTCTTGCCGAGGAGGTCGCCATGCTCCAGGAGCTGCTGGGCGTGGCCCTGGCGGCGGGCGCCGCGGGCATCGTGTATCTCGGGGCGGCCGCGCGGGTGGTCAAGCAGTACGAGCGCGGGGTGGTCCTCAGGCTCGGCAGGCTGCGCGGGGAGGTGCGCACACCGGGGTTCACCTTGGTGATCCCGGCCGTGGACCGGCTGCGCAAGGTCAACATGCAGATCGTGACCATGCCCATTCCGGCGCAGGAGGGCATCACCCGCGACAACGTGACGGTGCGGGTCGACGCGGTGGTCTACTTCCGGGTCGTGGACGCGGCGGCCGCCGTCATCAACGTCGAGGACTACCGCTTCGCCGTCTCCCAGATGGCGCAGACCTCATTGCGCTCGATCATCGGCAAGAGCGAGCTGGACGACCTGCTGTCCAACCGCGAGAAGCTCAACGAGGGCCTGGAGCTGATGATCGACAGCCCGGCCGTGGGCTGGGGGGTGCAGATCGACCGGGTCGAGATCAAGGACGTGTCCCTGCCGGACACCATGAAGCGGTCCATGGCCCGCCAGGCCGAGGCCGACCGTGAGCGCCGCGCCCGGATCATCAACGCGGACGCCGAGCTCCAGGCCTCGAAGAAGCTGGCCGAGGCGGCGCAGCAGATGGCCGACACGCCCTCGGCGCTCCAGCTGCGGCTGCTGCAGACGGTGATGGCGGTGGCGGCGGAGAAGAACTCCACGCTGGTGCTGCCCATCCCGGTGGAGCTGCTGCGCTTCCTGGAGAAGGGCGCCCAGCCGGCACCGACCTCCCTGGAGGCTTCCCCGGAGACACGGGAGGCCCGGGAGACACGGGAGGCCCGGCAAGCCCGGGAGGACCCGGAGGTGCCTCCTCCGGCCGTCGATACGCCTCCTCCGGCCTTCGACACGCCCCCGACGGCCTCCGACACCGACCGGTGACACGTGGTACAGGCGTGGTTCCCGGGGCGGGCGCGGGGTGATAGACACAGCGGGATCACAGTTCCTGTCCGCCAGCAGGAAGGTTTCCGCATGTCCAGCTCGTCAGCGACACGACGTCAGATCCTCGCCCGTACCGGTGCCCTGGGAGCGGGTATCGCGTTCACCGGCGCCCTCTCCGACCTCTTCGCGGGCACCGCCGCCGCGCAGAACCTCGGCCACACCGGCTACGGCCCGCTCGTCCCCGACCCGGACGGTCTGCTCGACCTCCCCAAGGGCTTCCGCTACCGCGTCCTGTCCCGCGAGGGCGACCCGCTGCGCTCCGGCGAGGGCCCGGTCCCCTCCAACCACGACGGCATGACCGCCCTGCCCGGGCCCCACCACCGCGTCCACCTGGTCCGCAACCACGAGAACCGCCCCACCGCGAAACACCCGGTCCCGACCGTCGAGGGTCTGACGTACGACCCGGCCGGCAAGGGCGGCTGTACGGCCCTGACGCTGGACTCCCGGGGCAGGGTGCTGTCGGAGCGGGTCGCGATCGCCGGCACGGCCGTCAACTGCGCGGGCGGGCCCACCCCCTGGCACACCTGGCTGACCTGCGAGGAGACCGAGGACAAGGCCGGCACCAACGGGTACACCAAGGACCACGGCTTCATCTTCGAGGTCCACCCCTCCGATCCGCGCCGCACCGGAGCCGTCCCGCTGACCGCGATGGGCCGCTTCCAGCACGAGGCGATCGCCGTCGACCCGCACCTCGGGGTCGTCTACGAGACGGAGGACGCGTTCCTGAAGCCGTTCGGCCTCTTTTACCGCTTCCTGCCGGAGAAGCCGCTGGGCGGGGTGGGCTCACTGCGCGCGGGCGGCCGTCTGCAGGCGATGCGCGTCCCCGGGGTGCCGGACCTGTCCTCGATCCAGGAGACCGGCGCGGTGTTCGACGGCATCGAGTGGGTCGACGTCCCGGACCCGCTGGCCGCCGAAACCCCGGTCCGTCTGCAGGACTTCGGTCCCAAGGGCATCACCCACGCGCAGAAGCTGGAGGGCTGCTACTGGGGCGGCCGCTGCGTGTACTTCGTCTCCTCCTTCGCCCGCGGCGCGGACGGCTCGGCGGCCGACCACTTCGGCCAGATCTGGCGCTACGACCCCGCGCGCCGCCGGCTCACCCTGGTGATCGTCTTCGGTCCCGACACGGACGTCCAGCTCCCCGGCGAGTCCCCCGACAACATCTGCCTCGCGCCCAGCGGCGGCCTGATGGTCTGCGAGGACGGCAACGGCGCCCAGCACGTCTTCGGCGTGACGAGGAGCGGCGAGGTCTACCCGATGGCGCGGGGCCGGCAGAACATCGGCACCGCGGACGAGCCCGAATGGGGCGAGTTCGCGGGCGTCACCTTCTCCCCGGACGGCGGGACGATGTACGTCAACTGCTACACGCCGGGGACGACCTTCGCGGTGACGGGTCCCTGGCGGAGGTAGCGGCCGGGCGGGTGACGCCACCGGAGAGGCTAAGTCGTATGGTCACACTTACGGCGTGGCCTCTCCTACCGTCATACGGTGATCACTCCCGTACGTCGTCTGGCCGCCGTGGGTGCCCTCGGTGCCGCTCTCACCGCTTGCGGCACCTCCCCGGCACCCCAGGCCGCCCGCCCGGCGGCACCCGCCCCGGCCTCGCCGTCGCCCGCCGCCGCGCCTTCCCGGCCGCCGACCCTGGCGCCGGGACCGGCCGGTCTCACCCCCGTGTTCCGCAACGGTTCCCGCACCCTCGGCAGGACCGTCGCCCTGACCTTCGACGCCGACATGACCGCCGGCCAGGGGCCGCGGGCGGCGGCCGGGGAGCACTTCGACAATCCGGGGCTGATCACCGCCCTGCGGACGCTGAAGGTGCCGGCCACCGTGTTCATGACGGGGCGATGGGCCGAGGAGTACCCGGACCAGGCCCGGTCCCTCGGGCGGGACCCGCTCTTCGAGGTCGCCAACCACTCCTACAGCCACTACGCCTTCACCGACGACTGCTACGGCCTGCCGACCGTCGCCGCCGACCGGATGCGGGCGGACGTGGAGCGGGCGTACACGGCGTTCCGCGAGGCGGGGGTGCCGGACGCGATGCCGTACTTCCGCTTCCCCGGCGGCTGTTACGACCGGCGGGCCCTGCGGGCGGTGAGCGGCACCGGCGTGACCGCGGTGCAGTGGGACGTGGTGAGCGGGGACGCGTTCGCGACGGACGCGGACGCGGTGGCCCGCGAGGTGCTGGACGGGGTGCGGCCGGGGTCCGTGGTCGTCATGCACTGCACCCGCAGCGCCGCCCCGGCGACCGAACGGGCGGTGCGCACCATCGTGCCCGAACTGCGCCGGCGGGGCTACCGGTTCGTGAAGGTGTCGGAGCTGATCGGGGCGGCGCGGGGGCGGTCGTAGGGCTCGTACGCTGGAGGTGTGAGCGAGGACTCCTCCTGCCTGGTCGACCCGGCGAAGCAGCCGCGGGCCGAGGGGCCGCCTTATGCCGCCGCCGCTGTGCGGACGGTCGCGGCCGCGGGCCGGCGCCCCCGGGGCGGAGCCGCAGCTCGGCACAGGCCCCGCGCCCTTTAGGGTGGGCCGGTGTGAGTCCTGTTCATGAGTCCCCCAGTGACAGTCCTTTCCGGGCCGAGCCGAGTGCTCGCGACCTCGCGCCGCAGTTCGTGCTGCCCCTCGTCGTGCGCATCGAGAAGGCGGCGCCGCCCGCCCGTACCGACGCGCTGGAGGCCGCGGCCCGGGCGGTGCTCGTCATGCTGAGCGACGAGCGGTCCCTCGGGGACGGGGAGTGGGCGCAGGCGATGCGGGACTGGCAGGACGCCCGGATACGCAAGGTGGTGCGGCGGGCCCGGGGTGCCGAGTGGCGGCGGGCCGAGGCGCTGCCCGGCATCACCGTCACCTGCGGGACGGCCGAGGTGCGGGTGTTTCCGCCCGTGCCCCTGGACGGCTGGCCCAAGGAGCTGGCGAAGCTCCAGGTCTCCGGGACCGACCTCGACGACCCGGAGCCGCCGAGCGCCGCCGGTCCCACGGCCCCGGTCATGTGGCTGAACCCGGAGCTCGGCATGTCCGCCGGCAAGGCCATGGCCCAGGCCGGGCACGGCGTCCAGCTCGCCTGGTGGGAGCTGTCGGAGGAGGAGCGCAACGCCTGGCGCGATGCCGGTTTCCCGCTCGCCGTGCGGACCGCCGGGGCCGAGCGGTGGCCGGAACTGACGGCGAGCGGGCTGCCGCTGGTGCGCGACGCGGGATTCACCGAGATCGCGCCGGGCAGCTGCACGGTCGTCGCCGACCATCCCGCCCTGCGCTGAGGCTCCCGCGCGGCCGAACCTCAAATGTTGCTCTGAAGGTGCGTCCCGGGCGGTTCGGCGCGCGACGGCGGGGTCATACCCCCGTCACCACCGGGGGGACCGAAGGAGACGGTGACGATGACGCGACTGGGGACGGGGATCGGCTGGCGGCCGGAGATCGCGGACGCCGTGGAACGGATGCCGGGCATCGACTGGGTGGAGGTCGTGGCGGAGAACACCTGCCCCGGACACCTCCCGGAGTCGCTGGTGCGGCTGCGCGAGCGGGGGGTCACCGTCGTCCCGCACGGGGTCTCGCTGGGACTCGGCGGCGCGGAGCGGCCCGACAAGGGGCGGCTCACGGCACTCGCCGAGCGGTCCGCGGCGCTGGGCTCGCCGCTGGTCACCGAGCACATCGCGTTCGTCCGCGCGGGCGGCCCGCTGACCGCGACCCCGAGTCTGGAGGCCGGGCACCTGCTGCCGGTGCCGCGTACCCGGGACGCCCTGGACGTGCTCTGCGAGAACGTGCGCATCGCGCAGGCGGCGCTGCCCGTGCCGCTCGCGGTCGAGAACATCGCCGCGCTGATCGCCTGGCCCGGCGAGGAGTTCACCGAGGGTCAGTTCCTGTACGAGCTGGCCGACCGGACGGGCGTACGGCTGCTCATCGACGTGGCGAACCTGCACACCAACCACGTCAACCGCGGTGAGGACCCCGCCAAGGCGCTCGCGGAACTGCCCCTGGAGGCCATCGCCTACGTCCATGTCGCGGGGGGCTTCGAACGGGACGGCGTCTGGCACGACAGCCACGCCCACCCCGTCCCGCGTCCGGTCCTCGACGTCCTGACCGACCTCGCGTCCCGGGTCTCACCGCCCGGGGTACTGCTGGAGCGCGACGAGAACTTCCCCGAACCAACCGAGCTGGAGCGGGAGTTGGGTGCGATCCGGGAGGCCGTACGGGACGGGGAGCGGAGCGCGGTGAAGCGGGAACTGGTACGGCTCGGCCGGGACGCGTCGGCGGCACAGCACGCGCGGCCCGACCGGGCCGCGGAGGGGGCGGCAAAGACGGCGGGACCGGTGGCGGTGCGCCCGGCCGCGGAGGTGGCGCCGTCGGCGGAGCCGGTGCCGGCCGGTCCGGGCGGGGAGGGGGACGCCGTCGACGAGGCCGTCCGTGAGCGGCTCGGTGTCGCCCAGGCGGCGCTGCTGTCCGCGCTGGTCGCGGGGACACCGGTGCCGGAGGGCTTCGACCGGGTGCGGCTCGGCGTGCAGGCGCGGGCGCTGGCGGCGAAGCGGGCCGGTGTGGTGGCCAAGGTGGCGCCGGAGCTGCCGGTCATCCTCGGCGACGGATACCGTCCGGCGTTCCTCGCGTACGCCCAGGGCCGTCCGATGCGCGGGGGCTACCGGCAGGACGCCCTGGACTTCGCGGAGCAGGTGCTGCTCGACGGACGACTGGAGGAGGGACGGGCGAGGCGGGAGCTGCGCACCTGGTGGCTGGACCGGTCGGGGCCGGCACCGAGGGCGCGGTCGCCGCTGGCCCGGGTGGGCCGGATCGGCAGGGCACTGATCCGGCGGTAGCCCGCTCCGCCCGTCCGCCGCCCCGGCAGGGAAATCGAGGTTGCCTGGGCAGTAATATGCCTTTCCGCAACCGCACCCGCAGCGCACAGGCGCGCGGTGCCGTGAGCAGGAGGCACCATGCGACCGCGACCCCCCGTCAAGGGCAGAGGCATATTCAGCGGCACCGGCATCATCGTCACGGGTCTGGCGGCGACCCTCGCGGCGCTGATCTTCCCGGTCTGGTCGTACGAGAACCAGTCGGGGACCGGCGCCGACGTACTGAACGCCCAGACCGTGGCGACGCAGTACGGACCGCTGTCCGCACTCGACCAGGAGTTCCTCACGAAGGTCCGGCTGGCCGGTCTGTGGGAGCTGCCCGCCGGGCAGCAGGCGCGGCTCAAGGGCACCACCGTGGCCGTGCGGACGGCGGGGCAGCACCTCGTCGAGGGGCACACCTTCCTCGACGAGCGGGTGCGCGAGGTGGCGGCGAAGCTGGGGGTCTCCCTGCCGGACGAGCCCAACGACCAGCAGAAGGACTGGCTGGCGGAGCTGAACGCGGCTCAGGGCATGGACTACGACCGGACGTTCGCCAACACGCTGCGGCTCGCGCACGGCCGCGTGTTCTCCGTCGTCGCGCAGGTGCGGGCCGTCACCCAGAACTCCCTGGTGCGGGAACTCGCCGAAGACGCCAACACGACCGTCCTGGACCACATCAAGATCCTGGAGGCCACCGGGTTCGTCGACTTCGACGCCCTGGCCCGGGACATGGCGGCGACCGGCACCTCCGCCCCCGCGGCCGGCCCCGGGACCGTCGTGCCGGTGACGCCGTCGCCGACGTACACGCTGCCGCCCGCCGCGGCGAGTCCGGCGCCCGCCGGCACCTGAGCCGAGCGGAACGTCACATACCCGCAACGCTCGGTCCGGATGGTGAACAGGCCATGGCGTTTTCCGGTGCGTACGGCATAGAAACGTGGCATGTTCTGGGTCCTTCTGCTGCTTCTGGCCTGGGCCGTCGCCGGCGCCGCGTGCACCCGGCTGTGCCTGGCCGCCGTACGTGCCGCGGCCGTCGACGCGGACGCGGGCCAGGGACACGACCTGACGCTCTACGAGGCGGCGTTCCTGTCCGGCGGGCCGGGCCGGGTCGCCGATCTGACCATGGTGTCGATGGCACGGCAGCGGCGGCTGCTGCTCGCCCGCACCGGCTGGGCGACCGTCGTGGACCCGCGCGGGCGCGACGAGATGGAGCGGTCGGTGATCGGGGCCATCGGCCCCGGGGGACAGTCCCGGATAGCGCCGGTGCGCGCCGCCACGGAGACGGCGGACGCGGTGCGCGGCCTCGCCGACCGGCTCGTCAGCGCCGGCCTCGCGGTGCCCGACGGGGCCCGCACCACGGTGGCGGCCGGGGTGCGGCAGGTGCGGCTGGCGGCCGTGTTCGTGTCGGCGGTGGGCGCGGTCGCGCTGCTGATGCCGACGGTTTCCGCGGCCGACAGCGACATGCCCCGCGGCCTGATCGCCCTGTGGTTCGCCCTGCCCCTTGCGCTCACGCTGAGCTGTCTGGCCATAGCGCGCGTCGAGGTGCACCCGTACACACGCTGGGCCTCACCGGCCGGGCAGCGGCTCCTGGGCGCGCTGGCCCGGCGGGCGGGCGGCCGGGGCCGGGCCGGTGCCGCCGGGGGGACCGCGGGGGCCGAGGACGACCGTTCGTATCTGACCTCCGTCGCCGTGCTCGGCGTCCGCGCGGTCGGTGAGCCGGACCTGCGGGCGGCCTTCGCGCACCGAGAGCACTAGCTAGGGTCCGCCCGGGGGGGGCACGGGGCGCCTGTTCGCCTCCTGGGGGGCGCACTTGGAGCATTGGTGCCGACACCAGGGGGCGGTGCTTGCCTTCCTCCACGGCCGTACGAAACATCCCTTTTGTCGCCGCCGCGCACCGAAGGGACACGCGAATGAGAGCTGCCGCGCTCTACTCGGCCATGGGAGCCATGCTCCTGACCACCCTCTCCGTCGCCCCGGCAGACGGCCTCCCGGCCACCCCGGGCATCCCTGGCGCCCCGGGTGCCCCGGCTGCCGGCGCCGCTCCCGCCGGTGTCGCGATCGCCGCCGCTCGGGCCGCCGCGAAGGGCATCACCTTCGGCAAGTGCGCCGACGCGCAGGACCTGCCCGGCAGCGTGCGGTGCGGCACGGTCGCGGTGCCGCTCGACTACGCGCGGCCGCACGGCAAGCAGATCGAACTGACCGTCAGCCGGGTCGAAGCCACCCACCGGGACCCGCACAACAGCAAGCACCGGGTGCCCCGCAAGGGCGCGCTGGTCTTCAACCCGGGCGGTCCGGGCGGCTCCGGCCTGTACTTCCCGCTGATCGGCCTGCTCCCGGAGTGGAAGCGCATCGGAGCCGCCTACGACCTCGTCGGCTACGACCCGCGCGGTGTCGGCCGCTCCGCTCCCCTGTCCTGCAAGGAGCCCAAGCACTTCTTCAAGGGCCCCTCCCCCGCCCCCACCCACCCCTCCGAGTCGTACAAGCGGGAGCGCATCGCCGAGGCGAAGGCGTACGCGCGCGGCTGCGCCCAGCGGGCCGGCGCCGCCCTGCGGCACTACAACTCGCTGAACAACGCGCGCGACCTGGACGTCCTGCGGGCCGCGCTGGGCGAGAAGCGGCTGAACTTCATGGGCGCGTCGTACGGCACCTACTTCGGCGCGGTGTACGCCACGCTGTTCCCCTCGCACGTGCGCCGGATGGTGTTCGACGGAGCGGTGAACCCGGACCCGGCGCGGATCTGGTACCGCAACAACCTCGACCAGTCGATGGCGTTCGAGAGCCGCTGGGCGGACTTCCGGGAATGGATCGCCAAGCACGACACGGTGTACGGGCTGGGGGACACGGCGCGCAAGGTGCTGGCGAGCTACGAGCGCGCCCTGGCCCGGCTGGCCGCGGAGCCGGCGGGCGGGAAGGTCGGGCCGGCGCAACTGCAGAGCGCGTTCCTGCAGGCCGGGTACTACGACGACTACTGGCCGCACCGGGCGCGGGCGCTGTCGGACTACCTCAAGGGCGACCCGCAGGAGCTGATCGCGCAGGCCGGGCCGGTGACCGAGGCCGCGGCGGAGGCAGAGAACTCCGCCGCCGTCTACACGGCCGTGGAGTGCAACGACGCGCCCTGGCCGACGGACTGGAAGGTGTGGGACCGGGACAACACGCGGCTCGCGCGGGTGGCGCCGTTCGAGACCTGGGACAACGTGTGGGCGAACCTGCCGTGCGCGTACTGGCCCGCACCGCGTCAGCGGCCCGTGGATGTGCGGACCGGGGCCGGTGAGCTTCCGCCGACGCTGATTCTCGCCGCCGAGCGGGACGCCGCGGCGCCGTACGACGGGGCGCTGGAGATGCACCGCAGGCTGGCGGGCTCGGTACTGGTGACCGAGCGGGACTCCGGTACGCACGGCATCGCGGGCGGGCCCAACCGGTGCGTCAACGGGCATCTCGACGCGTATCTGCTGGAGGACCGTCTGCCGGTGCGGCGGGCCGCGTGCGCGGGACATGCCGAGCCCGAGGCGAACGCCTCGAAGAAGTGAGAAGTGAAGACGTGAGGAAGTGAGCGCTGGGGCCGAGGGGAACCGCGGGCCGGCCGTGGCCGGTCGCGCGGTTCCCCACGCCCTTCCGGGGCGCTCTAGGCGAGGCCGGCGATCAGGTCCCCGACCGACTTGCGGCGGCCCGTGAAGAACGGGATCTCCTCACGGACGTGCATACGGGCCTCGGAGGCGCGCAGGTGACGCATGAGGTCGACGATGCGGTACAGCTCGTCGGCCTCGAAGGCCAGGATCCACTCGTAGTCGCCCAGCGAGAACGAGGCGACCGTGTTGGCGCGGACGTCCGGGAAGCCGCGGGCCATCTTGCCGTGGTCGGCGAGCATGCGGCGGCGGTCCTCGTCGGGCAGCAGGTACCAGTCGTAGGAGCGCACGAAGGGGTAGACGCTCACATAGTCGCGGGGCGTCTCGTCGGCGAGGAACGCCGGGATGTGCGAGCGGTTGAACTCGGCGGGGCGGTGCAGCGCCATGTTCGACCAGACCGGCTCCAGGGCACGGCCCAGCTTCGTACGGCGGAAGAGGTTGTACGCCTCCTGGAGCTGGTCGCTGGTCTCGGCGTGCCACCAGATCATGACGTCGGCGTCGGCGCGCAGACCGGACAGGTCGTAGGTGCCGCGGATCGTCACGTCCTTCGCGGCGAGCTGGTCGAACAGCTCCTGGACCTCGTCGGCGTAGCCCGCGCGGTCCTCGGGCAGCACGTCCTTCAGCTTGAAGACCGACCACAGGGTGTAGCGGATGACCTCGTTCAGGTCCTTGGCCAGCTTGCCCTTGTTCGGGATCCTGCCGGACTCGGTGGTGGGGGCGTCGTCACTCATGGTTCTTATTCTCCTGCTCCGCCGTGCAGACTTTGCACCGGGTTGGCGGTGAGTTCCCGTACGGCGCTCAGGTCGCCGTGGATCTGGTCGACGGCCGCGTACGCGCTCGCGATGCAGGCCGGGATGCCGACGCCGTCGTACTGCGCGCCGCACACGGCGAGGCCGGGGAGCTTGGCGAGGTGCTCGCGGATGCGGGCCACGCGCGCGTGGTGGCCGACCGGGTACTGGGGCAGGCCGTCCGTCCAGCGGGTGACCCGGGTCTCCAGCGGGGTGGCGTCCAGGCCGGTCGCCGCGCGCAGGTCGCGCCGGGAGACGTCGACGAGGCCGGCGTCGTCGCGCTGCAGGATCTCCGTCTCGCCGTACCGCCCGACGGAGGTGCGCAGCACGGTCACGTCCGGGTCCTCGTCGGCGATCCAGCCCCACTTGCGGGAGGCGAACGTCGACGCCTTGATGGTGTGCCCGTCGACGGGCGGGACGAGGAAGCCGCTGCCTTCGGGCAGGTCGGTCTCGGAGCGGCGGTAGGCGAGGGTGATCAGGGCCATCGAGGCGTACTCGACGGTGCGCAGCTCGGCGGCGGCCGCCGGGGACTCGGCGGCCAGCAGACCGGCGGCGGCGGGCGCGGGCACGGCGACGACCACGGCGTCGGCCCGCAGGACGCGGTCCCCGGCGGTCACCCGCCATCCGCCGCCCGGCTCCCGGCGCAGCCCGGTCGCCGGCACACCCGTGTGGACCTCCCCGCCGCGCGCAGTGACGGACGCCGCGACCGCGAGGGGCAGCGAGCCCACGCCTCCCTCGATGCCCATGAACACGGGTCCGGTCTGCGCTGCGGCGGCGGCCTTCGCCTGGATCTCGCGGACGGCCTCGGTCAGCGAGGTGTGCGTGCGCGCCGCCTGGAAGAGCTGCGGCACGGCCGAGCGCATCGAGATGCGGTAGGCGTCACCGGCGTACACCCCGCCGAGGAGGGGCTCGATCAGGCGGTCGACGACCTCGCGGCCGAGGCGCGCGGCCACGTACTCCCCGACCGCCACGTCCTCGCCGACCTCCGTGCGCGGCAGGTCGGCGTCGCGCTCGATGCGGGCGAGTCCCTCGTCGGACAGCACGCCGGACAGGGCCGCGGCGGTGCCGGGAACGCCCATGACATGGCCCTTGGGCATGGGCCGCAGGGCGCCGCGGGTCCAGATCGAGGCGGCGGCGGTGGCCGGCGGCCGGAGGCGGTCGGTCAGTCCCGCCTCGCGCGCGAGGGCGACCGCCTCGGGGCGGCGGGCCAGCATCGACTCGGCGCCGAGGTCCACGCGCACGCCCGCGATCTCGCCGGGCAGGAGCTTGCCGCCCACCCGCTCGGACGCCTCCAGCACGGTCACCCGCGTCCCGCTCCGCAGAAGCCGGTGGGCGGCGGCCAGACCGGCGATCCCGGCTCCGATGACGACGACGTGCTGCCCCGCAGCCGAACCCGTTGCGCTCATGCCTCCCACTCTCTCAGACCCCACCGGCGCTCCCGCCAGGGCCATGTGGCCCTGCCGAGTCCCTACCGTGACCGCTTCGGAACCGATTCCCGCCAACGTCCCGGGCCGTCCCGGCGTCGAAGGAACGTCAGTCGTCACCACGACCCTCGGGGGGTACACCCACATGCGCACACGACGTTCGGCACGACCTGTTCCCGCGGTGGCGGGGATCCTGCTCGCCGCCGCCCTCGCGCTCACCGGATGCAGCGGCGCGAGCGACTCGGGCGGCAGCGCCAGTTCCGCCGACAAGGCGGCCGTCGGGGACGCCGGGGTCCAGGAGGACGCCAAGCAGGGCGCCGGGGCGAGCGGCGCCAAGGCCTCCGCGGCGCCCGAGCTCACCGCGAACCGCATCATCCGCACCGCTTCGCTGACCGTGCAGGTCAAGGACGTCCCGAAGGCCCTCGACGAGGCGCGCGCGACCACCGAGGCCGCGGGCGGCTACGTCGGGGAGGAGACGACCACCCGGGACGAGGACGGCGCCGAGCACACCCGTGTCGTGCTGCGGGTGCCCGTCGAGCGCTACGACACCGTCCTCGCCGGTCTGCAGGGCGCGGGCAGGCTGCTGGAGCGCACCGCGAAGGCCCAGGACGTCACCGACCAGGTCGTGGACGTCGACAGCCGGATCAAGTCGCAGCGCGCCAGTGTCGCCCGGGTCCGTGAGCTCATGGACCGGGCGACCAAGCTGAGTGACGTGGTCGCCCTGGAGGGCGAGCTGAGCGGCCGGGAGGCCGACCTGGAGGCGCTGCTCGCCCAGCAGGCGTCCCTGAAGGACCGCACCAGCCTGGCGACCGTCACGCTGACCCTGTCCGAGAAGCCGGTCGTACGGGCCGCCGAGGACGACGACCCCGGGTTCCTGGACGCGCTGGCGGGCGGCTGGGACGCGTTCGTGACGATGCTGCGCTGGCTCGCCGTCGCCTTCGGCGCGGTGCTGCCGTTCCTGGTGGTGGCCGTGCTGCTCGTGCTGGCGTGGCTGCGGCTGCTGCGCCCGCGCCGCCGGACGGCGGACGCCGCGGACGCGGCCGGCCCTGCGGGCGCGGGAGAGCCCGCGGGCACGACGGCCCCGGCGACGCCGGCAAGCGCGCCCGAGCGGGACTGAACCGGGCCTGCCCCGTAGCGTGTTCGCATGAGCATGCAACGACTGGTCGTCATCGGCGGGGACGCGGCGGGCATGTCCGCGGCGTCCCAGGCCCGCCGCCTCAGGGGCCCCGGGGAGCTGGAGATCGTCGCCTTCGAACGCGGCCACTTCACGTCGTTCTCCGCGTGCGGCATCCCCTACTGGGTGGGCGGCGACGTCGCCGGCCGGGACGCACTGATCGCCCGCACCCCCGAGGAGCACCGCGCGCGCGGGATCGACCTGCGGCTGCGCACCGAGGTCACGGAGATCGACGTGGCCGGGCGGCGGGTGCACGCGCGTGACGTCGAGACCGGGGCCGAGTCCTGGACGTCGTACGACCAGCTCGTGATCGCGACCGGGGCCCGCCCGGTCCGGCCCGACCTGCCGGGCATGGACGCGCGGGGTGTGCACGGGGTGCAGACCCTGGACGACGGCCAGGCACTCCTCGACACGCTGGCACGCGCGCGCGGGAAGCGGGCCGTGGTGGTCGGCGCGGGCTACATCGGCGTGGAGATGGCCGAGGCGCTCATCAACCGCGGCTACGACGTGACCGTCGTCAACCGGGGCAGCGAGCCGATGTCGACCCTGGACCCGGACATGGGCCGGCTCGTCCACGAGGCCATGGAGGGCCTGGGCATCACCATGGTCGACGACGCCGAGGTCACCGAGTTGCTCACCGGCGAGGACGGCTGGGTGCGGGCGGTGGTCACGAAGGACGCCGAGTACCCGGCGGACGTGGTCGTCCTGGGCATCGGCGTCCGCCCGGAGACCACCCTGGCGCAGGCCGCCGGACTGCCCGTCGGTACGCACGGCGGGCTGCTCACCGACCTGGCGATGCGGGTGCGCGGCCCTCTCGCCGACGGGACGGTCTGGGCGGGCGGCGACTGTGTGGAGGTCCTCGACCTGGTGTCCGGCCAGGAGCGCCATGTCGCGCTCGGCACCCACGCCAACAAGCACGGCCAGGTCATCGGCACCAACGTCGGCGGCGGCTACGCCACCTTCCCCGGCGTGGTCGGCACCGCCGTCAGCAAGGTCTGCGACCTGGAGATCGCCCGCACGGGCCTGCGCGAGAAGGACGCGCGCAGGGTGGGTCTGCAGTACGAGACGGTCACCGTCGAGTCCACCAGCCGGGCCGGCTACTACCCCGGCGCCTCCCCCATGACGGTCAAGATGCTCGCCGAACGCGGGACGGGCCGGCTCCTGGGCGTCCAGATCGTCGGCAGGGAGGGCGCGGGCAAACGGGTCGACATCGCCGCGGTGGCCCTGACGGCACGCATGACGGTCGACCAGATGACGGCCCTGGACCTGGGCTACGCCCCACCGTTCAGCCCGGTGTGGGATCCGGTGCTGATCGCGGCCCGCAAGGCTGCGGCAAAGGTGCGGAACTCCTAGGACCTGTCGTCAAACTCCCGTCGTCCGCCCGGAGGGCGGGCCGCGCGGCGTCAGGTGCGTGCTCTCGGCGTGCCGGGCCCTGGCCCTCGTACTGGGTGTACTTGGGGCGGGCGGTGCGGCGAGAGTGCGTGCATGGCGTCGCGCGGCAGACGGGAGTTTGACGACAGGGCCCAGGCGGGCGCGAGGGCGACCCGCCCAGGGGCGCGGGGCCGTGTCGATGTGCGGCTCCGCCGCGTGGGCGCGAGCAGCCCCCACGCGTCCGCACCCGACGGCGCCGCCTACGCAGTTCCGCTGAGCCGCGGCAACGCGGAGACCGGCGCCGCGGCGGCCTGCTCGGCCGGCTTCGCGTGCGCGGCGGCCGCGGGCCGCGACCGCAGCCGGTGGGACACGGCTTCGTCCAGCGTCACCGGCCGCTGCATCTGCGAGGCCAGCCGCCCGGCCTCCTGGCCGAGCCGCGCCACGTCCTCCCAGGGGAGCCGGATCACCAGAGCGATCTCCGCCTCGCCGTCGGGCATGGCGTGCATCGGAGGGGTAACTCGGTCGTTCATCGCCTGTTCCTCACGTCGTCCCCGCGACCCGCATCCCCGTGCCGCGGACGGTTGACGGTTCATACGCGCCCGCGGGGAGCCGTGTTCACCGATTCGCCGAACGGATCGGGGGCAGTACTTCCTTGTGGTCATCCCCGTCCATGACGTGAACCCGGTGCGGCGTACGCCGGTGGTGACGTACGCGCTGATCGCCGCCAACGTCCTCGTCTTCCTGTTCATGCCGGGCCTGTCCGGCTCGGTGGCCGGCGACAGCACGCTGGCGCAGACGTGTCATCTGCACGCCTTCCTGGAGCAGTACGCGGCCGTGCCGCGCGAGTTGATCCACCATCAGTTCCCGCAGGTCGTCCCGACGGGGGACGTACGGGCGGGCGGCTGTCTGGTGGGCCCGCCGCAGTACGACAAGTCCCCGGCGCTGAGCGTCCTCAGCGCGATGTTCCTGCACGGCGGCTGGCTGCATCTGCTGGGCAACATGCTGTTCCTGCTGATCTTCGGCAACAACGTCGAGGACCGTATGGGCCACGTCCGCTTCGCGCTGTTCTACGTCGCCTGCGGCTATGCGGCGTCGTACGGCTTCGCGGTCCTGAACGCCGACTCGGGCGACCCGCTGATCGGCGCCTCGGGGGCGATCGCGGGGGTGCTGGGCGCCTATCTGGTGCTGTATCCGAAGGCCAGGGTGTGGGTGCTCGTGCCGTTCCTGGTCTTCCTGCCGCTGCGGCTGCCGGCCTGGCTGGTGCTGGGCTTCTGGTTCGTGCTCCAGGCGGTGTACTCCTCCGGCGAGGGCGTCTCCGCGGTGGGCACCGTGGCGTACGCGGCGCACGTCGTGGGCTTCCTCGCCGGCATGCTGCTGGCCTGGCCGCTCAAGCCGGGCACACCTCCGCCGCCGGAGCCGCGCGGCCTGCTGTTCGGCAGACGGGCCCGGCCCCGGCACACGTGGTGACCCCCTAGCGGGCCGTCCGCGTGTGGACGTAGTCGACCAGGCGGGTCAGCGCGTCCGGGTCGGTGGACGGCATCACGCCGTGGCCGAGGTTGAAGACATGGCCCTCCAGACCGGCGGCCGTGTCCAGCACCTCGCGGGTCTTGGCCTCGACGGCCTCGGTGCCGGCGAACAGCACGGTCGGGTCGAGGTTGCCCTGCAGCGCCTTGCCGGGGCCGACCCGGCGGGCGGCCTCGTCCAGCGGGACGCGCCAGTCGACACCGACGACGTCCGCGCCGGCCTCGCCCATGAGCTTCAGCAGCTCACCGGTGCCGACACCGAAGTGGATGCGCGGGACGCCGTAGGACTCGACGGCGCGGAAGACCTTCGCCGAGGCGGGCAGCACCGAGCGGAGGTAGTCGCCGGGGGCGAGCGCGCCGGCCCAGGAGTCGAACAGCTGGACGGCGCTCGCGCCCGCCTCGATCTGGACCTTCAGGAAGGCGGCCGTGATCTCGGCGAGGCGGTCGAGGAGGTCGGCCCAGAGCTCGGGGTCGCCGTACATCATCGCCTTGGCGTTCTCGTACGTGCGCGACGGTCCGCCCTCGACGAGGTAGCTCGCCAGCGTGAAGGGCGCGCCCGCGAAACCGATCAGGGGGGTGGCGCCGAGTTCGGCGGTCAGCAGGCCGATGGCCTCGGTGACGTAGGAGACGTCCTCGGGGGTGAGGTCCCTCAGCCGGGCGAGGTCGGCGCGGGTGCGGACCGGCTGCTCGACGACCGGGCCGACGCCGGGCTTGATGTCGAGGTCGAGGCCGATGGCCTTGAGCGGGACGACGATGTCGCTGAAGTAGATCGCCGCGTCCACGCCGTGCCGGCGGACCGGCTGGAGGGTGATCTCGGTGACCAGTTCGGGCCGCATGCAGGACTCGAGCATCGGGATGCCCTCACGGACCTTGCGGTACTCCGGCAGCGAGCGCCCGGCCTGCCGCATGAACCACACGGGTGTGTGCGGCACGGGTTCGCGCCTGCACGCCTTCAGGAAGGCGCTCTCGTACGTCGCTGTCGGCTGCCGGCCCGCGGGGCTCTCGTTCAGGCTCACGTCGGCAAGTCTCGCACGGCGCCGGAGGCGGTGGCGCCGCCCCCTGCCGTGCCCCGGAGACACCCGTTCGGCCCTTGCGGTCCGGGGGCGTGTTCGCCCAGCGCGCAGCCGCCCGCGGCCCGCGCGCGGGTGTCTTGCCCTGCGCGAGGCCCCGGTTCCCCTTAATCTTCCCCGCATGGCTGCGGCTCAGGGACGACTGTCGGACGGCGCTGGCGGGATGGACGAGGCGAACGAGGGGGACCGCGATGGGAGCAGGTCGGCACCGCTGCCGTTCCGGGCCGCCGTCGACGCGCTGCGGACCGCGCGGCTGCGGCCGCAGATCGAGGTCGAGCCGACCCCGGCCCCCAAGCGGCTCGCCCCGTTCGCGTACGCGCTGGAGGCGACGGTCGTGGACGGCGAGCAGGACCTGGCCGACGGCAGGCTGGTGCTGCTGCACGACCCGGCCGGGCACGACGCCTGGCACGGCACCTTCCGGCTGGTGACGCTGATCCGGGCCGAGCTGGAGCCGGAGATGGCCGCCGATCCGCTGCTGCCGGAGGTGTGCTGGTCCTGGCTGACCGGCGCGCTGCAGGCGCGCGGTCTCGCGTACGGCGAACCGAGCGGGACGGTCACCCGGGCGAGCTCGCACTACTTCGGCGGGCTCGCGGAGCGCCCGGCGAACTCGCAGATCGAGATCCGCGCCTCCTGGACGCCCCGTGAGGGGCGGGGCGGGGTGCCGGACTCCGGGGCACATCTGGCGTCCTGGTGCGATCTGCTGGCGCAGGTGGCGGGGCTGCCGCCGGCCGGGCCGGGGGACGCGTCGGTGGTGACGCTGCCGCAGCGGCGGGGGCCGCAGTCGCGCTGAGCGATTCGGGTGGACCGGTCGCCGGTAAACGGCGACCGACCCGTTCGGCCGTCCCGATTGACCATCTCTTTGTCGATACGGCCACTTTCGATCCCGTACGACATCCACCCAAACCGATTCGATCTTCGGATGATCGATCGCGTGTCCGAATTGCACGTATTGTTACTCACTAGATCGTGATCATTTTCTAAAGGACCCCGGGCCCGCTGCCGAAGACGACTGTGACCTTGAAAGCACGGTTCGTCCCGGCTCCCTCCCCACCAGCCCCCGAACCGGCTCCGTCCCCCCACCCAGGAGGCCTGGTGTCCGTTCTCCTCGAGCAGCCCGCAAGCCTGGTCGCCTACCGCCCGAACAAGCCCACCGCCATGGTGGTCGTGGCCGACCCGCGCGTGCGTTCCACCGTCACCCGACATCTGTGGGCGCTCGGTGTGCGCGATGTCATCGAGGCCTCGTCCATCGCGGAGGCTCGTCCCCGCATCGGCAACCCCCGCGACATCTGCGTCGCCGACGTCCACCTGCCCGACGGCTCCGGCCTCACCCTCCTGTCGGAGACCCGCGCCGCGGGCTGGCCCAACGGGCTCGCCCTCTCCGCCGCCGACGACATCGGTGCCGTGCGCAACGCCCTCGCGGGCGGCGTCAAGGGCTACGTCGTCACCGGCACCCGCACCAACGTCGGGCTCCCCACCCGGCCCGGTGCGGCCCCCATCGGAGCCGCGGCCGCCCGCCTCCACCGCCGCCCCCCGGGTGCCCCGAGCCACCCGGGCGGCTACCGCGAGCTCTCCGGCCGCGAGGTCGAGGTGCTGCGCCTGGTCGCCGAAGGCCAGTCGAACAAGGCCATCGGCGTCTCGATGGGCCTGTCCGCGCTGACCGTCAAGAGCCACCTCGCCCGCATCGCCCGCAAGCTCGGCACGGGCGACCGCGCCGGCATGGTCGCGGTCGCGCTGCGGACCGGCATCATCCACTGATCCACCGGCGGGACCGTTCCCCGCGGTTCCCTCCCGACCCTGACCGGTTTACGACCCTGGGGGACCCGTCGGCGGAACGTTCCGTCGGCGGGTCCCGTCCACTCACGGATACCCTTGACAGGTGACCGACGCCCAAGAAACCGCAGCAGCCAGCTCACTGCGAACCACCGGAGGCGCCCCTCCGGACGACGGCGGAACTACTGCTTCTCCTGTTTCCGGGGCGCCGACACCTCTGCTCGAACCGCGCGAGGGCATTCCTCCCGTGATCGCCGACGCGGACTCGCTCGCCGAGACGATCGCCGCCTTCGCCGCCGGCACCGGCCCCGTCGCCGTGGACGCCGAGCGCGCCTCCGGCTACCGCTACGGACAGCGCGCCTATCTGGTGCAGCTGCGCCGCGAGGGCGCCGGCAGCGCGCTGATCGATCCCGTGGCCTGCCCGGACCTGTCGAAGCTCGGCGAGGCCCTCTCCGACGTCGAGTGGGTGCTGCACGCCGCCACCCAGGATCTGCCCTGCCTGCGCGAGATAGGCCTGGTGCCGACCCGTCTGTTCGACACCGAGCTGGCCGGGCGGCTCGCCGGCTTCCCGCGGGTCGGCCTCGGCGCGATGGTCGAGAGCGTGCTGGGCTTCGTCCTCGAGAAGGGACACTCCGCGGTCGACTGGTCGACCCGGCCGCTGCCCGAGCCCTGGCTGCGGTACGCCGCCCTGGACGTCGAGCTCCTCGTCGACCTGCGCGACGCGCTGGAGAAGGAGCTGGACCGGCAGGGCAAGCTGGAGTGGGCCCGCCAGGAGTTCGACGCGATCGCGTCCGCCCCGCCGCCGGAGCCCCGCAAGGATCCCTGGCGCCGTACCTCCGGCATGCACAAGGTGCGCCGGCGGCGGCAGCTCGGGGTGGTGCGGGAGCTGTGGCAGACGCGGGACCGGATCGCCCAGCGGCGGGACGTCTCGCCGGGCAAGGTGCTCTCGGACGCGGCCATCGTGGAGGCCGCGCTCTCGCTTCCGGCCAATGTGCACGCGCTTGCGGCGCTGAACGGCTTCGGGCACCGGATGGGCCGGCGGCAGCTGGAGCAGTGGCAGGCGGCGGTCGACCGGGCGAAGGCGCTCAGCGAGTCCCAGCTGCCGCAGCCGGGGCAGCCGGTCGCCGGCCCTCCGCCGCCGCGGGCGTGGGCCGACAAGGACCCGGCGGCCGCCGCCCGGCTGTCCGCCGCGCGGTCCGCCGTCTCCGCACTGGCCGAGGAGCTCACCATGCCCCAGGAGAACCTGATCGCCCCGGACTCGGTGCGCAGGGTCTGCTGGGAGCCGCCGCAGCCGCTGGACGCCGAGTCGGTGGGCGGCGCGCTCGCGGCGCTCGGGGCCCGGCCGTGGCAGGTGGAGCGGGTCACGCCGGTGCTGGTCGCGGCCCTGTCCGGCTGAGGCCGCTCCCCCGGGCCGTTCCCCGGGCCGCTGTCACCGGGTCGCTCCCCGCATGAAGCCGTTGTAGATGTACTTCTGCAGCGCCAGGAACACGATCAGCGTCGGCAGGATCACCAGCACGGCTCCTGCCGAGATCGTCTCCCAGTGGGCGGCGTAGGGACCCTTGAAGCGGAACAGGGACGTCGAGATCACGCCAAGATCCTGTGAGGGCATGTAGAGGAAGGGGATGTAGAAGTCGTTGTAGACGGCGATCCCCTTCACGATCACGACCGTCGCGATCGCCGGTTTCAGCAGCGGGAAGATCACCTTGCGGTAGATGGTGAACGCGTTGGCGCCGTCCAGTCGGGCCGCCTCGTCCAGGGAGACCGGGATCGACCGGACGAACTGCAGGAAGATGTAGATCGAGACGATGTCCGTGCCCATGTAGAGGGCGATCGGGGCCCAGCGGGTGTCGTACATGCCGAGGCTGTGGACGATCTGGAAGGTGGCCACCTGGGTGGTGACGCCCGGGACCAGGGCGGCCACCAGGAACAGCGCGATCACCAGCTTCCGGAACCGGAACGTGAAGCGGTCGATCGCGTACGCCGTCATCGAACCGATGAGGACGGTCCCGCCGACGGAGATCACCAGGATGAAGGCGGTGTTCCCGAACGCCGTGAGCATGCCGCCGTCCTGGAACGCCGCCACGTAGTTGTGGAAGTTCAGCGGGTCTTCCGGCAGGGTGAGCGCCCCGCCGCTGTTCGCCGTCTCGTTCTCCGTCTTCAGGGACGTGAGCAGGACGACGCCGAGCGGCAGCAGGACGACCGCCGCCGCGGCGGTCAGGGACAGGTACACGAGGGTGCGGGCAACGGCTCGGCGTGTCATACGAGATCCACCCTGTCGTCGGGGACGAGGCGCCGCTGCACCCAGGTCACCAGCAGGGTGATCAGCAGCAGCACGACGGCCGCCGCCGAGGCGAGGCCCGTCTTGTTGAACTGGAACGCCAGCTTCACCGTCTGGATCACGAAGGTCTCGGTGCCGGTCGCGCCGCCCGTCATCACGTACGGGATCTCGAAGGCCGCGAGGGAGCCGGAGACCGAGAGGATCACGGTCAGCGTCAGCACCGGCCTGATGCCGGGCAGGATGATGTGGCGGAACTGGTTCCAGCGGTTCGCGCCGTCCAGTTCGGACGCCTCGTACAGCTCGCCCGGGACGGACTGGATCGCGCCGAGGAACAGGACGAAGTTCATGCCCAGGTAGCGCCAGACCGAGACGCCGGCGAGGGAGACGTTCGCCGAGAACGGGGTGCCCAGCCAGGCGTGGTCGGTGTGGACGCCGAAGACAGCGAGGACCGTGTCGAGGGTCCCGCCGTCCTGGAAGAAGTAGAGGAAGACGAACCCGATGGCCACGCCGTTCACCAGGGACGGGAAGAAGATCACGCCCTTGAAGAAATTGCGGAACCGGACCCTGAAGCTCAGGACCGTCGCGAAGTACAGCGCGGCGACGATCTGGACCGCCGAGGCGGCCAGGTAGTAGCCGCTGACGAAGAACACCTGGAAGAGGTCCTCCCGGGTGAAGATCTCCGCGTAGTTCTCGGCGCCCGTGTAGTGCAGTTCGGGGCTCACACCGTCCCAGTCGGTGAAGCTGTACGCCAGCATGTTGGCGATCGGCGCATAGGTGAAGGTGACCAGCAGGACGAGGGGGGCCAGCAGGAACAGCCAGGGGGTCGGCCACCGCCGGACGCGCGTCCGGCGCGGTGCGGGAGCGGGGGCGGCGCGCTTCGAGGCCGGTGCCGCGGCCCCGGAGTCCGCCTTCCCGGTGGGGTGGGGGTGCGTGTGCGTCATCGGTCGCCCACGGTCTTCTGCGTGTCGGTCCACTTCTCGCCGAGACCGGCGAAGAACTCCTCCAGGCTGCCCTTCTTCGCTCCGCGGGCGAGGTCGACGAGGTCCTGGCGGTACTCGGGTTTGTTGATGCCGACCTCGGACTCGTCGTCGATCAGCTTCACCTCGGCGCCCGCCGAGTCGTCCAGCTCGATGAGCTTCACCCCGGCGTCCTCGTACGGCTCGAGGACCTCGGGCATCGGAGCGGACCTGAGCGGGGAGATGGCGAGGTTGTCCCTGTCGTAGCCGGACTTGTCGGTGAACCAGTCGATCCAGGCGCGGGCCGCTTCCTTGTGCGGGGAGTGGACGTTGACGGCCTGGTTGTAGTCGGGGCCCACGGTCGCGCAGAACTTCCCGCCCGTCTGGGCGGGGAACGGCATGAAACCGATGTCGTCCGGGTTCACCCCGGCCTTCCGGGCGGCGTCCTGGAACTGGACGACGGCCCAGGTGCCGAGCCACTGGGTGGCGATCTCGCCCTTGGCCGTCCGGGGCTTGGACTCCTCCCAGTTGCTGGTCGTCGGGTCCTTCTCGGCGAGGCCCTCCTTGACGATGTCGTACAGCAGGGTGTCGCCCGTGCGCAGGTCGCTGCCCTGCGCCCACGGGTCGCCCTCCGCCAGCCGGGTGGTGGCCTGCGGGTCGCAGGAGACGGAGCCGTTGACGAAGGTCCAGGAGGTCAGCGGCCACTGGGCGGCGAAGTTGGTGTAGTAGGGGATCGCGTCGGTCTTCGACTTGATCGCCTTCAGAGCGGCGAGGAACGCGGCCGGGGTGGTCGGCCAGTCGGTGACCCCGGCCTCCTTCCAGACCCTCTTGTTGTAGACGAAGCCGGGCATGACACCGACCGGGCTCTGTCCGTACACCTTGCCGTCGACGGTGGTGAAGTCGGTGAAGCGGTACTTCTTGCTGCGCTCGGCCCGGGTGCCGAGGGAGGCGAAGAACTTCGGGTAGTCGCTCTTCTTGATGACCCCGGGGATCAGGAGGACGTCGCCGTAGTCCTCCGTGTTCATCCGGATCTTTATCTCGGCCTCGTAGTTGGTGAGGGCCTGGAACTCGACCTTCACCTTCGGGTAGGTCTTGTTGAACTCGGCGGCGTACTTCTTCATCGTGCCGTCCTGCACGAGGTCGGTACGCACGGTGAGGACCGTGATGGTGCCGCTCACCTTCGAAGGATCGCCGGGCGCCTCGGCGTCCGCGCCCTTCGCGCTTCCTCCGGTGCCGGTGCAGCCGGGGACCAGCAGGGCGGCTCCCACGGCCATGGCCAGGACTGTACGGCGGTTCATGTGCATCAGCTCCGTTCGAGGGACGGACGAGCACGTGCGGGGTTGGCTGATTCGGCACTCTGACAGCGCTTTCTCAACCGGTAAAGTCCCATTCCCGCCAACGATGAAGAGATGGCACCCCATACTCGGCTCGACCGGTTCAGGGAGCGCGCATGCTGGAGGCCACACCGCTCACCGACGGATGGATCCTGCGACACCCCGACAGCGCGGCTGAGGCGCTTTCGGCCGTGGTGCCGGGCTGCGTGCACACCGACCTGCTGGCGGCGGGCCTGATCCCGGATCCGTTCCTCGGGAGGAACGAGACCGAGGTCGCGTGGGTCGGGCGGCGGGAGTGGACGTACGAGACGGAGCTGCCGGCCGGGCCGTCCGGGCACGAGCAGACGGACCTGGTCTTCGACGGGCTCGACACGGCCGCCGAGATCCGCCTGGACGGCCGGCTGCTGGGCCGGACGCGGAACATGCACCGCTCCTACCGGTTCGACGTGACGGGGGCGGGCGGGCCGCTGTCGGTCAGGTTCGCCTCCGCCTACGCCGAGGCGGAGGCCGTGCGCGGGAGGACCGGCGAGCGGCCGGCCGCCTATGCCGAGCCCTACCAGTACCTCCGCAAGATGGCGTGCTCGTTCGGCTGGGACTGGGGGCCGACGCTGGTCACGGCCGGGATCTGGCGGCCGGTGCGGCTGGAACGCTGGTCGACGGCGCGGCTCGCCCGGGTACGGCCGCTCGTCACCGTCCGCGGCGGCACCGGTGTCGTCGAACTGCACGTCGAGGTGGAGCGCACCCGGGTGGAGGCCGCGCTGACGCTGCAGGCCCGGGTGGGGGACGTACGGGTGCGGGGCGAGGTGACGGGCACCCGGGGCGTGGTGCGGCTGGAGGTGCCGGACGCCGCGCTGTGGTGGCCGCGAGGGTACGGCGAACAGGCGCTGTACGAGGTCGAGTTGACGCTGCTCCACGGAAGCGCCCCGCTCGACGTGTGGCGGCGGCGCGTCGGTTTCCGCACGGTGGTGCTGGACACCTCCGCCGACGCCCACGGCACCGGTTTCACCCTCGTCGTCAACGGGGAGCGGCTCTTCGCGCGCGGCGTGAACTGGATCCCGGACGACGTCTTCCCGTCCCGGACGACCCGGGAGCGCTACCGACGACGACTGCGGCAGGCCGCCGGCGCCGGGGTGGACCTGGTCCGGGTGTGGGGCGGCGGGATCTACGAGAGCGAGGACTTCTACGACGCCTGCGACGAACTCGGGCTCATGGTGTGGCAGGACTTCCCGTTCGCGTGCGCCGCCTACCCCGAGGAGCAGCCGTTGCGGGGCGAGGTGGAGGCCGAGGCCCGGGAGAACGTCGTCCGGCTGATGCCGCACCCCTCGCTGGTGCTGTGGAACGGCAACAACGAGAACCTGTGGGGGTTCCGGGACTGGGGGTGGGAGGGGCGGCTCGCCGGGGACTCCTGGGGGGAGGGGTACTACCTCGGCGTACTGCCGCGGGTGGTGGCCGAGTCGGACCCGACGCGGCCGTACACGGGCGGCAGTCCCTGGTCGGGGTCGTGGGCGCACCACCCGAACGACCCGGCGCACGGCACACACCACTCCTGGGAGGTGTGGAACCGCCGGGACTACGCCGAGTACCGCAGTGAAGTGCCTCGGTTCGTGGCCGAGTTCGGCTGGCAGGCGCCGCCCGCGTACGCCACCCTGCGGCGGGCGCTGCCGGGCGAGGAGCTCGCGGTTGACTCCCCCGGGATGCTGCACCACCAGAAGGCGGAGGACGGCAACGGCAAGCTGGAGCGCGGGCTCGCCCGGCACTTCGCCGTGCCGGAGGGCGACTTCGACCGCTGGCACTACCTGACGCAGGTGAACCAGGCACGGGCGGTGGCCGCCGGGATCGAGCACTGGCGGTCGCACTGGCCGGTGTGCGCGGGGACGGTCGTCTGGCAGCTCAACGACTGCTGGCCGGTGACGTCCTGGTCGGCGATCGACGGGGACGGACGGGAGAAGCCGCTGTACCACGAGCTGCGGCGGCTCTACGCGGACCGGTTGCTGACGCTTCAGGTGCGGGACGGGGAACCGGTGCTGGCGGCCGTGAACCAGTCGGCGCGGCCGTGGACGGCGGTCGTGGAGCTGCGGCGGATGTCCGTCGAGGGGGAGGTGCTTGGGTCCTCGCGTGCCGAACTGGCGGCGGGGGCACGGGAGGTGGGGGTGGTGCGGGTGCCCGCGGAGCTGGCGCCGGCGGGGGCGAAGGAGTTCCTGGTGGCGGACGCGGACGGGCTGCGGGCCCTGCACTTTCCGGTGGCCGACCGTGAAGTGCCGTATCCCAGCCCGGACTTCGAGGTGGCCGTCGCGCCGGGGAGTGTCACGGTGACGGCCCGTACGCTGGTCAGGGATCTGCTGCTGCAGGCCGACCGGCTGGGACCGGAGGTGCGGGCCGACCGGGGGCTGGTGACGCTGCTTCCGGGGGAACGGGTGACGATCGGGGTCGAGGGCTGGGAGACTCCCGATGCCGACGCCGCCCGTGCCGTCCTGTACTGCCTGGAGCCCGCTCGATGACAGCGTCCCCCTCGCCGCCTCCTTTCCCGTCCTCCTCTCCCCGCGTCACCATCAAGGACGTCGCCGCGCGCGCCGGTGTGTCCAAGGGAGCCGTGTCGCTGGCCTTCAACCGCAAGCCGGGCCTGGCCGAGGCGACCCGGGAGCGGATCTTCGCGGCGGCGCGGGAGCTGGGCTGGGAACCGAACCTGACCGCACGGTCGCTGTCGAGTTCGCGGGTGGACGTGGTGGGGCTGGCGATCTGCCGGCCGGCGCGGATGCTGGGGCTCGAGCCGTTCTACATGGAGTTCGTCTCCGGGGTGGAGAGCGTGCTGACGGAGCACTCCTGTTCGCTGCTGCTGCGGCTGGTCAGGAACGTGGAGGAGGAGGCCGGGCTCCTCGAGTCGTGGTGGCGGGGGCGGCAGATCGGCGGATCGATCCTGGTGGACTTCCGGGCCGACGATCCCCGGGTGGCGGCGGCCGAGCGGCTCGGGATGCCGGTGGTGGCGGTGGGACACCCGTCGCTGACCGGGAGTCTGACGTCGGTGTGGACGGACGACGCGACGGCGGTGACGGAGGCGGTGCGGTACCTCGCGGCGCTCGGCCACCGCCGGATCGCCCGGGTCGGGGGTGCGGCCGCGCTCGGGCACACGGTGATGCGGACGGCGGCCTTCGACGCGGCGGCGCGGAGCCTGGGGCTGGCCGGGGCGTGGCAGGTGGCCACCGACTACTCCGGGGAGGCGGGGGCGCGGGCCACCCGGTCCATGCTGACCGCCGCCCCGCAGGACCGGCCGACGGCCATCGTCTACGACAACGACATCATGGCGGTGGCCGGACTGGCGGTGGCGGCCGAGATGGGGCTGAGCGTCCCGCGTGACGTCTCCCTGCTCGCCTGGGACGACTCCCAGCTGTGCCGGCTGACCCATCCCACCCTCTCCGCGATGAGCCATGACGTGCACGGATTCGGCGCGGAGGCGGCGCGCACCCTGTTCGGCGTAATCCTGCGGAAGGGAGTCGGATCCCATCCGGTGCCCACTCCGGTGCTGACACCGCGCGGGTCGACGGCACCCCCGAAGGTGTGACCTTCGCCGCTTGGGCCTCCGGGACTGGGCAGTCACGTTACCCACAAGTAGCATGGCTCCTGAGCGCGCGCTCAGCGCTGGCGCGCCGCAGCAGCAGTGCCATCCCGCACCCTGGAGGAGAGCCATCGTGCCTCGTACCGTCAGGGACGTCGTCTTCGTAGACGGCGTCCGTACCCCGTTCGGCAAGGCGGGCCCGAAGGGCATCTACCACGAGACCCGCGCCGACGACCTCGTCGTGAAGGCGATCCGGGAGCTGCTGCGCCGCAACCCCGGCCTCGACCCCAAGAAGATCGACGAGGTCGCCATCGCCGCGACCACGCAGATCGGTGACCAGGGCCTGACCATCGGCCGTACGGCCGGCATCCTCGCCGGTCTGCCGCAGTCGGTGCCCGGCTACTCCATCGACCGCATGTGCGCCGGTGCCCTGACCGCCGTCACCACGGTCGCCGGTTCGGTCGCCTTCGGCGCGTACGACATCGCCGTCGCGGGCGGTGTCGAGCACATGGGCCGCCACCCGATGGGCGAGGGCGTCGACCCGAACCCGCGCTTCGTCAGCGAGAAGCTGGTCGACGAGTCCGCGCTGTTCATGGGCATGACGGCGGAGAACCTGCACGACCGCTACCCGCAGATCACCAAGCTGCGCGCGGACGAGTACGCGGTGCGCTCCCAGGAGAAGGCCGCCAAGGCGTACGCCAACGGCAAGATCCAGGCCGACCTGGTGCCGGTCTCGGTCCGTCGCACCAACCCCGAGGCGGGCGAGACGGGCTGGGGCCTGGTCACCGCCGACGAGCCGATGCGCCCGGGCACGACCCTGGAGAACCTGCAGGGCCTGAAGACCCCGTTCCGCGTCCACGGCCGGGTCACCGCCGGTAACGCGGCCGGTCTGAACGACGGCGCCACCGCCTCGCTCATCGCGTCCGAGGACTTCGCCCGCGCCAACGACCTGCCGGTCAAGATGCGCCTCGTCTCGTACGCCTTCGCGGGCGTCGAGCCGGAGGTCATGGGCTACGGCCCGATCCCGGCCACGGAGAAGGCCCTCGCGCAGGCGGGTCTGTCCATCTCCGACATCGGCCTGTTCGAGATCAACGAGGCCTTCGCCGTCCAGGTCCTCGCCTTCCTCGACCACTACGGCATCGCCGACGACGACGAGCGCGTCAACCAGTACGGCGGCGCCATCGCCTTCGGCCACCCGCTGGCCTCCTCCGGCGTCCGTCTGATGACGCAGCTGGCCCGCCAGTTCGAGGAGCAGCCGAACGTCCGCTACGGCCTGACCACCATGTGCGTCGGCTTCGGCATGGGCGCGACGGTCATCTGGGAGAACCCGCACTTCGAGGGGGACAAGTGAGCACCACCGCTGAGCTGCTGAAGGGTGCGGCCGAGCTGTTCCCGGACGAGGTCGTCACCCAGGCGCACGTACGTCACCTGGACCTGCCGGCCGGTGCCGGGCGCTTCGCCCTGATCACCCTCGACAACGGCTTCGACCACACCAAGCCGACCACCTTCGGACCGCAGTCCCTCGCGAACCTCAGCGCCGCGATCGACCAGGTCGAGAAGGAGGCCGCGGCCGGCGAGATCGTCGGTGTCGGCATCACCGGCAAGCCGTTCATCTTCGCCGTCGGCGCGGACCTGAAGGGCGTCGAGCTCCTCAAGGAGCACAAGGACGCGCTCGCCATCGGCAAGGGCGGCCACGAGGTCTTCAAGCGTCTCGCGACGCTGGCCGTCCCCACCTTCGCCTACTACAACGGCGCGGCGATGGGCGGCGGCGTCGAGGTCGGCCTGCACTGCGCCTACCGCACGGTGTCCGCGGCGCTGCCCGCCTTCTCGCTGCCCGAGGTCTTCCTCGGCCTGGTGCCCGGCTGGGGCGGCTGCACGCTGCTGCCGAACCTGATCGGCGCGGACAAGGCCGTCTCGGTGATCATCGAGAACAGCCTCAACCAGAACAAGCAGCTCAAGGGCAAGCAGGTCTACGAGCTCGGGATCGCCGACGCGCTCTTCGAGGGCGCCGACTTCCTGGAGCAGTCGCTGATCTGGACGGCGGCCGTCCTCAAGGGCGAGATCGTCGTCGACCGTCCGGTGATCGACCGCGGTGAGGCCTGGGACCAGGCCGTCGCGCGCGGCCGGTTCGTCGCCGACTCCAAGGTGCACGGCGCGGCCCCGGCCGCCTACCGCGCGCTGGACATCATCGCCGCCGCGAAGAACGGCGACCTCCAGCAGGGCTACGACGCCGAGGACGTGGCGCTCGCCGACCTGATCATGGGCGGTGAACTGCGCGCCGGCATCTACGCGTTCAACCTGGTGCAGAAGCGCGCCAAGCGCCCGGCCGGCGCCCCGGACAAGAGTCTGGCCCGCCCGGTCACCAAGGTCGGTGTCGTCGGCGCCGGTCTGATGGCCTCGCAGCTGGCGCTGCTGTTCCTGCGCCGCCTGGAGGTCCCGGTCGTCCTCACGGACATCGACCAGGAGCGCGTCGACAAGGGTGTGGGCTACGTCCACGCCGAGATCGAGAAGCTGCTGGGCAAGGGCCGGATCAACCAGGACAAGGCCAACCGCCTCAAGGCGCTGGTCAGCGGTGTCCTGGACAAGGCCGAGGGCTTCGCGGACGCGGACTTCGTCATCGAGGCCGTGTTCGAGGAGATCGGTGTCAAGCAGCAGGTGTTCGCGGAGGTCGAGGCGGTCGCCCCGGCGCACGCCATCTTCGCCACCAACACCTCCTCCCTCTCGGTCTCCGAGATGGCCTCGAAGCTCCGGCACCCCGAGCGGGTCGTGGGCTTCCACTTCTTCAACCCGGTCGCGGTCCTGCCGCTCCTGGAGATCGTCCGCGGCGAGCAGACCGACGACGCCTCCCTGGCCACCGCGTTCGCCGTCGCCAAGAAGCTGAAGAAGACCGCCGTGCTGACGAAGGACGCCCCGGCGTTCGTCGTGAACCGCATCCTGACCCGCTTCATGGGCGAGGTGCAGAACGTCATCGACGAGGGCACCCCGGTCGAGGTCGCGGAGAAGGCGGTGGAGCCGCTGGGCCTGCCGATGTCCCCGCTGGTCCTGCTGGAGCTGGTCGGCCCGGCGATCGGTCTGCACGTCTCGGAGACGCTCAACCGGGCGTTCCCGGACCGCTTCACGGTCTCCCCCAACCTCAAGGCGGTCGTCGAGGCCGGCAAGCGCGGCTTCTACGTCTACGACAGCGGTAAGCCCGAGCTGGACCCCGAGGTCGCCGCGCTGCTCAAGCAGGGCGACTCGGTCCTCACCGAGGAGCAGGTGCGGGCGCGCGTCCTGGACGCGGTGGCGCAGGAGATCGGGCTGATGCTGGACGAGGGCGTCGTCGCCGAGGCCCAGGACATCGACCTCTGCCTGATCACCGGCGCGGGCTGGCCCTTCCACCTGGGCGGCATCACGCCGTACCTGGACCGCGAGGGCGTCTCCGAGCGGGTGAACGGGAAGCGTTTCCTCGCTCCGGGCGTGGCGTCGGTCCCGGCGTAACCGCCGAACGGACGTGAAGAGGGCCTCCGCCTGCCGGGCGGAGGCCCTCTGCCGTCCCCGGGCCGGGCCGCGACCTCACCCGTCTCCGGCTGCGGCCGAGGGGGTCTTTGCGGTCACCGTGGCGTCGACGCCGGGCCGAGGGGCCCGGGGTCACACCTCCTGCCAGGCCGTCAGCGCGAGCACCGGCTCGTCCTTGCGGCGGCTGAGCAGCAGGCGGCCGGTCGACGGGGACAGGGTGGCGGCGACCACCCGGTCCTCGTGGTCCACCGCCAGCGCCACCTCGGCGTCGGCCGGCAGGGACGGGCCGGACTCGGTCCACCAGGCGCCGGCCGACTCCTGTTCGGTGGGGTAGGCGGCGAAGGCGACCCGGCCGCTCGCGGAGCGCTGGGCGAGCAACGTGCAGTCGTGGCCGTCGAGTTCGCAGCGGATCGCGGCGACCGGACCGGACCCCGCCGCGGCGAGCAGGGGGGCGGGTTTGGTGCCGGGCCGCCAGGCCCACAGATCACCGGAGTCGTCCGTGTAGAAGAGGGTGGTGTGCTCCGGGGAGGTGGCCAGCGCGCGCAGGGTGCCGGGGCGGACCGGCGCCTCCAGTGCCTCCTCCAGCACCGGCTGCCCGCCCGGTTCCCCCTGCCGCCAGTGCAGGACCCCGCCGGGCACGGCCGCGTACACCTCGACCCGTCCGCACTCCCCCGTCACCGCCACGGGCGCTCCCTCGACGCCCTTGCCCTTCAGGTCCCGCCAGGGTTCCCAGCCGCCCTTCTCCTTCTGGGCGACCATACGGATCCCGGTGGCCGTGTCGCGGACGAAGAGATGGGCCCGCCCCTGGGCGTCCACCGCGACCGCGGGAGGACCGGTGCGGGCGCCCTTCTTGTCGGGGTGGCCGACGGGCGCCCAGTCCAGGGGGGCGAGCAGGGGCCGGTAGTGGGTGGAGTGCACCAGGCCCGCCTCCGCCTTCACGGTGGGCCGCCAGGACACCAGATGGGCGTAGCCGTCGGCGCCCTGGCCGACGGCGAGCACCGGGTGCACCTTCTGGTTGCCGCCGACCCTGCGCGGGCCGTCCCAGGACCCGCCCGGCGCGCGTTCCGCGCGGCACAGGACGGCGTCGTCCGACGTCAGGTAGACACTGAGCCGCCCGTCGCGGCCACGTATGAGCCAGTCGCCGTTCACCCGTTCACTTTATGTCGGCGGCCTCCCCGCCACTCCCGGCGGGCCCGTCGTCGGGGCGTCACGTGGGACCCTGGCCGCATGGACGACAGCCCCGCGCTTCTCGTGATCGTGGACGCCGCGAACGTGGTCGGCTCGGTGCCCGACGGGTGGTGGCGGGACCGGCGGGGCGCCGCGGAGCGGCTGCGCGACCGGCTGGCCGCGGACGGGCTGCCGGGGCGTCCTGGGCCCGTGGAGATCGTGCTCGTCGTCGAGGGCGCGGCGCGCGGGGTGGAGCCGGTGCCGGGGGTACGGGTCGAGTCGGCGGCCGGCAGCGGGGACGACCACATCGTCGCCGTGGTCGCCCGGGCCGACGGCCGCCCGTGTCTGGTGGTCACCGCCGACCGCGAACTGCGGCGCCGGGTGACGGAGCTGGGCGCGGAGGTGACGGGGCCTCGGACGGTACGGGGCCCCGCGGCCCCGGCCCGGGGTCCCCGCCCTCCGGGGCAGCACACCTAGACGGTGTCCCCTCCCCCGCGGGTCCCTCCGGCCGTCGGCTGCTCGCCTCGTGCGAGGCGGCTGTGGGAGCGGCCGTAGAGGAAGTAGACGAAGAAGCCGGCGACCATCCAGATGCCGAAGCGGAGCCAGGTCTCGGCGGGCAGGTTGAGCATCAGCCACAGCGAGGCGCACACCGACAGGATCGGGACGACCGGCACCCAGGGGGTGCGGAAGGCGCGCGGCAGGTCGGGGCGGGTGCGGCGGAGGATGATCACGCCGATCGCGACGACCACGAAGGCGAACAGCGTGCCGATGTTCACCAGCTCGGCGAGTTCGCTGAGGCTGGTGAAGCCGGCCAGGATCGCGATGAGCACGCCGAGCAGGATGGTCGGCCGGTGCGGGGTCTTGAACTTCGGGTGGACGTGGGAGAAGAAGCGCGGCAGCAGTCCGTCGCGGCTCATCGCGAAGAAGACCCGGGTCTGGCCGAGGAGCAGGATCATGCAGACCGTGGTCAGGCCGACGGCGGCTCCGAAGCTGATGAACCCCGCGAACCACGGGTGTCCGGTCGCCTTGAAGGCATCGGCGAGCGGGGCGGTCACGGACAGTCTGGTGTACTTCTCCATCCCGGTGACGACGATCGACACGGCGACGTACAGGACCGTGCAGATGACGAGGGAGCCGATGATGCCGCGGGGCATGTCGCGCTGCGGGTTCCTGGTCTCCTCGGCGGCCGTGGCGACGACGTCGAAGCCGATGAACGCGAAGAACACGACGGACGCGGCGGTGAAGATGCCCATCACGCCGAAGTTGGACGGCGCCCAGCCGAACATCAGCTGGATGAGCGGTGACTGCAGGCTGTTGCCCGCCTCCACGGTCTGCGCCTTCGGGATGAACGGGTCGTAGTTGTCGCCGTTGATGAAGAACGCGCCGGCGATGATCACCGTCAGCACGACGGTGACCTTGATCGCGACGACGAGCGAGGTGACCCGCGCGGAGAGCTTCGTGCCGATCACGAGGATGGCGGTGAGCACCAGGACGAGGGCGGCGGCGAGGATGTCGAAGCCGAAGCCGTCGGCGCCCTCTCTGCCGCTGAGCGCCTCGGGCAGATGCCAGCCCGCGTTGTCGAGCAGCGAGGCGATGTAGCCGGACCAGCCGACGGCCACCACCGCCGTGCCGAGCGCGAACTCCAGGACGAGGTCCCAGCCGATGATCCAGGCGGGCAGTTCGCCGAGGGAGGCGTACGAGAAGGTGTACGCGGAGCCGGCCACCGGGACGGTGGAGGCGAACTCGGCGTAGCAGAGCGCGGCGAGCGCGCAGGCGACCCCGGCCGCGACGAAGGCCAGGGCCACGGCGGGTCCGGCGTTGTTCTTGGCGACCGTGCCGGTCAGGACGAAGATGCCGGTGCCGATGATGACGCCGACGCCGAAGACGGTCAGGTCGAGCGCGGACAACGATTTCTTGAGCGCGTGCTCTGGTTCCTCGGTGTCGAGGATGGACTGCTCGACCTTCTTCGTCCGGAAGAGGGTGCTGCTCACGGGTACCTCCCACGCTGTGTCGTCCTCGACATGATCGAGAGGGGGCACAGGTCGTATGCCCCGGCGCGGGCGGGTTAACGCGAATGGGCCGGTTTCACCACTCTCACAGTGGGGGAACCGGCCCAACCGGGCGTGTCGGGTTGCCGACGGCACCGGATGTCAGTCGCGGGCGGGCTCCACGGAGTCCACCTCGGCGGCCGACGCGCCGTACCTGCCGTCCAGCTTGGCGACGAGTCCGGTGACCTGGCGGGCGATGTCGGGGGCGGTCAGCCCGATCTCCGCCATGACCTCGGCGCGGGAGGCGTGGTCGAGGAAGCGGGGCGGGATGCCGAAGTCGCGCAGCGGGACGTCGACGCCCGCGTCCCGCAGGGCCTGGGCGATCGCCGAGCCGACACCGCCGACGCGGCTGTTGTCCTCGACGGTGACGACCACGCGGTGCCGCTCGGCGAGCGGGGCCATGGCCTCGTCGACGGGCTTGACCCAGCGCGGGTCGACGACGGTGGTGGAGATCCCCTGCTTGTCGAGCAGGCCGGCGATCTCCAGGCACATCGGCGCCAGGGCGCCCACCGAGACGAGCAGCACGTCGGGCGTGTCGGTGCCCGGCTCGCGCAGCACGTCCATGCCGCCGACCCGTCCCACGGCGGGTACGGCGGGGCCGACGGCGCCCTTGGAGAACCGTACGACGGTCGGCGCGTCGTCGACGGCGACGGCCTCCCGCAGCTGGGCACGGACCTGGTCGGCGTCGCGCGGGGCGGCGAGCCGGAGGCCGGGGACGACCTGGAGGATCGACATGTCCCACATGCCGTTGTGGGAGGCGCCGTCGGTGCCGGTGACACCGGCCCGGTCCAGGACGAACGTCACCCCGCACTTGTGGAGGGCGACGTCCATGAGGACCTGGTCGAAGGCGCGGTTGAGGAAGGTGGCGTACACCGCGAACACCGGGTGCACTCCGGCGTGGGCCAGGCCCGCGGCGGAGACGGCGCCGTGCTGCTCCGCGATGCCGACGTCGTAGACCCGCTCGGGGAAGGCCTTGGCGAACTTGTCGAGGCCGACCGGCTGCAGCATGGCCGCGGTGATCGCGACGATGTCCTCGCGTTCCTTGCCGAGCCGCACCATCTCCTCGCCGAAGACGGAGGTCCAGTCGGCGCCGGAGCTCGCGATCGGCAGGCCCGTGTCGGGGTGGATCTTGCCGACGGCGTGGAAGCGGTCGGCCTCGTCCTGGAGGGCGGGCTGGTAGCCGCGGCCCTTCTCGGTGAGGCAGTGCACGATCACCGGGCCGCCGAAGCGCTTGGCGCGGGCCAGCGCCGACTCCAGGGCCTCGATGTCGTGGCCGTCGATCGGGCCGACGTACTTCAGGCCCAGGTCCTCGAACATGCCCTGGGGGGCGATGAAGTCCTTCAGGCCCTTCTTGGCGCCGTGCAGCGTGTCGAAGAGGGGCTTGCCGACGACCGGGGTCCGCTCCAGGACCTCCTTGGTGCGGGCGAGGAAGCGCTCGTAGCCGTCCGTGGTGCGCAGCGTGGCGAGGTGGTTGGCGAGGCCGCCGATGGTCGGCGCGTACGACCGCTCGTTGTCGTTGACGACGATGACCAGCGGGCGGTCCTTGGCGTCGGCGATGTTGTTGAGCGCCTCCCAGGCCATGCCGCCGGTCAGCGCGCCGTCGCCGATGACCGCGACGACGTGGCTGTCGCGCCGGAGGATCTCGTTGGCCTTGGCGATGCCGTCGGCCCAGCCCAGGACCGTGGAGGCGTGGCTGTTCTCGATGACGTCGTGCTCGGACTCGGCCTGCGAGGGGTAGCCGGACAGGCCGCCCTTCATCTTCAGCCGGGAGAAGTCCTGCCGGCCGGTGAGGAGCTTGTGCACGTAGGACTGGTGGCCGGTGTCCCAGAGGATCTTGTCCGTGGGGGACTCGAAGACCCGGTGCAGGGCGATGGTGAGCTCGACCACACCGAGGTTGGGGCCGAGGTGGCCACCGGTCTTGGACACGGCGTCGACGAGGAAGGTCCGGATCTCCCCTGCCAGCTGGTCCAGCTCCTCCAGGCTGAGCCGGTCCAGATCGCGCGGTCCCCTGATGCGGGTCAGCAGCGGCACCCGTGCCTCCTTGCAGTAAAAGCTGTTCGAGCTGTTGCCGGGTGTGTCGAGTCTAGTGTTCCGCCCGAGTGGTCGGTTCCCGGCCCATGGATCGCCGGTCACGCGATCGGCCGTACCCATGATGAGCCCTGCCCATGACACGACTGTGCCCGGCGCTGGGAAGCACCGGGCACAGGGGGCACTGCGGCGGGAGGCGCTAGCCGCGCCCGGCCGCCTTCTGGCTCCTGCGGGAGACGGAGTCGATGACGACCGCGCCGAGCAGAACACCACCGGTGATCATGTACTGGATCGAGGTGTTCATGTTCAGCAGGTCCAGACCGGTCTGGATGGACTGGATGACCAGCATGCCGAGGAGGGCGGACCAGACGGTGCCGCGGCCGCCGAAGAGGCTGGTGCCACCGATGACGGCCGCCGCGATGGCGAGCATCAGGGTGTTGCCGCCACCGGCGCTGAGCGTCGCGCTCGCGGTCTGACCGGCGAAGAACATACCGCCGACCGCCGCGAAGCCGCCGGAGATGGCGAACACGGTGATGCGGACCATCGGCACGTTGATACCGGCACGGCGGGCCGCCTCGATGCCGCCGCCCACCGCGAACACCTGCCGGCCGTACGTCGTACGACGCAGGACGAAGTCCACGACGACCAGCGCCGCCAGGAAGATCACCAGCGCGTTGGAGACACCGGCCGCGTCGTTGAGCACGATGGCGGCGGCGAAGGCCGCGACGGCGAGCGCGCCGACGCGCAGCAGGATCTCGCCGGTCGCCCGGAACGGCACGCCCGCGGCCCGGCGGCGGCGCTGCTCGTTGAAGTTGCCGACCAGGGAGAGCACGACGGCGAGGCCGGCCAGCAGGTAGGCGCCGATGATGGCCTGGTCCATGAAGAAGGAGCTCTGGCCGAGCAGGTGGACCGGACCCGTGTCGGACGGGATGTTGATCGTGCCGCTGTCACCCAGCAGCCACAGCATCAGACCGTTCCACCCGAGGAAGCCGGCCAGGGTGACCACGAACGCCGGCACACCGATCCTGGCGAAGAACCAGCCCTGCAGCGCGCCGATGGCGATACCGGTGAGGATGGCGAGAACCAGCGACAACCAGGGGTTCACGCCGTGGGTCACCACGAACACGGCGAACAGGGTGGAGGCCAGACCGCTGACCGAGCCGACCGACAGGTCGATCTCGCCGAGCAGCAGGACGAACACCAGGCCGATGGCGAGCATGCCGGTGGCCGACATGTAGTAGCTGATGTTCGAGAGGTTGTCGGCGCTCAGGAAGCGGTCGTTCTGCAGCTGGAAGATCGTCCAGATGACGATCAGGCCGATGACCACCGGCAGCGAGCCCAGCTCGCCGCCCTTCACCTTGCGCTTGAACTCGGTGATGTACCCCTTGAGGCCCTCTTCACGGACCAGCAGGCGCGGGTCGACGACGGCGACCGGAGCGGCCGTCGGGTCGTCGGCGGGCGCGACGGTGTCCTGCGTCTCCACCATGCCTTCGGTCTTGTCGACCTTGGTGGCCGCGGGAGCCTTCTCCGGCTCCGGGGAGCCGCTCTTCACGGTCTTCGACGTGTCGCTCACTTTGCCGCCTCCGCGGTGCGCCGCCCCGCACGACGGGTCACGGCGTTGTCCGTGGCACCCGTGATCGCGGCGATGATCTCTTCGTGGCTGGTGTCCTTCACGGGGAAGGAGCCGTTGTTCTTGCCCAGGCGCAGGACGGCGACGGTGTCCGCGACCGCCTTCACATCGGCCATGTTGTGGCTGATGAGGATGACGGCGAGGTCGCGTTCGCGCAGCCGCTCGACCAGGTCGAGGACCTGCGCGGTCTGCTCAACGCCGAGGGCGGCGGTGGGCTCGTCGAGGATGACGAGCTTGGGGTCGCCGATGAGGGCGCGGGCGATGGCGACGACCTGGCGCTGACCGCCGGAGAGGCTGGCGATCGGGATGCGCACGCTCGGGATCCGGATGGAGAGCGTGGACAGCAGCTCGCGGGCGTTCTTCTCCATCGTCACCTCGTCGATGACGCCCCGGTGCAGCAGCTCGCGGCCGAGGTAGAGGTTGCCCACGACGTCGAGGTTGTCGCAGAGCGCGAGGTCCTGGTAGACCGTCGCGACGCCGAGTCCCTGGGCGTCGTGCGGCTTGGTGATGCTGACCGGCCGGCCCTCCCACTCGATGACGCCCTCATCGATGGGGTGGACACCTGCGATCGTCTTGACCAGGGTCGACTTACCTGCGCCGTTGTCGCCCACCAGGGCGACCACTTCTCCGGCGTGGACCTCCAGATCGACGTCGGTGAGTGCCTGCACCGCACCGAATCGCTTGGAGACTCCGCGCAACGCCAGCACGGGCGTAGCGGACACGTGAACCATCTCCTTCGCCGCCTGACCGGCGGGGATGCCGCGCTTTGGGGTAACTGCGCGGAGGGACGTGCGGGACGCGGCGGCTGGGCCGCGGTGCCGCACGAGGTTTACAAGATGAACATGCGCGAATCCGCTGCACTTGGCAACGGTTCCGTCCGACGCCCGCCCCGGCAGCGGGGTGTGAAGGGGGGCAGGCGTCGGAGGGGTCTCGCGGGACCGCTCGGCGGTCTGGGTCCGAGTCCCCCGGGGGACTCGGACCGGGTGCGCGCGGTTGCGCGGGCGGGTTACTGCAGGCCGGCGGACTTGCAGGCGGCGGCGTAGTCGGCGGTGCAGATGTCCGCGACCGTGTACAGACCGTCCTTGACGACCGTGTCCTTGATGTTGGCCTTGGTGACCGACACCGGGGTCAGCAGCTTGGCGGGCACCTTGTCGCCGGAGCCGCTGGTGACCGTGGTGGTGGCCTGGGACTTGACGTCCTTGCCGTTCAGCAGGGCGACCGCGAGCTCGGCGGCGGTGTCGGCCTCCGGCTTGTAGGCCTTGTAGACCGTGGCGGACTGGGTGCCGGCGACGATCCGCTGGATGGCGGCGAGCTCGGCGTCCTGACCGGTCAGCGGGATGTTGCTGATCTTCGCACCCTTGAGGGTGTTGGCGATGCCACCGGCCATGCCGTCGTTGGCGGCGTAGACGCCCGCGATGTTCTTGGCACCCAGCTGGGTGATGGCCGCGGACATCTTCTGGGCCGCGACGGTGTCCTTCCACAGGCCGGACTGCTCGTAGGCGATGTCGACCTTGCCGTCGAGGACCTTGTGGGCACCGGCCTTGAACTGCCCGGCGTTCGGGTCGGCGTCGTCACCGTTGATCATGACGACCTTGGACTTGGTGGTCGCCTTGGAGCCGAGGGCGTCAAGCAGGGCCTGGCCCTGGAGCTCGCCAACCTTCTCGTTGTCGAAGGAGACGTAGGCGCTGACCGGGCCCTGGGCGAGGCGGTCGTAGGCGACGACCTTGACACCCTTGTCCACCGCGGACTGGATGGAGGACTTGATGGCGGCGGAGTCCTGGGCGGAGATCACGATGACCTTCACGCCCTTGGTGACCATGCTGCTCATCTGCTGGGCCTGCTTGGCCGGGTCGGCCGCGGCGTTCGCGTACTGGACGTCACAGTCGGAGCACAGCTCCTTGACCTTCGCCTCGAAGTACGGCTTGTCGAACTTCTCGTAGCGCGCGGTGACGTTGTCGGGGAGCAGCAGGCCGATGGACTTGCTGTCCGAGCTGCTGCCGGAGTCGCTGTCCTTGTCGTCGCCGGCCTTGCCGCACGCGGCAATCGACAGTGCCATGGAGACGGCGGTGGCGCCGATCACGACTCTACGCATCGTTGCGTTCATTTTGGGGTGTGCCTCCCTGACAGGGCCGCAACGCTGCGGCCGAGGTGGCTGGAAGTCAACTCGGCCACACGTGCGACGTCAAGAAGTAAATACTTAACGAGATGGCAACGGCGTCATTCGTTCTCTAAGTGAAGGCAGGCGTCGCTGTGGACAGGGTGCCGTCCAAAAGGGTCGAATCACCCATCTCGCTGAGTGCGAGAGCGAGCGCTCCGAGCACCTCCGCACGGCCCCCAAGTGCCCCCGGGAGAACGGAAAGTTGACGCGCCGCACTGGGGATCGCGTAGCGGCCGACGGACTCTCTGATCGGACCGAGCACCAGCTCACCGGCCTCGGCGAGATCACCGCCCAGGACCACCCGGCTCGGGTTCAACAGGTTGCAGAGATTGGCGACTCCACTGCCGATGTGGCGGCCGACGTCGGCGATCACCCGACGGCAGCCCGGATCACCGTCCCGGGCCAGCCGCACCACACCTTCCATCGTCAGATCCGTGCCGTGGCTGGACTGGAGGAGTGGCAGTACGTAGCGCGCCGCCGCGAAGGTCTCCAGGCAGCCGCGGTTCCCGCAGCGGCAGACCGGTCCGGATTCATCAAGTGTAATATGTCCGATTTCTCCCGCAGTTCCGCCAGGGCCGCGGTAGATCTTCCCGTCGATCACCAGACCGGCGCCGACACCGCTCGCGACCTTGATGTAAGCAAGATCACGTACGCCCCGGCCGCTGCCCCAGACCAGCTCTCCGAGGGCGCCGAGGTTGGCGTCGTTGTCCACGTGCACGGGCACTCCGAGGCGCCCTCTGAGCTCCTCGGCGGGCCTCGTGCCGATCCAGCCCGGCAGGATGGCCGAGGAGCCGAGCGTGCCGGACTCCAGGTCGATCGGTCCGGGGACGCCGAGGCCGACCCCCGCGATCTTCGTACGATCCACCCCGGTGGCTTCGATCAACCGGGTGACCAGTTGCTCCGCACGGTCGAAGCCCTGCGTCGAGGAGGCGTCCACGTCGAGCGGTTCGGACTCCTCGGCGAGGACCTGATGGGCGAGGTTGCCCAGGGCGACCCGCAGATGGGTGTGGCCGAAATCCACCCCGATGACGATGCCGGCGTCGCCGCTGAGCGATACGCTGCGCGCCCGGCGCCCTCCCGCCGAGGTGGGTGTGACCTCGACTGTTCCGCCGTCCTTGAGCTCCCGCACGATATTGGAGACCGTCGCGGCGGACAGACCGGTCGTCCGGGCGATCTCCGCCTGCGTGAGGGACCCGGCCAGACGCACCGCGCGTACGACTCGCTCCAGGTTGGCCCGATGCAGCGACGACTGCGACCCCGGAGTCTCCACGACGACCTCCTGCGCGCGGGGCCGCTTCAATGAGGCCCCGTCTATGTCCAACTAGTGAACTCTAAGCTGAGCCGTTCGGGTCCGCTCCCGTCAAGAGGTTGAACAGTATCCGCACGGTCGAACAGATGGACACCTCCTCACCCCGGGAAGGGTTGCGGGGTGTGCGGGGGCGGCTGCGGGGCGTTGCGGAAAGTGTCATTCCGGGGGCACGGGGCCCAGGGGTGCGGGGGTGCGAAAGCGGACGGTCCATACGAAAAGCAGCGTACGCGGACACCCGCTGCACCGGGAGACCGCGTACGCCGCGTGAAGGCGGTGGGTTTACTTGAGCGCCCCCGCTGTCAAGCCCTGCACCACCTGCCGCTGGAACACGATGTACGCCGCGAGCACCGGGAGCATGGCCATGACCAGTCCGGCGAAGAGCCCGGACCAGTCGCCCTTGTAGCCCTGGCTGACGGCCAGTTGGACGAGGCCCTGGGTGAGGACCCGTTTGTCCGGGTCGGTGTTGAGGACCGTGGGCAGCATGTACTGGTTCCACTGGCCGAGGAAGTTGAAGATGCCCACGCTGATCAGGCCAGGTCTGGCCATCGGCAGCATGATCTGGAAGAAGATCCGGGTGTGCGAGGCGCCGTCGACGAACGCGGCCTCCGCCACCGAGGCCGGCAGCGTGCGGAAGAACGCCGTCAGGAAGAACACCGTGAACGGCAGCGAGTAGGCGATGTAGACCAGGATCAGCCCGTGCAGGGTGTTCAGCAGCCCCATGTTGTTCACCACGTAGAACAGCGGGACCAGCGCCAGCATGACGGGGAAGCTCATGCCGCCGATGAAGAGGTAGTAGACGAACCGGTTGCCGGGGAAGTCGAAGCGGGCGAGGACATAGGCCGCCATGGAGCCGAGAACCAGGGTCCCGACGAGCGAACCGCCGACCACCAGGACGGTGTTGAGGAAGTAGTCGCTCATGTTGGCCTCGGTCCAGGCCCGCGACCAGTTGTCGACGTGCAGGGAGTCCGGCAGCGCCCAGGGCGAGCCGAAGATGGAGCCGTCGTCCTTGAAGGACGTCATCACCGCCCACAGGAGCGGCAGCACCACCATCACGGCCCAGACGACCAGCACGCCGTGCGAGAAGACGTTGAGGACCCTGCCCTCGGTCCGCGGGCCGGCGGGCGTCCCGCGCGCCGCGGGGCCGGCCTTCGTGACGGGCGCCGGGACGGGGACGGGGGGTTCGGTCGTCTTCATTCCTCAGTACTCCAGCCGCTCGCGCCGCCCCAGTCGCATCACGACGGCGGCGAAGGCCAGCGTCACGACGAGCAGGGCGACGCCGATGGTGGTGGCGTAGGCGGCCTGACCGTCCCGGAACGCCTTCTGGTAGACGTACAGGACCATCACCGTGGTCGAGTAGTCGGGGCCGCCGGGGCCGGTCGTCATGATCTGCACGACCGCGAACGACTCGGCGCCGAGGGCGAGGATGCCCAGGTAGACCCAGCCCGACTGCACGGTGTCCCAGAGCAGCGGCAGGGTGACCCGGAAGAACGTGGTGGCCCGGTCCGCGCCGTCCAGGAGGGCCGCCTCGTACAGGTCGGCGGGGATGGAGGCCATGCCCGCCGAGAACAGGACCACGAAGAACCCGACCGTGGACCAGACGAGGACGGCCATCACGCACCACAGCGCGAGGTCCGGGTCACCGAGCCAGAGCGGCTGGACGCCGTCCAGTCCGACACCCCGCAGGAAGGAATTGATCGCGCCGCTGTCCGGGTTGTACGCGAAGGCGAACAACAACGCGACGATGGCGATCGACAGCACCTGCGGGAAGAAATACACGATCTTGTAGAAGGAGGAGCCCCGGACACCGGAGACGGCCGGGCCCCCTTTCCTTCTCCGCCCGCCGACATTGATCATGAATGCCAGGAACAGCGCGAACCCGATCGTCACCAGCGGCACCAGGAGTGCGAACAGCAGGCTGTGCCACAAGGACTTCCAGAAGATCTGGTCGTCCAGCATCCTGCGGTAATTGTCCAGGCCGACCCTCTCGAATTCGGGGCTCAGACCGGTCCAGTCCGTGAACGAGTAGTAGATGGACTGGAGGAACGGCCAGACCACGAAGAGCGCGTACAGTCCGAGGGGAAGCGCCAGGAACCCCACGATGAACCGGTACTTGCCGTGCTGCATCGCCACTCCGGTGCCGTCGGGAACGCGTTCACGCGTGCTTGTAGTGCTTGATCGAGGTGTCCTTCGCGGCCGCGTCGGCGTAACCCTGGATCTTGTTGACGGCCTCCGCCGGAGTGAGCCGCCCGGCCATCATCTCGCCCAGGCCGCCGACCCCGATCTGCTCCTTCTGCAACTGCACGTACCAGTCCTGCAGCCGCGGGTTCACCACGTTGTCGCCGGCCTTCTCCAGCGCGGCCACACCCGACTTCAGGCCGGGGGTGAGGGTGATGCCGTCGGTGCCGCCGTCGTACGCCGTGAGCGACTTGACCTTGGCGGTGAAGTTCTTCGAGGACGCCTCGCTGAGCATGATGCGCAGCTGCTCCATGCCGCCGGAGGCGTTGCGCGCCTTGGCCGGGACGACGAAGGGCTCGCCGCCGGAGGCCCAGAGGGTGCCGAAGGGCATCTTGTCGGAGGAGTCGATGCCGGTGGGCGCGGAGACGGCGAGGCCGAAGTCGGCCGGGATGACCTTGGCCGACTCGTTCTCCACCCAGGAGCCGTTGGGGATGAACAGGGCCTTGCCCTGGGCCCAGGCGGTCTGGGACTGGATGTGGTCCAGGCCCGGGGTGCCGCGGAGGATGTAGCCCTTCTTGTAGAGCTCGTAGTACGCCTCGAAACAGGCCTTGACGGCCGGGTGCTTCCAGGCGTTGGGCTCCAGGTTGTCGATGGCGTCCAGCACGTCGCGGCCGCCGACCTTGCCGATCATCGGATAGAGCGAGAAGGGGAGATAATACGGGTACTTGCCCGCGTATGTCCAGCCCGCCATGCCCTTCTTCTTGGCCTTCGCGCAGACGGCGAGCATCTCGTCCCAGGTCTCGGGATAGGCGGCGTCCAGCGAGTCCAGGGCCTTCTGCGAGTACCAGACGCCGTAGACGGTGTAGGCGTAGTACAGGATCCAGACCGGGTCGCCGTCGAACTGGCCCATCTCGACGATGCCGGGGCGCAGGGTGTCGCGGACCTTCTTGGCCGGGTCGTCGTAGGAGGGCGCGTCGAGCAGCGGAGTGAGGTCGGCGAGCTGCTTCTTGCCGACCAGGACGCCCATGTCCATCTGCTCGGCGCCGGAGTTGTCGATGAGGTCGGGCGGGGTGCCCTGGTTGAAGCGGGGCTGGAGCGTGGACTGGATCTTCTGCGTGGCCGAGAACTTCACCTTCGCCTTCGGGAAGTTCTTCTCGTAGATCTTCACGGCGTCCTCGGCGTACTCCTTGCCGAAACCGCCGTCGAACAGGACGAATTCCATCTGGGTGGACTCGTTGACCGCCAGGGGGTTCTTCGCCGTCTTCTTTCCCGCCTTGGCCTTGTCCTCGTCGCCGCCGCCGCTGCTGGCGCACGCCGACAGAAAGCTCATCGCGGGGACGGAGATCAGGCCGAGCGCGGCGGACCGCCTGATCAGATCGCGGCGGCCGGGGCCCGCCGATTCGTTCACGGCACCGTGGTTCTCGGAGCTGGATCCCATGCTCAAGTCCTCGCCTTCTCCAGGACTCAGGCGGTGAACCGGATCCTCCCCGGCACCGCGGTCAGGTCAAGCAGGGTTGTGCGGGTCGCGTGAATCGCCGACAGGTATAGTCCACTTCCCGCCGATTGATCAAGATCGAATGCAAGGTCGGCCATGGGTCTTTTCCGAGTTGAGACCTCACGGAAATATGACCCGTCCGCGGGCACCCTGCCGGAGAATTCCCCGACACGTGTCCCGCATGACGCAATCAACGTCCTTGACATCAACCGCCACTTGCCCCCCTACTGATGGCTGCGCACCGAGAAGGACAACGTTGTCCAGGGCCCTTGTCCGGGCGGGGAGGATGCTCACGCATGCAGTGGTTCGGACGGTTACGCGCGGTCGCGGTCACGGCCGCACTCGTCATGACGGTCGGCGCTCCGGGTGTGGCGGTCGCCCTGCCGGCGCCCGTCCCGCTCCCCGCACGGGCGTTCGCCTCCTCGTTCGAGGCCGGCCAGCCCGCCCCCGACTGGGTGAGCTCACCCGAACGCGCCTCGGGGGTCGACGGCGGCTACGCGACCGGCGGGCTGCCCGGTGAGGTGACCGACCGGGTCACCCAGGTCCGGGCGAGCGCGGAGAACACCGCCGGCGGCGAGGTGAAGGAGAACCTCGTCGACGGCGAGCCGGGCACCAAGTGGCTGGCCTTCGCGGCCACCGGCTGGGCCGAGTTCGACCTGGACGCGCCGGTCGCGGTGACCACGTACGCGCTGACGTCGGCGAACGACGCCGCGGAACGCGACCCGGCCGACTGGACCCTGCAGGGCTCGGCGGACGGCACGGTCTGGACGACCCTCGACAGCCGCACCGGGGAGTCCTTCGCCGAGCGTTTCCAGACCAGGACGTACACCCTCGCCGCCCCGGCCGAGTACCGGCACTTCCGGCTGGACGTCACGAAGAACCACGGCGCCGGCATCCTCCAGCTCGCCGACGTGCGGCTGGGCACCGGCAGGAACGGGCCGGTGCCGCCGGACATGCTCACCGTCGTCGACCGCGGCCCCAGCGGCTCGCCCACCGCGAAGGCGCGCGCCGGCTTCACGGGCCTGCGAGCGCTGCGGTACGCCGGACGCCACACCGCCTCCGGCCGGGCGTACGCGTACAACAAGGTCTTCGACGTGAACGTCCGGGTCGGTGCGCGGACCCGGCTGGAGTACCGGATCTTCCCCCAGATGGCCGACGGCGAGCGGGACTACGCGGCGACGAACGTCTCCGTGGACCTGGCGTTCACCGACGGGACGTATCTGAGCGGGCTGGGGGCGGTGGACCAGTACGGCTTCCCGCTGTCCCCGCGCGGGCAGGGCGCGGCGAAGGCGCTGTACGTCAACCAGTGGAACGACGTGGTCTCGGAGATCGGGCCGGTGGCGGCCGGGAAGACGGTCGACCGGATCCTGGTGGCGTACGACTCCCCCGGCGGTCCGGCCCGGTTCAGGGGCTGGGTGGACGACCTGGCGCTGCGGACGGCCCCGCCCGAGGCGGCGAAGGCGCATCTGTCGGACTACGCGGTGACCACGCGCGGGACGAACTCCAGCGGGAGCTTCTCACGCGGCAACACCTTCCCGGCGACGGCGGTGCCGCACGGGTTCAACTTCTGGACACCGGTGACCAACGCGGGCTCGCTGAGCTGGCTGTACGACTACTCCCGCGGGAACAACGCGGACAATCTGCCCACCATCCAGGCGTTCAGCGCGAGTCATGAGCCGAGCCCGTGGATGGGCGACCGCCAGACCTTCCAGGTGATGCCCTCGGCCGCGGCGGGCACCCCGGACACCGGGCGGACGGCGCGGGCGCTGGCGTTCCGGCACACGGACGAGACCGCGCGGCCGTACTACTACGGAGTGCGCTTCGAGAACGGTCTCACGGCGGAGATGGCGCCGACCGACCACGCGGCCGCTCTGCGCTTCACCTACCCGGGTTCGGACGCGAGCGTCCTCTTCGACAACGTCACCGACCAGGCGGGGCTGACCCTGGACCGGGAGAACGCCACCGTCACCGGGTACTCGGACGTGAAGTCCGGGCTGTCGACGGGCGCGACCAGGCTCTTCGTGTACGGCGAGTTCGACGCGCCGGTGACGGACGGGGCGTCGAACGGGGTGAAGGGGTATCTGCGCTTCGACGCGGGCGCCGACCGGACGGTCACCCTGCGGCTGGCGACCTCGCTGATCAGCGTCGACCAGGCGAAGGACAACCTGCGCCAGGAGATCCCGGAGGGCACCGCGTTCGACACCGTCAGGCAGCGGGCCCAGCGGCAGTGGGACGCGCTCCTCGGCAGGGTCGAGGTGGAGGGGGCCATGACGGACCAGCTGACGACGCTCTACTCCAGCCTGTACCGGCTCTACCTGTACCCCAACTCCGGTTTCGAGAAGGTCGGTTCGACGTACCGCTACGCCTCCCCGTTCTCCCCGATGGAGCGTCCCGACACCCCGACGCACACCGGCGCGAAGATCGTGGACGGCAAGGTGTTCGTCAACAACGGCTTCTGGGACACCTATCGGACGACCTGGCCGGCGTACGCGCTGCTGACGCCCACTCAGGCAGGAGCGCTGACCGACGGTTTCGTGCAGCAGTACAAGGACGGCGGCTGGACCTCGCGCTGGTCCTCCCCCGGCTACGCCGACCTGATGACCGGTACCTCGTCGGACGTCGCCTTCGCCGACGCCTACGTCAAGGGTGTCGGCTTCGACGCGAAGGCGGCCTACGAGGCGGCCCTGAAGAACGCGACGGTCGTGCCGCCGGCGTCGGGCGTGGGCCGCAAGGGCATGGCGACCTCCCCCTTCCTCGGTTACACCAGCACGGCCACCCACGAGGGGCTGTCCTGGGCACTGGAGGGCTACCTCAACGACTACGGCATCGCCCGCATGGGCCAGGCCCTGTACCGGAAGACCGGCGAGCAGCGGTACGCGGAGGAGTCGGCCTACTTCCTCAACCGGGCCCAGGGATACGTGAACCTGTTCGACTCCCGGGCGGGTTTCTTCCAGGGCCGGGACGACAAGGGCGCCTGGCGCGTCACGTCGTCGGCGTACGACCCGCGCGTGTGGGGCTACGACTACACCGAGACCAACGGCTGGGGCTACGCCTTCACCGCCCCGCAGGACAGCCGGGGTCTGGCCAACCTGTACGGCGGCCGCGCCGGGCTGGCACAGAAGCTCGACACGTACTTCGCGACCCCCGAGACCGCCTCCCCCGAGTTCGTGGGGTCCTACGGCGGGGTCATCCACGAGATGACGGAGGCACGGGACGTACGCATGGGCATGTACGGGCACTCCAACCAGGTCGCCCATCACGCGATCTACATGTACGACGCGGCCGGCCGGCCCTGGAAGGCGCAGGCGAAGGTCCGCGAGGCGCTGTCGCGCCTCTACACCGGCAGCTCCATCGGGCAGGGCTACCACGGCGACGAGGACAACGGCGAGCAGTCGGCCTGGTACCTGTTCTCCGCGCTCGGCTTCTACCCGCTGGTGATGGGCAGCGGCGAGTACGCCGTCGGCTCCCCGCTGTTCAAGAAGGCGACCGTGCACCTGGAGAACGGTGAGGACCTCGTGATCAGGGCCCCGAAGAACAGCGGGCGCAACGTCTACGTGCAGGGCCTCAAGGTCAACGGGCGTGCCTGGACGTCGACTTCGCTGCCGCACGCGCTCCTCGCCAAGGGCGGCGTGCTGGACTTCGCCATGGGCCCGCGGCCGTCGGCCTGGGGCAGCGGGAAGGACGCGGCACCCGTGTCGATCACCCGCGACGACAGGGTGCCGGCACCCAGGAAGGACGTACTGGCGGCCACCAACGCCCTCTTCGACAACACGTCGAAGACGGCCGCGACGGTCACGGAGGCGGTCGACCTGCCGGTCACCACCGGCGTCAGGGCGGTCCAGTACACGCTCACCTCCTCCGACCGCGCGAAGGCGCCGACGAGTTGGCGGCTGGAGGGCTCCCGCGACGGGACGACGTGGAAGACACTGGACCGCCGCACCGGACTCACCTTCGCCTGGGACCTGCAGACCCGTGCGTTCACCGTGGGGTCGCCGGGTACCTACGCGGCGTACCGCCTGGTCTTCGACGGACCGGCCGAGGTCGCCGAAGTGGAGCTGCTGTCGTGAACCGAGCCGAGCCGTCCTGGACCGACCCCGCCTGGCTGCCCCCGGAGGCGTTCCGGCCGCTGGGGACCCGGCGGACCCTGATCCGGGGCACGGGCCCCGTGGCCGGCACCGTGCGCGGGGAGGTGGCCGAGGCCTGCGCGCGGTTCGGCGGGGAGGTCGTACGGGGGGACGGCACCGGTGCCGCGTACGACCTGCTGCTGGAGATGGGCGACGGCGGACTCGGCGAGGAGGACTTCACGTGCGCGCGGCACGGCGGGACGACGACCGTCACCGCCTCCGGCGGGCGCGGGCTGCTGTACGGGCTGTTCCATGTCGTACGGCTCGGCGAGAAGGCGTTCGCGGGACCGCGGCCGGGTGAGGTCCACCGGCCGGCGACGGCCGTGCGCATGCTCGACCACTGGGACAACGTGGCCGTGCACCCGGTCATGGGCCAGGTCGAGCGCGGGTACGCGGGCGGCTCGCTGTTCTGGCGGGAGGGCCGGGCCCGGGGGGAACCGGGGCGGGTCCGGGCGTACGCGAGGCTGCTCGCGGCCTGCGGGATCAACGCCGTCTGCGTGAACAACGTCAATGTGCACGCGACCGAGGCGCACCTGCTGACCGACCGGATCGGTGAGGTCGCGGCGATCGCCGGGGCGTTGCGGCCGTACGGCGTCCGGACGCATCTGTCGGTGACCTTCGCCGCGCCGGTCGTGCTCGGCGGGCTGTCCACCGCCGATCCGCTGGAGGCCGCGGTACGGCAGTGGTGGGCCCGGGCCGTGCGCGGGGTGTACGACGCGATACCGGACTTCGGCGGGTTCGTGGTGAAGGCCGACTCCGAGGGGCAGCCGGGCCCGTTCACCTACGGGCGCAGTCACGCGGACGGCACGAACATGCTGGCCGCCGCGCTCGCCCCGCACGGCGGCACGGTCCACTGGCGCGCCTTCGTCTACGACCACCGGCAGGACTGGCGGGACCGCACGACGGACCGGGCACGGGCCGCCCACGACCATTTCGCCCCGCTGGACGGGGAGTTCGCCGACAACGCGGTGCTCCAGGTCAAGCACGGGCCGATGGACTTCCAGGTGCGCGAGCCGGTCTCGCCGGTGCTCGGGGCGCTGCCGCGCACCCGGCTGGCGGTGGAGGTGCAGGCCACGCAGGAGTACACCGGGCAGCAGCGGCACGTGTGCTGGCTCGGGCCGATGTGGAGCGAGGTGCTGGGCTTCCGGCCGCAGGGCGGGGCCGGGCCGGCGGTCGGCGAGCTGGCCGGCCATCTCGTCGCCGTGTCCAATGCGGGCGACGACCCGTTCTGGACCGGTCATCCCCTGGCGCAGGCGAACCTCTACACCTTCGGCAGGCTCGCCTGGCGGCCGGACGCCGACCCGTACCGCGTCCTGGACGAGTGGATCGGCCTCACCTTCCCGTCCGCCCCCGAGCGGCTGGTCACCGGGCTGCACGCGGTGCTGGACGGCTCCTGGCGGACGTACGAGAAGTACACGGCCCCGCTCGGGGTGGGGTTCATGGTGCAGCCCGGGCACCACTACGGCCCGAGTGTCGACGGCTACGAGTACAGCCCGTGGGGGACGTACCACTTCGCCGACCGCGACGGCATCGGTGTCGACCGGAGCGCGGCGACCGGGACGGGGTACGCGGCGCAGTACGCCGAGCCGTGGGCCGGGGTGTACGAGTCCGCCGCGACGTGTCCGGACGAGCTGCTGCTGTTCTTCCACCATGTGCCGTACGGCCATGTGCTCAGGAGCGGGAAGACCGTGGTCCAGCACGTCTACGACGCCCACTTCGAGGGCGTCGAGGAGGTCGAGGAGGCCCGCCGGGTGTGGGCGGGCCTCGCGGACCTGGTGGAACCGGTTCGGCACACGCGCGTGGCGGAGCTGTTCGAGGAACAGCTGCGCTCCGCCGGGGAGTGGCGCGACCAGATCAACAGCTACTTCCTGCGCAAGTCCGGGGTGCCGGACGCGCACGGGCGGCGCATCTACTGAAGGCGCAGGACGACGACCCCGAGCGGGTCGAGTGCGAGGGGTTCCCCGCGTTCGGTCCGCTTGCCGGTGAGGAGGTCGGTGCCGGTGGCCGGGGCGGCCAGGCGGACCGGTGCCGGGCCGTGGTTGAGGAGGAACCGCAGGACGGTGCCGTCGGGAGCGACCCGGGTGGCCGTCTCGACGGCCGGGTGGCCGGCATGGGGGCCGAGCAGGTCGTGACGGGCGAGGACGCGGCGGACGACGTGGTCGACACCGCTCCGGTCCAGGGCGGTGGCCACGTACCAGGCCTCGCCTCCGTGGCCGCCGTGGCGGTGGCGGGTCACGGCCGGGGTGCCGGCGTAGAAGTCGGCGCCGTAGGTGGCGACCGGTTCGGCGCCGCGCAGCCGCACGAGCTCGAAGACCAGACGGGCGGTGGTGGTGAACTCCCCCATCTCGACGGGCTGGACGACGTCCTCGGGGCGGGCGTCCCATTCGTCGACGCGGATGCCGAGGAGGGGGGCCAGCGGGCCGGGCACGTCGGTGAGGAAGGCACGGTCGTGTGTGTCGGAGCGGGCGGTGAGGAAGGTCGCGAGGACGGTGCCGCCGCGCCGGGTCACCGCCTCCAGACGTTCGGCGAGGTCCCCCTTGACGAGGTGGAGCACCGGGGCGACGACGACGTCGTACGGCGTGAGGTCGGCGGTGACCGGTACGACGTCCACGTCGGCGCCCGCCTCGCGGGCGGCCCGGTAGTAGGAGTGGACGACGTCCAGGTACCGGACCAGGCGGGAGGGGCCGTCGGAGATCTCCAGGGCCCACCAGCTGTCCCAGTCGAAGAGGAGCGCCGTGCGGGCCGGGGTGCGGGCGCCCAGAGTGGCGTCACCAAGCAACTCCAGCTCCCGCCCCAGTCGCGCGACTTCGCGAAAGACCCGGGTGTCGTCCCGGCCCGCGTGACCGATCATCGCGCCGTGGTACTTCTCGCAGGCGCCCCGCGAGGCGCGCATCTGGAAGTAGAGGGCCGCGTCGGCGCCGTGTGCGATCGCCTGGAAGGTGACCAGGCGCAGTTCGCCCGGTCTGCGCAGCGGATTGACGTCGCGGCAGGCGGTGGTGGACGGGGTCTGCTCCATCAGCCAGAAGGGGGCGCCGTCCTTGAGGCCGCGCACGAGGTCGTGGGCGAGGGCGGCACGGGTGGGCGGGGCGTCCGGCGGCGGGTAGTTGTCCCAGGAGGCGAAGTCGAGGTGGGGCGCCCAGCGGTGGTAGTCCAGCGGGCGGTACGCGCCCATGAGGTTGGTGGTGACGGGGGTGTCCGGGTCGTGGGCGCGGACGGCCTCCTTCTCTGCGGTGAAGCAGCCGAGCAGGGCGTCGGTCATGAAGCGCTGGTAGTCGAGGGTGATGCCCTGGAAGGCGGTGTGGTCGGGGCCGCGCCAGTGCTCGGTGAGGGCGCTGGGGGGCTCGATCTGGTCCCAGTCGGTGTATCGGTGCGACCAGAAGGTGGTCCACCAGGCGTCGTTGAGGGCGTCGAGCGTGCCGTGCCGGTCGCGCAGCCAGGCGCGGAAGGCGTCGGCGCACCGGTCGCAGTAGCAGGCGCCGCCGTACTCGTTGTTGATGTGCCAGGCGATCAACGCGGGGTGCCGGGCGTACCGTTCGGCGAGCCGGCCCGCCATCGCGGTGGACAGCCGGCGGTAGGCCGGCGAGCTGGGGCAGAAGTTGTGGCGCTGGCCGTAGCGGTGCCGGCGGCCCTCGAAGTCGGTGCGGTTGACCTCGGGGTGCTTTTTGGCGAGCCAGGGCGGCAGGGCGGCGGTGCCGGTCGCCAGGCAGACCTTGCGGTCCTCCGCGGCGGCGCGGTCGAGGATCCGGTCGAGGACCGTGAAGTCGTAGGTGTCCTCGGCGGGCTGGGTGAGGGACCAGGAGAAGACGCCGACCGTGAGGGTGTCGATGCCCGCCCGGCCGAAGAGGCGGTGGTCCTCGTCCCAGACCTCCTGCGGCCACTGCTCGGGGTTGTAGTCGCCGCCGTAGGGGATCTTGGCGCTGCGCGGGCCGTGCGGGCCGTGCGGGCTTCGGGGGCCTGACGGGCCTTGGGGGCCGTGGTGGCTCATGCGGTGAAGTCCTCCTGGGTCTCGGCGATCACCGGGCGGCCGGCGTGCAGCAGGGAGAGCAGCAGCGGGGCCGCGAGCAGGGCGGGCAGCGCCTCGGTCAGCAGGGCGGTCAGACCGGCGGCGAGGACGAGCAGGGAGGCGGCGGCCAGCGTGGTCCTGCCGTGCCGGAACAGGAAGTACGCGGCCAGGCGGGCGGTGTCGCGGGCGCGGAACGTGAACAGCGAGGTGAGCACGAGGGCGTGGGCGCCCCACAGGAGCGAGGCCACGCCGATGACCCCGAGCAGCACCGCCCACCAGCCGGGCAGGCCCGTGGCGGCGAAGTGGGTGAGGGTGAAGGCGATCACCGTCAGCCAGGCCAGCAGGGGGGTCCACAGTGTCAGGGCGGGCCCGGCGTTGAGGCGCCAGCCGTGTGCGTAGCAGCGGGCGGGGTGCAGCTCGGTGAGGTCGCGGCCGCGGTGGTGCAGGGCGTACAGCGCGGCGGAGGCGGCGGGCCCGAGCGGCAGCAGGCACAGGGCGGCGAGGGGCAGGTTGGCGGGGTCGGGGCCCAGCAGGAGCAGGCCGGCGAGGCCGGGGGCGGCCGCGGCGAGGAAGAGGGCCTCGACGGTGAGGAGGGTGTGGATCAGGGCGGCGGCGCGGGAGAGGACACCCGTGCCGAAGTCGCTCACCGTGCCGCTCACGAGGGCTCCCCGGTGGGCGGCGCGGCGCTGTCGGCGTCCTGCGTCGTCGCTCTCATGACGGCTCCCTCCCCAGCAGCCGGCTCTCGTCCCACCAGGGCGGGGTCTCGTCGGCGACCGGGGTCAGCTCGACGAGGGTGATCTCGTGCCGGGACAGGGTGAGGTCCAGCTCGGTGCGGCCGCCCTCGCGCACGGGCAGCCGGCGGTGGCCGCGGGCGGGCTCGGCGGCCTCGTGCAGTACGTCCAGCTGCCGGGTGCTCGGCGAGCGCGGGCTGCCCATGTGCCGCCAGGCCGTCCGGGCGTTTCCGTGTTCCTCGTCGACGGTGGACCGGCGGACGAAGACCTCGCGCGCGCCCGTCGGGAGGGACAGGCGCAGCTCGTGCCGGCCGGGGCCGGGTGTCTCGCCGGTGGGGTCGACCGGGGCCCAGGCGAGGACCGTGACGCGGCCGTCGGGGTGGCGGCAGACGAGGTGGTCGTCGCCGCGGGCGAGCAGGTCGGGGCCCATCCGGGCCATGAACGCGTAGAGGTGGTAGGCCGGTTTGCGCACCTGGCGGTGGGTGAGCAGTCCGAATCCGCCGTGGAAGAGGGCGGTGGGGACACCGGCCTCCTCGAACATGTCGCTGAACGTCCAGTAGGAGAACGAGTCGGCGAGTTCGCCGCCCCCGGCCAGTACGGGTGCCAGGTAGGCGGCGTGGAAGGCGGTGTCGTGGACGTGGTTGTCGGGGCGGTAGGAGGAGTTGAACTCCGTGATGTGGACGGGCAGTCCGGCGAGCCGGGTGCCCCTGAGACGGTCGCGGGGCGCGGCGAACTGGTCGAGCAGGGCCGTCGCGGGGGCCAGGGTCTGGTGGACGCCGAACGGGACGTGCTGGGCGGGTCCTGACGTGTAGGCGTGCCGGGAGACGAAGTCGACGGGCACGTCGCGGTGTTCGGCGAACTCGGCGAACCGGTCCAGCCAGTCGTCGGCGCCCGGGGAGATCGCCGGGCCGCCGACCTGGAGGTCCGCGTCCACCTCCTTCACGGTGTGCGCGGTCACCTCGTAGAGCCGGTGGTAGGCCCGTTCGTCGGCGTCCTGCCAGAAGTCGGCGAGGTTGGGCTCGTTCCACACCTCGATCGGCCAGGTGCGCACCTCGTCGAGGCCGTAGCGGTCCACGAGGTGGCGCAGGGTCGCGCGGACCAGGTCGGCCCACTCCCGGTGCGAGCGGGGCGGGGTGACGTTGCCGCGCCACCAGAAGACCGTCCGGTCTCCGGAGGCCAGTTCCCCGGGCATGAAGCCCAGTTCGAGGAAGGGCCGGATGCCGAGGGCGAGGTACGCGTCGACGACCTGGTCGACGTAGGTGAAGTTGTGGTGGACGTGGCGGGTGCCCCCGTGGTGGTACGGGCGGTACACGCCCATGCCGTCGCTGAGCAGGCCGTGACCGCGGATGTACCGGAAGCCGATGTCGCGCTGGAGGAGGGTGAGGGAGTCCTGGTAGTCGCGGCGCAGGGCGAGTTCGACGCGGCCCGTGCCGACGCAGTGGCGCCAGGCGCCGGAGAGCCGGCCGACCGGCCGCGCGGGGACGCGGATCACCCGTTCTCCTTCTCGAAGCGTGCGCGGGCCTTGTTGTGCAGGTCGACCAGCCGGTCCATGTTCTTGGCCTTCAACTCGGCGACGTAGGAGTCCCACGCGGACAGCGGGCGCTTGCCGAGGGCGAACTTGAGGGTGTTCTGGGTGACGTGGTCGCGCAGCGGGGTGTCCCAGAGCGAGGCCTGCTCCTGTTCCACGGACCGCAGCGGGTGGGCGGGGCCGACGGGCAGCTGTTGGCGCCGGGCCATGGCGTCCTGGAACCTCTTCTCGTCCGGGCTGAACGAGGAGGACACGAGCGCCCAGCTGCCGCCGTAGGTGAAGACGCCGTTGAAGAAGCCGTAGTCCTTCTGGAGGTCCTTCGGGGCGTCCGGGTCGGAGCCCATCAGGCTGATGCCGGGCTTCAGTTCGTACCGGCCGCCGGAGTACGTGTAGGTGGTGCCCTCGACGCCCCACTTGGCGAACCTCTGGCCCTCGTCCGAGTACCAGAGCCAGTCCACGAACTGCATCATCGCGACGAAGGTGTCGCTCTTGAGCGCCTTGCTGGAGATCATGACGCCGTTCTCCAGCCGTGCTCCGCCCATCACCACCGGGCCGGCCGGGCCGAGCGGCACCGGCACCATCTCGATCTTCGAGCCCTTGACCTGTTTCTCCAGGTTGTAGCGGTAGTTCTGGACCAGCTCCTGCGGGTTGGCGCTGATCGCGAAGGACTTCTCGCCGAGCAGTTTCTGCACCGCGTCCTCGTCGGTCTGGGTGAAGCTCTCCGGGTCCATCAGCTTCTCGCCGACCAGTTTTCTCAGGTACTCGACCATCTGGCGGTAGCCGTCCGTGGCGCCGGTGAAGACGAACGCGTCGGCCTGGGCGTCGTAGCTGATGTTGTCGTACGTCCACCCCGCCCTGACCCCGTACGCCTGCCCGAGGTAGCTCGTCAGCGCGCCTGCGGGGAAAGGCGTGTTGGTGCTCCAGCGGTCCGAGAACGGATAGCGGTCGGGATACTCCGCCCGGAGCGCCCCGAAGACCTCGTACACCTCGTCCCAGGTGGTGGGCAGGCTCAGGCCCAGCCGGTCGAGGACGTCCGTGCGCAGCGACAGCGAGTAGCCGGACTTGACCTTCTCGTGCAGTCCGGGCAGGAGGTAGTACTTGCCGTCCGACTGGCGGATGGAGTCGAGTTCGGGCTCCAGCTTCCACTTGCGCACCTTGTCGCGGAAGTTGGGCATCAGGTGCACGTACTCGCTGACGGGCAGGATCGCGCCCGACGACACGAAGGCGACCTCCGAGGGGTGGTACGTCTTGGGGATCAGGAACGGGGCGTCGCCCGCGCCGATGAGGACGCTGCGCTTCTTCTCGTAGTCGCTCAGGGGGACCGCGACCGGCTTCAGGGTGATGCCGGTGCGCCTGGCCAGCTCCTTCCAGAACAGCCAGCCGTCCTTCATCGGATAGACCGGGTTGTTGTTGTGCAGGACCGGGAACGACAGCGGCTTGGACGCCTTGAACTGCAGGCCGGCGCGGTACTCCTTCATCGCGCCGTTCTGCTTCTTGGAGAGGTCCTTGGAGTCCCCGCCGTCGTCGCCGCCGCAGCCGGTGAGGGTGGCGAGGCCGACGAAGCCCGCCGCGGCGAGGATCTGACGTCGTGACAGCTGACCTGCGTTCTTCACGGACACTCCCTTGGTGGGGTCCGGCTCTCAGCCCTTGACCGCGCCGAGCATCACGCCGGAGACGAAGTAGCGCTGGACGAACGGGTACACGCAGAGGATGGGCAGCGCGGTGAGCACGATCGTGACCGCCTGGATGTTCGCCCCGACCTGGCTGAGCTGCTCGGTGCCGGCGCCGGCGTTGCCGCCCGTGGTGGCGCCCGCGATGAGGTTGCGCAGATAGACCGTGGCCGGCATGAGCTCGGTGCGGTCCATGTAGAGGTACGCCGAGAACCAGGAGTTCCAGAAGGACACCGAGTAGAAGAGCACCATCGTGGCGATCACCGCCTTGGACAGCGGCAGCACGATCCTGAGCAGGATGCCGTACGTGCTCAGGCCGTCGATCTCGGCGGCCTCCTCCAGCTCGGCGGGCAGGCTCTCGAAGAAGGCCTTCATCACCAGCAGGTTGAAGACGCTGATCGCGTTGGGCAGGGCGATCGCCCAGACGCTGTTCTTCAGGCCGAGACCGGTGACGAGGACGTAGTGGGGGATCAGGCCGCCGGAGAAGAACATGGTGAAGACGGCCACCCCGACCAGGACGCCGCGGCCCCTGAGGTCCTTCTTCGACAGCACATAGGCGTAACAGGTCGTCAGCACCATGGCGACGACGGTGGAGACGACCGTGTAGAACACGGTGTTGCCGTAGTTGCGCCAGAACATCGCGTCGTGGAAGACGATCCGGTAGGTGGTGAGGTTGAACCCCTTGGGCCACAGGGTGACCTCTCCGGCGCGGATCTGGCGTTCACCGCTGAAGGACCGGGCGACGACGGTGAGGAACGGGTACAGGGTCACCGCCACGACAACGGTGAGGACGGCCCCGTTGACGCCCTGGAAGACGCGGTGGCCCCGGGTGGGCCGGTCGGCGCTCACCACAGGCTCGTCCCCACCGTGCGGCGCGACAGCTGGTTCGCGGTGGTGATCAGCACCAGCCCGATGACCGCCTCGAACAGGCCGATCGCGGCGGCGTAGCTGAAGCTGTTGGACTCCACGCCGGCCCGGTAGAGATAGGTGGAGACCACATCGGCCGTCGGGTAGGTCAGCGGGTTGTACAGCAGCAGGATCTTCTCGAAGCCGACCGCCATGAACGTGCCGATGTTGAGGATCAGCAGCGTGATCATCGTGGGGCGGATGCCGGGCAGGGTGACGTGCCAGGTCTGTTGCCACCGGTTCGCGCCGTCGATGCGGGCGGCCTCGTAGAGGTCCTCGTCGATCGTGGTGAGCGCGGCGAGGTAGAGGATCGTGCCCCAGCCGGCGGTCTGCCAGATCTCCGAGCCGACGTAGACCGTGCGGAACCATCCGGGTTCCTGGACGAACCGGATCGGCTCGTGGCCGAACCAGCCGAGCATCTGGTTGACGGGCCCGTCCACGGCCAGCATCTGCAGCGTGATGCCGGCCACGATCACGATCGACAGGAAGTGCGGCAGGTACGACACCGACTGCACGAACCGTTTCAGCGAGCGTCTGCGCACCTCGTTGAGCAGCAGCGCCAGCACGATCGGGACCGGGAAGCAGAAGACGAGCGTGAGCGCGCCCAGCCACAGGGTGTTGCGGAACACCTGCCAGAAGGTGGGGTCGGACAGGAACATCCGCACATAGCGCAGCCCCACCCACTGCTCGCCCAGGATCGAGCCACCCGGTTCGAACCGGCGGAAGGCGATGACGTTGCCGATCATCGGCAGATAGCGGAAGACCAGGAAGAACAGCAGGGGCAGCACGGCCAGCGAGTACAGCTGCCAGTCCCGGCGCAGCGACCTGCGCAGACCTCGGCGGGGGGCCGGGCGCGCGGGGGGATCCGGTGGATCCTGGGTGCCGGGCGGAGAGGCCGACGTGGTGGAGGTGCTCATTGCTCGGTCCTCCCGTGACGGAGAAGTGGAACCGAAACTTTCGAGCGCTTACCGGTAACTTCGCGGCAACTTAAGGGCACCCAGAAAGCGCTGTCAATGGGTACCGCAGCGAACGGCTGAGGCAGAGGTGCCGCGTTGGAACATCCTGTGCGCGGGGTAGACCCCCGAGGTCGGTGTCGCCGGCTTCGCAAGTTTCCCTGTTCCCGCCGATTCCTTCGAGGTGTCCCGTGCCCGCGTTCGACCTCTCCGTCACCGAGCTGGAGCGCTACCGTCCGGCACTCGAAGAACCCGCGGACTTCGACGAGTTCTGGCGGGAAACCCTGAGGGAGGCCGCCACCCAGGGGGATCCCGTGGTGTCGGTGCGTCCGGTGGAGACCGGCCTACGGCTGACCGAGACCTGGGACGTTACCTTCCGCGGCTTCGCCGGGGATCCGGTACGGGCCTGGTTCAGCAGACCGGCCAGGACGTCCGGGCCCCTGCCCGCCGTCGTCGAGTACGCGGGCTACGGCCGTGGCCGCGGCCTCCCGCACGAGCGGCTCACCTGGGTGAACGCCGGATACGCGCACCTGCTGATGGACAACCGGGGCCAGGGCGACCAGTACGGCTGCGGCGGCGACACACCCGACCCGCACGCCGGCGCGCCGGGCGGGCCGGGCCCGGCGGTCCGCGGCCTGCTCGACCCCCGGGACCACCACTACCGCCGCCTGATCACCGACGCGGTGCGCGCGGTGGCCGCCGTGCGCACACTGCCCGGGGTGGACTCCGCGCGGACCGTCGCCGCCGGCAACAGCCAGGGCGGCGGCCTCGCCCTGGCGGTCGCGGGCCTGGTCCCCGGCCTGGCCGCCGTCCTGGTCACCGCCCCGCTGCTGTGCGGGATCCGCCGCGCCTTGGACCTCACCGACGCGGGCCCCTACGGCGAGATCGCCGCGTATCTCTCCGTCCGCCGCGGCGCCGAGCGGGCCGCCTACCGCACCCTCTCCTACCTGGAGGGCGTCTCCTTCGCCCGCCGCGCCCACGCCCCCGCCCATTTCGGCACCGGGCTGCGCGACACCGTGTGCCCGCCGAGCGGGGCGTACGCGGCCTTCAACCGGTACGGCGAGTCGGCCGGCGTGGACCCCCGCAAGGAGATCCACGCCTACCCGTTCAACGGGCACGAGGGCGGCGACGCGGTGCACGTGCGCCGCCAACTCGACTGGCTGACTGAGGTGTTGGAGGTCAGCCGGTCGCGAGGGTGAACACGTGCAGATCCGTGTCGGCGGGCAGCCGCACGCTCGCGATCGTCCTGCCGTCCGGTGCCGTGAACGGCGCGGTGGCGAACACATAGGTCGCCACCGGGTCCCGGTCCGCCCCGGCCACGTTCCGGTACGCGCTCCGGGCGACGACCACGTTGCCGTACTGGACCGTGCCGCCGCCCCCGCCGACCGTCCAGTCGGTGAAGGAGAGGTCGACCGTGCCGGTGGTGCCGTCGGTGTAGGTGACGGTGGCCGTGGTCCGCCGGTTACCGTTGACGGCACTGCCGACGAACGACAACTTCTGTGCGGGAGAGGCGAGTTCGACGGTCTGACCGGCGGCCGAGATGTTGTCGGGCCGGCCGCTCGGCGAGTCGGGCCAGGTGAAGGCCAGCCCGTCCACCGTCCCCCGCCCGCCCGGGGTGAGCCCGGCGGCCGCGAGGGCCTGGCGGGAGTAGCTCCAGCCGCCGCCGTCGTAGTCGGCCTCGTCGTGGTCGCCCTCGTCGTCCGAGACACCGGTGTTGTCGTAGGCGGCGAGGAGGGTTCCGGGGGCGGCCACGGTCAGGGCGACGGGCTGTGCGTACGAGGTGCCGCCCGAGGTCACCGTCACCTTCACGTCGTAGAAGCCCTGGTCCGTTTCCCGCGCGGAGCCGAGGGTGATCTCCTGCGCGCCGCCGGCGACCGTGCCCTCGGCGGGGGTCGCCGTGATCCCGGCGGGCGTCTCCACCCGGAAGCGGACCTCGGGCCCCGTGCCCCCGCTCAGCGCCAGGGCCCGGATGCCGACCTTCGTGCTCCCGCCCGGCGCGAGCGTCGCCGTGGTCGGGCCGACGCCGATCTGGTACGGCTGCTCGCCCGTCCGGAAGGAGGGCGGGGCGTCGGACGGGTCGCTCCCCCAGGCCTTGTCCGGCGTACCGGAGAGCGTGTAGTCGAGCCTGCCGCCGTCCCGCACGAACGACGCCGGGAGCCAGGGACGGTCACTGGCGCGGCCGTCGACCTTCAGGGAGCGGATGTACGGCGTGCCGGCGCCGGCGCCCCGGGCGCGGACGGAGATGTCCCCGCCGTGCGGCCGGTCGATCTCGATACGCGGGAACAGCGGTGACGCCAGGACGAGTTCGGCACGGGAGGGCACCTGCGGGTACATCCCGAGCGCGGAGAAGACGTACCAGGCCGACATCGCGCCGAGGTCGTCGTTGCCGGGGATGCCGCCGGGCTGCGTCGACCACAGCCGGCTCATCGCGGCGCGGACCGTCTCCTGCGTCCTGTAGGGCGCGCCCGCGTAGTCGTACAGGTAGGGGACGTTGATCGACGGCTCGTTGTCCAGCTCGGACTTGTCGCCGCCGCTGCCGGTGAACGCCCAGTCGCCGTCGGCGTCGTGGAAGAACGCGTCGAGGCGGGCGAGCGCCTGCTCCCTGCCGCCCATCGCGGCGAACAGGCCGCCGGGGTTGTGCTGCACCATCCAGGTGTACTGGGCGGCCGTCCCCTCGACGAAACCGTTGCCGGTGGCCGGGGTGAAGCCGGTGACCCAGCTGCCGTCGGCCTTGCGGTTGGCGATGTACCCGCCGGCGGGATCGGCGGCGACGTCGAAGTTGTTCTGCCACCACTGGGACCGGCGGGCGAAGTAGGCGGCGGTCCTGCTCTCCCCGGCCGCCGCGGCGAGCTGGGAGAGGGCGAAGTCGGCGCCGGACATCTCCAGCGTCTCGGCCGCCCCGCCCCAGGCGTTGGACACCGACGGCATGTAGTGCAGCTTCATGTACGTGTCGAGGGAGGGGCGCTGGCCGACGGACAGCACGGGCTTCCCGGCCGCCGACAGGTCCTTCTCGGTCGGTACGGTCGCCGCTCTGATCAGCGAGTCCAGCGCTCCGCGCAGGTCGAAGTCCGTGCCGCCGAAGGCGCGGATGCCGGCCAGCGCGGCCGGCGAGGGATCGCCGTTCATGACGTGGGTGCCGCTCGCGCCGTGCAGCCAGCGGTCCCAGAGGCCGCCGTTCTGCCGGGCCAGCTCGTACAGGGACTGTGCGATGTCCGAACCCGTGCGCGGATCGAGCAGGGTCAGCAGCTGGACCTGGTCCCGGTAGACGTCCCAGCCGGAGAAGGTGCCGTACTGGGCCTGGTGGCCGTGCGCGACGCGGTGGACCTCGCCGTCGGCGCCCCGGTATCTGCGGTCGGCGTCGCTGATCACGTTCGGGTGCAGGAGCGCGTGGTACAGCGCGGTGTAGAAGGTGGTGCGCTCGTCGTCCGTACCGCCGCCGACCCGGATGGCCGACAGGCGGTCGCGCCAGGCCTTGCGGGCCGCGTCGCGCACCGAGCCGAAGGAGCGGTACGACGGGTTCTCCGCCGCCAGGTTGGCGGCGGCGCCCGCCCGGCTCACGTACGAGATGCCGACCTTGACGTTCACCGGCCCCGGCCCCGGCTCGAACTCGACGTATCCGCCGGCCCCCTTGCCGGCGACGGGCCGCCCGCCGGTGGAGAAGCCGCCGGTGCCCCCGCTCGCCGAGGTGGAACCCGGGTTCAGTGTGCCGTCCTGCCAGGTGCCGGTGGCCTTGAAGGCGCGGTCGAAGCGGGCGGTGAAGTGGAGGGTGTAGTAGGCGCGCCGGCCCTCGGGGTCGAGGTGGCCGCAGAAGTTGCCGGAGGTGACCGAGCCGGAGACCGTGCGGGTCGCCGGGTCGATGGTGACCGTCGAGTCCGTCGATCCCACCTCCGAGTTGGCGGTGCGGATCAGCAGGGAGGCGGGCCTGCCGTCCGGGTAGGTGAAGCGGGCCGAGCCGGTGCGGGTGGTGGCCGTGAGGTCGGCGGTGACTCCGGAGGCGAGGCCGACCTTGTAGTGGCCGGGTTCCGCCGTCTCGTCGGCATGGCTGAAGCCGGAGGCGTAGACGGCGTCCTTGGTGTCGCTCGCGGGCGACGTGGTGACCTCGCCCGGGTACGGGAAGAACGGGATGTCACCACTGCCGCCCGCGCAGCCCGTACCGGACATGTGGGTGAGGCTGAAGCCGCGGATGCGGGTGGCGTCGTACTGGTAGCCGCCGGGTGCGGCGGTTCTGGTGGCGTCGCCCCGGGTGTTCTCCGGGCTGAAGGAGAACATGCCGAAGGGGGTCACGGCGCCGGGGAAGACGTTGCCGCCGTTCCGGGTGCCGATGAGCGGATCGACGTGGGCGGTGGGGTCCTCGACGAGAGCGGGCGGGGCGGCGGACGCCGCCGGGGCGGGGGTGGCGCCGGTGACCGCGAGAGCTGCGGCCAGCAGCAGGGACGTGAGCCCCGGCGCGAGCCGGGACCTGGGACGGAATCGCATGACGCGGCCCCTCCTCCTTCGGACGGGTCGCGCACCACGGGTCGCACAAGCCGCAGGGACAGTAGCGTGCGCCACCGGTACCACGGAAGAGCGCGGGCCGGTTTCACGACGCGCTTGACATCGTTGTCTGCTCAGGCGCTAGAGTCATGTCCAGACCAATTCGATAACGTTGTCGCGCATCCAGCGTCGCCCAAGCCACGCATCACCCGGACGGCACGACCTCCCCCGCGGCCCGTCCGGCTCGCGGACCCGGTGGACCACCGTCCACCGGGTCCGCCCGGAGCGGCCGAGGCTCCGGTCAGCCGACCCGGCAGGGCAGGGTCGTCGCGGTGTCGCCGCCGGTGCCCGAGACGACGTATCCGAACGTCGCGCTCTGACCCGGACTCAGGGAGCCGTTCCAGTCGGCGTTGTGGACCATCACCGCCTGACCGTTGTACGTGGCGTTGCCGCTCCACAGACTGACCACCGACTGGCCGCTCGGCAGGGTCCAGTCGACCATCCAGCCGAGCATCGGCACGTCGCCGGAGTTGGTGACGGTCACCTCGGACTGGTAGCCGCCGTTCCAGCTGCCGGTGGTCCTGCGGGTGGCGGTGCAGGTTCCCGGCACGGGCTCGGTCGGGTTGCCCGGCTCGTGGATGCCGGTCACCTCGCCGTTGCCGCCGTCGAAGACGACGTCGGAGCAGGAGTAGAAGGTCTCCTGGCTGTCGGAGCGCTGCCAGACCATGTAGATGATGTGGCGGCCCGACTTGCCGGCCGGGAGCTGCCCGGTCCAGGAGTAGTTGGCCTCGACCGTGCCCGGGGAGCCGTTGAGCGGCGGGTGGTCGACGGAGAGGAAGGGCTGGGACTCCATGTCGTCCCAGGTGAGCGTCTTCGTCGGGTCGAAACCGTCCTTGGTGACGTAGACGTAGAACCAACCCGGGTGCGCGGCCCAGGCGTTGTAGGAGAAGTCGACGGTCGCGCCGGAGGTGAGGTGGGTGAGCGGCCAGTCGTTGCGGGGGGCGTTGAAGCCGGTGAAGTTGGTGTTGCCGCCGCTGCACAGCTCGCCGTCCGGGACGAAGCCCCGGGTGCGGCCGGCGCCGTCGGAGCGCAGTACGGAGAACCAGTTGTAGAAGGGCGTGGTGCCGCTCACCTGCTGCGCGTTCTTGCAGGCCGGGTTGACCGGTTTGATCTCACCGGTGTCGGTCAGAGCGTCCTGCCAGCACAGGAAGGTGCGGCTGCCGGGTTTCATGGGGGTGCCGTGGGCCTCGGCCCGGCCGCCGGTCGAGACGATCAGACCGAGGGCGGGGACGGTGGCCAGCAGGGCCAGGAGGACGAGGAGAAGGGCTCGGGGGCGTAATCCGGGTCGTGGCTTTGTCGTGATCATGACAGACAACATGGCGGAGTCCGTCCTTCCGTGTACGGACCGTGCACGTGGAGTGGGGTGGTGCGGGTGCGGATGCGCGTACGGGAGGCGGGAGCGGCTCCGGATCGGTTCCGGCGGGTTCCGGTCCGTCGGGACCGTCGTATGGGAGCGCTCCCACCTCACCTGTGGCGGAAGGTAGCGCCATACGGCCCACTTGTAAACGGTCTCGTCGCCGCCGCGCCTGAGCCGGGGGTGTGCGGGCCGGCTGACACGGCCGGGGTGTCACCGCAGCGAGGCCCGCGCACTCCAGGTCGGTGTGTCCGCTCCGAGGTCGCCGGTCAGGGGGAGTTCGACCGTGAACTCGGTGCGGCCGGGTGCGCTGCGGACGTCGATGCGGCCGCCGTGCGCCGCGGTGATCGCGGCGACGATGGCGAGGCCGAGGCCGGAGCCGGTCCCGGCGCCGGGGGTGGCGCGGGCGCGGGAGGCGTCGGCCCGGGTGAAGCGTTCGAAGACGGTGGGGAGGAGCTCGGGCGGGATGCCGGGGCCGTCGTCGCGGACGCGGATCGTGCCCAGGCCGTGCTCGGCCTCCACCGTCGCCACGACCCGGGTGCCCGCCGGTGTGTGCACGCGCGCGTTGGCCAGCAGGTTGGCCACGACCTGGTGCAGGCGGGCCTCGTCGCCGACGACCAGGGGGGACGTGTCGAGGCGGAGTTCCAGCTGCCAGTCGTGGTCGCCGCCCGCCGCCCGCGCGTCCCACACGGCCTCGGCGACCAGCGCGGCCAGGTCCACCTCGGCGGACTGCAGCGGCCGGCCCTCGTCCAGCCGGGCCAGCAGGAGGAGGTCCTCGACGAGGCCCGTCATACGTGCCGACTCGGCCGTCACCCGGCGCCAGGCCAGACCCGGTTCGATGCGGTCGGTGCCGCGGTTCATCAGCTCCGCGTAGCCGGCGATCGAGGCCAGCGGGGTGCGCAGTTCGTGGCTGGCGTCGGCGAGGAAGCGGCGCATGCGTTCCTCGCTGCGGCGTACCCGTTCCTCGCTGCGCTGCCGTTCGGCGAGCGAGGACTCCACGTGGTCGATCATGCGGTTGAGGGCGGCGCCGACCTGGCCGGCCTCGCTGCCGGGGTGGGTGTCGCGTTCGGGGACCCGGGTGAGGCCGGTGACCTCGCCCCGGCACAGCGGCGCGTGGGAGACCTCGACGGCGGTGGCGGCGACCCGGCCGAGGGGGCGCAGCTGACGTCGGATGACCACCGCGCAGACGCAGCCCGCCACCGTCAGGCCCAGCGCCGCGGCGACGGCCTCGACGACCACCAGGCCGCTGATCATGTCCTGGACGTCGTCCATCGGCAGGCCGGTGAGGACCCGGACGCCGTCGCCGTCGAGGGCGGTGATGCGGTAGGTGCCGAGGCCGGGGACCGTCCTGGTGTGGAGGGAGCCGTCGGTCCCGATGCCGGACAGCGCCGCGGTCTGGGCGCCGCTCAGGCTCTGCGGCGGCGCGTCCTGGCCGACCGTCGCCGCCGCGAGGACGGTGCCGTCGGCGTCGAGGCGGGCGGCCAGCATGCCGGCCGGGTGGCCGCTCTCGTTGAGGAAGGTCAGGTCCCGGGTGAGGTCCGGGTGGAGCGAGGCCCCGCCCAGGCTGCGCTCAGCCGCGTTGGTGACCCGGTCGTCCAGGTTGCCCAGCAGGTAGGCGCGCTGGACGAGGACGGTGGTGAGGGCCATCGCGGCGCAGACGGCGACCAGGACGGCGGTGATGAACAGGAGCAGGCGGGTGCGCAGGGAACGGCCCGGGAAACGGACCGTCCGCGGGGAACGGCCCCTCGCGCGGATGCTCATCTCCCGTCCTCCACCGGCCTGATGGCGTACCCCAGCCCGCGCACGGTGTGGATCATCGGTGCCCGCCCCCGGTCGAGCTTGCGGCGCAGGCTGGAGATGTACACCTCGACGAGGTTGCCGCCGCCGTCGAAGGAGGTGCTCCAGACGCGGTCCAGGATCTGCGCCTTGCTCAGCACCTGGCGGGGGTGCTCCATCAGCAGGCTGAGCAGGTCGAACTCCTTGGCGGTGAGGGCGATCCGGGTGCCGTCGCGGTGCGCCTCGCGGGACTCGGCGGACACCATGAGGTCACCGAGGACGCGGACGGAGTCGTCGGCACGGGTGCCTTCGGCGCCGGAGCGGCGCAGCAGTCCGCGCAGCCGCAGGACGACCTCTTCCAGGGAGAACGGTTTCGTGACGTAGTCGTCGGCGCCGTTCTCCAGCCCGTCGAGACGGTGCTCCAGGGCGTCGCGGGCGGTGAGCATGAGGACGGGCAGCTCGGGGTTCTCGTAGCGCAGGCGGCGCAGGACCTGGATGCCGTCCAGGTCGGGCAGCATGCCGTCCAGGACGACGGCGTGCGGGGCCCAGCGACGGGCCTCGCGCAGCGCGCTGTGCCCGTCGGCCGCCGACCAGGCGCGCCACCCCTCCTCCGTGACGGCCGCGGACAGCACTTCGGTGAGCGCGGGTTCGTCATCGACGATCAGGACGCGGACCCGTCCGCTTCGGGTACCGGAGATGCCAGCCATGTCCCGATCGTGTCCCGGCCGGCTGGGGGAATCCTGTGTTCAGGCTGGGTGCCGGCGATGACCGGGGGCGGACAGGGCGAAGGGCCGCACCCCCGTCACCGGGGATGCGGCCCTGACTGCCCTGCCCTGCCGCCTACTTGCGGATCAGGCTGCGCAGCACGTACTGCATGATGCCGCCGTTGCGGTAGTAGTCCGCCTCGCCGGGGGTGTCGATGCGGACGACCGCGTCGAACTCGACACCGGTGTCGGTGGTGACCTTGACCGTGCGCGGGGTGGTGCCGTTGTTGAGCTCCTCGACGCCGGTGAAGGAGAAGGTCTCCTCGCCGGTCAGGCCGAGGGAGCCGGCGGAGGTGCCCTCCGGGAACTGCAGCGGCAGGACGCCCATGCCGATGAGGTTCGAGCGGTGGATGCGCTCGTACGACTCGGCGATGACGGCCTTGACGCCGAGCAGCGCGGTGCCCTTGGCTGCCCAGTCGCGGGACGAACCGGAGCCGTACTCCTTGCCGGCCAGGACGACCAGCGGGATGCCCTGCTCGATGTAGTTGCGGGAGGCGTCGTAGATGAACGCCACCGGGCCGCCGTCCTGCGTGAAGTCGCGGGTGTAGCCGCCCTCGGTGCCCGGCGCGATCTGGTTGCGCAGGCGGATGTTGGCGAACGTGCCGCGGATCATGACCTCGTGGTTGCCCCGGCGGGAGCCGTAGGAGTTGAAGTCACGACGCTCCACACCGTGCTCGGTGAGGTACTTGCCGGCCGGGGTGTCGGCCTTGATGGCGCCGGCCGGGGAGATGTGGTCGGTGGTGACCGAGTCGCCCAGCTTGGCCAGGACGCGGGCGCCGGTGATGTCGGAGACCGGCTCCGGGTCCATGCCCATGCCCTCGAAGTACGGGGGCTTGCGGACGTAGGTGGACTCCGGGTCCCACTCGAAGGTGTTGCCGGTCGGGATCGGCAGCGCCTGCCACTGCGCGTCGCCCGCGAAGACGTCGGAGTAGGACTTGCTGAACATGTCCTCGCCGATGGCGCTCGCCACGACCTCGTTGACCTCGGCCTCGGAGGGCCAGATGTCCTTGAGGAAGACCGGGTTGCCGTCCTGGTCGGTGCCCAGGGCCTCCTTGGTGATGTCCACCTTCATGGAGCCCGCGAGGGCGTACGCGACGACCAGCGGCGGGGAGGCCAGGTAGTTCATCTTGACGTCGGGGTTGATACGGCCCTCGAAGTTCCGGTTGCCGGAGAGGACCGAGGTGACGGCGAGGTCGTGGTCGTTGACGGCCTTGGAGACCTCCTCCGGCAGCGGGCCGGAGTTGCCGATGCAGGTGGTGCAGCCGTAGCCGACGAGGTTGAAGCCGACCTTGTCGAGGTACGGGGTCAGGCCCGCCTTGTCGAAGTAGTCGGTGACGACCTTGGAGCCCGGGGCGAGGGTGGTCTTGACCCACGGCTTGCGGGTCAGGCCCTTCTCCACGGCCTTCTTCGCGACGAGCGCGGCGGCGACCATGACGTACGGGTTGGAGGTGTTGGTGCAGGAGGTGATGGCCGCGACCGTCACCGCACCGTGGTCCAGCTCGTAGGTGGTGCCGTCGGGGGCGGTCACCGGGACCGGGTTCGACGGGGCGCCGTTGGGCGCGACGGCCGGGGCGTCGGAGGCGGGGAAGGACTCCTGGCCGGCCTCGTCGACGACGTCGACGTAGTTGCGTACGTCGCTCTTGAACTGCTCGGCGGCGCCTGCGAGGACGATGCGGTCCTGCGGGCGCTTCGGGCCGGCGATGGACGGGACGACCGTGGCCAGGTCCAGCTCGAGCTTCTCGGAGAAGTCCGGCTCGGCCTTCGGGTCCAGCCAGAGGCCCTGCTCCTTGGCGTACGCCTCGACGAGCGCGACCTGCTGCTCGGAACGGCCGGTGAGCTTGAGGTACTTCAGGGTCTCGTCGTCGATCGGGAAGATCGCGGCGGTGGAGCCGAACTCCGGCGACATGTTGCCGATGGTGGCGCGGTTCGCGAGGGAGGTCGCGGCGACGCCCTCGCCGTAGAACTCGACGAACTTGCCGACCACACCGTGCTTGCGGAGCATCTCGGTGATGGTGAGGACCAGGTCGGTGGCGGTGGTGCCGGCGGGGAGCTCCCCGGTCAGCTTGAAGCCGACCACACGCGGGATGAGCATGGAGACCGGCTGGCCGAGCATCGCGGCCTCGGCCTCGATGCCGCCGACGCCCCAGCCCAGCACACCGAGGCCGTTGACCATGGTGGTGTGCGAGTCGGTGCCGACGAGGGTGTCGGGGTAGGCCTGGCCGCCGCGGACCATGACCGTGCGGGCCAGGTGCTCGATGTTCACCTGGTGGACGATGCCGGTGCCCGGCGGGACGACCTTGAAGTCGTCGAACGCGGTCTGGCCCCAGCGCAGGAACTGGTAGCGCTCGCGGTTGCGGCCGTACTCCAGCTCGACGTTCTGCGCGAAGGCCTCGTGGGTGCCGAACTTGTCGGCGATGACGGAGTGGTCGATGACCAGCTCGGCCGGGGAGAGCGGGTTGACCTTCGCCGGGTCGCCGCCGAGCTCCTTGACGGCCTCACGCATGGTGGCGAGGTCGACGACACAGGGAACGCCGGTGAAGTCCTGCATGATCACGCGGGCCGGCGTGAACTGGATCTCCTGGGAGGGCTGGGCCTGGGAGTCCCAGGTGCCGAGGGCGCGGATGTGGTCGGCGGTGATGTTCGCGCCGTCCTCCGTGCGGAGCAGGTTCTCCAGCAGGACCTTGAGGCTGTAGGGGAGTCGGGCCGAGCCCTCCACCTTGTCCAGGCGGAAGATCTCGTACGACTCGTCGCCCACCTGCAGCGTGCTGCGGGCGTCGAAGCTGTTCGCCGACACGACGGTCTCCTTCATTGATGTGCGCGTTACCACCGCATCCTGCCGCCACGCCGGCTTGGCCGGTCCGCTAAGGTAAGGCTAAGTTAGGTCACCCTTACTGGAGTGGCGGCCGCGGTGCGCCTCGGCAGATATCTCGATGTCGAGATAACTCTAGTACATGGGGGCTGGATGGTCATGCCCGGGCTCGCTCCACCCCCTGGGCCGCCTCCGGAAGGGGGGGCCGCACGCCCGGGAGCGACAGGGGGGGCGACAGGGGGCGGCGCCCCGCACCGAGGAAGCGCGGCCCACAACGCGCGGGCGGCCGCCGTACGCGCCGGGCGTCGCCCGAGGGCCGCTTCGCGGAGCATCCCGCCGACGGGGGCCAGGATCCGGCGGAAGCCGCGACCCGCGCGAGGACGGCCCGGCCATGGAGCGGCCGGGCCGGGGTAGACGACAGCGGAAGGGCAAGGACAGGAAGGGCGACGACAGAAGGAGGTCACATGCCCCTCACCTTCCGCAAGAGCTTCCGCATCCTCCCGGGGGTGCGCCTGAACATCAACCGGCGTTCCTGGTCGATCACCACGGGTGGCGGCCGGCACGGTCCGCGGCACACCCACAGCAGCACCGGACGGCGTACGACATCGGTGGATTTGCCCGGACCCTTCGGATGGCGTCGCACCCGGACGGCCAAGCGCCGTTGACGGGATGTCACCCGAATGGACCCCCCGAGAGGTGCCATCTCATATCTGAGATAACCTCAGCCTCATGGCAGACGACTACCTCGTACGCATCGGCAAGCTCATCCGTGACGCCCGGCAGCACCGGGGCTGGACACAGGCACAGCTGGCCGAGGCGCTCAACACCAGTCAGAGCGCCGTCAATCGCATCGAGCGCGGCAACCAGAACATCAGCCTTGAGATGATCGCTCGGATCGGTGAGGCGCTGGACAGCGAGATCGTCTCGTTGGGCTACGCGGGACCGATGCATCTGCGTGTCGTGGGGGGCCGTCGGCTGTCCGGCGCCATCGATGTGAAGACCAGCAAGAACGCGTGCGTGGCCCTGCTGTGCGCCTCCCTGCTCAACCGGGGGCGCACAGTGCTGCGCCGGGTCGCCCGGATCGAGGAGGTCTACCGTCTGCTCGAGGTGCTGAACTCCATCGGTGTCCGCACCCGTTGGATCAACGGCGGGGTCGACCTGGAGATCGTGCCGCCGGCCGAGCTGGACATGGCGGCGATCGACGCCGAGGCCGCCGTGCGCACGCGGTCCATCATCATGTTCCTCGGCCCGCTGCTGCACCGGATGAACGCCTTCAAGCTGCCCTACGCCGGCGGCTGCGACCTGGGCACGCGGACGATCGAACCGCACATGATCGCGCTGCGCCGGTTCGGGCTGGACATCGCGGCGACGGAGGGCCAGTACCACGCGGTCGTGGACCCCGCCGTGCGTCCGAACCGCCCCATCGTGCTGACCGAACGCGGGGACACCGTCACCGAGAACGCGCTGCTGGCCGCCGCCCGCCACGACGGCGTGACCGTCATCCGCAACGCCTCCTCCAACTACATGGTCCAGGACCTGTGTTTCTTCCTGGAGGCGCTCGGGGTGCGGGTCGAGGGCATCGGCACCACCACGCTCACCGTGCACGGGGTGGCGGACATCGACGCGGACGTCGACTACTCCCCCTCCGAGGACCCGGTCGAGGCGATGAGCCTGGTGGCCGCCGCGGTGGTGACGGAGTCGGAGCTGACGGTGCGCCGGGTCCCCATCGAGTTCCTGGAGATCGAGCTCGCGGTCCTGGAGGAGATGGGCCTCGACCACGACCGCACGCCCGAGTACCACGCCGACAACGGCCGCACCCGGCTGGTGGACCTCACCGTCCGGCCCTCCAAGCTGGAGGCGCCGATCGACAAGATCCACCCCATGCCGTTCCCCGGCCTGAACATCGACAACGTCCCGTTCTTCGCGGCCATCGCGGCCGTCGCGTCGGGCAAGACCCTCATCCACGACTGGGTCTACGACAACCGCGCGATCTACCTCACCGACCTCAACCGCCTCGGCGGCCGCCTCCAGCTCCTCGACCCGCACCGGGTCCTGGTGGAGGGCCCCACCCGCTGGCGCGCCGCCGAGATGATGTGCCCGCCGGCCCTGCGCCCGGCCGTGGTCGTCCTGCTGGCGATGATGGCGGCGCAGGGCACGTCCGTGCTGCGCAACGTGTATGTCATCAACCGGGGTTACGAGGATCTCGCGGAGCGGCTGAACTCGATCGGGGCGCAGATCGAGATCTTCCGGGACATCTGACCCGCCCTTCCGCCGGACATCCGGCCGGCCCGTTCCGCGGGACGTCCGGCCGGCACACCCGCGGGGCCTCTCGCCGGCCCGCCTCCGGTGCTTCTCCCTCGGCGCTGCGCGGGTGTGCCCGGCCGGGGTGGGCCGGCGGCCGCCTTCCGATCGATGTTCGCTGTCCGGTCACGGAAGGCGGCCGCCGTCTGGGGGCCGTCGTCACGACGGCGGTTCGGACGGGCCGCGGGCCGCCTGGAGGTCGGCGAGCAGTTCGGCCTGGCCGGTCAGGACGCCGGACAGGATCGTGCGGGCGACCCGCAGGAGTTCGGCGACGTGCGGGCTGGTCAGGGAGTAGTAGACCGTGGAGCCCTCCCTGCGGGTCACCACCAGGTTCGCCCGGCGCAGGACCGCCAGCTGCTGGGAGAGGTGCGCGGGCTCGATGCCCACCTCGGGCAGCATCTCCGCGACCGCGTGCTCGCGCTCGCTCAGCAGCTCCAGGACCCGGATGCGGGCCGGATGCCCGAGCGTCTTGAAGAACTCGGCCTTCAACTGGTAGAGCGGCGTACTCACCGGCCCGCCTCCTCCCCGCGACAACAGCACGGTATCCACCCACTCGTCCTACACATGCGGCCCGTCCTCACCCGTGCGACCGGCTGCGCCGGATCCGTGCCGGGACGCCGGGCCACCGATTCCCGTGGCGATGACCTCTGGAATTGCCAACGTTAGCAATTACTCAGACCCGCCTGTCCTGCCGCCCGAGGGGCGGGGTGCGTCCGCCGGCCAGCCGGTGGTGCGCCACTCCTGGCGCTCTTCGCCCCGCTCCGCCCGCTGCCCGGTCCGGTGTGCGGCGAGCGCCGCCGCCCGGTCCACGTGGACCGGGATGGGCGGTCCGTCACCGGCCGGGACGAGCGAGCCGTCGGCGGGGATCGCGGCCAGTTCCAGGGTGCGGCCCGCCGCGGCGAGGCGGCGGGCGGCGTCGGTGATGGCCAGCTGTCCCTCCGCCGACCAGCCGCGCAGCTCGGTGAGGTCGACGACGACCGGGCCGGTGCCGCGGGTCAGGGCCCAGCCGACGGCTCCGCCGAAGCGGCGCACGGCCTGGGGGCCGAGATGTCCGGCGACGGAGAGGACGCCGAGATCGTCGTGGACGGTGTAGCGCCAGTCGATGGTCATGCGGGTGCACTTCCTTGCCTGGGTCGGGTGGTGGAGGTCCGCGCTGCGGCCGGAGAGGGGGTCAGAGGGGGAGGGAGATCCAGATGCTCTTGCCCCGGCCGTCGGCGTCACCACGGACCACCGCGGTGCCGCCCAGGGTGACGACGAGTTCCATGACGGTGCCCAGTCCGCCCGCGCCGGATCCGCCGACCGCCCCGTACAGCGAGGGCTGGTAGGGGTGTCGGTCGTGCACGGCGAAGGCCAGGCAGTCCGCGCCGGCCGCGTAGACCACGGTGACCTGCGGGGAGAGCGCGGCGGCGTGCCGGACACTGTTGGTCACCAGTTCGCTGAGGATCAGCAGCGCCGGGTCCACCGTGGGGTGGCGCAGGCCGATGCCCCACTCGACCAGTGCCTGTTCGGCCGTCTGGCGCGCCAGGCGGACGGCGGACGGTTCACTGGGCACGGTGAGCACGTGCCGGTGGGGCAGCGTTTCGAGCCCGGCGGTCATCGGTTCTCCCTCCGGGAGCCGGCCCCGTGCAGGGCGGTGGGGGACGCGTCGTCGGGCGGGCGGTCAGGGGATTCGGTGGACTTCGCGGCGGTCGGGACCGTCGCCCGCCGGTGGGCCGCGGGAGACAGGACCCCGGACCGTTCCAGGTGGTCGCGGGCGGCGCGGATGGCCTCCGGGGTGGTGGCGTACTCCCGGCCGTCGTGTTCGAGGAGGTCCAGGGCGCCGACGGAGTCCAGGACCTGCCGCTGGTCGGCGCGTATGCCGGAGGCCAGGACGAGGATGCCGCGCCGGCGCAGCTTCAGGACCGCGTCCTTCAGGACGAGCGCGCCGGTGGCGTCCATCGTCGACACCCGCGACATGCGCAGGATGACCACCCGGACGTCCGCGACCTCGGTCAGCTCCAGCAGGAAGCGGTGCGCGGCCGCGAAGAACAGCGGTCCGTCGATGCGGTACGCCACGATGTGCTCGGCGAGCAGGGCGTGTTCCTCGGCGCTGTGGTCGCCGCGGTCCAGCGGGACCTGGTCGAAGCGGGCCTGCAGGGCCACCGCCCGCAGGGCCAGGAAACCGGCCACCGCCAGGCCGATCAGCACGGCGTAGACCAGGTCCAGGGCGAGGGTGGCGACCGCGGTGAGGACGAGGACCAGCGCGTCGGAGCGGGTGGCCCTGGCCATGGCCCGCAGGGAGCCGACCTCGACCATGCGGATCGCGGTGGCCAGCAGGACGCCGGCCAGGGCCGCGAGGGGGATCCTGGACACCAGGGGCGCGGCGGCGAAGACGATGACGGCGAGGATCGCGGCGTGGGTGAGGGCGGCCAGGCGGGAGGACGCCCCCGTACGGACGTTGACGGCGGTGCGCGCGATCGCGCCGGTCGCGGGGACGCCGCCGAACAGCGGGGCGGCGATGTTGGCGAGGCCCTGCCCGAACAGCTCCCGGTCGGGGTCGTGCCGCTGACCCACGGTCATGCCGTCGGCGACGGACGCCGACAGCAGGGACTCCAGGGCGGCGAGGGCGGCGACCGCGACGGCGGGGGTGAGCAGCGAGCCGAGGGCTCCCGGGTCGAGGAAGGAGAAGGACGGGACGGGCAGCCCGGAGGGCAGGGCGCCGATCGGCTTCGCCGCGTCCAGGCCCGCCGCCTGTGCCACGACGGTCGCGGCGATGACCGCGACGATGGAGAAGGGGATGGTCGGCCGCCACCTCGCGCCGACGAGCATCACCACGGCGACGGCCACCGCGAAGCCCACCGCCGTCCAGTTCGGAGCCTCCGCGAACCGCGCGACGGCCCGCCAGGTGACCACCAGGACACGGTCGCCTTCCGGCTTGGGCACCCCGAGCGCGTTCGGGATCTGCTGCAGCCCGATCACGCAGGCGATGCCGAGGGTGAAGCCCTCGACCACGGGAGCGGGCACGTACTGCATGTACTTGCCGGCCCGCAGCGCGGCCAGTGCCACGAGCATCACGCCCGCCATCAGTCCGACGGTGAGCACTCCGGCCGGCCCGTACGCGCCGACGATCGGCACGAGGACGACCGTCATGGCGCCGGTCGGCCCGGACACCTGGAGGTTCGATCCGCCGAAGACGGCGGCCAGCGCGCCCGCGACGACGGCGGTGGCCAGGCCCGCCTCGGCGCCCAGCCCCGAGGAGACCCCGAAGCCGAGTGCGAGCGGCAGCGCCACGATCGCCACGGTCAGTCCCGCGAGCAGATCCCGGCGCGGGTCGCGCCGCAGGTCGGCCAGATCGGCGCGGCCCGGCAGGAGAGAGGTGATCCGGGCCAGGGCCCGGCTGATCCCGGAGGTCATCGCGCGCCGCCCTCCGCTTCCCGCGGCCCGGCCGGCGGCTCGCCCTGCCGCGTACGGAAGAACGCGGCCTCGGCCTGGTACGTCGGAACCGACACGACTCCTCGACTTCCCTGGACCCGCACCCCGCGCGGTTGCGCGGGGGCGCTGCGCCGGCGCCGGTCGCTGCGGGCGCAGCAAACAAAGCATCTATCTAATTGCGCAATTTTGCAATTCAGCATCCCGTTGATCTGCTTGCGGTCCGTCGCGGTCCACCGCGAACAGCGTCGCCGGGCACAGTCGGCGCGCCCTGCGTCAGGACAGGGCGCGCGGCTGCGCCCGCGGCTACCTACGGGCACAGCGATCACAGCATCTAACCAATTGCGAACATTGGCAACTCGGCAGCGGACCGACGCCCTGAAGACCCGTCCGTGGGGCGGGTCAGGCCTTCTTGACCACGCTCGACTTCAGCTGCATGGCACCGAAGCCGTCGATCCGGCAGTCGATGTCGTGGCCGTCGACCCCGTCGACGAGCCGGATGCCACGCACCTTCGTCCCGGCCTTGATACCGGAGGGGCTGCCCTTGACCTTGAGGGCCTTGACGACGACCACGGCGTCACCGTCCTGAAGCACGTTGCCGACGGCGTCCCGGACGACGCGCGCGGCGGGGCCGGCGGCGTCCCCCGCGCCCTCGGCGGGCATCCACTCGTGGCCGCACTCCGGGCACACCACCAGGGCGTTCATCTCGTAGGTGTACTCGCACGAGCACTGGGGACAGGGAGGAGGATTCTCGATCATTCCGCCAGCGTATCCGGCCGGGTCCCGCCCCGGCCCGGCGCGAAGGGCACCGCCCGGCGCCCTCCCGGAGCCACCGCGGGCCGCCCGGCGACAGCGCCCCGGGCGGCCCGCGGTGTCGCGCGCGGTGCCTGCGGTCCTCAGGCGATCTCGTCCGGCGTCGCCTCGGCACCGGCCGACCGGCGCGTCAGGCGGACCAGCGCCACTCCGGTGACGGCGGCGACGGTGGCCGCCATGAGCATCCCCGCGAGTACGCCGATGCCCGCGATCAGCAGGGGAGACTGGCCCGGGTGCCACAACGGCATGGACACCGCGCAGAAGACGGCCAGCCCGGCCAGCCAGGCGGCGGCGGTGGCCCAGATCCACAAGCCGCCGCCGCTGACATGGCGACGGAGCACCCACCACTGCGCGGTGCCCAGGCTGAGCAGCAGGAGCAGCCCGTCGACCACCGCCAGGCCGGCCGCGACCGGCCAGAATCCGACCCGGGGAAGCACCGCCGACGGCAGCAGACCCAGCAGCCAGGCGCAGGCCGCCGCCCCCGCGGTGGCCGACACCCAGCGGCCCCGGCGCAGGCCGGGCAGCACCCCGTGCAGCACATGGGCCTGAGCCGCGCCCAGCACGGCTCCCTCGGCCGCCCCCGCCGCCAGCAGCACCGGCCACTCGATCGCCGCGGAGGCGTCACCGATCACGGCGGCCGCCGCGGCGGGAACGCAGAATCCTGCGGCCTCCCCCAGCGTCGTCCATCGCCACCAGCGTGCCCACAGCCGCCGTCCCGCCGGATCCGGCGGGGCGGCCGCGGGACCTTCCCGCCCGGGCCGCGCGCCGGAACGACGGCCGGACGTCAAGGTGATCACGACCATGGGGTCGTCGGCGGCGATCCGGGTGCGGGCATGGCGTCGGCCGTAGATCCGCTCCGCCCCGGCACGGCCCGGATGCTCCGCCGGGACCAGGCGTCCGCTGCCCTCGTGGGTCGCCCCTTCGAGCAGCACGCGGACCTCACGGGGCTCGGTGAAGTTGCGCCACCACCGCTTGCCGGCGGCGCGGCCCACCAGGATCACGAGCTGGTCGCCCTCGCGCGCGCACTGCACGGGCAGGGTCACCGGGCGCCCGCTGCGCCGCCCGTGGAAGGTCAGCGCGCACAGACCGGGCAGGGCCGCGTGCCACCGTGACCTCAGCACCGCCAGCACCACGCGGTTCGCCCGCCCCGGCCGGGGCGTCACGGTGGCCGAGCCGCCCGCCGGAATGCTTCCTGCGTCCATGGTCCCAGCGTCCGCGCGGTCACCCCGTCCCGGCCAGGGCCGTTCGGCCGCGCGACACGGCCGAACAGCTTGTGTCCCTGGTCACAGACGGCGTCCGGGCCGGTGGGACGGCCGGGGATTAACACATGCGTTCGCGTGCGGCCAGAGCCGTTCGGGCATGATGAGAACGTGCCCCTGGCATCCTCGGGAGGGAATGGCGATGACGGACAGTCCGGCAGAGGGTCGGAAAGCCGCTCCGGCGGCGCCCCAATTGCGGCTGGACGAGCTGCTGGAGGGCCTGCAGGCGCAGGTGGCCCAGGTCCGCGCCACCCGGGACCGGGTGCACACGCTGCTCGACGCGGTCCTCGCCATCGGCTCCGACCTGGACCTCGACGTCGTTCTCAGACAGATCACCGAGTCCGCGGTGTCCGTCGTGGACGCCCGCTACGGGGCACTGGGGGTGCTGGGTGAGGAAGGACGGATCAAGCGGTTCATCACCGTGGGGGTGGACGAGGAGACCATCAAGGAGATCGGCCCCTACCCCGAGGGCCACGGCATCCTGGGGCTGCTGATCCGGCACCCGGAGCCGCTGCGCCTCGCGGACCTGGGCCGGCACCCCGACTCGGTGGGCTTCCCCGAGGGACATCCGCCGATGACGACGTTCCTGGGGGCGCCGGTACGGGTGCGCGACAAGGTCTTCGGAAACCTGTACCTGACCGACAAGCGCGGCGGCGCGGAGTTCGACGACGAGGACGAGGCCGTCCTGCGCACCCTCGGCGCCGCGGCCGGCGTGGCCATCGACAACGCCCGCCTGTACGAGGACACCCGCCGCCGGGAGCAGTGGCTCGCGGCGAGCAGTGAACTGACCCGCAGCCTGCTGTCGGGCACCGGCACCGGCCAGGTGCTGCAGCAGATCGCCGTCACCGTCAGGACCCTGTCCGGCGCCGACCTGGTGACGCTGGCGGTGCCGTTCGAGGGCACCGAGGAGCTGGTGATCGAGGCCGCCGACGGTGTGGGCGCCGAGCGGGTGCGGGGGCTCGTGCTGCCCGCCACCACGCTGGCGGCGAAGGTCTACCACTCCAATGAGCGGATCACCAGCGGCGCGCTCTCCGACGAGCCGCAGGCGGGCGGCGGCTCCGCGGCGCAGATCGACCTGGGGCCCGGTTTCCTGCTTCCGCTGGGCGGCGGCGAGCATGTACGCGGAGTGCTGCAGGTCGCGAACCTGCCCGGCGGCACGGAGTTCTCCGAGGCCGTCATGACCATGATCGACGGTTTCGCCGACCAGGCCGCGCTGGCTCTGGAGATCGCCGAGCACCGGCGCGAGGCCGAGCACCTCCTGGTGCTGACCGACCGGGACCGCATCGCCCGCGACCTGCACGACCTCGCCATCCAGCGGCTGTTCGCGTCCGGGCTGACCCTGAACTCCGTCATCGGCCGCATGTCCGACCGGCCCGAGGTGGCCGAACGCGTCCAGCGGGTGGTCGACGACCTCGACGACACCATCAAGACCGTGCGCAGCACGATCTACGCGCTGCACGAGCGCGACCGCTCCGACGGGCGCGGCGGCCTGCGCTCGAAACTGCTGGCCGAGACGGACCAGGCGACCGAGGCGCTCGGCTTCGCCCCGGCCCTGCGCATGACCGGCCTGCTCGACACCGACGTACCCGCCGAGTACGCCGAGCAGGTGCTGGCGGTGCTGCGCGAGACGCTCTCCAACGCCGCCCGGCACGCTCGCGCCACCGCCGTGGACGTCACCGCCGAGACCGACGGCACCCGGCTCCACCTGCGGGTCGCCGACAACGGGTCCGGCGTCGACCCGGCCGTCACCCGGCGAAGCGGCCTGGACAACCTACGCCGGCGCGCCACCGACCTCGGCGGAACCTGCACCGTCGCGTCGAACGATCCCACCGGCACCGTCGTGGAGTGGACGGTACCGCTGCGGCCGCAGCGGACCGTCTGAGCGCGGCTGACGAGCCGTCGGCATCCGGGCGCCGGGCCGGCCGGCTGTGGTCGGTCGGCGGCCAGGCGTGGGACCTGTCCGCCACCGTCTCCGCCTTCACCGGCGTCGCGCTGTTGCTCGTCACCGGTGTTCTGACCTGGGGCGATCTCGTCGCGGAGAAGGCCGCCTGGACCACGCTGGTGTGGTTCTCCGTCCTGGTGATGATGGCCGGGCAGCTGCAGGAGCTGGGCGTCATCGGCTGGTTCAGCGACAGCATCACCGACGCCACCTCGGGGATCGGCTGGCAGAGCGCGTTCGTCGTGCTGACGCTGGTCTACCTCTTCTCCCACTACCTGTTCGCCTCCAACACCGCACACGTCGCCGCGATGTACGCCGCCTTCCTCGCGGCCGCCACCGCCACCGGCGCGCCGCAGGTGATGGCCGCCCTGGTCCTCGGCTTCATCAGCTCCCTGTACGGCGGTCTCACCCACTACGCCTCCGGCCCGGCCCCCGTCCTCTTCGGCGGCGGCTATGTCACCCTCGCCGAATGGTGGCGCACCGGACTGATCGCCGCGGGCGCCGACATCGTCATCTGGATGGGCGTCGGGTCGCTGTGGCTGAAGGTCCTCGGTCACTGGTGATCCCGGCCTTCCGGCCGCTCAGGACCCCGTCCGCTCCCAGCCGCGGTGCGGGGCCCTGGTGCCGAGCCGGACGTCACGGCTGCGGTAGACGATGTACGGGCGGGTCAGATAGCCCAGCGGCGCGGTGAGCATGTGCACGAGCCGGGTGAACGGCCAGAACGCGAACAGCAGCAGCGCGCTGACCGCGTGCACCTGGAACAGCACCGGGGCGTCGGTCATCAGGTCGGGGTCGGGCTGGAAGTAGAAGATCGAACGGAACCACGGGGAGATGGTCTCGCGGTAGTCGTATCCCCCGCCGACGATGTTCGCGGCCACGGTCGCCGCCAGGCCGAGCCCGATGGTCAGGGTCAGCGAGACGTACATGGCCTTGTCGTTGCGGGTGGTGGCGGAGAACACCGGTCCGACCGTGCGGCGCCGGTAGACCAGGACGGCGAGCCCGCCGAGCGTGGCGACGCCGGCGATCGTGCCGAGGACGACCGCGCCGACGTGGTACGTGTGCTCGCTGATCCCGGCCGCTTCCGTCCAGCTCTTGGGGATCAGCAGGCCGCCGACGTGGCCGAGGGCGACGACCAGGATGCCGAAGTGGAACAGCGGGCTGCCGATGCGCAGCAGCCGCCTCTCGTACAGCTGGGAGGAGCGGGTGGTCCAGCCGAACTTGTCGTAGCGGTAGCGCCAGACATGACCGAGGACGAAGACCGCGAGACAGACGTAGGGCAGGGCGACCCAGAGCAGGATGCCGCCCGTTCCGGTCTCGACCGCCAGGGTGACGGGCTGCGCGGGTGCGGTCATCGCGGGCCTCCTGCGACGGGATCGGGCGGGAACTGCGGTGCTGCGTACGGGTCGAGACCGACCTGCTCCTCCGGCGGGCCCTGGGCGGCGAGGCGCATGACGGCTTCCCGTTCGTCGCCGCCGAGGGCGGGCAGGGTGGCGGAGACGGAGTCCAGCACGAGGGCCCAGGGCGAGCCCTCGTCGCCCAGGGCCAGCCGCAGGAGCTCCAGGCCGGCCCGGTGTTCGGTGAGCAGGCGGGCCCCGGTGGCCGGCTCGGCGGCGGCGAACTCGAGAACGACGGCGAGGTGGTCGGGCAGTTCGTCGTCGCTGAGCCGCCAGCCGGCCCCGGCGTAGGTCTGTTTCAGCCGCAGCAGGCCGATGCCGCGCTTGCGGGTGTCGCCGTGCGCGTAGTACGTCAGGTAGAGGCAGCAGCGTTTGCGGTGGTCGAAGGTGGCGACGTAGGCGGCCGCCAGGTCGACGGGAGCGGCCCGGGCGGCGAGTTCGGTGAAGCGGAGCAGGGGGCGGGCGACCGGGTCCGGCAGGGTGGCGGCGACCCGGCCGGCCAGCTCCAGGTGCTGTCCGAGCCGTTCGCCGGGGTAGGCGAGCAGCAGCGACTGGATCTGCCAGGCGTTCGGGTGCCAGGCCTTGGTGCGGGGGGTGCGCGTGGTCTTCCGTTTCACGGCTTCGGCTCGCCCTCCCCGCCGTTGTCCCCGCCGGTGGGTCGGCCGGGGAAGAGGCCGGGTGGGGAGCCCTTGCCGTCCCAGTTGAGGAGGTTGACCCGGGTGGCCCGGTCGGTGGGCGCGGCCGGGGTGTCGGAGGTCTGGCGGTCGCGCAGGGCGTGGAAGTTCTCCACGGCGATCGGCGCGGCGCCACCGGACGCCTCGCCGAAGGGGCCGGAGCCGCCCATGCCGGGGCCGCCTTCGTAGTCGAGGCTGCACTCGGTGGCCAGTTCCTCCAGCTTGTGCGCCTGTTCGGCGTGGGCGGGCGGGATGACGTACCGCTCGTCGTATTTCGCGAGGGCCAGCAGCCGGTACATGTCGTACACCTGCTCCCCGGTCATCCCGACCGCCTCGGGGATGGTGTCGTCCGGCTCGCGGCCGAGATTGATGTCACGCATGTACGCGCGCATGGCGGCCAGACGGCGCAGGACGGCGTCCACGGGTGCGGGGTCGCCCGAGGTGAAGAGCTGGGCGAGGTAGTCGACGGGGATGCGCAGGGCATCGACGGCCGCGAACAGGTTGCGGTGGTCCTCGGCGTCCTCGCCGGTGTCCCGGACCGCGTCGACCACCGGGGACAGCGGGGGGATGTACCAGACCATCGGCAGGGTCCGGTACTCGGGATGCAGCGGCAGCGCCACCTTGTAGGTGTTGATCAGGGCGTGGACCGGGGAGCGCCGGGCGGCCTCGATCCAGTCCCGGGGGATGCCGGCCTTCTCCGCCGCGGCGATCACATCCGGGTCGTTCGGGTCGAGGAAGACCTTGCGCTGGGCTTCGTACAGGTCGGTGTCGTCGGGGGTGGTGGCGGCTTCGAGCACCTGGTCGGCGTCGTAGAGGACCAGGCCGATGTAGCGCAGCCGGCCGACGCAGGTCTCGGAGCACACGGTGGGCAGGCCGACCTCGACGCGGGGGAAGCAGAAGGTGCACTTCTCCGCCTTGCCGGTGCGGTGGTTGAAGTACACCTTCTTGTACGGGCATCCGGTCACGCACATCCGCCAGCCGCGGCAGCGGTCCTGGTCGACGAGGACGATGCCGTCCTCGGTGCGCTTGTAGATGGCGCCGGAGGGGCAGGATGCCGCGCAGGACGGGTTGAGGCAGTGCTCGCAGATGCGCGGCAGATAGAACATGAAGGTCTGCTCGAACTCGAACCTGATCTTCTCGGAGACCTTGTCGAGCAGGACGTCCTTCTCGCTCGTCGCGGCGGATCCGCCGAGGTCGTCGTCCCAGTTCGCCGACCAGGAGATCTTCATGTCCTTGCCGGAGATCAGGGACTTGGGGCGGGCCACCGGGGTGTGCTCCTGCAGCGGGGCGTTGGTCAGGGTCTCGTAGTCGTACGTCCAGGGCTCGTAGTAGTCGTCGAGGGTGGGCAGCACCGGGTTGGAGAAGATCTGGATCAGCTTCTTGAAGCGGCCGCCGGCCTTCAGCGCGAGGTTGCCGCGCTTGTTGAGTTCCCAGCCGCCCTTCCAGGTGGCCTGGTCCTCGTAGCGGCGCGGATATCCCTGTCCGGGGCGGGTCTCGACGTTGTTGAACCAGACGTACTCGACGCCGGTGCGGTTGGTCCACGCCTGTTTGCAGGTGACCGAGCAGGTGTGGCAGCCGATGCACTTGTCGAGGTTCATCACCATCGCCATCTGGGCCATCAGACGCATCAGTACTCCACCTCCTGGTCGGCGCGGCGGCGGATGACGGTGACCTCGTCGCGCTGGTTGCCGGTCGGGCCGAGGTAGTTGAAGGCGTAGGAGAGCTGGGCGTAGCCGCCGATGAGATGGCTGGGTTTGATCAGCAGGCGGGTCAGGGAGTTGTGGATGCCGCCGCGGCGGCCCGTGGTCTCCGTGCGGGGCACGTCGATCAGCCGGTCCTGGGCGTGGTGCATGTAGACGGTGCCCTCCGGCATGCGGTGGGAGACGACGGCGCGGGCGGCGACCACACCGTTGCGGTTGACCGCCTCGACCCAGTCGTTGTCCGTCACCCCGGCCTTGGCCGCGTCCTGGGTGCTCATCCAGATCGTCGGTCCGCCCCGGGACAGCGACAGCATGAACAGGTTGTCCTGGTACTCGGAGTGGATGGACCACTTGTTGTGCGGGGTGAGGTAGCGCACGGTCACCCCGAGTTCCCCGACCTCGCCGAGGCCCGGTTCGCCGAACAGGGCGTGCATGTTCAACGGTGGCCGGTAGACCGGGAGTTGCTCGCCGAGCGCGGTGATCCAGTCGTGGTCGAGGTAGAAGTGCTGGCGCCCGGTGAGGGTGTGCCAGGGCTTGAGGCGCTCCACGTTGACGGTGAACGGCGAGTAGCGGCGCCCGCCGGTCTCCGAGCCGGACCACTCCGGGGAGGTGATGACCGGGACGGGGGCGGCCTGGGTGTCGGCGAAGGTGATCCGCTTGCCCTCGTGCTCGGCGGCCAGGTCCGCGAGCCGGGTGCCGGTGCGGGCCTCGAGGGTGCGGAAGCCCTGGGTGGCCAGGTGCCCGTTGGTGGTGCCGGACAGCGCCAGGATCGCCTCGCAGGCGTGCGTGTCGCGGGCGATCGACGGCCGGCCGTCGGCGGCGCCGCCGCGTACGACGCCGTTCTTGTGCCGCAGGTGGTCGAGCTCCTCGCCGACGTGGAAGGTGACGCCCTTGGTGGTGGCGCCCAGGGTGTCCAGCAGCGGGCCGAGCGCGCCCATCTTGTCGGCCACCGCGCCGTAGTCGCGCTCCACGGTGAGCAGTTTCGGCATGGTGCGTCCCGGTACCGGGTCGCACTCCCCCGCTTTCCAGTCGAGCACCCGGCCGTGCGGGGTGGCCAGTTCGTCCGGTGTGTCGTGCAGCAGGGGCGCGGCGACCACGTCCTTGCGCACCCCCAGATGGCCGGCGGCCTGGCGGCTGAACTCCCGGGCGAGCGTGTGGAAGGCGTCCCAGTCGGTGCGGGTCTGCCACGGCGGGGCGATGGCCGGGTTGAAGGCGTGCACGAAGGGGTGCATGTCGGTGCTGGACAGGTCGTGCTTCTCGTACCAGGTCGCCGCGGGCAGCACCACGTCGGAGAAGACGGTGGTGCTGGTCATCCGGAAGTCGAGTGTCAGCAGCAGGTCCAGCTTGCCCTCGGGCGCCTCCTCCCGCCACACCACGTCCTTCGGCCGGGCGTCCGGCGGGGCCTCGGCGGCCCGTACGGAGGAGTCCGTGCCCAGCAGGTGCCTGAGGAAGTACTCGTTGCCCTTGGCCGAGGAGCCCAGCAGGTTGGCCCGCCACACGGTCAGCACCCGGGGGAAGTTCTCGGGGGCGTCCGGATCCTCCCCCGCCATCCGCAGCCGCCCCGCCTTCAGTTCCGCCACCACGTGCTCGGCCGCCGTGCGCCCGGCGCCGTCGGCCTCGTCGGCCAGGTCGAGGGGGTTGCGGTCGAAGGTCGGGTAGGAGGGCATCCAGCCCATGCGCGCCGACTGCGCGATCACGTCGGCCGTGGTCCTCCCCGCGAACGGGCCTCCCGCGCCGGCCGCCGCCAGGGTGTCGGCCGAGAAGGGGTCGTAGCGGAACTGGTCGGCGTGCAGGTACCAGTAGGCGGTCTGGATCATCTGCCGGGCCGGGCGGCTCCAGTCGGAGGCGGTCGCGATCGCCGAGTAGCCGGTGATGGGGCGGACCTTCTCCTGGCCCACGTAGTGCGCCCAGCCGCCGCCGTTGACGCCCTGGCAGCCGGTCAGGGTGGTCAGGGTGAGGAACGCCCGGTAGATGGTGTCGGAGTGGAACCAGTGGTTGGTGCCCGCTCCCATGACGATCATCGAGCGGCCGCGGGACTCCTCGGCGTTGGCGGCGAACTCCCGCGCGATCCTCGTCGCCTTCCCGGCGTCCACCCCGGTGACGGCGGCCTGCCACGCGGGGGTGTACGGCTCGTCCGCGTCGTCGTATCCCGTGGGCCACCGGCCGGGCAGGCCGGCGCGGGGCACCCCGTACTGGGCGAGCAGCAGGTCGTACACGGTGGTCACCCGGCGCCCGGCCACCCGGCGGACCGGTACTCCGCGCGTCAGCCGGCCCGCGCCGCCGTCGGGGGCGTCGAAGCGGGGCAGTGCCACCGCCACGGGCGCCTCGTCGCCGCCCTCCGCGGACAGCAGGGGCCGGGTGTCGCCGAGGTCGAGGTTCCACTTGCCGGCGCCGGCCTCGCCGTAGCGGTCGCCGAGGGTTCCGTTGGGGACCACGGGATGCCCGGTGTGCGCGTCCAGCAGGACCGTGCGGAACTCGGCGTGCTCCGTCGCGGCGTGCTCGCCGCCGAGATCCGCGGCGGTCAGGAACTTGCCCGGGGTGAAGGTGCCCGGCTCGCCGTCGGCCTCGTCGAGGGTGACCAGGAACGGCAGGTCCGTGTATTTCCGCACGTAGTCGGTGAAGTACGGGGTGGGCCGGTCGACGAAGAACTCCTTGAGGATCACGTGCCCCATGGCCATCGCCAGCGCCCCGTCGGTGCCGGGGCGGGCCGCGAGCCACTCGTCGGCGAACTTCACGTTGTCCGCGTAGTCCGGCGACACGGCGACGACCTTCTGGCCGCGGTAGCGGGCCTCGGCCATCCAGTGCGCGTCCGGGGTGCGGGTCACCGGCAGGTTCGAGCCCCACATGACGAGATAGCCGGCGTCCCACCAGTCCCCGGACTCCGGTACGTCGGTCTGGTCCCCGAACACCTGCGGCGAGGCCACCGGCAGATCGGCGTACCAGTCGTAGAAGGAGAGCATCACTCCGCCGAGCAGGGAGTAGAAGCGGGCGCCCGCCGCGTGGGAGACCATCGACATCGCGGGGATCGGGGAGAACCCGGCGAGCCGGTCCGGGCCGTACTCCTTGATCGTGTGCACATGCGCGGCCGCGACCATCTCGATCGCCTCGTCCCAGCTCGCGCGGACCAGGCCGCCCTTGCCGCGCACCTTCTTGTAGCGGCGGGCGCGCTCGGGGTCGGAGACGACGTCCGCCCAGGCGGCCACCGGGTCCCCGAGGCGGGCCTTCGCCTCCCGGTACATCTGCAGCAGCACGCCGCGCACGTACGGGTAGCGCACCCGGGTGGGCGAGTACGTGTACCAGGAGAAGGCCGCTCCGCGCGGACAGCCCCGCGGCTCGTACTCGGGACGGTCCGGGCCGACCGACGGGTAGTCGGTCTGCTGCGCCTCCCAGGTGATGATGCCGTCCCTGACGTACACCTTCCACGAGCACGAACCCGTGCAGTTCACGCCGTGCGTGGACCGCACCACCTTGTCGTGCGACCAGCGGTCACGGTAGAACTCGTCCGCCTGCCGGCCGCCCTTCCGGTGCAGGGTGCGCAGGTCCTCGGAGACCTCCGCCCTGGTGAAGAACCGGCGGGAGCGCACCAGCGCCTCCGCCAACTCGCCGTCCCAACCTGGCCGTGCCCGTTCCGGGCTGGTCTCCGTGCTCACGCGACACTCCGCTTCCGGGCGTGCGGGCCCGTTCGAGTCGTGATCGGTTCTGGCCGGATCCGACTCTACGACCGCCGTCCCCCGAAAGGTCAACCGTCACGCCGTCAACACGCGCACACCGCCCGAGGAGTCCCCCGGCCGGTCCGCCTGTGCCGGTGGGCGGCCGGGGGGCCGTCAGACGGCGGGGCGGGACAGCGCGCTGCCCGCTCGGGCGCGGACCGCCTCGACGGCTTCCCACTGCTCGGTCGACAGGGTCGCCAGCGAGGCCGGGAAGACGCCGTCCTGCTCCTTGAGGATGTGATCGCGCAGCAGGTCCAGCACCTCCAGCAGCCGGTCCGGCCAGGACGGATCCTCCGGCACGCCGTCCGCCGCCTCGGCCAGCACCGCCTCGACACGGCGGTGCTCGGCCTCCAGGGCGGCGATGTGGTCGGGGAACTCCACGGCCATCGCGGGGAACAGTCCGTGCTCCTCCACCCGGGTGTGCGGGGTCAGGACGGCGGTGATGCGCCGGGCGAGTCCGGCCATGGCGGCGGTGTCCCCGTCGCGCCGGGCGTCGCGGACGTGGCTGATGAGGGTGACGACCGCGTCGTGCTCCCGGGTCAGCTCGTCGATCGTGGCCACCGACTGGCAGCCGCAGTACTCGCACATCGAAGGTCTCCGGTTCCGCTGTTCCGGTTCAGTGGGAGGGGGCGGCGGGGGCGCGGCGGGTGAGCGCGTGCCGCACCCCGGTCTCGGTGAAGGTCAGCGCCGCCGCGGCGACCACGCCCAGCAGGACCAGGCCGATCGCGTACGAGCCGTAGGCGCCGTAGAGCGAACCCATCACCAGCGGCGGTACGAAGCCGCCCAGACCGCCCGCCGCACCGACGACACCGGTGACCGAGCCGACCTTGTTCGCCGGGGCCATCAGCGCCACCAGGGCGAACACCGCGCCGCTGGCCGCGCCCAGCGCGGCGGCCATGGCCAGGAAGGCGATCGTGCCCACCGGCGCCAGAGACGGCGTGAAGGACTGCGCGACCGCTCCGGCCAGCACCACCGCGAGCGTGCCGGCCAGCACCCGGACCGGTCCGACGCGGTCGGACAGCCAGCCGCCGATCGGGCGCATCGCCACCGCCAGCAGCACGAACCCGGCCATGCGGTTGGCCGCGTCGGCCTGGGTGAGTCCGTAGCCGGTCTTGAGGTAGGTGGGCAGGTAGACGGAGAAGGCGACGTAGCCGCCGAAGGCCACCGCGTACAGCGCGGACGCCTGCCAGGTGACGCCCAGCTTGAGGGTGGCCGCCAGACGGCGGGTCAGCGGCTCGGTCGGCACGGTGCGTCCGGGGGCGTCCCGCAGCACCAGCGCCGCCACGACCGCGTACGCCGCGAGCACGGCCGCGGTGATCAGGAACGGGGTCGACATGCTGTTCGCGTCGACCAGCTTCACCGTGGTGAGCGCGCTGATCGCGGTGCCGCCCATGCCCATGCCGAAGACGCCGATGGCCATCCCCCGCCGGGCCGGCGGGAACCAGGCGTTGACGAAGGGCACACCGACGGCGAAGGCGGTGCCGCCGATGCCGAGGAAGAACCCGCCGACCAGAAGTGCCGTCAGCGAGGAGTGCCCGGCCAGGCCCAGATAGAGCACCGGCACGATGGTGGCCGCCGACACGATCGGGAACATGACCCGCCCGCCGAACCGGTCGGTCAGCGCGCCGACCGGGATGCGGCCCAGGGAACCGACCACCACCGGCACCGCCACCAGCAGCGACTGCTGGAACGACGACAGGTCGAGGCTGTCCTTGAAGCGGGGGCCGAGCGGGCTGAGCAGCGCCCACGCCCAGAAGTTCACGGCGAACCCGACGGTGGCCAGGGCCAGCATCAGCCAGGCTCGGCCGGGTACCGGGGCACCCGAAACCGCCCTGTCGCTCTCCGACGTCGACGACCGGACCATGGTGTCCGTCCCTTCGCTCTCACTCACGGTAGTCCTGTGACACGGGGTCGCACGGCGACCGCGGACCCTGTCCGCGGACCGGCACCTCCTCCCCCACTGTCCGCGCCCGGACAGCCCGGCGGGATGGGCCAAGGGTCCCTGCCCCCGGCCGGACGGTCCCCGGGGGCGGGATCCGTCCGTCCCCTCTCCTCGCGGCCGTGCCCCTCGTGGCGCGTGCGGAAAGACGCGGTCGGCCGGAGGGCGGCTCGGTCCCGCGGGCAGGGCGACGTCGGCCGCAGGGCGCAGGGCGGCTCGGTCCCGCGGGCAGGGCGACGTCGGCCGCAGGGCGCAGGGCGCCTCGGTCCCGCGGGCAGGGCGACGTCGGCCGCAGGTCGCAGGGCGCCTCGGTCCCGCGGGCAGGGCGACGTCGGCCGCAGGGCGGCTCGGTCCCGTGGGCGGGGTGCGGTCAGGCGGAGTAGGCGGTAGGCGCGCCGGAGGGTGCCGGCCCGGCACCGGCGCGTGACACGGTGGGTGCGGACGCACGCGGGGTGCGGCCGCCTTCGTGGCCGTAGCCGAACCGGATCAGCAGCTGGGGGCACCGCCGGCTCGACCCGACCGTCGCCGCCCGCAGATCCGTCCACTCCATCGCCTGGTGCAGCATCGAGGTGCGCACCCCGTGCGCCGTGGCGGTGAGCAGCACGTGCTGCAGCGCCTCGCCCGCCCGCAGCCAGTCCTCGCGCCGGTCCCGCACCGTCCACAGCAGCGCCACCTGGGCGTGACGTTCGAAGCGCAGTGCGGGCAGCTGCGGCACGGGCAGACGGCCGGTGAAGTCCCGCATCGGGATCCGTCCCGACGCGTCCAGCGCCCCGAGAGCGGCCACCGGGATGCCGTAGGGGGTGTCCCTGCCCGGGGCGGTGAGCCAGGTGCGCGCCTCGGCCGTGCGGCCCGGGTGGGAGGCGTTGCGGAGCTCGCCCGCGTGGGTCAGGTGCAGCAGGCGCCGGGTGCCCAGGATGTCGGGCACCTCCAGGTGCGCACCCTCCGCACGGGCCGCGCCGATCATCTCCGTCACGACCGGTTCCGGCACCGGGCGGCCGGTGAACGGCATACGGCTGGTGTGACGGCGCTCGATGACCTCGTACAGGTGCCCCAGGGGGTCCGGGCCGTCCTCGCCGGGCCGGGTCAGCTGCACGGTGGCCAGCAGGTCGGGATCGTCCGCGGCGGGCACCAGCCGGACCAGCGGCTCCCAGCCCAGATGGGCCGCGGCCACCCGGAGGTTGAAGACCGCCGCGCCCACCGACAGGTGCTGGGCGCGCTGGTCCGGATCGGTCACCGGCAGCGTCCGCCTGCCGTCGGCGCGGACCTCCATCGTCAGGGTGACCGGGTCCAGCCCGAACCGCCAGGGCTGCGTGTTGTGGATCGACGGCGCCGCCACCGCCGCGGCCAGCAGGGACTGGACGGCTGTGGCGTCGACTTCCCGGGTCTGCATGACGGCTCTCCTCCTCGCGGCTCTCCCCTGTACCGCCCACCTTCCGTTGTCCCTCCCCGCGCGGGGAGGGTTGACCGGCCCCGGCCGGTACGCCATACGGCCTCACCCCCTCGCCGGACGGCGCCGGGGATCCCACGGCCCGCTCGTCCGGCCCGACCTGCCCGGTCATCGGGGGACCGACGCCACACGACCCCGGGCCGATAGGCCCTACTGCCGCGTACGTCCCCGCTGACACCGTGGCACCAGGTCGCCGCCGGCGGCCTCAACCCCTTCACCAGGAGGTCCTCGCCATGCCCCGCACCGTGACCGTCGGAGTGGACGGCTCCCCCGAAAGCCTCGCCGCGATGCGGTGGGCCGCCCGTGAGGCGGAACGGCGGGACCTGCCGCTGCACCTGGTCCACGCCTGGGACTGGCAGCCGCAGGCCCAGCCCGTGCCCGACGACGCGGCACACCGGCACTGGGGCGGGCGGGTGCTGCGCGAGGCGACCGAACAGCTGCACGCCCTCCACCCCGACCTGCGGATCACCTCCGAGCAGGTGCCGCAGCCTCCCGTGACCGCGCTGCTGTCGGCCTCCGCGAACGCCGACCCGCTGGTCATCGGTTCCCGGGGCCTGAGCGGTCTCGCCGGCTTCCTGGTCGGTTCCGTCGGGCTCGCCGTGGCGGCGCAGACCGAACGGCCCGTCGTGCTCGTGCGCTCCGGCGCCCGTCCCGAGGACGAGCACCAGCCGGACGCCGACGGCCGTGCGTCGGCCGCCACGCCGTACCGGGACGTCGTCCTGGGCCTGGACCGCGAGCACGCGGACGAAGCGGTCATCGGCTTCGCCTTCGACGCCGCGGCCCGCCGCACGGCCCGGCTGCGCGTGGTGCACGGCTGGAGCCTGCCGCCGTACCTCGCCTACGGCCTGCCCGTGGACCCGGTGCTCGACGTGTCGGTCCGCGAGGAGACGAGCGCCATCGAGGCGGTCCTGGCTCCGTGGCGGGCGAAGTACCCGGGCGTGGAGGTCGTCGAGCAGTCCGCGGTCGGCGACGCGGGCGGCCATCTGGTGGACGCCGCGGCCGACGCCTCGCTGGTCGTCGTCGGCCGGCGCGTCCGCCGCACCCCGGTGGGCACCCGCATCGGGCCCGTCGCCCACGCCGTGCTGCACCACGCCGCGGCGCCGGTCGCGGTGGTCCCGCACGAGTGAACGGGCGGGCGGGTCCCGGCGCGCGCCCCGCGGGGATGCGCGCCCCCGCCGGGGGACCCGACCCCCCTCGGTCCCCGGGCGGGTCCGTCCGGGGACCTGCCGCCCCCGCCGCCTCACCCGTCGGCTGATTCCATGGGCACCACACCGCCCCCCGATCACTCCGGCGCCGCCACACCGCACTCCGGCGGGCGTCGGCACCCTGCCCCTGGAACCCCGGCACGTGCCGGGACACGGGGGGGGATCCCGACCACGGCAGTGGCGGGCACCCACCACCCCGGACCGGGCGGGGGCCGGGCACCCCGTGAACCCGGCCGGACAGGTGTCCGGCAGCCGCGAGACCGGCCCACGGCCGGTGCTCCGCACGCGGCAGCCCCCACACCCGGCAGACGCGCCGCACCCGTGATCCGCGCCTCCGCCGGGGACCCCGCCCGCCGCGATCCGCAGCCCCCGGGGCGGGCGCCCGCACCCGCACCACCGGCCCCGGCGAGCGCCCGCACCCCCGATTCGCACCCCCGGCAGGCCCCGCACCCGCCGGCCCGCGGCGCGTACCCCGCGCGCGGTACTCCTGAATCACTGTCGGCCGCCCGTGAGATCCGGGCGGCAGAACGGAGGGACGTCATGTCAGACGCTCCGCAGCAGTCCCATGCCTACCTGGTCGGCGGCGGCATCGCCTCCCTCGCGGCGGCCGCCTTCCTGATCCGCGACGGCGGCTTCCCCGGCGAGAACATCCACGTCCTCGAGGAGCTCCCGGTCGTCGGCGGCTCCATGGACGGCAGCGGCGAGCCCGCCGGGTACGTCACCCGGGGCGGGCGGATGCTGGAGGAGGAGGCGTACACCTGCCTGTGGAACCTCCTGGAGACGATCCCCACGCTCACCGACGAGACGGTGTCGGTACGGGACGAGATCACCGAGTTCAACGCCAAGTGGCCCACCGACGCCAAGGCCCGTCTGATCGGCGAGGGCGCCACGGTCCTGGACGCCTCCGACTACGGCCTGGACACCCGCGACCGCCTGGAACTGACCCGCCTGCTGGTGCTGCCCGAGTCGGTGATCGGGGCCCGCCGGATCCAGGACTTCTTCTCGCCGCACTTCTTCGGCACGAACTTCTGGGCCATGTGGCGCACGACCTTCGCCTTCCAGAACTGGCACAGCGCCATCGAGCTCAAGCGCTACTTCCTGCGCTTCATGCAGGAGTTCCCGCGGATGCACACCCTGTCCGGGGTGCGCCGCACCCGTCTCAACCAGTACGACTCGATCATCCGCCCGCTGCGGACCTGGCTGACGGACCGGGGCGTGCTCTTCGAGCACGGTGTGCGCGTCACCGACGTCGACTTCACCACCGAGCCCGACGGCGCCCGCCGGGTCACCCGTCTGCACCTCGACCGCTCCGGGCAGCCGGACACGTACGACCTCACCGGCGCCGACCACGCGTTCCTCACCCTGGGATCGATGACCGCCGACGCCGCGTACGGCAGCGACACCACCGCGCCCGAGCTGGTCCGCGACAAGCGTGACGGAGGGTGGCGACTGTGGGAGACCATCGCCGCCAAGGCCGACGACTTCGGCCGGCCCACCGCCTTCAACGGCAACGTGGACGAGGCCAAGTGGGAGTCCTTCACCCTCACCCTGCGCAGCCCGCTGCTCCTGCACCGCATCGAGGAGCTGTCCGGCAACCTTCCCGGCACCGGCGCGCTGATGACGTTCAAGGACTCCAACTGGCTGATGTCGATCGTCGTGCCGCACGCCCCGCACTTCGAGAACCAGCCCGAGGACGTCTACACGGTGTGGGGGTACGGCCTGTTCGTCGACCGTGACGGCGACTTCGTCGGCAAGCCGATGGCGCGGGCCACCGGCCGGGAGATCCTCACCGAGCTGCTCGGCCACCTCGGGATGCGGGACATCGAGGAGCAGGTGGCGGCGACCACCACCGTGATCCCGGTGATGATGCCGTACATCACCAGCCAGTTCGCCCCCCGTACCGTCCACGACCGGCCCCTGGTCGTTCCGCGCGGTGCCGCCAACTTCGCCTTCCTCGGCCAGTACACCGAGATCCCGGAGGACGTGGTCTTCACCGTGGAGTACTCGGTGCGCGGCGCCATGCACGCCGTCTACGGCCTGCTCGGCCTCGACCGGCAGGAGATCCCCGGCATCCACCACGCCCTGGCGGATCCGAGGACCGCCCTCGACGTGCTCAGGGCCGCGCTCGTCTGAGGCGCCGCCCTCCCTTGTCCGGCCACCGCGCACGGGCCTCGCGGGGCTCAGTCCGCGGGCGACCGGACGAGGGTGTTGTCGCCGCTCCGGCCGGCGAGGTAGTCGGTGACGTTGGCCGCGGTGGTCTCGGCGATCTGGCCGACCGCGTCCCGGGTGAAGTACGCCTGGTGCGAGGTGACCAGGACGTTGCTGAAGGTCATCAGGCGGGCGAGACGTTCGTCCGTCATCACCTCCAGGGACTTGTCGAGGAAGAACACCCCGGCCTCCTCCTCGTACACGTCCAGGCCCACGCCGCTCAGCCGTCCCGCGCGCAGGGTCTCCAGCAGGGCGTCGGTGTCCACCAGCCCGCCCCGGCTGGAGTTGACCAGGATCGCGTCGTCCTTCATCAGCGCCAGCATCCGGGCGTCCACCAGGTGGTGGGTGTCCGGCAGCAGCGGCACGTGCAGGCTGACCAGGTCCGCCTCGGCGAACAGGCGCTCCCGCTCGACGTACTCCATGCCCAGGGCCAGGCAGTCGGGGTTCTCGGCGACGTCCCAGCCCAGCAGCCGCATCCCGAAGCCGTGCGCGATCCGGGCGAACGCGGCGCCGATCCTGCCGGTGCCCACCACACCCGCGGTCCGGCCGCGCAGGTCGCGGCCCATCAGCCCGTCGAGCCGGAAGTCGAACTCCCGGGTGCGGTGCGCGGCCCGTACGATCCGCCGGTCGACGGCGAGCGCCAGCGCCCAGGCGAACTCGGCGACCGAGTACGGCGAGTAGGACGACACCCGGGCCACCGTCAGCCCCAGTTCCCCGGCCGCCGTCAGGTCGATGTTGTTGTAGCCGGTGGCGCGCTGGGCGATCATCCTGGTGCCGCCCTTGGCGAGTGCGCTCAGCACCTCCTTGTCCAGGGTGTCGTTGACACTGCTGAGCACCACCTCGTGGCCGGCCGCGGTCGGCGCGGTGTCCCGGTTGAGGAACAGCCGCAGACAGCGCGGTTCGTGGCGGCCGGCGAAGGCCCGGTCGAACGCGGCGTGCAGCAACGGCTCCTCGTCGGCGAGGACGCCGTACGCGACGATCTCCATGTGCTCTCCTCCCACGGGGTGGTTGATCACCCCACCACCGTAAGGGCAGGGCCGGTCGCCACGGTCCCGGGGCCGGGTGGCCCCTCTCGCGAGGACGTTGGGGACCTGCCGTCACTCCCGGCTTCGTCCGACCCTTGAATCGCACCGCACCGAACAAGTCCCAAGGAGCATCTGATGAAGGCAGCAGTCGTCCGGTCGTTCGGCGAGCCGCTCGTCATCGAGGAGCGCCCCGATCCGGAGCCCGGCCCCGGTCAGGTCCGCATCCGTCTCGAGGCGTCCGGGCTGTGCCACACCGACATCCACGCCGCCCACGGCGACTGGCCGGTCAAGCCCACCCCGCCCTTCGTCCCCGGCCACGAGGGCGTCGGCGTCGTCGAGGCGCTCGGGGACGGGGTGACCCATCTGGAGCTCGGGCAGCGGGTGGCCGTGCCCTGGCTGGGCTGGGCCTGCGGGCGGTGCGAGCACTGCCTGTCGGGCTGGGAGACGCTCTGCGAGCAGCAGCAGAACACCGGCTACAGCGTGGACGGCGGGTACGCCGAGAAGATGCTCGCCCCCGCCGATTTCGCCGCGCCCGTCCCCGACGGCATCGACCCGCGCGACGCCGCCCCGCTGACCTGCGCCGGCGTGACCACGTACAAGGCGCTCAAGGTCGCCGGGGTCCGTCCGACCCAGCTGGTGGCGATCTCCGGTGTCGGCGGGCTCGGCCATCTGGCGGTGCAGTACGCCAAGATCGCCGGTGCGACCGTCGCGGCGATCGACGTCACCGACGACAAGCTGGAGCTGGCCAGGGAGCTCGGCGCGGACATCCTCATCGACGCCCGCAAGGAGGATCCGGCCGAGGTGCTCAAGCGGCACGGCGGGGCCCACGCGGCCATCGCGCTGGCCGTCAACGAGCAGGCGTTCGCCGCCGTCTACGGCGGTCTGCGGCGCGGCGGCAAGCTGGTCATGGTCGCCCTGCCCGCCGGCGGGACCATCCAGGTGCCGATCTTCGACACCGTGCTGAACGGCACGTCCGTCATCGGCTCGATCGTCGGCACGCGCCAGGACCTGGAGGAGGTGTTCCAGCTGCACGCCGCCGGACGCACCAAGGTCATCTACGAGACCCGTCCACTGGACACCGTCAACGAGTCGATCGCCGAGGTCCTGAACGGGCAGATCAAGGCCCGCATCGTCTTCGAGATGTGACCCGCCGGATCCCGTCCCCCCGCCTCCTGAGAGACCGGAAGCCATGCCCAAGCTCTCCCTCGACGCACTGGCCCGCGAGCACCTGGACCGCGCCTCGGCGGCCTCCTCCGGACGCAGCGCCGCGACCGTCCACGGCGGTCACGGACACGCGCTGCGCCAGACCGTCCTCGCCCTGACCGCCGGCACCTCCCTCGCCGAGCACGAGAGCCCCGGCGACGCCACGCTGCTGGTGCTGCGCGGACACGTGCGGCTCACCAGCGGCGACGCGTCCTGGGAGGGCCGGACCGGAGACCTGATCACCATCCCCGAGGCCCGCCACGGACTGCACGCGATCGAGGACGCGGCAGTCCTGCTCACCGTCGCCCCATCGGGCTGACCGGGCGGACCGGCGTTCGTGCCACGCCGGGATCCGCCGCGGCCCACCCGTCCCCTCCAGAGGAATCCGACATGACCAGCAACGACACCCGGACCACCGTCACCACCGTGCTGCTGCGCTCCGACGGTCCCGTGGACGACGAGATCCTGGCCTACGCCCGCGCGAAGGTCGACGCCGTCGTCGCCCGGCCGGGACTGCCCGCCGTGGCCGGCGAGGTGCGCCTCGTGCGCGCGACCGCGCACCATGCCGACCGCCCCTGGTCGGCCACCGCCGACCTGCGCGTCGGCGGCCGGCAGATGGTCGTCCTCGCCGAGGCGGCCACCGGCCACGAACTCGTCGACCAGCTCCAGGACCGGCTGCGCCGCCAGACCGACAAGGCCGTCCACGCCTGGGACACCGGCCACCGGACGGCGGCACCGCCGTGGCGGGGCGGCGCCCGTTCGGCGTGAGCCGCAGCAGCCCGCGGGCCCGGCCGGTGACCTTCACCGGCCGGGCCCGCGGGCTGCCGGCGGGTCCCCCGGGACGCGGCGGGGCGTCCCGCGGAGCGCCGCCCCCGCGGCTCGAGGTCCGCACCGCCACCGCGCCCCGGGTGGGCTCAGGAGCTCGTGAGGACGACCAGTTCGCGGGTCGCGCGGGTCATGGCCACGTAGTGGTCGACGGCTCCCTCGATGCCCTCGCCGAAGTTCTCCGGGTCGACGAGGACGACCAGGTCGAACTCGAGGCCCTTGGACAGCTCCGGGGTCAGGGAGCGGACGCGGGGCGTCGCGCGGAACGCGGGGGCGCCGATGACGCAGGCGGTGCCCTCGGCATGGGCGGCGAGCCAGGTGCCGAGGATCGCGTCCAGCTCCGCGAGGGATCCGTGGCGGACGGGCACGCCGTTGCTGCGGATGGACGTCGGGACGTTGGCGTCCGGGAGGGCGGCGCGGATGACCGGCTCGGCCTCCGTCATGATCTCCTGCGGCGTCCGGTAGTTGACGCTCAGGGAGGCCACGTCGATCCGGTCGAGCCCGACCCGCGCGAGCCGTTCGTGCCACGACTCCGTGAACCCGTGCCGGGCCTGGGCCCGGTCCCCGACGACGGTGAAGCTCCGCGAGGGGCAGCGCAGCAGCAGCATCTGCCACTCGGCGTCGGTCAGTTCCTGAGCCTCGTCCACGACGATGTGCGCGAACGGGCCGGCGAGCAGGTCCGGGTCGGCGGGGGGCAGTTCGGACTCGTCGAACAGGCTGACCTGGGCGTCCTCGCCGCGCAGCATCGCCACCAGGCCTTCGCCGTCGTCACCGTCGGCGCCGGAGCGGGCCACGGCCTCGATCAGGTTGTCGACGACGTGCGCCATGCGCTCGCGCTGGGCGGAGGCGAGGGCCGCGTGCCGGCGGCTGCGCCGGGCGGCCTCGGGGTCGCCGAGCCGCTGGCGGGCCGCGTCCAGGAGCGGCAGGTCGGACACCGTCCAGGCCTGGGGCTCCGCGCGCTGCAGCCTGCGCACCTCGTCGCGGTCGAGCCAGGGGGCGCACAGCCGCAGATAGGCGGGGACCGACCACAGGTCCGAGACGAGATCGGCCGCTTCGAGCAGCGGCCAGGCGCGGTCGAGGGTCTCGACCAGTTCCCTGTCGTGCAGCAGCACCCTGCGCAACTGCTCGGCCGGGACGGCGGCGTCGTGCCTGTCCCTCAGGATCGTGACCAGTTCCTCCCAGATCAGGTCGCGCGCCTCATTGTGCGGGACACCCGCTTCAGCCGCTCCGAACGCCTCGGCCCAGTCGTCGGCGGTCAGCCGGACGTCGGCCCACGGGGTCGTGACCGTCATCCCCCCGGTGGGCGGCTCCTCGTAGAACCTGACGGCCTTCTCGATCGCCTTCACCATGTCCGCCGACGACTTCAGGCGGGCCGCCTCGGGGTCGGTCTCGGCCGACGCCGCGGCTCCCTCGGCGACGAGGTCCCGCAGGACGCAGGTCTGCACGCCCTCCTCGCCGAGGCTGGGGAGGACGTCGGCGACGTAGGCCAGGTAGGGCCGGTGCGGACCGACGAAGAGCACACCGCCCCGGCGGTGACCGAGACGGGGGTCGGAGTGGAGCAGAAAGGCGGAGCGGTGCAGGGCGACGACGGTCTTGCCCGTGCCGGGGCCGCCGTCGACGACGAGCGTGCCGCGGGATCCCGCCCGGATGACGGCGTCCTGGTCGGCCTGGATGGTGGCGAGCACGTCGCGCATCCGGTCCGACCGGTCGGCGCCCAGGCTGGCGATGAAGGCGGACTGGTCGTCGAGGGCGGCGTGTCCCTCGCGCCCGTCGGCGGTGAACACCTCGTCCCAGTAGTCGCTGATCCGGCCGCGGGTCCAGCGATATCTGCGGCGGCTCGCCAGCCCCATCGGGTCGGCGTGGGTCGCCGCGAAGAACGGCTCGGCCGCGGGGGTGCGCCAGTCGAGCAGCAGCCGGCGCCCCGTGCTGTCGGTGAGGCCGAGCCGTCCGATGTACACGGGCTCGGGGTCGTCCGCGCCGACCATGTGGCCGAGGCACAGGTCCAGGCCGAAGCGGCGCAGGGCACGCAGCCGGCCGGTGAGCCGGTGGATCTCCAGGTCCCGCTCCATCGCCTCGCGGCCGAGGCCGCCGGGCGCCCTGCGTTCGGCGTCGAGGCGGTCGGACAGTTCGGCGACGGTCTGCTCCAGGCACTGCGCGAGGGCCGCGAAGTGCTCCTCGTCGCGGGCGATCAGCGCCGGCTCGGCCTTGGCGGAGAGCCGGTCGGGAAGGTCGAAGGCACGGGTGGTCAGAGGGTTCATGTCATCGGCCCCGATCCGACCGGACGTCCTCGCATGACCCATGAGCTGACAGGAACACACACACTCCGCACGACCCCGATTCCCGAGTTCCGGTCTGAGCCAGCGATTCTGCGGCACGACCGGGGCCTTGCCGCAAGCCCCCCGGTGCGCTATAGGTTGAAAGTGGCGGGAGGTGTGCACTTTCTCTCGCGCCCACCCTCTTCTCCCCCCGGCTGACGCCGCGGCGGGTCCCGCCCGGCCGCCCTCCTCGGGCGAGGGCCTCAGGTGACCGGGTCGAGGAAGGTCAGCACCGACGCGTCCTCCTCGATCAGCGGGACCAGCGCGGCATTGAAGGGACCGCCGTACGGGGCCTTCAGATGCGCCTGGAAGGCGTCCTCGTCCCGGTACACCTCGAAGATCCAGAAGGCACGCGGGTGAGATGCCTTGGTGTAGACGTCGAAGGCGAGGTTGCCCTCTTCCTCGCGCACCTTCTTCGCGTACTCCACGATCAGGCGGGCGACGTCGTCCTCCGCGCCATCGCGGGCGGTGAACTCGGCGAGCAGGGTCTTGTTCACGGTGTGCTGTCCTCCGGGGGCGTTGCCGGTCGGGGCCGGTCGGGTCGGGCGGGGGTCGGTGCAGGCCGGACACGGTGGGAGCCGGGTGCCGGACACGGGTTGCACGGCACCGGCGAGGGGGTCGCCGACCGATGTCATCGTTGACATCGAGTGGCCCGATGATGGGGGCGGTCCCGCCGACGCGTCAACGGTGCGGCCGCGACGTCCTGCCCGGCCGTCATCCGAGGTCCGCCGTGACCGACCGGTCCAACTGGCTCCGCCACGGCGGGTTGGGACCGGCGACGGAGCAGGTCAGGGCCGCGACCCGGGCGGCGAACCGGCACGCCTGCGCGACGTCGTCGAGCCGGAGCCCGGTCAGCCGGCCGCCGAGCAGGCCGCGGGCGCCGAGGTGGTGCAGCAGTCCGGCGGTGAAGGAGTCCCCCGCCCCCACCGTGTCGGCCACGGTCGTCGCGACGGCGGGGACCTGGACCCGGTCGCCGTCGAGCGAGGCCAGGGCGCCGTCGGCACCGCGCGTGATCACGACGAGCCGCGCCCCGGCCGCGTGCCAGAGGTCGCACGCCTCCTCGGGCGGGGTGCCGGGCAGCAGGAGCTCCAGGTCGTCCTCGCTCAGCCGCAGCACGTCGGCGAGGGCGCACCAGTGCGCCAGCCGGGCGCGGTAGACATCGGGGTGCACCAGCAGCGGCCGGACGTTGGGGTCGATGCTGATGGTCGCGTGGGGGGCGGCCGAGGCCAGGAAGTCCTCCACCGCCGCCGCGCCGGGTTCCCGGACCAGGGCCAGGGATCCCGTGTGCAGACAGGCGGTCCCGGACAGGTCCACCCGGTCCAGTTCCCCGGCCGTCCACTGCCAGTCGGCCGTGTTCTGCGCGTGGAAGGAGAAGACGGCCTGCCCCCGGGCGTCCAGTTCCGCCACCGCGAGCGTGCTGGGTTCCGCGGCCCGGACGGCGTGCGACAGGTCCACCCCGGACGCCTCCAGGTGGGCCCGGAACAGCCGGCCGAACACGTCGCCGGACAGGCGGGCGAGGAAGCGCGCCGGCGTGCCGAGCCGGGCCAGTGACACGGCCGTGTTCGCGGGTCCGCCGCCCGGCAGGACACGCAGGGCGAGTTCGTTCGAGGTGCTCGCGGGCGCGGCGAACGCGTCCGCGACGCACTCCCCCAGGACGGTGATCTGGCGGGGGCTCATGGGCTGCTCTTCTCTGACGGACGTACGGGCGCACCGGGCACGTCGGGTGCGGCTGTCGGACGGCCGCGGTGGGCGGCGGCCTCGGACGTTGCCGATTTGTGACGAGCGGAAGGCATTGACGTTGCCGGGAGACGGAGTCCATCATCCTCGCCAGGCGGTGTCAACGATGACATAAGTCAACGATGACACCCCGGGGCGGCCCGCTCTGCACCCCGACCCGCGCCGCCCCCGCTACCCACAGGAGTCGATCATGCCTCGCACCACTCGTCTGTCCTCCTCCCTCCTCAGAGCCGCCGCGGTCACGGGCGTCGCGGCCCTCACCCTGACGGCCTGCGGGTCCGGCTCCGGATCCAGTTCCTCGAGCTCCGGCTCGGGTGAGGTCAAGGTCGGTCTGATCACCAAGACCGACACCAACCCGTTCTTCGTGAAGATGAAGGAGGGCGCGGAGAAGGCCGCGAAGGAGAACGGCGCCCAACTGGTCACCGCGGCGGGCAAGTTCGACGGCGACAACGCCGGTCAGGTGACGGCCATGGAGAACATGGTCGCCTCCGGGGTGAAGGGCATCCTGATCACCCCCAGCGACTCCAAGGCCATCGTGCCCGCGATCGAGAAGGCCAAGGCCAAGGGCGTCCTGGTCATCGCCCTGGACACCCCGACCGAGCCGGAGAGCGCGGTCGACGCCCTCTTCGCCACCGACAACCTCAAGGCCGGCCAGCTGATCGGCGAGTACGCCAAGGCCGCGATGAGCGGCAAGACGGCGAAGATAGCCGCCCTCGACCTGGCGCCGGGCGTCTCCGTCGGCGTCCAGCGGCACGACGGCTTCCTCAAGGGCTTCGGCGCCACCGACAAGGACGTGGTGTGCGCCCAGGACACCGGCGGCGACCAGGCCAAGGGCCAGACCGCGATGGAGAACTGCCTCCAGAAGGAACCCGGCATCAACGTCGTCTACACCATCAACGAGCCCGCCGCGCTCGGCGCTTACACGGCGCTGAAGGCCAAGGGCCGGGAGAAGGACGTGCTGATCGTCTCCGTCGACGGCGGCTGCACCGGCACCCAGGCGGTCAAGGACGGCAAGATCGCCGCGACGTCGCAGCAGTACCCGCTGAAGATGGCCGCCGAGGGCGTCAAGGCCGTCGTGACGTACGCCAAGGACGGCAAGAAGGCGTCCGGTTACACCGACACCGGCGTCACCCTGATCACCGACAAGGCGCAGGACGGGGTCACGTCCAAGGACACCGCCTACGGCCTGGAGAACTGCTGGGGCTGAGCCGCCCCGAGGCCCGCACCCCGCCTCCTTCCCCCCAGCGGGGCGGCCGGCCCCTCCTCCCCGACCGGGGACGGCCGCCCCCTCGTCCCCTTGGCCTCCGGCAAGGACGGACAAGGACATCTGTCTTCCGACAAGGACTTCGCATGACAGCCACGACCACGCCCCCGAGCGCGTCCTCGCCCTATGCCGAGCTCAAAGCGCCGACCACGGCCCGCCGACTGCTCACGGCGCCGACCACCGGCCCGCTGGTCGCTCTCCTTCTCGCCTGCGCCTTCTTCTCCCTCTCCACCGACCAGTTCCTCACCGGCGGCAACTTCTCGCTGATCGTGCAGCAGGTCATGGTCGTCGGCACCCTCGCCATCGGGCAGACCCTGATCATCCTGACCGCCGGCATCGACCTGTCGTGCGGCGCCGTGATGGCCTTCGGCAGCATCATGATCGCCAAGATGGCCGCCGAGGGTTCCCTGCCCCCGCTCGCCGCCATCGCCGTGGGCATCGCCGTGTGCGGAGGCTTCGGACTGCTCAACGGGCTGCTGGTGCAGAAGATCCCGCTGCCGCCGTTCATCGTCACCCTCGGCATGCTCAACGTGGCGTTCGCGCTGACCCACATCTACTCCGAGGAACAGACGGTCACCAGCCTGCCCGGCCCGCTGACCGCCCTCGGCGGGACCTTCCCCCTCGGGCACACCGACATCACCTACGGCTCCCTGGTCACCATCGCCCTCTTCCTCCTCCTCGCCTACGCCCTGAGCAGCACCGGCTGGGGCCGGCACGTCTACGCGCTGGGCAACAGCCAGGAGGCGGCCCGCCTCAACGGCATCCGCACCTCCCGCCTGACCATCGGCATCTACACCGTGGCCGGTCTGCTCTACGGCATCGCCGCCCTGCTGCTCATCTCCCGCACCGGGGTCGGCGACCCGCAGGCCGGCCAGACCGACAACCTCGACAGCATCACCGCCGTCGTCCTCGGCGGCACCAGCCTGTTCGGCGGACGCGGCTCGGTGCTGGGCACCTTCATCGGCGTCCTCATCGTCGGTGTCTTCCGCAACGGCCTGCAGCTGATGGGCGTCGCCTCCATCTACCAGACCCTGATCACCGGCGTCCTGGTGATCCTCGCGGTGACCGTCGACCAGATCTCCCGGAAGAAGGCCCGATGACCACCACCCCCACGCCCGTGCTGCAGGCCCGTGGCCTGGTCAAGCGGTACGGCCATGTCACCGCCATCGACGGCGCCGACTTCGACCTGCTGCCCGGCGAGGTCCTCGCCGTCATCGGCGACAACGGCGCCGGGAAGACCAGCCTCATCAAGGCCCTCACCGGAGCGCTCACCCCCGACGCCGGCGAGATCCGCCTCAACGGCGAGCCCATCACCTTCTCCGGCCCCCAGAGCGCCCGCGCCCACGGCATCGAGACGGTGTATCAGGACCTCGCCGTCGCCGCGTCCATGGACATCGCCTCCAACATGTTCCTCGGCCGCGAACTGCGCCGCCCCGGCGTCCTCGGCAGCGTCTTGCGGATGCTGGACAAGAAGCGCATGCGCCAGGAGGCCGCCGAGCACATGGCCGACCTGAAGATCGGCCTGCGCTCCCTCACCCAGGCCGTCGAGACGCTCTCCGGCGGACAGCGGCAGGCCGTCGCGGTCGCCCGGTCCGTCGCCTGGGCCCGCAGCGTCGTCGTCATGGACGAACCCACCGCCGCCCTCGGAGTCAAGGAGTCCGGCCAGGTTCTGGACCTCATCCGGCGGGTGCGGGACAAGGGCATGCCGGTCGTCCTGATCAGCCACAACATGCCGCACGTCTTCGAGATCGCCGACCGGATCCACGTCCACCGCCTCGGTCGCCGCGCCGCCGTGATCAAGCCCTCCGACTACTCCATGGCCGAGGTCGTCGCCATCATGACCGGCGCACTCACCGTCGACGAGGCCGGAGATACTGTCGTCGCGGATTCCGAGGCCGCCAAGGCCGCCGGAGTCCAGGCCGGCTGACGACACGAATCACCACTCACAGGTTCCGGCCGAGGCCGCGGCCGGAACCGACGAGCACAGGAGACACCTACCTCCATGGCAGCGAACCGCCGCCCCACCCTGGCCGACGTCGCCCGAGAAGTCGGCGTCAGCGCCAAGACCGTCTCCCGCGTCCTCAACGAGGACGGGCCCGCCTCCGCGCAGACCAGGGAACAGGTTCTCGCCGCCGTGGCCAAACTCGGCTTCCAGCCGAACCTCATGGCCCGCAACATCCGCGTCGGCGGACCGGACACCACCGTCGGACTGGTCATCCCCGACCTCGGCAACCCCTTCTTCGGAGCCGTCGCCAGCAGCATCGAGGACACCGTCCGCGACCGCGGACTGACCCTGCTCATGGGCTCCTCCGCCGACGACCCCGACCGGGAACGCGCCCTGACGGACAAGTTCCTCGCCCGCCGCGTCAGCATCCTGATGGTCGTGCCGTCCGTCGGCGCCGACCACTCCCCCCTCAAGCCCGCGCGTGCCGCGGGCCTGCCCGTCGTCTTCCTCGACCGTCCCGGAGTGGGCCTGGCCACGGACAGCGTGGTGAGCTCCAACCGTTCGGGCTCGCACGACGGCGTCGCCCATCTCATCGCCCACGGCCACCGGCGCGTCGGCTTCATCGGTGACCTTCCCACCAAGCTCTACACCCGCCGAGAGCGTCTGGCCGGATACCGTTCGGCGCTGCAGGAGGCCGGCATCCCCCACGACCGCTCGCTCGTCACCAACGCGCACGACCAGCGGGGCGCCGAGGCCGCGACCGCCCAGCTCCTCGGCCTGGCCGATCCCCCCACCGCCCTGTTCGCCGGCAACAACATCATGGCGCTGGGCATAGTCGCCGAACTGGCCCGCAGCCGCCGCAAGGACGTCGCGGTCGTCGCCTTCGACGACGTCTCGCTCGCCGAGGCGCTGGAGCCGGCCCTGACCGTCGTCGCCCAGGACCCCGAGGAGATCGGCAGAGCGGCCGCGACCTGCGCCCTGGCCCGCCTGGACGGCGACCGCGGCCGGGCCCGCACCATCACCGTCCCGACCCGGCTGATCGTCCGGGGGTCGGGGGAACAGCCGGCTCCGGTGCCGCGGGAGGCGTGAGCGGGGAGCGGAACCCCCTCGGCGAGAAGGCCGGACGGACCGAGCGGGCCGTGGCCCCCGGTCCACGCCGTCGGCGCGGCCGGCCCGCCGTCCCGCTCGCCGAGGTGTGCGGCACGGGGTCAGACCGCGGTCAGCGTGACGTCCTGTCGCTGCACCACGTGGAAGCGGGGCAGGGGCAGGCCGCCGCGGGTCTCGAGTTCCATGAGCGTGGCCTCGACGTGGGCGGGCCCGGCCTTCAGCGCGTCCACGCTGGCCTTGCCGGCGTTCTGCCAGGTGTGCTCGGCGCCGTCGCACACCGCGCGGCTGCCGCCGATGCCGTAGCGCACGGTCCCGGAATCCTGGTGGACGGCGGTGCTGAGGTAGACCGGGCCCGCGCTGCCGAGGCAGCGGTAGGTGCCGGTCAGCGTGACGGTGCCGTCGGCGGCGATCCGGGCGACCGCGTCGACGGTGAGGCTCTCGGACAGGTCGGCGCCGGCGGCCTGTCCCGGCACGACGAGCAGGAAGAGGGCGGCGCCGGCCGCCGCGGTCAGAGCGGGGCGAAGCAACATGGAAGACCTCCAGTGGTGGGGGGCTTCCACTGGTACCGGGCGGACGGGCCCGGGGCCGTGACCGTCACCCCTTCGGTGGCGAGTCCGCACCGGTCGTCGGCGAACGGTCCTGGAGTTGTCCTGGTGCTGTCACGCTTGCCGGAAGACCCTGGCGCTGTCCCGGAGGCGGGCGCATGGTCGTGCCATGCGAGGCCGGCCGTACGGCCGGCCCCCACCGACGTGGAGGTGCGCCATGTGTTCCCACTCCGTCGCCGGCGCTTCGGCCGACGCCCACGCCATGCACGTCGTCGCCGCCCACCCCGAGCAGGGCTGGAGCCTGCTGTGCGACGGCACGATCGTCTTCGACGACTCCGGGGAGCTCCTGCCCGACGGCCGGGTCGTGGCCCCGCACCGGGTGACCGCCGGCCGGCTCGCCGTCGCGGCGTGACCCCCGCTCCCCGGGGCGCGGATCACGGGTCCAGTACCGCGAACCCGTCCACCTCGACCAGAGCCTGCGCGTCCCACAGCCGTACGACGCCGACCACCGCCATCGCCGGATAGTCCCGGCCCGCAGACTCCCGCCAGATCCGGCCGAGTTCGGCGGCGTGGGACCGGTACGCGGCGACGTCCGTGACGTAGACCGTGACCCGCGCCAGGTCCCCCGGCGTGCCGCCGGCCGCCCGCAGTGCGGTCAGCAGGTTGGTGAGCGCCCGGGCGAACTGCTCGGGCAGCGACTCCCCCACGACCTTCCCGTCGGTGTCGAGCGCGGTCTGGCCCGCCAGGAACACCAGCCGGGAGCCGCTGGCGACGACGGCGTGGGAGAAGCCGGCGGGCGGGGACAGCGCCGGCGGGTTGACGCGTTCGGCGGTCATCGGGCGGCCTCCAGACCGGCGTACAGCTCGCGGGCGATGATGCCGCGCTGGACCTCGCTGGCCCCTTCGTAGATGCGCGGGGCGCGGACCTCGCGGTAGAGGTGTTCGAGCAGGTGGCCGCGGTGCAGGGCACGGGCGCCGTGGAGCTGGACGGCCGCGTCCACGACGTACTGCGCGGTCTCGGTGGCCAGCAGCTTGGCCATGGCGGCGCGCCGCGGGACGTCGGGGGCGCCGGCGTCGTACGCCGTGGCCGCCGCGTGGACCATCAGCCGGGCGGCCTCGGTGCGCAGGGCCATCTCGGCGACGGTGTGGGCGACGGTCTGCAGGTCCCTCAGCTTGCCGCCGAAGGCGTCCCGCCGGGAGGTCCAGACGAGGGTCGCGTCGAGGGCCGCCTGGGCCATGCCGACCGCGAAGGCGCCGACGCTCGGGCGGAAGAGGTCGAGGGTGGTCATGGCGACGCGGAAGCCCCGGTCGGGTTCACCGAGGACGTCGGCCGCGGTGACGGGGACGGCGTCGAAGCCGAGGGCGCCGACGGGGTGCGGGGAGAGCATGTCGAGGGGGGTCCCGGTGAGACCGGGGCGGTCGGCGGGGACGAGGAAGGCGGTGACGCCGCGGGCTCCGGCGCCCCGCGTCGTACGGGCGAAGACGGTGTAGAAGTCGGCCTCGGGGGCGTTGGAGATCCAGCGCTTCTCGCCGGTCAGGCGCCAGGCGTCCGGGCCGTCGGGCTCGGCGGCGAGGGACAGCGCCGCCGCGTCCGACCCCGCCCCCGGTTCGGACAGCGCGAACGCGGCGACCGCACCGCCGTCGGCGACGCGCGGCAGCCAGCGCTCGCGCTGGGCGGGGCTGCCGTGGGCGTGGACCGGATGCGCGCCGAGCCCCTGGAGGGCCAGGGCGGTCTCCGCCTCCGTGCAGCCCTGCGCGAGGGATTCGCGCATCAGGCACAGGTCGAGGGCGCCCGAGGTGAACAGGCGGGAGAGCAGGCCCAGTCGGCCGAGTTCGGCGAGGAGGGTCCGGTTGACGCGGCCCGGTTCGCCCTTCTCGGCGAGCGGGCGCAGCCGGTCGGCCGCCAGGGTGCGCAACTCGGCGCACCAGGCGGTCTGTGCCGGTTCGAGCGAGAATGCGGGCATCGCCTGTCCCCTCTGCCGCCCCTGTCCGGGCCCGTCCACGCCCTGCCCGGCGGTCTCCTGCCGACGGTATCGCGTACCGTTGACTGTCGTCACCAACACGATACGCTCGATCCGCGAGGCCACCTCGACGCCCACCCGCGCAGCCCGTCCAGGCAAGGGGGCGAACGCCCATGAACGTCTCGGCCCACGTCGACACCTTCGCGCGCGACCACCTCCCGCCGCCCGGCCAGTGGCCCGACCTCCGCTTCGACCTGCCGGAACTGCGCTACCCCGACCGGCTGAACTGCGCCGCCGAACTGCTCGGCCACGGCCACTCCCCCGACCGGCCGGTGTTCCACCTCCCGTCGGGACCGGCCTGGACGTACGGGGAGTTGCGCGCCCGGGTCGACCGGATCGCACATCTGCTCACCGGCGACCTCGGTGTCGTGCCCGGCAACCGGGTCCTGCTGCGCGGCCCGACCACGCCCTGGCTCGCGGCCTGCTGGCTGGCGGTGCTGAAGGCGGGCGCGATCGCGGTCACCGTGCTGGACCGGCAGCGGCCGCACGAGCTGCGCACGATGGGCGAGATCGCCCGGGTGGAGCACGCCCTGTGCGACGTGCGGGCGGTCGACGACCTCGCCAAGGCGGAGATACCGGGGCTGCGGATCACCACGTACGGCGGCGACTCCCCCGAGGACCTGCTGCACCGGCCGGCGCCGAGCACGCCGTACACCGCCGTGGACACCGCCGCCGACGACGTGGCGCTGATCGCGTTCACCTCCGGCACCACCGGCCGGCCGAAGGGGTGTCTGCACTTCCACCGGGACGTGCTGGCGATCGCCGACACCTTCTCCCGGCACGTCCTCAAGCCGCTTGCGGACGACGTCTTCGCCGGCAGTCCCCCGCTCGGCTTCACCTTCGGCCTGGGCGGTCTGGTCGTCTTCCCGCTGCGGGCGGGGGCCAGCGCGCTGCTGCTCGAACAGGCGGGCCCCCGGCAGCTGTTGCCCGCGATCGCCGAGCACCGGGTGAGCGTGCTGTTCACGGCGCCCACCGCCTACCGCGCGATGCTCGACGACCTCCGCGCGCACGACGTGACCTCGCTGCGCCGCTGTGTCTCCGCCGGCGAGAACCTGCCCGCGGCGACCTGGCGGGCCTGGCACGAGCGGACCGGGCTGCGGCTCATCAACGGCATCGGCGCCACCGAGCTGCTGCACATCTTCATCTCCGCCGCCGACGAGCACATCCGTCCCGGCACCACCGGCGTCCCGGTCCCCGGCTGGCACGCGCGCGTGCAGGACGGGGACGGCGCGCCCGTGCCCGACGGCGAGCCCGGACTGCTCGCCGTGCGCGGCCCGGTCGGCTGCCGCTACCTCGCCGACCCGCGCCAGCGGGAGTACGTGCGCGAGGGGTGGAACGTCACCGGCGACACCTATGTCCGCGAGCCCGACGGCTACTTCCGGTACGTGGCCCGCGCCGACGACATGATCATCTCCGCCGGTTACAACATCGCGGGGCCCGAGGTCGAGGAGGCGCTGCTGCGCCACCCGGACGTGGTCGAGGCGGCCGTCGTGGGACGGCCCGACGAGGACCGGGGGCAGGTGGTCGTGGCGTTCGCCGTGCTGCGCGGGGGCGCACCGCGGGACGTCGACGCCCTGCGGGCCTTCCTCAAGGCGGAGCTGGCGCCGTACAAGTGTCCGCGTGAGATCGTGCTCCTGGAGGCGCTGCCGCGCACCGCGACCGGCAAACTCCAGCGGTTCAGGCTGCGCACCGCGGGGCACGACGAAGGTCACACCGGTGGTGACACCGATAATGACCAGCAGTGATACCGACGGACCTAAGATGATCAACGTGTCCGACCAGCCCGCACCTCGGTCTCTCATCGTCACGCTCTACGGCGCCTACGGCCGCTTCGTGCCGGGCCCGGTGCCCGTCGCCGAGCTGATCCGGCTGCTCGCCGCGGTCGGCGTCGACGCCCCCTCCGTACGCTCCTCGGTGTCCCGGCTCAAGCGGCGGGGACTGCTGCTGCCGGCCCGTACGGCACAGGGCGCGGCCGGGTACGAACTCTCCGAGGAGGCGCGGCAGTTGCTCGACGACGGGGACCGGCGCATCTACGCCGCGGCACCCGCCGGGGACGAGAGCTGGGTGCTGGCGGTGTTCTCCGTGCCGGAGTCGGAGCGGCAGAAGCGGCACGTCCTGCGCTCACGGCTGGCGGGCCTGGGTTTCGGCACCGCGGCCCCGGGGGTGTGGATCGCCCCGGCGCGGCTGTACGAGGAGACCCGGCACACCCTCGAGCGGCTCAGGCTCGACGGGTACGTCGACTTCTTCCGCGGCGAGCACCTCGGCTTCGCGCCGACCGTCGAGGCGGTGGCCCGCTGGTGGGACCTGGCGGCCATCGCCAAGGAGCACGAGGCGTTCCTCGACCGCCACGCGCAGGTGCTGCGGTCCTGGCAGCAGCGGCCGGACACCCCTCCGCAGGAGGCCTACCGCGACTACCTGCTCGCCCTGGACTCCTGGCGTCATCTGCCCTACGCCGACCCGGGCCTGCCCGCCCGGCTGCTCCCCGCGAACTGGCCGGGGTCGCGCTCGGCGGCCGTCTTCCACGGACTGCACGAGCGGCTGCGGGACGCGGGCGCGGAGTTCGCCGGGGTGTGAGCCCGGTCCGTGAACGGTTCATGACGGGACCCTGTGATCCCTTGCGCACCAGGAGTCACTCAGCCAAACCTCAGGTTCCTTAACAACTCCTCTCAGACTCCTTACCTACCGTTCCACGCGTCGCACGCCGGTAGGAAAGAGGACTGTTGCGCATGACCAGCACGCCAAGGGCCCAGGGAGCCACGGTCTGGCTCACCGGGCTGCCCAGTGCGGGCAAGACGACGATCGCCCGCCTCCTCAGGGACCGGCTCAAGGCCGAGGGACACCGCGTGGAGGTCCTGGACGGCGACGAGATCCGCCGTTTCCTCTCCGCCGGCCTCGGCTTCAGCCGCGAGGACCGCAACACCAACGTGCAGCGGATCGGGCTCGTCTCCGAGGTCCTGGCGCGCAACGGCGTGCTGTCGGTCGTTCCCGTCATCGCGCCCTACGCCGACAGCCGCGAGGCGGTCCGCAGGCGGCACGAGAAGAGCGGGACGCCGTACATCGAGGTGCATGTCGCCACTCCGGTCGACGTGTGCAGCGAGCGGGACGTGAAGGGGCTGTACGCCCGGCAGGCGGCGGGCGAGCTGACCGGGCTGACCGGCGTCGACGACCCGTACGAGGCGCCGGTGGACCCCGCGCTCGTGCTGGCGACGCAGGAGCAGACGCCGAAGGAGTCGGCGGACGCGGTGTACACGGTGCTGGCGGCACGGGGGCTCGTATGACCGGCTTCGGCCTCTCCCATCTGGACGCGCTGGAGTCCGAGGCGGTGCACATCTTCCGCGAGGTGGCGGGCGAGTTCGAGAACCCGGTGATCCTGTTCTCCGGCGGCAAGG
>NZ_JBIAZE010000018.1:0-198660 GCF_042898825.1 Streptomyces sp. NPDC000345
AAACGCCCGGTTACATTCCGAACCCGGAAGCTAAGCCTTACAGCGCCGATGGTACTGCAGGGGGGACCCTGTGGGAGAGTAGGACACCGCCGAACTCCTTTTAGAGCTCTGGCTCTTGGGCATGCAGCCCAGGAGCCAGAGCTTTTTTGCGTTGAGGTAGGGTCAGGGAGCATCGTTGGCTCATTTTCTACTGGAGGCCCCCGGGTGGCAGTCCAGGAGACCCGTGTTCAGACGGACCGGGTCCTCACCATCCCGAACATCCTCAGCATGGCGCGTCTCCTCGGCGTGCCCCTCTTCCTGTGGCTGATCCTCAGGCCCGAGTTCGGGGGCCCGCAGAGCGACGGCTGGGCGCTTCTGGTGCTGGCTCTGAGCGGCGTCAGCGACTACCTGGACGGCAAGCTCGCGCGGCGCTGGAACCAGATCAGCAGCCTCGGCCGGCTCCTGGACCCCGCTGCGGACCGCCTCTACATCCTCTCGACCCTGGTCGGCCTCACCTGGCGGGAGATTCTGCCTCTCTGGTTGACGGCCGTACTTCTTGCGCGGGAACTGCTTCTGCTGGTCATGGTGGGCATCCTCAGGCAGCACGGCTATCCGCCGCCCCAGGTGAACTACCTGGGCAAGGCGGCCACCTTCAACCTGATGTACGCGTTCCCGCTGCTCCTGCTCAGTGACGGAAGTGGATGGCTCGCGTCACTCGCTGCTATTTTCGGATGGGCGTTCGCAGGATGGGGTACAACCCTGTACTGGTGGGCAGGAGTCCTCTACGTGGTGCAGGTCCGCCGCCTGGTTCGTGCGGACGCCATGGCCGACTGACCTCGCCGATTGGTGACAGCAGTGGTGGCTCGATGGCCCGTTGCGGAAAAGTGCGGGACAATCTGGATGGGGAAAGTCGGCTAGACCGTCGTCTCTTTTAGGAGGACGCTTCCGACATGAAGGCCGTTGTGATGGCCGGAGGCGAAGGCACGCGCCTTCGCCCCATGACCTCGAGCATGCCCAAGCCGCTCCTGCCGGTGGTCAACCGGCCGATCATGGAGCACGTACTGAGGCTGCTCAAAAGGCATGGGCTCAATGAGACCGTCGTGACCGTGCAGTTCCTGGCCTCATTGGTCAAGAACTACTTCGGTGACGGTGAAGAGCTCGGTATGGAGCTCAGCTATGCCAATGAGGAGAAGCCACTCGGCACCGCGGGAAGCGTCAAGAACGCAGAGGAAGCGCTGAAGGACGACGCCTTCCTCGTCATCTCCGGCGATGCCCTGACGGACTTCGACCTCACCGAGCTGATCAACTTCCACAAGGAAAAGGGTGCGCTCGTCACCGTCTGTCTGACGCGTGTGCCCAATCCGCTGGAGTTCGGCATCACCATCGTCGACGAAGAGGGCAAGGTCGAGCGGTTCCTCGAGAAGCCGACCTGGGGCCAGGTCTTCTCGGACACCGTGAACACGGGCATCTACGTCATGGAGCCGGAGGTCTTCGACTATGTCGAGGCCGATGTGCCCGTCGACTGGTCCGGCGATGTCTTCCCGCAGCTGATGAAGGAGGGGAAGCCGATCTACGGCTTCATCGCCGAGGGCTACTGGGAGGACGTCGGCACGCACGAGAGCTATGTGAAGGCCCAGGCCGACGTGCTCGAGGGCAAGGTCGACGTGGAGATCGACGGCTTCGAGATCTCCCCGGGCGTATGGGTGGCGGAAGGTGCCGAAGTGCATCCCGACGCCGTTCTGCGCGGGCCGCTGTTCATCGGCGACTACGCGAAGGTCGAGGCCGGCGCGGAAATCCGTGAGCACACCGTCGTCGGTTCCAATGTCGTGGTGAAGAGCGGGGCCTTCCTGCACAAGGCCGTCGTGCACGACAACGTGTACGTCGGGCAGCACAGCAATCTGCGGGGCTGTGTCGTCGGGAAGAACACCGACATCATGCGCGCCGCCCGGATCGAGGACGGCGCCGTCATCGGCGACGAATGCCTGATCGGTGAAGAATCGATCGTGCAGGGCAATGTGCGGGTCTACCCGTTCAAGACCATCGAGGCCGGCGCGTTCGTCAACACCTCGGTGATCTGGGAGTCCCGCGGGCAGGCGCATCTCTTCGGCGCCCGCGGAGTGTCCGGAATCCTGAACGTCGAGATCACGCCGGAGCTGGCGGTGCGTCTCGCCGGCGCCTATGCGACGACGCTCAAGAAGGGCTCCACGGTCACCACGGCCCGCGACCACTCCCGTGGCGCCCGGGCGCTGAAGCGGGCGGTCATCTCCGCGCTGCAGGCCAGCGCCATCGACGTACGGGACCTGGAGAACGTGCCGCTGCCCGTGGCGCGGCAGCAGACGGCGCGTGGGTCGGCCGGCGGGATCATGATCCGGACCTCGCCCGGGGTTCCGGACTCGGTGGACATCATGTTCTTCGACAGCCAGGGCGCCGATCTGTCGCAGGGCAGCCAGCGGAAGCTGGACCGGGTGTTCGCGCGGCAGGAGTACCGGCGGGCCTTCCCGGGAGAGATCGGGGACCTGCACTTCCCGGCCAGCGTGTTCGACTCGTACACGGGATCGCTGCTGCGGAACGTGGACACGACCGGGATCGCCGAGTCCGGGCTGAAGGTCGTCGTCGATGCCTCGAACGGCAGTGCGGGACTGGTGCTGCCGAGTCTGCTCGGGAAGCTGGGCGTGGACTCGCTGACCATCAATCCCGGTCTCAACGAGTCCAGGCCCACGGAGACCGGTGATCAGCGGCGCTCGGGTCTCGTGCGGCTCGGGGAGATCGTGGCCTCGTCGCGGGCGGCGTTCGGAGTGCGGTTCGATCCCGTGGGCGAGCGGCTCTCCCTCGTCGACGAGAAGGGCCGCATCATCGAGGACGACCGGGCACTGCTGGTGCTGCTCGACCTGGTGGCCGCGGAGCGGCGCAGCGGGCGGGTGGCGCTCCCGGTGACCACGACGAGGATCGCCGAGCAGGTGGCCGCCTATCACGGGACGCAGGTCGAGTGGACGACGACCTCGCCCGACGACCTGACCCGGGTCGGGCGGGACGAGTCGACCATCTTCGGCGGGGACGGCAAGGGCGGGTTCATCGTCCCGGAGTTCAGCAGTGTCTTCGACGGTACGGCGGCCTTCGTGCGGCTGATCGGGCTGGTGGCGCGGACGCAGCTCACGCTGAGCCAGATCGACGCGCGGATTCCGCGGGCGCACGTCCTGAAGCGGGATCTGGCGACTCCGTGGGCCGTCAAGGGGCTGGTGATGCGGCGGGTCGTCGAGGCGGCCGGAGACCGCTTCGTGGACACCACCGACGGGGTGCGGGTGGTCGAGACGGACGGGCGTTGGGTGATGGTGCTGCCCGACCCGGCCGAGGCCGTCACCCATCTGTGGGCGGAGGGGCCCGACGACGCCTCCGCGCAGGCCCTGCTGGACGAGTGGTCGTCGGTCGTGGACAGCGCGGGGCGCTGATCCGCGCACCACACGCGCGTGCCGGACAAGTGTCCCCAAGGGGGCCTGTCCGGCACGCCGGTGGGGCCATTCGGAGGTAGTGGTCGCGACATGCGACGATGTGCGGCATGCCGCAGCAGCCCCCCGTTCGGAGCACACCCGCGCGCGCGACGCGCCCGGACGCGTCCATGTCGCTGCTCACCAACGTCATGGACCACAGCCTCGACGACGGCTACGCCGAGGCCGCCGCGCGGAAGCAGTCCGAGGGCACCGGCGGCCTGCCCAAGACCCTGCGGGCGAAGCTGGGTCTCGCCGCCGGTCTGGTGCTCGCGGCCCTCGTGGTGACCGTCGGCGCGGCACAGGCGCGTATCGCGGCCCCGGTCGTCGCCAAGGAGCGCGAGGAGCTGATCGACCGCATCGACAGTGAGACGAGGGCGGCCGACGACCTGGAGAGCACGGTCGACAAGCTGCGCGACGACGTGAGCGCGCGGCAGCGGGAGGCGCTCGAGAAGAGCGGCGGCAGCGGGCAGGCGGACCTGGTGAGCGTTCTGTCGGGGGCCGTGGAGGTGCACGGGCCCGGGATCAAGCTCGTCGTGAACGACGCCAAGGAAGCCACCACGGGCGGCGACGGCGACCCTCGGGAGACCTCCGGGTTCTCGGACACCGGGCGGGTCCGTGACCGTGACATGCAGAAGGTGGTCAACGGACTGTGGGCTTCGGGTGCCGAGGCCGTCTCGATCAACGGGCAGCGGCTGACGGCCCTGTCGGCGATCAGGGCCGCGGGTGACGCGATACTGGTCGACAACAAGCCGCTGGTGCCGCCGTACACGGTGCTCGCGGTGGGGGACGGGAAGAACCTCAGCAGCCGGTTCCAGAACAGCGCCGACGGCGTCTATCTGAACGTGCTGCAGGAGAACTACGGCATCCGGACGGCCATCTCCGTGGAGGACGACGTCCGGCTGCCCGCCGCACCGAGTGTGATCGTACGTACTGCACAGCCGAGAACGGAGAAGGGCACATCGTGATCGCCGTACTGGGCCTCGTCGTGGGAGTCGTGGCCGGCCTGTTGGTCCGGCCTGAGGTTCCGGCGGTCGTCGAGCCTTATCTGCCGATCGCCGTCGTGGCGGCGCTGGACGCCGTGTTCGGCGGTCTGCGGGCCATGCTCGACGGCATCTTCGACGACAAGGTCTTCGTCGTGTCGTTCCTGTCGAACGTGGTCGTGGCCGCGCTGATCGTGTTCCTGGGCGACAAGTTGGGTGTGGGTGCCCAGCTGTCCACCGGTGTCGTGGTCGTCCTCGGCATCCGGATCTTCTCCAACGCCGCGGCGATCCGCCGGCACGTCTTCCGGGCGTGAGGCCGATGAGCAGCCCGGACGAGGCGGCCGAGAACAGGCTGCGCAAGGAACTGCCCGAGGAGGTCCCGGCGCCCCCCTCCGCGAAGGAGCAGCCCGAGGACGCCGCCGAGCCGGCGCTGACCGGCCGGCAGCGCCTGGTGAAGGGGCTGTGGCCGCCGCGCGTCACCCGGGCCCAACTCATCGTCGCCCTGCTGCTGTTCGGTCTCGGCTTCGGCCTGGCCGTCCAGGTCGCCTCCAACAGCGACAGCGGAAACGCGCTGCGGGGGGCGCGCCAGGAGGATCTTGTCCGCATCCTCGATGAACTCGATGACCGAAGTCAGCGTCTTGAGGACGAGAAGCAGGGCCTCGAGAAGCAGCGGGAGGAACTGGAGAACAGCTCCGACCAGGCGGAGGAGGCCCGCAAGCAGACGGTCGAGAAGGAGAAGCAACTCGGCATTCTGGCGGGCACGGTGGCCGCGCAGGGGCCGGGCATCACGATGACGATCGAGGACACGAAGGGGACGGTCGAGGCGGACATGCTGCTCGACGCGATCCAGGAACTGCGCGCCGCCGGCGCCGAGGCGATCCAGGTCAATGACGTGCGGGTCGTGGCCGGCACCTACCTGACGGATTCGGACGACAGCGTGAGCGTCGACGGGAACAAGATCAACGCGCCGTTTCGTTTCAAGGTCATCGGCAACCCGCAGGACCTCGAACCGGCGCTGAACATCCCTGGAGGCGTGGTGCAGACTCTCGAGAAGGAGCAGGCCACCGTGACCGTGGAGCGGTCGGACAAGATCGTTGTGGACGCCTTGCGAGCAGCGAAGCAGCCTGACTACGCTCGGTCGTCCTCCCGGTGAACCGGGGGCGCATGGGGGACAACCGGCAGGGGCATGAGGATGCGGGGGGTCGGCGCACCGATCCGGTGGTGCGTGGTGGAAACTGTCTGGTGGATACGGACGTTGTGAAGGTGTCCGGGTCGGCCGGTGTATTCAGTCAGGGTTCGTCCTGCCCCACGGGCGGGTCTGTTTCGGTCAAGGGGAATCGCCCGTGAAGTTGTTTGCGAAGTTGTTCGGCAAGAGCGCGCGAGAGGGTGGCGACAACGCGACCGCCCGCCATCGCGCACAGCCCGACGCTGAGGGCCAGCGGCCGCTGTTCCGGGACCAGGTCGGTGGTCCGGGCGGTGACATTTCCGGAGGTCAGGGCGCGGCGTCTGTTGACCCCGCCCAGTCCGGCGGCATAGGTTTCGGCCAACCGTCAACCTCAAGTACGGGTGGAGGGTTTTCTCCCATGTCGGCCCTGGTGTGTACGAGGTGCGGTAACCGCAACGCGGAGAACAGCCGCTTCTGCTCCAACTGCGGCGCCCCGCTGCGCCCCGGTCTGACGCCCGAGCGCGCGTCGGAGACGACCTCCACCATCTCCATCTCCGGTCTCGAGGCCTACGACTCCGAGGCCACCGGCCAGACCCAGCTGCCGGCGCTCTCCCCGGAGGCGCAGGCCGCGGTCGACGCGCTGCCGTTGGGCTCCGCGCTGCTGGTCGTGCGCCGCGGTCCGAACTCGGGCAGCCGCTTCCTGCTGGACGGCGACCTGACCACGGCCGGGCGTCACCCGCAGAGCGACATCTTCCTGGACGACGTGACGGTGTCGCGTCGCCATGTGGAGTTCCGTCGCAACCCGGACGGCACGTTCAAGGTCGCGGACGTCGGCAGTCTGAACGGCACGTACGTCAACCGCGAGCGGATCGACGAGGTCGCTCTGTCGAACGGTGACGAGGTGCAGATCGGCAAGTACCGGCTGGTCTTCTACGCGAGCCAGCGGGGCTACTGACCCTCCCCCGGAGTCCGTCCGGGGGGAACAGAGGGAAGGTCCATGCTTCAAACACCGAGGGGCGGTGCCGGGAACGGCACCGCCGCCGCGGACGGTGGTCTGATGAGCATCGGCACCGTGCTGACCGCGCTGCGCGACGAGTTCCCCGAGGTCACCGTCTCCAAGATCCGTTTCCTGGAGGCGGAGGGCCTGATCGAGCCGCAGCGGACCCCCTCGGGGTACCGCAAGTTCAGCGCGGAGGACGTCGAGCGCCTCGGCCACGTACTGAGGATGCAGCGGGACCACTATCTGCCGCTCAAGGTGATCAGGGAGCACCTGGACGCCATGGAGCGGGGCGAGGCCCTGCCGTTGCCGAGCGTGGGCCGGCAGCGGGACGGGGAGGCCGCCCCGGAGCCCGCAGAGGGGCCCACGGCGGCCCGGATCGGGCGGGCCGAGCTGCTGGCGGCCGCCGGGATCGACGAGTCCGAGCTGGCGGAGTGGGAGTCCTACGGGCTCCTCGTCCCGCTGGAGAACGGCGTCTACGACGCGGAGGCCGCCACGGTGGCCTCGGTCGTCGCCGAGCTGGGGCGCTTCGGGATCGAACCCCGCCATCTGCGGGTGATGAAGGCCGCGGCCGACCGTGAGGCCGGGCTGGTGGACCAGGTGGTGGCCCCGCTCAGGCGTCACCGCAACCCGCAGACCAGGGCCCACGCGGAGGCCCGTACGAAGGAGCTGGCGGGGCTCACGGTCCGGCTCCACGCGGCGCTCGTGCAGACCGCGCTCGGGGTCCGGCTGCCCTGAGACGCCCGTTTCGCCCTGGCGGATCGGTCACCCGTTCCCGGCCCGACTACCCAAACGTCCCGGGCACGGCCTAGGGTTGCTGTGTGAACGAGCTCGATGTCGTAGGTGTCCGGGTCGAAATGCCCTCCAACCAACCGATCGTGCTGCTGCGTGAAGTGGGAGGCGACCGTTACCTCCCCATCTGGATCGGACCGGGGGAGGCGACGGCGATCGCCTTCGCCCAGCAGGGCATGGCCCCCGCGCGACCGCTGACCCATGACCTGTTCAAGGACGTGCTGGAAGCCGTCGGCCAGGAGCTCACCGAAGTGCGCATCACGGATCTCCGGGAGGGTGTCTTCTACGCGGAGCTGGTCTTCGCCAGCGGTGTCGAGGTGAGCGCACGCCCGTCCGACGCCATAGCGCTGGCGCTGCGCACCGGGACGCCGATCTTCGGCAGCGACACGGTCCTCGACGACGCGGGCATCGCGATCCCGGACGAGCAGGAGGACGAGGTGGAGAAGTTCCGCGAGTTCCTCGACCAGATCTCGCCCGAGGACTTCGGCACCAGCAACCAGTAGCCGCGGCTTCGGCGGCAGGCCCTCGGCACGAGGACGGCCGCCCTGTTTCCGGCACGTGCCGACGGCGAGTGAGAGCGTCCTACGCCCCGTGCGGAGCGCATTCGGCTAGCCTTTCCCCGCGGTGGGGTGCGGGAAACCACTCTTAGGGTGATTATCACCCGGCGTGGCGAGTGTGGCGATCGTTGACGCACCCCTGGTGACTGCCTACCGTCGAGAGGGCAGGTCAAGGACGGAGGTCGGCGTGAGAAGCAGCGGCGACGGTACGGCTGGGGGTGCCCCCGGACTCGGTGTCGGGGGGAGCGGTCCGTACCCTCCCCCAAGCTCTCGGCTACGCCCGAGCAGGGGATACCCCCATCAGGGCAGTGCGGCCGACCACGCTCCGCAGCGACCCGCGGCCGTGCCGAGCAGCGGAGGGGCGACGTCCATGGCGTCCGAGCAGATCGGCTACCGCGGACCGACGGCCTGCGCGGCCGCCGGCATCACCTACCGGCAACTCGACTACTGGGCCCGTACGGGTCTCGTCGAGCCCAGCGTGCGGCCCGCGTACGGGTCGGGTACGCAGCGGCTGTACAGCTTCCGGGACGTCGTCGTCCTGAAGATCGTCAAGCGGTTCCTCGACACCGGGGTCTCCCTCCAGAACATCCGTACCGCCGTCCAGCACCTGCGGGAGCGCGGCTTCCGTGACCTGGAGCGCATGACGCTGATGAGCGACGGCGCGACGGTCTACGAGTGCACCTCGCCGGACGAGGTCCACGCGCTGCTCCAGGGCGGCCAGGGCGTCTTCGGGATCGCCGTGGGCGTGGTCTGGCGTGACGTGGAGAGCGCGCTGTCGCAGCTGCACGGTGAACGGGTCGACACCGGTGAGACGCTCGTCGGGCCGAACCCGGCGGACGAGCTGGCCCGCAGGCGCAACCGGGCGGTCTGAGGCACCTCCCGGCGGAGGACGGCTGCGCGGGGCCGTTGTCAGTGGCGTGGTGCAGCATCGGAGATGTGAGAAACGCGCCCACGATCCTGCATCTCGACATGGATGCCTTCTACGCCCAGGCGGAGCAGGCGTCCAAGCCGAGTCTGCGGGGGAAAGCCGTGGTCGTGGGCGGTCTGGGGCCGCGCGGGGTGGTGGCCACCGCCTCGTACGAGGCGCGGGCCTTCGGGGTGCACTCGGCGATGCCGACGGCCCAGGCGCGCCGGCTGGCACCGAACGCGGCGTACCTGGTGCCGCGCTTCACGTTCTACCGGTCGATCAGCGACCAGGTGATGGCCTTGCTGCGGGCGTTGTCACCGCTGGTGGAGCCGCTGAGCCTCGATGAGGCGTTCGTGGACCTGGAGGCCGGGGGAGCGGCCTGGGACAGCGAGTCGGCGCGGCTGGCCGGGGTCCGGTTGCGGGCGGACATCCGGGCCGTCACCGGCCTCACGGGGTCGGTGGGGCTGGCCGCCTCGAAGATGCTGGCGAAGATCGCCTCCGAGGAGGCCAAGCCCGACGGCCTGGTGCTCGTCGAACCGGGAACCGAGCGGGCCCTGCTCGGGCCCATGTCGGTGCGGACGCTGCCCGGCGTCGGCCCGGCCACCGGAGACCACCTGCGGCGGGCCGGCATCACCACGGTCGACGAACTCGCCGAGGCCGGCGAGGACGAGCTGGTGCGCCTGGTGGGCAAGGCGCACGGGCACGGGCTGTACGCGATGGCGCTGGCGCGGGACGACCGGCCCGTGGTGGCGGAGCGGGAGGCCAAGTCGGTGTCGGTGGAGGACACGTACGACGTGGACATCCACGACCGCACGCGGGTGGAGCTGGAGGTGCGGCGGCTTGCGGAGCGGTGTGTGCGCAGACTGCGGGGCTCGGGCCTGTCCGGGCGGACGATCGTGCTGAAGGTGCGGCGCTACGACTTCTCCACGCTCACCCGGTCCGAGACCCTGCGCGGGCCCACGGACGATCCGGCGGTGGTGCGGGAGGCCGCCGCCCGGCTGCTGGAGTCCGTCGACACCACGGGTGGGGTACGGCTGCTCGGGGTCGGCGTCAGCGGTCTGGCGGACTTCACGCAGGAGGACCTGTTCGCGCAGGCGGCGGAGGAGGAGCGGGGCGTCGGGGCCGAGGAGGTGGTTCCCGAGGAGCCCGCCGGCGAGGAGCCGGTGCCGGTCGAGCACCGGTGGCGCCCCGGACATGACGTGGTCCACGCCGAGCTGGGGCACGGATGGGTGCAGGGCAGCGGCCTGGGCCGCGTCACCGTGCGGTTCGAGACGCCGGAGTCGGCGCCGGGGCGCGTACGGACTTTCCGTGTGGACGACCCGCTGCTGGCTCCGGCGGAACCACTGCCGCTGGTGCGGCGAAGACCTGAGGAGGACGGGGCTCCGTGCTCGCCCCTCCCGGATGGCTCGCCCTCCCCTGACCGGACGGTGGGATCCGGGACCACCGGGTGAGCGCCGCTCAGCTCTCGTCCGTGCCCGCGAGCCTGCCGAAGTCGTGGTCCGGGAAGGCGGGAGGCGCGGCCACGTCGAGGCCGTAGTGGTGGTAGAGCTGGAGTTCCTGTTCCGGGGAGAGGTGCCGGCCCACGCCGAAGTCGGGGGCGTCCTTGATCAGGGCCCGGTCGAAGGGGACGCGCAGGGCGCCGTCGACCAGTTCGCTGGGCTCCAGGGGGACGAAGGCGTCCCGGGAGAACAGGCCGGTCCGTATGGCCGCCCACTCCGGCACACCGGTGGCGTCGTCCAGGTAGACCTCGTCGACGGTGCCGATCCTGGTCCCATTGCGGTCGAACGCCTTGCGGCCGATCAGGTTGCGCGGATCGATGTCGGTCTGCACGGGCCCTCCACTTGGTCGCAACTCATCCGTAAGCACTACAAAAGAACACATCGGGACGGGCGGCCACTCGAGGAGGTCCCGTTGACCTCGCTGGTAGTCTGGCAACGGCTGCTGACCCCGTGCGGGAGAGTCCTCCGGAGATCACCGGAGGCGCCGAAGGAGCAAATCCTCCCCGGAATCTCTCAGGCCCACGTACCGCGCGGACGAGGTCACTCTGGAAAGCAGGGCGGATGTCGACGGCGTCGACGGCCTCCGTCCTCACCGACGGTGAAAACCGGCTGCCCCCGTGGCGGTCGGTGAAGCTCTCAGGTTGAGATGACAGAGGGGGAGGCCGTCCGGGTACCCGCGTCGTGGTGCCCCTCGAAGGTCGCGTCAGACCAGGAGGCCTCAGAAATGACCGCCGATCGCATTCCGCTCTCCGAGCTCGAACAGGGCATCCCCTTCGAGCAGCGCCACATAGGGCCCGACCAGGAGGCGCGGGCCAAGATGCTCGCGCAGGTCGGTTACGGCTCGCTCGACGAGCTCACCGCCGCCGCGGTCCCGGACGTGATCAAGAACGCCGACGCGCTGGACCTGCCGTCCGCGCGCACCGAGGCCGAGGTCCTGGCGGAGCTGCGCTCGCTGGCCGACCGCAACCAGGTCCTCGACTCCATGATCGGACTCGGCTACTACGGCACGTTCACGCCGCCGGTCATCCTGCGCAACGTCATGGAGAACCCGGCCTGGTACACGGCCTACACCCCCTACCAGCCGGAGATCTCGCAGGGGCGCCTCGAAGCCCTGCTGAACTTCCAGACCATGGTCGCCGACCTCACCGGGCTGCCGACCTCCGGTGCCTCCCTGCTCGACGAGGGCACGGCAGCGGCCGAGGCGATGGCGCTGTCCCGGCGGATGGGGAAGAACAAGAAGGGCCTCTTCCTGGTCGACGCGGACGTGCTGCCGCAGACCGTCGCCGTGATCGAGACCCGCGCCGAGCCGGCGGGCGTGGAGGTCGTGGTCGCCGACCTCGCCGAGGGCATCCCGGCCGACCTCGCCGCGCGTGAGATCAACGGCGTGCTGCTGCAGTACCCGGGCGCCTCCGGTGCCGTACGCGACATCAAGGCCGTGATCGACCAGGCGCACGGGCTCGGGGCGCTCGTCACCGTCGCCGCCGACCTGCTCGCGCTGACGCTGCTGAAGTCGCCCGGTGAGCTGGGGGCGGACATCGCGGTCGGGACGACGCAGCGGTTCGGTGTGCCGATGGGCTTCGGCGGTCCCCACGCCGGCTACATGGCGGTGCACGAGAAGTTCGCGCGCAGCCTGCCCGGGCGGCTCGTGGGTGTGTCCGTGGACGCGGACGGCCACAAGGCCTACCGGCTCGCGCTGCAGACGCGTGAGCAGCACATCCGGCGAGAGAAGGCCACCAGCAACATCTGCACGGCGCAGGTGCTGCTCGCGGTGATGGCCGGCATGTACGCCGTGTACCACGGGCCCGACGGACTGCGGGCGATCGCGCGGCGGACGCATCGGTACGCCTCGATCCTGGCCGCCGGCCTCGCGGCCGGCGGGGTCGAGGTCGTGCACGGCTCCTACTTCGACACGCTGACCGTGCGGGTGCCCGGCAAGGCCGCGGAGGTCGTCGCCGCCGCACGGGACCACGGGGTCAACCTGCACCTCGTCGACGCCGACCAGGTGTCGATCGCGTGCGACGAGACCACGGCGCGGGGCCAGGTGGCCGCCGTATGGGCCGCCTTCGGGGTCACCGGGGACATCGAGGCGCTCGACGCGGTCACCGAGGAGACGCTGCCGGCCGGGCTGCTGCGCTCCGACGCGATCCTCACCCACCCCGTGTTCCACCAGCACCGGTCCGAGACCGCGATGCTGCGCTATCTGCGCCGGCTCGCCGACCGGGACTACGCGCTGGACCGGGGCATGATCCCGCTGGGCTCCTGCACCATGAAGCTCAACGCGACCACCGAGATGGAGCCGGTCACCTGGCCCGAGTTCGGGCAGCTGCACCCCTTCGCGCCCGCCGGGCAGGCGGAGGGCTACCTCACGCTCATCCGGGAGCTGGAGGAGCGGCTCGCCGAGGTCACCGGGTACGACAAGGTGTCGCTGCAGCCCAACGCCGGTTCGCAGGGCGAGCTGGCCGGGCTGCTGGCCGTCCGCGGTTACCACCGGGCCAACGGGGACGAGCAGCGGACCGTGTGTCTGATCCCGTCCTCCGCGCACGGGACGAACGCGGCGAGCGCCGTGATGGCCGGGATGAAGGTCGTCGTCGTGAAGACCGCCGAGGACGGCGAGATCGACGTCCAGGACCTGCGGACGAAGATCGAGCAGCACCGGGACGAGCTGGCGGTGCTGATGATCACGTACCCGTCGACGCACGGGGTGTTCGAGGAGCACGTCGCCGACATCTGCGCGCAGGTGCACGAGGCGGGTGGGCAGGTGTACGTCGACGGCGCCAACCTCAACGCGCTCGTCGGGCTCGCCAAGCCGGGCCACTTCGGCGGTGACGTGTCCCATCTGAACCTGCACAAGACGTTCTGCATCCCGCACGGTGGCGGCGGCCCGGGCGTCGGGCCGGTGGCGGTGCGGTCGCACCTCGCGCCGTACCTGCCGAACCACCCGATGCAGCCCGCCGCCGGGCCCGAGACCGGCGTGGGGCCGATCTCGGCCGCACCGTGGGGTTCCGCGGGGATCCTGCCGATCTCCTGGGCCTACGTCCGGCTCATGGGCGGCGAGGGGCTCAAGCGGGCCACGCAGGTGGCCGTGCTCAGCGCCAACTACATCGCCAAGCGGCTCGAGCCGCACTACCCGGTGCTGTACACCGGCCCCGGCGGGCTGGTCGCGCACGAGTGCATCATCGACCTGCGGCCGCTGACCAAGGCGACCGGGGTGAGCGTCGACGACGTCGCGAAGCGTCTCATCGACTACGGCTTCCACGCGCCGACGATGTCGTTCCCGGTGGCCGGAACCCTGATGATCGAGCCGACCGAGTCCGAGGACCTCCTCGAGCTGGACCGGTTCTGCGAGGCGATGATCGCGATTCGCGCGGAGATCGAGAAGGTCGGCTCGGGTGAGTGGCCGGCCGAGGACAACCCGCTGAGCAACGCCCCGCACACCGCCGCCGCGCTCGGTGCCGAGTGGGACCACGCGTACACGCGCGAGGAGGCGGTCTTCCCGGCCGGGGTGTCCGCCGCCGACAAGTACTGGCCGCCGGTGCGCCGGATCGACCAGGCCTTCGGGGACCGCAACCTGGTCTGCTCGTGCCCGCCGCTGGACGCGTACGAGGACTGAGCGAAAGCCGAAGGCCGAGTGCTCCGCCCAGCTCGGGCGGGGCACTCGGCCTTCGGCGGGTCAGGCCGTCATGAGGGCCACGTCGGTGGACTTGACCAGCGCGATGACGTCGGAGCCCACGAAGAGGCCGAGGTCAACAGCCGCGTCCTTGGTGATCGCGGCGGTGAGTTCGCCCCCGTCCACGGTGATCTTCACCATCGTCATGACCTCACCGAGCGTGAGTCCGGTGACCGTGCCGAAGAGCTGGTTGCGGATCGAGAGCCCCTCGACCCGGGTGCCGGCGACGGAGACCTCCGTGGACTTCACCAGCGCGCGGACGGCGGTGCCGGCGGCGAGGGCGAGCTCGTCCACGGCCTCCAGCGTGATGGCCGCGGTGAGGTCCTGGCCGCCGTCCAGACGGATCTTGACGGTGGCCATGATCTCGCCGGGATGGACGGCGGTGACGGTGCCGGGGAGCTGGTTGCGGATGCTCAGGGTCATGGGCAGCAACGGTATGACCCCGGGTGTGCTATGCCGGGTATGCGTGAGTCTGTGCCGCCTTGACCGTCGCCCAGACAGGGGCGCCCGGATGCAGATCGAGTTCGGCGGCGGCGACGGCGGTGAGGTCGGCGGCGAGGGGGAGCGCGCCGGTGAGGGCGGCGCGGATCTGGTCGCCGTGGGTCTCCAGGCCGGTGACCTCGCAGGGCCAGAGGTTGCGTGCGCTGGCACCGACGGGGCGGTCCCGGTGGAGGGTGACCGCGCTCGGCGGGAACGCGACGAAGACGGGGCCGGACAGGACGTCCGTGGTGGTGATCGTCGGGCCGGCGTCGAGGCGGACCGTGTGACCGTCGGCGAGGCCGCGGTAGAGGTTCAGGCCGACCAGCTGGGCGATGTAGTCCGTACGCGGGTGACGGGCGATGTCGGACGGGGTGCCCTCCTGGACGACCCGGCCGTCCTCGACCACGACGAGACGGTCCGCCAGGACCATGGCGTCGAGCGGGTCGTGCGTGACGAGGACGGCGACCGCCTCGAAGCCCGCCAGATGGCGGCGCAGCTGAGCGCGCACCTCCAGGCGGGTGCGCGCGTCCAGGGCGGCGAGGGGTTCGTCGAGGAGCAGCAGCCGGGGGCGGGTGGCCAGGGCGCGGGCGAGGGCGACGCGCTGGGCCTGGCCGCCGGAGAGGCGGCGGGGCCTGGTACGGGCGTGTTCGGCGAGACCCATCCGCGCCAGCCACTCCGCGGCCTGGGCGCGGGCCTCCGCCTTGGCGGCGCCGCGGCAGCGGGGCCCGAAGGCCACGTTGTCCAGGGCGGTGAGGTGAGGGAAGAGGAGGTAGTCCTGGAAGACGACACCGACCGGTCGGGCCTCCGGCGGCGTACGTTCCAGGGCCCTGCCGTCCAGGCGCAGGTGGCCGCCGTCGAGCGGGAGGAGGCCGGCCAGGGCGCGCAGGGCGGTGGTCTTGCCGGCGCCGTTGGGGCCGAGGAGGGCCACGACGTCGCCGGGGGCGGCGGTCAGGGCGACATCGAGCCGGAAGGGGCCCCGGTCGACGACGAGGCGGGCGTCGAGGCCCTGGCCGGGTCCGGCCTCGGGCATGCGGGCATCCTCGCGCGGGGTGCTCATGACGCCGTCATCCAGCGGTCCCGCAGACCGGCGAGGACGGCGATCGAGACGGCCAGCAGGACCAGGCTGAGGGCGATGGCGGCCTCTGGGTCGCTCTGCAGGGCCAGGTACACGGCCAGCGGCATGGTCTGGGTACGGCCCGGGAAGTTCCCGGCGAAGGTGATGGTCGCGCCGAACTCGCCGAGCGCGCGGGCCCAGGCCAGGACGGCGCCGGCCGCGATGCCCGGCGCGATCAGGGGGAGGGTGACCCGGCGGAAGGCGGTGAACCGGGAGGCGCCGAGGGTGGCGGCGGCCTCCTCGTAGCGCGGGTCGGCCGCCCGGAGGGTGCCCTCGACGCTGATGACCAGGAACGGCATCGCCACGAACGTCTCCGCGACCACCACGCCGGCCGTGGTGAAGGGGAGGGTGACGCCGAACCAGGAGTCCAGCCACTGGCCGACGACGCCGTTGCGGCCGAGGGCGAGCAGCAGCGCCACACCGCCGACGACCGGGGGCAGGACGAGGGGGAGGGTCACCAGGGCGCGGACCAGGCCGCGGCCGGGGAAGTCCGTGCGGGCCAGGAGCCAGGCCAGCGGCACCCCGACGACCAGGCTCACCGCGGTCGCCGCCGTGGCGCACACCAGCGACAGCCGCAGGGCCTGCCAGACCTCGGCGCTGGTCAGCTGCTCGGGCAGGGTGTGCCAGGGGGCCCGTACGAGGAGGGCGACGAGGGGGACGAGGAGGAAGGCGAGCCCGAGGAGGGCCGGGAGGAGCAGGGGGAGCGGGACACGGCCCCCACGGAGGGCACCGCCGCCCCTGCGCAAGCCGCCCCCGCGGGCGCGGCGGCGCCGCGGGCCGCCCTCCGGGGTGTCCGCGGCGCCGGTCGTGGCGGGAGACGTCACGGCTTCAGGAACCCGGCCCCGGTCAGCACCCGCTGACCTTCCGCGGACCGCACCAGGGCGATGAACGCCTTGGCGGCCCCGGCGTTCGGCGCGTCCTCGAGCAGGGCGATCGGGTAGTCGTTGACGGCGTCGGCGGACTCGGGGAACTCCACGCCCTCCACCTTGTCACCGGCCGCGCGCACATCCGTCCTGTACACGACCGCGGCGTCCGCCTCCTTCAGCTCGACCTTGGTCAGGGCGGCCTTGACGTCCTGCTCGTAGGAGACGGGCGTGAGCCGGAGACCGCTCGCCTGGAGCGCCTTCTGCGCGGCGGCGCCGCACGGCACCTCCTTGTCGCACAGCACGACCTTCAGGCCGGAGCGGGTGAGGTCCTTCAGGGAGGCGACCTTGTCGGGGTTGCCGGGCAGGGTGGCGATCTCCAGCTGGTTGCGGACGAAGGTGACCGGTTCGGTGGCGTTGTCCTTCGCGTCCGTCACGATCGCCATGGTCCTGGGGCTGGCGGAGGCGAACACGTCGGCCGGGGCACCACTGGTGATGCTCGCCGCCAGAGTGTCGCTGCCGCCGAAGTTGAAGGTGACCTTCGTGCCGGGGTGCGCCTTCTCGAACTCCTCGCCCAGTGCCGTGAAGCTCTCCTTGAGCGAGGCCGCCGCGAAGACCGTGACCGTGCCGGAGAGCCGGGTGGAGGCCGGGGAGGAGCCGGAAGCGGCCTTCGTGTCACCGGAGCCGTCGGAGGAGCAGGCGCTCAGGGCCAGCAGCGCGGCGGCTCCCGCGCCGGTCACCCGGCAGGCGCGGCGGCTGCGGCCCTGGGTACGGGTCATCACGGTGTGCTCCTCGGTCTCAGCGGCCCCTCGAACGGCCCAGTGTGATGATGATGCCGCATATGCGAGACAGAAGTCTCCTGTGGCTTCGCATAATCCGAGGAGGAGGCCTCCGATGCCCTGCATGTGCGTTCGTGCCGGGGCGTGGACCGTGACGGTTCAGACGCGGTCGATATGGACGTTTGTCGACTTCACCCGGGCGGTGGCCTCCATGCCGACCTCCAGGCCCAGTTCCTCGACGGCCTCCCGGGTGAGCAGGGAGACCAGGCGGTGCGGGCCGGCCTGGATCTCCACCTGGGCGGCGACATCGCCGAGCTTGATCGCGGTGACGATGCCGGGGAAGGCGTTGCGGGCCGAGGTGTACGGGGGTTCCTCGTCCGCACCGTCGGACCGGGCGAGTTCCACGGAGAACGCGGCGAGGTCCTTGCCGTCGATCAGACGCCGTCCCGCCTCGTCGCGGTGGGTCGCCACCCGGCCGGCGTCCGCCCAGCGGCGCGCGGTGTCGGGGCTCACGCCGAGCAGCCGTGCCGCCTGGCCGATTGTGTAGCTCTGCATGCGGCTCACGATAGGGCCGGGAGCGAGGTGTACGGCCCGCCAGGGCGTTCCCCGGCGCAGCGAGGGCCGGCCGGGCGATCGTGCGGCCGGCCCCGCGGCCCTCAGCCGGTGTGGACGCGGGGACGGCGGGCGCGGTCCGGCTCGGCCTCGCGCAGGACCTCGCGGGTGACCGGGGCGACCTCGCCCTGCCCGAAGAGGAAGAAGCGCAGGAAGTTGGCGAAGGGGTTGCCCTCGGTCCATTCGAAGTAGATGTGCGGCGTGCAGCCGGTGGTGTCACGGGTGTGCAGCAGCAGGGCGGCCAGGGCGTTCGGGATGGAGGAGGACTCCAGGGTCAGGACGCGGTAGCGGTGGTGCAGGACCTCGCCGCGCACGGTCAGGCCGGCCTCGAACTCGGAGGGGTCGAGGACCGTGACCTCGACGAAGACGAAGTCCTCGCCGGGGATGTCGTTGTCCTCGCGGATCTGCTCGATCTTGTCGCGGTACTCGCGCTGGTCGCGCTGGTCGGGTTCGTTGGCGATGAACCGTATCTTGCGGCTGGACATGTCCCGGACGAAACGTTCCGCCATGGGGTCCAGCGTCACGCTGGTCACGCGCAGCTCGAAGGCACGGGCCAGCCGGGACAGGAGGGAGACGAGGATGATGCCGGCGATGAAACAGGCGCCGATCTTCACACCGTCGGGCCGCTCGACGACGTTCGCGCCGGTGACGTAGAGCAGGACCGCCGAGACGGTGGCGAAGCCGATGGTCCAGCCGCGCTGCCGGGCCCGGCGGGCGGCGATGGTCACCGCGATGGCGGCCGAGGACATCAGCACCAGGACGCCGGTCGCGTAGGCGCCGCCCTGGGCGTCGACGTCGGCGTCGAAGATCCAGGTGACCAGGAAGGCGACCAGGGTGAAGACGATGACCATCGGGCGCACCGCCCGCGCCCAGTGCGGGGCCATGCCGTACCGGGGGAGGTAGCGGGGCATCAGGTTGAGCAGCCCGGCCATGGCGGAGGCGCCGGCGAACCAGAGGATGGCGATGGTCGAGACGTCGTAGAACGTGCCGAAGGCGTTGCCCAGGTACTCGTGGGCCAGGTAGGCGAGCGCGCGGCCGTTGGCCTGGCCGCCGGACTCGAACTCCTTCTCCGGGATCAGCCAGGTGGTGATGAAACTGGTGGCGATCAGGAAGACGCTCATGATCAGCGCGGCGGCCGTGAGCAGCTTCTTGGTGCCCCGGATGCGGCCCGTGGGGCGCTCCTCGGTGTCGTCCGGATCGCCCTGGACGTGGGGCATGACGGCGACGCCGGTCTCGAAGCCGGACAGGCCCAGCGCCAGTTTGGGGAAGACCAGCAGGGACACGCCGATCATCGCGAAGACGTTGCCGTGCTCGGCGGTCAGGGCGCTCGACCAGTCGGTGACCACGTGGCCCTCGGTGAACACGTGCCACAGGCCGACCAGTACGACCACGACGTTCAGGCCGAGATAGGTGACCACCAGGGCGACCGCGACGCCGATGGCCTCCAGGAAGCCCTTGAGGAACACCGCGCCGAGCAGGGCGATCAGCACGAGGGTGATGATCATCTGCCGGCCCTGCAGGGCGCTTTCCAGATGCGGGTTCTCGACCAGGTGGGTCGAGGCGTCGGCAGCCGAGAGCGTGATGGTGATCAGGAAGTCGGTGGCGGCGAAGCCCAGCAGGGTCAGGACGAACAGCTTGCCCTTCCAGAAGGACAGCAGCCGTTCCAGCATCGCGATCGAGCCCTCGCCGTGCGGGCTCTCCTCGGCCACGCGCCGGTAGACCGGCAGGGCGCCGGCCAGGGTGACCACGACGAGCACGACGGTCGCGACGGGGGAGAGCAGGCCGGCCGCGAGGGCGGCGATGCCCGGCTGGTAGCCGAGGGTGGAGAAGTAGTCGACACCGGTCAGGCACATCACGCGGTACCAGCGCTGACCCCGGTGCCCGGGTCCGGCCTCCGGCTCGGCGGACGGCGCCGGCTGGTCATGACCCTTGCCCATGTCGGCCAGACCCTCCAGCATCCAGGCGCGCAGGCGACTGGGGGGAGGGTGCTCGGTCGTGGCCATGCGGGGTGCTCCTGGGGTGCGGCGCAGCGTGCGGTTTCGGCCTTCCGGCGGACGGCGGAATCAGCGTAAGCGGAGCGTGACGCAGGGGCCCACGGCTGCGGGGCCGGACGGCGTCAAGCTTCCGTTAAGACTGGTCAGGGGCTGGAGGCGCAGGGCGTCATGCGTCGACGGGTGGCGTCCGGCCGCCGGGTGACTGCCACCCGCCCGCTCCGTAATGTTCGCCGTTCACTCCGAATGTTTCGCAGCCTCCGTCGAGTCCTTTGGTTTCCCGCTCTTGGACAGACCCTTGGATTGCCTGTGTTCAAGGGGTTGCCACCTGTCGGAGGGTGTCTCTAGGGTGCGGCAGCAGCGAAGCTTTCTGGATCTGGTTCGAAACTTTCGATCTACCAAGGAGCGCATGATGGGCGACCCGGCACTGTCCCGCCGAGGCTTCCTGGCGGCCTCCGCCGCGGCCGGTGTGAGCATGACGGCACTGAGCGGCTGCGGCGGCGACTCGGACGGAGGGTCGTCGGGGACGACCACGATCGAGTGGTGGAACATCTCCACCACCCAGCCCACCAAGGATGTCTGGGCCGCCCTCGCCAAGCAGTTCGAGGCCCAGAACCCCAAGGTGAAGGTCAAGATCGTCCAGCTGGAGAACGATCCCTACAAGTCGAAGATGACGGCGCTGACCGCCTCCGGGAAGCTCCCCGACATCTTCCACACCTGGGGCGGCGGTGTCCTGAGGCAGCAGATCGACGCCGGGCTCGTGGAGGACCTGACCGACAGGAGCAAGGGGTGGGGGGACTCCCTGCTGTCGGTCGCCCGGGAGCCGTACCTGTACGACGAGAAGGTCTACGGCATCCCGTTCGACATCGGCATGATCGGCTTCTGGTACAACAAGGCCCTCTTCAAGCGGGCCGGCATCAGCGCGCCCCCCACCACCTGGAGCGGCTTCCTGGACGCCGTGCGCAAGCTGAAGTCCGCCGGGATCACCCCGCTCGCCCTGGCCGGCAAGGAGAAGTGGCCGGGGATGTACTACTGGGCCTACCTCGCCATGCGCACCGCGGGGCTCGACGCGCTGCGGAAGGCGAACGACGACAAGGACTTCACCGGGGACGGGTTCGTGCAGGCCGGTCAGCACCTTCAGGAACTGGTCGATCTCCAGCCGTTCCAGAAGGGCTTCCTCGGCGCCGCCTACAGCACCCCCACCGGTCAGGCCGCCAGCATGGGCAACGGCAAGGCCGCCATGGAGCTGATGGGCCAGTGGGCGCCGGTCGTGGAGGCCGACGCGGGCAAGGGACTCGGCTCGAACCTCGGCTTCTTCCCCTTCCCCGCGGTCGAGGGTGGCCAGGGCGCGATCACCGAGGTCTTCGGCGGAGGCGGTGGGCATGCCCTGCGCAAGGGAGCCCCCCAGGCGGCCGTCGACTTCCTGAAGTTCTTCGCCTCGGCGGCCACGGACACCACCCTGGTCAAGAAGACCGGAGTGCTGCCCGTCGTACCGGCTGCCGAGAGCGCGCTCACCGACCCCAACCTCTCGGCCGTACAAGCCCAGTTGAAGGCCGCCACCGGCTTCCAGCTCTATCTCGACCAGGCGTACGCGCCCGCCGTCGGCCAGGAGATCAACGACAGTGTCGCCGGGCTCATCGCGGGCTCCAAGTCCCCCCAGCAGGTCACCGAGTCGATCACCAAGGTCGCGAAGGAAGAGCAGTAGCCGCGATGACCTCGACCTTCTCAAGGAAGGGGGGCCGGAGGCGATGACCTCCACCTTCCTCCCGGACAAGCGCAGCGGCCCGGACGTCGGTCACCGGCCCGCGGTCCCCGGGGCGGACAGCGGGCGGGCGAGGCGACGTGTGCTGCACTGGCTCACCGCCGTCGGCTTCCAGGTGCCCGCCCTGGTGCTGTTCGGCACGCTCGTGCTGCTGCCGATGCTGTTCGCCTTGTACGCCGCGTTCTTCCGCTGGGGCGGCTTCGGGATGCCCGAGGACTTCGTCGGCGGCGACAACTTCACCCGGCTCTTCCAGGACCCGGTGTTCCTGGGCGATCTGTGGCGCTGCCTCCTCCTCGTCGCACTGTCCGTGCTGCTCCAGCTGCCGTTCGCGCTCGCCCTCGCGGTCGCGCTCAACCAGAGGATCCGCGGCCGGGCCGTGTACCGGATGCTCTTCTTCGCGCCGTACATCCTCTCCGAGGCGATCACCGGCGTGCTGTTCAGCATGATCTTCGCCCCCGACGACGGGCTCGCGGACCATCTGCTGGGCGCCGTGGGCCTGGACGGGCTCGGCGGTCAGTGGTTCGCCGATCCGTCCACCGTCATGGCCACCCTCTTCCTGGTCATGACGTGGAAGTACTTCGGCTTCCACATGATGCTCTACCTGGCCGGACTGCAGTCCGTCCCGGCCGAGTTGACCGAGGCCGCGCTGATCGACGGGGCCGGGCCCTGGCAGCGGTTCCGCAGCGTCACACTGCCGCTGCTCGCGCCCACCCTGAGGATCAGCGTGTTCCTGTCGGTGATCGGGGCCATCCAGCTCTTCGACCTCGTGTGGATCCTCACCGCGGGCGGCCCCGACCACCACTCCGAGACGATGGCCGTGACCATGTTCCAGTACGGCTTCAAGCGCTACCAGGTGGGCTACGCCAGCGCGATCAGCGTGGCCATGTTCGGCATCAGCCTCGTCTTCGCCCTCGCCTACCAGCGGTTCGTGCTCCGCCGCGACCTGGAGGGCGCCACCACGACCATGCGGGGAGGCGGCTCGTGAGCGTCCGCAGGACCGGCCGGACCCTGCCCGTGCACCTTCTCCTCGCCGTCGTCGGCGCGGTGATGGGCGTACCGCTGCTGTACGCCGTCCTGTCCGGGTTCAAGTCGACCGACCAGCTCTCCCGCAACCCCATCGGCCTGCCCGACCCGTGGGTCACCTCCAACTACACCGACATCCTCGGCTCCCGCTCCTTCTGGCAGCTGCTCGGCAGCAGCACCCTGATCGCGGCCGGTACGACGGTGGTGGTGGTCGCGGTGTCCGCGCTCGCCGCGTTCTCCTTCGCCCGGTTCGCCTTCCGGGGCCGGGAGTTGCTGTTCACGCTGTTCACGATGGGGCTGATGTTCCCGTTCGCGGTGGCCGCCCTGCCGTTGTTCCTGCTGCTGCGGTCCATGGACCTGCTGGACAACCCGCTCGGCGTGATCCTGCCGCAGGCGGCCTTCGGGCTGCCGATGACCATCGTCATCCTGCGCGGGTTCTTCCGGGAGATCCCGGCCGAGCTGGAGGAGGCGGCCACCCTCGACGGCTGCGGGCCGCTCGGCTTCCTCTGGCGGATCCTGCTGCCGATGGCCCGGCCCGCGCTCGGCACGGTCTCCGTGCTCGCCGTCGTCGGCAGCTGGAACAACTTCCTCCTGCCGCTGCTGGTCTTCAACGAGCCCACCTGGTGGACGCTGCCCATCGGCGTGCAGCAGTTCCAGGGGCAGTACTCCGCCGAGTACGCACGGATCTTCGCGTACCTCGTCCTCGCCATGGTCCCCGCCCTGGCCTGTTACTCCGTCGCCGAGCGCCAGCTCGTCGGCGGTCTCGCCGCCGGCGCCACGAAGGGATGACGCGCGCCCGCGGACCCGTACGGCTCACCCACACCCGTCGATCGTGAGGAGTCGCACCATGCCCAGCACAGCCGCCCGCACCCGGCTGAGACTCGCCGGAGCGCTCGCCGCCGTCCTGGTCGCCGCCGGGATCGCCGGCGGACCCGCCGCCCAGGCGCACGAGAAGCCCCGGCCGACCCTGGCCGACCTGGCCCAGAGCCACGGCCGCTACTTCGGCAGCGCCACCGACAACCCCGAACTCACCGACACCGCCTACACGAAGATCCTGGGCAGTGAGTTCGACATGATCACCCCCGGCAACGGCATGAAGTGGTACGCCACCGAGCCGCAGCAGGGCGTCTTCGACTGGACCGCCGGCGACGAGATCGTGAACCTCGCGCGCGCCCACCACCAGAAGGTCCGCGCCCACACCCTCGTCTGGCACAGCCAGCTGCCCGACTGGCTGACGGGCAGGGAGTGGACGGCCGGCGAACTGCGGGCCGTCCTGAAGAAGCACATCCAGACCGAAGTGCGCCACTACCGGGGCAAGGTCTACGCCTGGGACGTCGTCAACGAGGCGTTCAACGAGGACGGCACCTACCGCGAGACGATCTTCTACAAGACCCTCGGTCCCGGCTACATCGCCGACGCGCTGCGCTGGGCCCACCAGGCCGACCCGAAGGCGAAGCTCTACCTCAACGACTACAACATCGAGGCCGTCGGCCCGAAGAGCGACGCCTACCACACCCTGGCCAAGGAGCTGAGGGCGCGAGGCGTCCCGCTCGACGGCATCGGCCTGCAGGCCCATCTCGCCCTGCAGTACGGCTATCCGGCCACCCTGGAGGACAACCTCCGCCGCTTCTCCCGGCTCGGCCTGGACACGGCGCTCACCGAGGTCGACGTACGGATGCTGCTGCCCGCCACCGAGGAGAAGCTGGCCCAGCAGGCCCAGTGGTACGCGGACATGACCGAGGCGTGCCTGGCGGTGCGGCGGTGTGTGGGCATCACCGTCTGGGACTACACCGACAAGTACTCGTGGATCCCGGCCTTCTTCCCGGGGGAGGGAGCCGCCCTGCCGTGGGACGAGCAGCTCGCGCCGAAGCCCGCCTACCGGGCGATCCGGGACGCGCTCAGCTGACACCCCGGCGAGGGGGCGCGGTGCTGGCGCGCACCACCAGCTCCGTGCCCAGTTCCACCCGCGGCGAGTCGGCGTGCTCGCCGCGGGCCAGGCGCAGGACCGTGCGGACGGCCAGCTTGCCCATGTCCGCGAGGGGCTGGCGGACGGTGGTCAGGGGCGGGGCCGACCAGCGGACCTCGGGGAGGTCGTCGAAACCGACGACGCTCATGTCCTCCGGGACGCGCAGGCCGCGCCGGCGCAGTGCCTCGATCGCGCCGAGCGCCATCTGATCGCTGGCCGCGAAGAGCGCGGTGGGCGGTTCCGGCAGGTGGAGGAGGGCGGTGCAGCCGGTGAAGCCCGACTCGGGGTGGAAGTCGCCGGGGACGACGAGGTCTTCGTCGACGGCGAGCCCGGCCGCTTCCAGGGCAGCGCGGTAGCCGTCGTAGCGGGCGCGTGAGCACAGCAGCCGGGGCGGGCCCGCGATCAGGCCGATGCGACGGTGGCCCAGGGCCAGCAGATGGTCGGTGGCGGCGAGGCCGCCGGACCAGTTGGCGGCGCCGATCGTGGGGGTGTCGACGGCGGGGGACCCCATCGGGTCGACGACCACCAGCGGGACGCCCAGGATGCGCAACTGCTCGTGCAGCGTGGGTTCCAGGGCCGAGGTGACCAGGATGACGCCGTCGGAGGCGCGGGCGCGCAGATTGCGCATCCACTCGCGGGCGTCGCCGGAGCGGCCGTGGATCGCCGAGACCACGGTCCCGACACCGGCCGCGTGGGCGGCCTCCTCGACGCCCCGGATGATCTCCACCGCCCAGGGACTGTCGAGGTCGTTGAAGACCAGGTCGAGGAGGGCGGCCCGGGTGGGGGAGGGAGCGGCGGGCCGCTTGCGGTAGCCGTGTTCGCGCAGCAGCTCCTCGACCAGGGCGCGGGTGCGCGGCGAGACGTCGGAGCGGCCGTTGACCACCCGGGAGACGGTCGGCACCGAGACGCCGGCCTGCCGGGCGATCTCCGTGATGGTGACCTTGCCGTGCGCCGCCGGTGCTGTGTCGTCCGCCGTCATTCCCCCACCTCCGTCGCCGCGTTCCGGGCGAGAGACCGAAACTTCCAGGAGTCTTCCGGAAAACGTGTGCGTACGGAAGGGAAGGCGGGGGCTACGAGGAGTGAGCGGCCCCGGACACGCGTCGGGGCCGGTTCGCAGCGTCTGTCTGCGGTCCGGCCCCTCATGTCCCCGGACGGCGGTCCCGCGCCGTCCGGGTGGTGCTCAGGCTGCGGTCACGACCCGGTGAGGGGCGATGACCCGGCCGTCCGGCAGGAGCTCACCGGTGTCCTCGAAGAGGAGGACGCCGTTGCACAGCAGGCTCCAGCCCTGCTCCGGGTGGTGCGCCACGAGCCGGGCGGACTCCCGGTCGGCGGAGGTTGCTGTCGGGCACGGTGGCTGGTGCTGGCACATGGATGGGTTCTTCCGCTCTGGCGTGATGTGTGAGATGGCTGTGGTCGTGTCTGTCCCGCGGCGTGAAGCGTCGTGTACGTCCTTCATGGCCGCCCCCCGTTGTGATAAGTCGGTCGGAAACCAGTGTTGCCCTCCGGGCGTGGATCCGCAGGGATTTCGCGGCACCGCCCCTCACAGGTTCATGACGCGTCACCCGCGCGGGCGGTTCATCTCAACCGCACTGTCACTTCGGGTGGTTTCCCGTGGCCGGATAGGGCTAGTCCGGACGGGGACGCAGGCGCGCGGGGACGCGGGGACGGACACCGCGCGGGCACGCGGAGAAGCACACCGCGCAGAGCACCGTACCCCGCCACCGGGGCCGCGGTGGCGGGGTACGGGGCGTGCGGGTACGGCGTCAGGCGGGCGAGCCGAGCAGAGGCGGCGCCGAGGGCGTCACCCGGAGGGTCAGCACCGGGAGCAACTCGGCGACGCGGTGGGCGCGGTGGGCGGCGATCCCGGGCGGCGCCGGGGCCAGCGGCACCAGCAGGTCGGTGGCCGCGGGATGGCCGGTCGTGCCGTCGGTGTCGGTGTCGCCGTGCAGCCAGAGGGTGAGCATGTAGAGGCCCGGGACCGACAGCAGCCGCGCCTGGTACGGCTGGGTCGCCGACTCGGCCTGGCGCAGGGCGCGTTCGGTGGAGGCGATGTAGGGACCCTCGAAGAAATGGGAGAACGCCCAGCCGTCCGGGGTCAGCCGGGTCTCGGCCGCCGCCACGGCCCGGTCGCCGCAGCGGATCAAGAAGCGCCAGCCGGCCAGCCTGGTAGCGGTCACGCCTTCGGGGGTGATCCGGTCCAGGACGTGCAGCGGCAGCGGGAGTTCGGGGGTGGCCTCGCCCTGGGCGGTGCGCAGGGACGGAGTTCGCGCCTCGCGGACCGCGGTGGGGGAACCGAGGGCCGTGAGGACGGAGCGCAGGGCGGGCGCGGGAGCCGGGGGTACATGCAGCGGCATGGTGGGTCGCCTCTCATTCACAGGCGGTGGCGCGAGGGCGGGGGCGGACGGCGCTGTCAGCTAGCTCTCGTCAGGGTCGGAGAGGCGGGGGCCGGGGTCTGGGGAAAGCCGGGGTGCGCGAGCGGCCCGCCGTCACCCGGACGACAGGCTCCTTCGACCGCGGGGCCACCTTCTCCGCCTTGTTCGAGGAGTTTATACGACATGTGTTCAGACTGTGTTTCGTCTAGTCGACGCCGGGACACTCGGCAAGGGTTCATTCGGTCGGCGATACGTGTGAATCATCCCGATTCAGAGTGGTCGGCGTCCCGATGACCTCGGGATATGCACACACAACGGTCGGCCCATTCTCGTCGGAGAATTTCACGAGTTCCTGAGTTCGTGAATGAGCGCTCTGCCGCTTGCCCCGTGAATGTGCCTCCGGTCAACTCGGAGGACTTCCGGTCAGAGTAGCGGGTAGGGGGGACCGGAGAGGACGTTATCGATCGGTCCGGCTGGGCATCATCCCACCTGACCCGGGAGACCGGCGGCCGGATCCCCGGCCCGCCCATGCGAGGAGGGACGCTTCGATGGGGGAGAAGGTCGTGGCAGGCGCGTTCGACCTGTCCGATCGGCAGCAGTACCGCGACAAGCTCCAGAGGTGTCTGACGGGGCTGGAGCGGCTTCTGGCCCAGAAGCGGTTCGACCGGCCCAAGAACCTCATGGGGCTGGAGATCGAGCTGAATCTCGCGGGTGCCGACGGACTGCCGAAAATGCTGAATGGCGCAGTGCTCGAGAGGATCGCCAGCCGAGATTTCCAAACAGAACTCGCCATGTTCAACCTGGAAGTCAACATCGCTCCACACCGATTGGGCGGGCGGGTATTCGACCGGCTGGCCGAGGAACTCCGTACGTCACTGGCATATGCCCACCGAAAGGCCGGCGAGGTCGACGCGGGAATCGTGATGATCGGTATTCTGCCGACCCTCGACCGTGACGACCTGGTCTCGTCCAACCTGTCCGAGGTCGACCGCTACACCCTGCTCAACGACCAGATCGTGGCCGCCCGGGGCGAGGACTTCGCCCTCGACATCGACGGCGTGGAACGGCTCTCGTGCACCTCGAAGTCGATCGTCCCCGAGGCCGCCTGCACCTCCGTGCAACTGCACCTCCAGGTCACCCCGGCCCGCTTCGCCGACGTGTGGAACGCGGCCCAGGCCGTCACCGCCGCGCAGATCGCCGTAGGGGCGAACTCGCCCTTCCTGTTCGGCCGCGAGCTGTGGCGCGAGTCCCGGCCCCCGCTGTTCCAGCAGGCCACCGACACCCGGCCGCCGGAGCTCCAGGCCCAGGGCGTCAGACCGCGGACCTGGTTCGGCGAGCGGTGGATCAGCTCCGCGTACGAGCTGTTCGAGGAGAACCTGCGCTACTTCCCCGCCCTGCTGCCCATCTGCGACGAGGAGGACCCGCTGGCGGTGCTGGAGGCGGGCGGCGTCCCCTCGCTGGCCGAGCTGGTCCTGCACAACGGGACCATCTACCGTTGGAACCGCCCCGTCTACGGCATCGCCGACGGCGTCCCGCACCTGCGCGTGGAGAACCGCGTGCTGCCCGCCGGGCCCACCGTGACCGACGTGGTCGCCAACGCGGCCTTCTACTACGGAGTCGTCCGTGCCCTGGCCGAGGAGTCCCGGCCGGTGTGGTCCCGGCTGCCGTTCGAGGCCGCCGAGGCCAACTTCGACGCGGCGTGCCGGTACGGCATCGAGGCGCGGTTGCAGTGGCCCCGGCGCGGACGGCTCGGCGGCGTGGGCGAGGTCGACGCCGTGAGTCTCGTACGCGACGAGCTGCTGCCGCTGGCGGAGGCCGGGCTGGACGCGTGGGGTGTGGAGCCGGCCGATCGCGACCACTACCTCGGCGTCATCGAGGAGCGGTGCCGACGGCGGACCAACGGGGCGACCTGGCAGGTGGCGACCTTCCGGCGCGGCCTGGAGGCGGGGCTGTCCCGCGATGCGGCACTGGCCGCCACCACCCGTCGGTACGCGGAGCTGATGCACCTGGGCGAGCCGGTGCACACCTGGCCCGTGGGCGCGCCGGAGCCCGTCTCCGTGGGCTGAGCTCCCGGGGATGTCCGGTCCTCGCCGGGGGGTGCTGCCGCTCGCGCCGGGTTCATGGGGCAAGCTGTGACGTCCCATGACCGGAAGCGGGTGTGCAGGTGGAGGCGGGGCCGGTGGCCGAATCTGTTGACGACGAGCGGCCCTCGCGGCGGATCCTCCGGGACGAGACGCTGCTCGTCCTGGGGCTCTCGCTCGGCGCGAGCGGTGTGTCCGCGCTGATCAGCTTTGTCGGGTCGGTCACCCGGCCGGGAGGGCTCAAGGACCAGGCCGCGACCCTCAACGCCTCGGCGGCGCCGGGCCGTCCCTGGCTGGATCTCGCCTGGCAGCTGTTCGGGATCGCCTCGGCACTGGTCCCGGTCGCGCTGGTCGCCCACTTCCTGGTGCGCGAGGGCCAGAACGGCCTGCGGACGCTGGGCTTCGACCGCACCCGGCCCTGGTCGGACCTCGGCCGGGGCGCCGGGATCGCGGCCGTCATCGGCAGCACGGGCATCGCCTTCTACCTGCTGGCCCGAGAGCTCGGCTTCAACCTCACCGTGGTCCCCGAGGCGCTTCCGGAGGTGTGGTGGAAGTACCCCGTGCTGATCCTGTCCGCGCTGCAGAACGCGATCCTCGAAGAGGTCATCGTGGTCGGCTATCTGTTGCGCCGGCTGGACCGGCTGGGCTGGACGCCCGGCACCGCGCTGACGGCCAGCGCGGTGCTGCGCGGCTCCTACCACCTCTACCAGGGCGTCGGCGGGTTCATCGGCAACATGGTGATGGGTGTGGTGTTCGTCTGGCTGTACCGGCGCTGGGGACGGGTCGGCCCCCTGGTCGCGGCGCACTCCCTGCTCGACATCGGCGCGTTCGTCGGGTACGCGCTGCTCGCGGGGAAGGTGGCGTGGCTGCCGACCCCATGACCCCCTACGCGAGCAGTTCGCCCTCGATGACCGTCACCGCGCGGCCGGTCAGCAGGGTGCGCTCGCCGCGCAGTTCCGTGCGGACGCGGCCGGAGCGCGGGGAGGCCTGGAGCCCGGTCAGCGGTGTACGGCCGAGACGCTCCGCCCAGTACGGGGCCAGCGCGGTGTGGGCGCTGCCGGTGACCGGGTCCTCGTCGATGCCGACGTTCGGGAAGAAGCAGCGGGAGACGAAGTCGTGGCCCAGGGCGGGGTTCTCGGCGCGGGCCGTGGCGATGATGCCGCGCCGGGAGTAGGCGCCGAGGGCCCTGTGATCCGGGCGCAGGGCGTGGACGGTCTTCTCGTCGGCGAGCTCGACCAGCAGGTCGCCCACGTGCGGACCGGTGTCGAAGGCGGCGACCGGCTCGGCGCCCAGGGCCTCGGCGACCCCCTCCGGCAGCTCGACCGGGGTGAGCGGGGCGGTCGGGAAGTCCAGGGTGATCGAGCCGTCCCGGGCCGGTGTCGCCACCAGGACGCCGCTGCGGGTGGCGAAGCGCACCGGGCCGGTGTGGGCGCCCGTGGAGTGGAGGACGTGGGCGGTGGCCAGAGTGGCGTGGCCGCACATGTCGACCTCGGCGACGGGCGTGAACCAGCGCAGGGCCCAGTCCGCCTCGCCGCCCGCCGGGAGCGGGTGGGCGAAGGCCGTCTCGGCGTGGTTGACCTCCAGGGCCACGTTCTGGAGCCGGTCGTCGCCCGGGAAGGCGTCGAGGAGGAGGACCCCGGCCGGGTTTCCGGCGAAGGGGCGGTCGGTGAAGGCGTCGACGATTCGAATCCGCATGCCCGTGACGGTAGGGGGTCGGCGAGGCCGGCGGCCAAGGCCAATCCATGAGCACTGGCCCGGTCTTCCCGGGCCACTCCGGCGGGGATCGCGCCAAGTGCCGTAGGGTTGCGGTTCGTTCACGGGGGCACGGAGCCGCAGGGCGGGGCTGGGCGCCCGCCGTGAAGGAGGAAACGGTGCGGCAGGTCGACGGCACGGTGGTGCTGACGGGGGCGACCGGATTCATCGGCTCGCACACCCTGCGCGCGCTGCTGGACCCGGCAGGGCGCGGCGACGTCGGCCCGGCTCCGCGGGTGCGCGCGCTGGTGCGCAGCGCGCCCGGGGGCGACGGTCCCGTCGAGTGGGTGCGGGGCGACCTCACCGACCCGGACTCGGTGCGGGGTTTGTGCGAGGGCGCGCGGGCCGTCGTCCATCTGGCCTCGTACATCGGCGGGGACGAACGGCTGTGCGAGGCGGTCAACGTCGAAGGGACCCGCCTGCTGATGGAGGAGGCCGCGCGGGCCGGGGCCGGCCGCGTGGTGCACCTGTCGACCGCCGCCGTCTACGGCGGTGGACCGCACCGGGGGATCGCGGTCGACGGGATCCCCGCCGAGCCCGCCTCCGCCGTGAGCAGGACCCGGCTGGCGGGGGAGGCGTACGCGCGCCGGGCGGGGGCCGTCGTGCTGCGGCCCGGGATCGTGCTCGGCGCCGGCGACCGGTGGGTCGTACCCGCACTGCGCGAACTGGTGGAACGGGTGCCGGCCGCATGGGACGGCGGGCGCGCGCTGCTGACCGTGACGGACGCCGAAGACCTCGGGCGGCTGATCGCCGCCGTCGCCGTGGGGGACCGGCCGGTGCCGCCCGGCGTCTACCATGCCGGGCATCCGGAACCCGTGCGCATCGGGGATCTGCTGGCCGAGCTGGCCGAGCTGGGGGTGCTGCCGCCCCGGCCGGACGCCGACTGGCCGCTGCCGGTCTGTCTGGAGCGGCTGCGGGCGACACCCGGACGGGCCTCGGAACGCCAGTTCACCCTGGCCGCCGAGGACCACTGGTACCTGTCCGGCGACCTCTGGAAGCTCACCGGCAGGCCCCCGGGGCCCGGCCCGCTGAGCCGCCTCGCGGACTCGGCCGCGTGGTACCGGGCGCATCTGCGGCCGTCAGCACGCTCCTGAACTGGGGTTTCCTCCCCGCTGCGCGGGTGCGCCGACCCTGCGATGCTGGAGGAGGCGAGCGCTACCCACGATCGACCGCCGGGCGGTGAGCGCATGGCTGGGCTCGAGGAAGACGGTACGGAGCCGACGGCTCCGGAGGCCGACCCCCAAGGAGACCCGTATCTGCGCACGCGGTTCGCGATACCGGTGCGTCCGGCGACGTTCCTGCGCCGCGAGAGACTGGTACGGCATCTCGACCAGGCGCTGCGCACCCCGCTGACCATGGTGAACGGCTCCGCCGGTGCGGGGAAGACCCTGCTGGTCGCCGACTGGGCGGCCGAGCGGGTGCCGTCCGTCGCCTGGTTCACCACCGAAGCCGCCGACCAGGGCCCCGGAATGTTCTGGGCGTACTTGCTCCAGGCGCTGCGGGCCTCCGGGGTGGCGCCGCCCGCCGGGGTCGGCAGCCCGGCGGACGCGAGCCGGGTCACCCGGACCCTGCTGGCGCGGCTGGCCGCCGATCTGAGCGCGCGGGAGCGGCCCGTGACCGTGGTCCTCGACGAGTACGACCAGGTGCACGACCCGGACATCGCCCAGCAGCTGGAGTTCGTGCTGCACCACGCTGGAGGCGGCCTGCGGCTGATCCTCGTCACCCGCACCGAACCGCTGCTGCCGCTGCACCGCTACCGGGCCGCGGGCGAGCTGACGGAGATCCGGGGCGCGGAGCTGGCCTTCACCCCGCAGGAGACGGCCGAACTGCTCGCGCTGCACGGGCTGCGCCTTCCGCTGCCCGCGGCGGGCGCGCTGGTGGAGCGCACCCGGGGCTGGGCCGCCGGCCTCCGGCTGTGCGCCCTGGCCGCGCAGGAGAACCCGGACCCGGAGACGTATCTGAAGGAGTTCGAGGCCGACCGCAGCACCGTCGCCGACTTCCTGCTGGCGGAGGTGCTCAAGCAGCAGAGCCCCGAGATCCAGGATCTCCTGCTGCGGGTCAGCGTCCTCGAACGTCTCTGTCCCGAGCTGGCCAACGCGCTGACCGAACGCGCCGACTCCGAGCCCATCCTGGCCGGGCTGCACCGGGAGAACGCGTTCGTGGAGGATCTCGGCCACGCCTGGTACCGCCTGCACCCGCTGTTCGGGGAGATCCTGCGGGCCCATCTGCGGGTGCGGGCCCCGGGCCTGGAGCCCGAGCTCCACCGACGGGCCGCCCGCTGGTTCGGGCGCTCCGGGTTCCTCACGGAGACGCTCGGGCACGGCGCCGCGGCGGGCGACTGGGAGTTCACCGCGGGTGCGCTGGTCGACGACCTCGCCATCGGCCGCCTCTTCACCGGCCTGCACTCAGACGACCTCGTCGACCTGTTCTCCCGGATGGGACCCGAGCCCAGAACCCCGGCGACGGACCTCGTCCGCGCGGCCCTCGCCCTCTCCCGCTGCGACCTCGAACACGGCCTGGCCCATCTGCGCCGGGCTGAGCGGGGGCTGGCGGAGGCGGTGCGGGCGGGGGAGCCGGCTGAGGCGGTTGGGGCCACGGACGCGGACGGCGCGGCTGGGACGGCGGACGCCGAGGGGGCGGCCGGCGCGGCTGGGGCGGAAGGGCCGGGCGGAGAGGCGATCGGGGCGGTGGCGGAGGAGCACGTCGGTGCGCCCGAGGTGGCGGGTGGGGTGGCTGCCGCCGGTTCACCCGGGGTGCCCGCCTTCGGTTCGGCGGGAGCCGTGGTCGTCGTTTCGGAGTGGGCGGCCGCGCAGTTGAGTTGTGCGCTGCTGGAGGCCTCCGCGGGGCGGCTGACCGGGGCGCCCGGGCGGGCGGAGGCGGCCGTGGCGGAGGCCGAGCGGGTGCGGGGGCAGGTCCCCGCGCATCTGCTGGACAAGCATCCCGAACTCACCGCCCTGCTGCTGACCCACGTGGGCTCGACCCGGCTGTGGGCGGGGCGGTTCGAGGAGGCGCGGGCCGCCCTCGGCGCGGCCGCCGACTGTCCCGGCGGAGCCTCGACCGCGCTGTTGCGCGAGGACGCCCTGGGCCGCCTGGCCCTGATCGACTGGCTGAACGGCCGGCCCGGCCCGGCGGAGCGCAGGGCTCGCGCGGCGATGGCCGAGACGGAGCGGTTCGGGCTGCCCCGGTCGGCCGGCTCCGGCGTCGGACTGCTCGTCCTGGCCGCCGTGGCCGTCGACCGCGACGAGTTCGACGAGGCGAAGACCCTTCTCGAAGCGGCGGCCGGCTCGCACCCCGCGCTGCGGGACCCGGTGATGGAGGCGGGCCGCGCCATCGTCACGGCACGGCTGCACCTGGCCCGGGGAGACACCGGGGCCGCGCGGGAAGCGGTGGAGCGGGCGGTCGCCGCCGAAGCGGTATCGCCCTGGGCGGCGGGGCAGTCGGCGCTCGTCGCCTCGGCCGCGCACCTCGCCGAAGGCCGGCCCGAGGCCGCGGAGCGGCTGCTGCGCGAGGTGCCGGACGGGCAGCCCGCCTGTGCCGTGGAAGCGGCTCGGGCCCGGCTGGCGGCGGGCGAGCCCGCCGCGGCGGCCGGCCTGCTCGACCGGGCCCGCCCCGAGGACGGCTCCGGCCCCGCGGTCACCGTCCGGGCCACGCTGGTGCGGGCCCGGGCCGCCGAGCAGACCGGCGACCCCGCCGCCGCCCGCCGGCTCGTCGCCCGGGCCCTGCGCGAGGCCCGGCGCGAGCGGCTGCGCCGGCCCTTCCGCGAAGCCGGACCGTGGCTGCGGCCGCTGCTGACCGCCGGGCCCCTGCGGGAACTGGCCGATGGCTGGCTCACCCCCGCCCCGCCGCCCCCCGCCGGCGAGCAGCCTCCCGCGGTGGTCGTCGAGGAGCTGAGCGGACGCGAGCGTGACGTGCTGCGCCGGCTGGCGCTGATGATGTCCACGGACGAGATCGCGGCGGACCTGTACCTGTCGGTGAACACGGTCAAGACCCACCTCAAGAGCGCCTACCGGAAGCTGGGGGTCAACCGCCGCCACGACGCGGTGCGCCGCGCACGGGAGCTCGGCCTGCTGTGACCGTGTGACCCGCGGGCCCGCGTTCGCCCCTGGCGGGTGAGGCGCGTGGCCGGCTCCTCCGCTGGGATCGGGGAGGTGGCCGGTTCGCCCCGGCCGCAGCCCGGCCGGCTCCGCCGGTGTCCCCGGGCGGCCCCGACTCGACGAGGTGGGTGACGTGGCACACTGGCGGGCTCTGATCGTCCTGGGCACGGCCCAGTTCCTGATGGTGCTGGACACGTCCGTCATGAACGTCTCCATCAGCCAGCTGGTGGAGGACTTCGACACCGAGGTGACCGCCATCCAGGCCGTCATCACGCTGTACGCGCTGGTGATGGCGGCCTTCATGCTCGTGGGCGGCCGCCTCGGCGACATCCTCGGACGACGCAGACTGTTCATCCTCGGGCTCGTCGTCTACGGCGTCGGCTCGGCCCTGACCGCCGCCGCGCCCACCGTGTGGGTCCTCGCCCTGGGCTGGTCGGTCATCGAGGGGCTCGGTGCCGCGATGGTGCTGCCGGCCATGGCGGCCCTCGTCGCCGAGTCCTACCAGGGCCGCGAGCGGGCCGTCGCCTACGGCGTCGTCGGCGGGCTCGCCGGTGCGGGCATCGCGGTCGGTCCGCTGCTGGGCGGCTGGGTGACGACGTACCTCACCTGGCGGCTGGTCTTCGCCGGTGAGGTCGTGGTCGTCCTCGCGATGCTCGCCTTCCGCCGGGTGATCACGGAAGCCCCGCGGACCGGGACGCGGCCCCGGCTCGACGGGGTCGGCGCGGCGCTGTCGGCGACCGGCCTGGCACTGGGCGTACTCGGCGTGCTGCAGAGCGGCACCTGGGGCTGGGTGGAGCCGCGCAACCCGCCTTTCACGGTGATGGGCTTCGCGCCCACACTGTTCGTGATCGGGCTCGGCGCCGTCGTCCTGGCGTTCTTCGTGCGCTGGGAGCGGCGCCGGGAGGCGCGGCACACCGACCCCCTGGTGCACCTGGACCTGCTGCACAACCTGCCGCTGCGCTCCGGCCTGCTGTGCCTGCTGAGCCAGAACCTGATTCTGCTGGGGCTGTTCTTCACGATCCCGCTCTATCTGCAGGTGGTCCAGGGCTTCGACGCCTTCGAGACCGGTCTGCGCCTGCTGCCGGTGTCCGTCACCATGCTCGCGGCCTCCACGCTCGCCGCGCGGCTGGGCCGGGCGGCCGGAGCGCGCCGCGTGGTCCGGCTGGCCCTGCTGATGCTGGTCGCCGCCATCGTGTGGCTGCTGGCCACCATCGACCCGGTGATCGACGACGCGCAGTTCGCCTGCGCCATGGCGCTGCTCGGCATCGGGATGGGCCTGCTCGCCTCGCAGCTCGGCAACGTCGTCCAGTCCAGCGTGGGCGAGGAGGAGCGCAGCGAGGCCGGCGGGCTGCAGTTCACCGCCCAGAACCTGGGATCCGCGCTGGGCACCGCACTCATCGGGTCGTTGCTCGTCGGCGCGCTCGCCCAGGCGTTCACCACCCAGGTCGAGGACGATCCGAAGCTGTCGCAGGAGGCCAAGCAGCAGACGAGCGTCGCGCTCGAGGCCGGGATCAGCTTCGTCTCCACCGACCAGGTGCGCTCCGCTGCCGAGCAGGCGGGGCTGCCGCCGTCGGAGGTGGACGCGCTCACCGACTCCTACGCGTCGGCGCAGCTCGACGGACTGAAGGCGGGGATCCTCGCCGCCGGCGGAATCACCCTGGCCAGTTTCCTGGTCACGGGCAATCTGCCGGCCCGGCCCGCCGCCCGCCCCGAACCGGCGCGCGGCCGCGCGGCCTGACCCGTGAGGGAGCCCGGTCATGTCCGACACCCAGCACTGCACGGCCCCGGAGCCCGCCGCCGGGCGCCGGGGCCGCGCCGAGTACACCGGGGGCGTCTACGGCTCCATGCTCGCCGCCTCCGTCGTCGTCGGCGCCGGCACCTTCGGCTCGTTCCCCCGGGTGGAACTGGTGCTGCTGCTGTTGCTCACCGGCGTGGTGTTCTGGATCGCGCACGTGCACGCCCACCTGTTCGGGGCGCGGCTGGCCCAGCGGCCGCCGGACCGCGCCGTCGTCCGGGAGGTGTGCCGTGAGGAGTGGCCGATCGTGGAGGCCGCCGTCCCGCCCGCCCTCGCCGTGGCCGTCAGTCCCCTTCTCGGCCTCGATACGCAGGGCGCGCTGTGGCTCGCGCTCGCGGTCGCCGTGGCGGGCCAGGTGGGCTGGTCCACGGCGGCGGCACGGCGGGTCGGCGCGTCCTGGCGGCTGGTGGCGATCACCGCCACCGTGAACCTGCTGCTCGGCCTGCTGATCATCGTGTTCAAGCTGGTCATCACCCATTGACCGGGAGCCATCGCCGCAGATCAGCCGCGCGGCCGGACGCGTATCACCTGTACCGGGTGAGGCCCGGCAGGAGGCCGCGACGGACGATCGCAGGGAGACCCCTAGGAAGGCTCATGCGCTACGAGATCCGTGTCGACGGACAGATGTCGGAGACGTTGATCCAGGTGTTTCCCGAGCTGGAGCACGTGGTGATGTCCGGCCAGACCGTCCTGTTCGGACACGTCGTCGACGAGGCGCATCTGTACGGACTGCTGGCCCGCTGCCAGTCGCTGGGACTGCGGGTCCTGGAGATGCGGCAGATGCCGGACTGACCCCGCTGGGAGGAGCCATGACCGAGTCGCGAGGACCGGAGCCGTACCCCGGACCGCAGCGGATGCCCGGCGGTACGGCCCCGGGGCCGGCGGGCACGGACCCCGCCGACGTCCTGGCCGCCCTCGGGCGTTCCTGGACCTGGCTTCTCGGGTCGGCCGTCGCCACCCTCCTGCCCGGCGTCCTGGTCCTGGTCTGGCCGGACGAGACCCTGCACGTCCTGGCCGTCCTCATCGGCCTGTACCTGCTCGTGACGGGGATGTTCCGGTTCGTCGCCGCCTTCGCCCGGGAGGACCACGGCGAACGGCTGCCCGGGCTCCTGCTGTCGGTCCTCTACGTCCTGGCCGGCGTGCTCTGCCTGCGCAACCCGCTGCAGACCATCGCCGCGCTCTCGCTGATCGTCGGGGTCGTGTGGCTGGTGTCCGGGGTCCTCACCCTCTACACGGCCCTCGCCGCCCGGGACCTGCCCCACCGCGCCTTCGTCATGGGTGCCGCGCTTCTCGGCATCGTCGCGGGCGTCGTCGTGCTGGCCCTGCCCACCGAGTCGGCCCGGGCCCTGACCCGGCTGCTCGGTCTGTGGCTGGTCCTGCTCGGCCTGGTCGAGGTGGTGCTGGCCCTCGCCTGGCGGGCCGCACTGCGCAGGGCCGGCATCCCCGCCCCGCACGGTCACCCGGGGCCCCGCTGATCCGCCGGCCTCACCCCGGACGGCCTCACCCGTCCGGGGTGAGGCGCCCACCGCTTGCCGTGCGCACGCTGAAGACGCCAGGGAACGGCCGACGGGCCCAGGCCCGGAACGGAGGAGTGACATGACCGGGGACACGTACCTCGCCTACGACTATCCGCTGCTGAGCGCCTTCTGGACCATGCTGATCTTCTTCCTGTGGATCATGTGGTTCGTCCTGCTCTTCCGGGTCGTCCTGGACATCTTCCGCGACGACGACCTCAGCGGCTGGGGCAAGACCGGCTGGCTGGCGTTCTGCATCTTCCTGCCGTTCCTGGGCGTGTTCGTCTACGTCGTGGCACGCGGGAAGAACATGGGCCGCCGCGAGGCGGCGCAGGCGCGGGCCCAGCAGAAGCAGTTCGACGAGTACATCCGGGAGACCGCCAAGGGCACGGGCGGAGCGACGAGCAGCGTGGACGAACTCGCCCGGCTGTCCGAGATCAAGGCCCGCGGAGACATCACGGACGAGGAGTTCGACCGGGCCAAGCAGCTGGTGCTGAGCGGGCACGGTTCCCCGGGACATCACTGAGCCCGCCGAACGACACGATGACACCGAATCGAGGCAAGGCATGACGACCAACCCGACGCGCGCGCACGAGCCCCGGAGGCAGTGGGCCGAGGGTCTGACGGCGTTCGCCGCCGTCATCCTCATGATCGCCGGAGTGCTGGACATCTTCCGCGGGATCATGGGCATCGCCGAGGACGACATCTTCGTCACGACGCGCAACTACGTCTTCGAGTTCGACCTCACCGGCTGGGGCTGGGTCCATCTCATCCTCGGCGCGGTCGCGGTGATCGTCAGCATGGGGCTGTTCCAGACGGCGATGTGGGCCCGCGTCGGCGGTGTGGCCATCGCCGGGCTCGTCATCATCGCCAACTTCCTCTCGCTGCCGTACTACCCGGTGTGGTCGGTCGTGATGATCGCCTTCTCGGCGTTCGTCATCTGGGCCCTGTGCGTCGTACGGCCGGACCGGTACGCGTGACCCCTGGGGCGCCCGGCACCGCTCGCCCGGCCGGACCGTCAGGGGAGCGGCGGCCGACCCGGCGAGCGGTGCGCGGGCCGGGAGGGGAGCGGTGAGGCACCGCCCGCGAGGACCGGAAGACTCCCTCTGATCAGGAAGGCTGACGACGATGTGCCGATGGCTGGCCTACTCGGGAACCCCCGTACTCCTTGACACGATCCTCTACAGACCGGCGCACTCGCTCATCGACCAGAGCCTGCACTCCCGGATGGGCGTCGAGACGACCAACGGCGACGGCTTCGGCGTCGGCTGGTACGCGCCCGACATGGACGGCGACGCCCCGGCGGTCTTCCGCGACACCGGACCGGCCTGGAGCAACCGCAACCTGCGGGAGCTCGCCCGCCATGTCCGTTCCCCGCTGTTCTTCGCCCACATCCGGGCCACGACCGGCACGGCGGTGCAGCAGACGAACTGCCACCCCTTCCGGCACGGCCGCTGGATGTGGATGCACAACGGGGCGATCACCGACTTCCACCGCATGCGGCGCGATTTCGCCCTGGCCGTGGACCCGGAACTCTTCCTGGAGATGGAGGGATCGACGGACTCCGAGATGATGTTCTACCTGGCGCTCACCTTCGGGCTGGAGCAGGACCCGCCCGCCGCCGTCGAACGGATGGCCGGCTTCGTGGAGCAGACCGGGCACACGCACGGCGTGGAGTTCCCGCTGCAGATGACGGTGGCCGTCAGCGACGGACACCGGCTGTGGGGCTTCCGCTACTCCAGCCAGGGAGCCTCGCGGTCCCTCTACTACAGCACCCGGGTGGAGACACTGCGCGAGCTCCATCCCGACATCACGTTCCTGCGCGGGGTCTCCGACGACACCCGCCTGGTGGTCTCCGAGCCCCTGGGTGACCTCCCCGGCGCCTGGAACGAGGTGCCCGAGAGCAGCTACGGCGTCGTGGAGCCGGGCGCCGACCAGCTCCAGCACTTCGCCCCGCAGGCGGCGTGATCCTGCCGCCCCCGCGGCCGCACGGGCTCAGTGCACCGAGAAGCCGCCGTCGACGAAGATCGCCTGCCCGGTGACGTAGCCGGAGGCGCGGGAGGCCAGGAACACCGCCGCTCCGGCGAAGTCCTCGGCGAGGCCGTTGCGCTTGACCATCGTGCGCGCGGCCAGCGCCGCCACCTTCTCCGGATCGGACGACAGCCGCGCGTTCAGCGGCGTCATGACGAAGCCGGGCACGAGCGTGTTGCAGGTGACGCCGTGCGGCGACCACTCCTCGGCCTGGGAACGCGCCAGCGACTCCAGCGCCCCCTTCGAGACGCCGTAGGCGCCGCTCCGGACGAAGGCCCGGTGCGCCTGCTGCGACGTGATGTGGATGATCCGCCCGAAGCCCCGCTCCGCCATGCCGGGGCCGAACCGCAGGCCCAGCAGGTAGGGCGCCTCCAGGTTCACGGCCATCGTGGCGTCCCACACGTCCTCGCCGAGCTCGCTCATCGGCGGCCGCACGTTGATGCCGGCGCAGTTGACGAGGATGTCGGGCTCCCCGTACACGGCGGCGGCCCGCTCCGCCGCCGCGCGCACCCCCTCGCGGGTGCCCAGGTCGGCGCTCACCCAGGCGGCCCGGCCGCCCTCAGCCGTCAACTCGTCGACGGTGGCGGCCAGTTCCGGCTCCCTGCGGGCCACGACCACCACGCTCGCCCCCGCCCGCGCGAGCGATCCGGCGATGGCCCGGCCGATGCCGGAACTCCCGCCCGTCACCACGGCGACCAGACCGTCCAGCGAGAACAGTGCGGACAGGTACGTGGCGGAGCTGCGCTGGGTTGTCATGTCCCGAGTTTTCCAGAGGGAGGTGACGCGTCTCGGCGCAGGGGCGGCGACGACCGGGGAGCCTTGCCAAGCGAACTATTCCGATATATCGTTGACGCATCGCGACAGATCAACGATGGAATGAAGGAGTGGTGTGCGATGCGTACCCATGGATTCGAGCGTGGACATGGTCAGGACGGCCCCCGGCGCGGCCGCGGTGGCTTCGGTGGTCCCGACGGACGGCGTGCGGCCTTCGGGCCCTTCGGCCCGGGCGGTCCGGGGTTCGGCCCCGGCGGTCCCGGTTTCGGTCCGGGCGGTCCGGGCTTCGGTCCCGGCCCCTGGGGCGGACGAGGGCGCGGCGGTCCCCGGGGGAGGGCGCGGCGCGGTGACGTACGGGCCTCGATCCTGGCCCTGCTCACGGACCGTCCCATGCACGGCTACGAGATGATCCAGGAGATCGCCGAGCGCAGCGGCGGGGCGTGGAAGCCCAGCCCGGGTTCGGTGTACCCGACCCTCCAGCTTCTGGAGGACGAGGGCCTGATCAGCAGTGAGAGCGAAGGCGGCAAGAAGCTGTTCTCGCTCACCGACGAAGGCCGCGAGGCGGCGGAGCAGGGCCCGGACGCCCCCTGGGAGGAGGCCTCGCGCGGGGTCGACTGGGAGGCGCTCGGCGAGATCCGCCAGGCCGGCTTCGGCCTGATGGAGGCCTTCGGGCAGGTCTGGAAGACCGGCAGCAAGGAGCAGCGCGACAAGGCGCTCACGGTCATCAACGACGCCCGCAAGAAGCTGTACCTGATCCTCGCCGACGAGGACTGACCGCGGTCGGACGAGGGCCGTCGGCGGTCGTACGGCGGGCGGGGCGCCCCGTGGAGCGATCCGCGGGGCGCCCTCGCGTGGTGTGGGCGGCTCGGCGTCAGGCCACCAGTCCGCCCAGCTTGCGCAGTGACTCGTTGAGCGCGGCCGTTCCCGAGTCCTTCAGCTTCCCCGCCATCAACGACACCGCCGCGCCCGTGAACTCGCCGTCGATCCGGACCGTCGTGGCGTCGCCGTCGGGGGTGAGGGTGTAGCGGGTGGCGACGGACACGGCCATCGGGCCCTTGCCGCGGATGGCCAGCACCCGGGCCGGCTCCAGCTCCGCGACCGTCCACTCGACCTCGGCCGGAAAGCCCATCAGCTTCATGTTCTCCTGGAAGGTCGCGCCCACTTCGAGGGTCTCGGGCCCGCCCTGCGGGAAGTTGGTGTGGGTCGCGTTCCACGCGCCGTAGGCCGGCCAGTCGGTGAGCTGGGCCCACACCGTCTCGGCCGGTGCCTGGATGCGTGCCTCCGCGCTGACTTCGGCCATGCGACCACCTCTTCGGGTTCGGGCAGACTCGGGCTGCGGTGTCGCGGAACGTAACGCCAGGGCCTCGAACATTCAATACTGATGAACCGTCAGGAACCCTGGAGCGCAGGCCCCGTGCGGGAGGCGGTGGCCTGATCTCATCCGTAAGGAGGAGATTCCGTCCGCCGGTGTCCGCTCTGCGTGGGAGCCGCAAATGCTTCGCTCCGGGGATGCCCCGTCCGGCCGTGGCTGATGAGGTGGGGGTGTGCAACCCCGTATTCCCCGGCAGTCGACGCGTGACCATGCGGCGCACCGGACGGACGGCGCCCCGGGCCTCGAGGCCGAGTCCGCGGCCGCGCTGGCGGCCGCCCGCCGCCGTGCGGTGCGCGACGGGGACCGGCAGATCGACACCGCCCATCTCCTGCACTCCCTGCTGGAGCACGACCCCCGGGTCCGCGCCGCCTTCGGCGGCGGTCCCCAGCTCGCCCGGCTGCTCGGCTATCTCGTGCAGCGCAGCATCGGCTACGGCCTGCGCTGGCAGAGCGGTGTCGAGGACTCCGGGGCGCTGCCCGTGGTGCCGGACGTCCGCGGCGCCGGAGCCCTGCACGCCCCCACGGCCCTCGACGACGCCCGCGCCCTTCCGGCCGCCCTCTCCGTGGAGGGCTTCTCGCCACTGGCCGCCGCCGCGCTCGACCGGGCCCGCGCGAGCGCCGTCCGCCGCGGCGGCGCTGCGGCCGGTGGGGTCGACCTGCTCGCGGCGATCGTCGCGGACCCGGAGGCGAGGGCCGTCGAGGTCCTCACCCGCGCCGGGGTCGACCTGTGCGAACTGCGCGCGCGGATCACGGGCGGCCCGGAGGCCGACAGTCCGGCGGCCGACGCCCCGGGGACGGGTGGCCCGGGGAGGGCCGGCCTGGTGTCGGACGGGCTGGAGGAGTGCGCCGGAGGTGGCGAGGCCGCGCGCTGGAACCGGCCGCTTCCCGGCCCTCCGCGTCCCTAGCCCGAGACAGGTGTCAAAAGGGATGACGGTCATGTCATCGCCTGTCATCATGTGCCGGTGCGTACGTCTGTGAGCAGTCAGGGCAACCGCGGAAAGGGCATCGGGCTCGGTCTGGCGGTCGGGTCGGCGATCGCCTTCGGCGGATCGGGAGTCGCGGCCAAGCCGCTGATCGAGGCGGGGCTCGACCCGCTGCACGTGGTCTGGCTGAGGGTGACCGGCGCCGCTCTGGTGATGCTGCCGCTCGCCGTCCGCCATCGCGCGCTGCTGCACCGCCGTCCCGCCCTGCTCGCCGGGTTCGGTCTGCTCGGAGTGGCCGGGGTGCAGGCCTTCTACTTCGCCTCGATCTCCCGGATGCCCGTCGCCGTCGCGCTGCTTCTGGAGTACCTCGCGCCCGCCCTGGTGCTCGGCTGGGTGCGGTTCGTGCAGCGGCGGCCGGTGACCCGCGCCGCCGCGTTCGGCGTGGTCCTCGCGGTGGGCGGGCTCGCGTGTGTCGTCGAGGTGTGGTCGGGGCTGCGCTTCGACGCCCTCGGACTGCTGCTCGCGCTGGCCGCCGCCTGCTGTCAGGTCGGCTACTTCGTCCTGTCCGACCAGGGCAGCGACTCCGGCGACGACGTCCCCGACCCGCTCGGCGTGATCGCCTACGGCCTCCTCGTCGGCGCCCTGGTGCTGACCGCCGTGGCCCGCCCCTGGAACCTGGACCGGTCGGTGCTCCGGCACACCGCCGGCATGAACGGCACCGAGGTCCCGGCCTGGCTGCTGCTCGCGTGGATCGTGCTGATCGCCACGGTCGTCGCCTACGTCACCGGCGTGGTCTCGGTACGCCGGCTCTCCCCGCCGGTCGCCGGGGTGGTGGCCTGCCTGGAGGCGGTCGTCGCGACCGTCCTGGCCTGGATCCTGCTCGGCGAGCACCTGTCATTGCCGCAGATCGCGGGCGGTGCCGTGGTGCTCCTCGGCGCCTTCATCGCCCAGTCGTCCACCCCCGCCAAGGGCTCCCCCGAGCCGGTGGCCGGCGGCACCCCGGAAAGGGAGTTGCCGGTGCCCTCGACCGCTGCCTAGGGTGACGATCATGCCTTCCGACGCACTCGTTCTCGCGCCTCCGGCCGCCTGAGGCGGGCCCTCCGGAGAAGTACGCCCGGCGCGCGCTGCCGGGCCGAACGGTGCTGCCCGCAGAAGAAGTCCGCGGACCGCTGTCGCGGTCTCCTCCCGAACTTCTGCCTCCCTGCGGAGAGAACGCGTGTCCTTCACTCTTTCCCGCCTGCCCCTCGGGCGGGCCCTGCTCTGTCTGATCGTCGCCGGTGCGGCCTGGGGTACGGCGGGTGCCGCCGCCTCCCTGGTCTTCCGGGCCAGTGATCTAGGCGCCGTCGCCCTGTCCTTCTGGCGGTGCGCGGCCGGGCTGGTGCTGCTGCTCGCCGCCCGCCTGCTGCGCCCGCGCCCCCGGACCACCCCGCAATCCGGGCCGCCGCACCGCCGGTTCCTGCGCACCGGAGTGACCGGCGTCGGGCTCGCCGTCTTCCAGACGGCCTACTTCGCCGCGGTCGCCGCCACCGGCCTCGCCGTCGCCACCGTGGTCACGCTCGGCGCCGGCCCCGTGCTCATCGCGCTCGGCGCCCGGCTGTTCCTCGGGGAGCGGCTCGGCGGCGCCGGGGCGCTCGCCGTCGGTGGTGCGCTGGCCGGGCTCGCAGTGCTGTCCCTGGGGGAGGGGGGCACGGCCGTGGACCCCGCCGGGATGCTCCTCGCCCTGCTGTCGGCCGCCGGATACAGCGCGATGACCCTGCTCACCCGGTACTGGGGCCGCGGCTCAGGTGCGGATGTCTCGTCGACCACCGTGGGGGCCTTCGCCGTGACCGCCCTGTGCCTGCTGCCGTTCGCGGCCGCCGAGGGGCTGGTGCCGCACAGCGCCGAGCCCGTCCGGGTGCTGGCGCTGCTGGCCTACATCGCGGCGGTCCCCACCGCCCTCGCCTACGCCCTGTACTTCGCGGGCGCGGCCGTCGTCCGGTCGGCCACCGTGTCCGTGATCATGCTGCTGGAGCCGGTGAGCGCGGCGGTCCTCGCCGTGGCGCTGCTGGACGAGCCCCTCACGGCCCCGACCCTCGCCGGCACGCTGCTGATGCTGGCCTCGGTGGGGGGCCTCGCGTGGGCGGAGGCGAAGGGAGGGACGGCGCCGGTGTGACGGACCGGCGGGTCAGCCGGCGCGCCGGCGCAGCAGATGTTCCCGTGCCGCCGCGTCGCCAGGTCCGCCCCGCGCCGCCAGCCCGGCCGCGACGCGGTCCTGGACCTCGGACGAGCGACGGCCCGCGTACTTGAACTTCGCCCGTACGTCCGTCACCTCGAGGCGCAGGCCCCGGATACCGGCGAGCAGACGGCCGTACGGTGCCTCGCCCACCGCCGCCCGGGCCGAGCCGCCCTCCGGCTGGAAGTGGCCCAGCTGGCGGTTGAGGAGGTCGGCCTTGGCGGCCGGGTCGTCCACGACATGGGCCGTGCAGCGGAGCTGGACCGCCGCGTAGAAGCTGGTCGGAGTGCCGTGCTCGGCCGGGCCGTCCGGCTCGGCCTGCCAGGGGCCGCGGACGAACACGTAGTCGTCGACCACGCTCAGCACGACCACCGGGTTCGCCTCCAGGGCGGGCCACAGCGGGTTGGGGCGCGCCAGATGGGTGAGCGCCTCACCGCGGCCGGCGTCGTACGCGAAGTGGAGGGGCTGGACGAACGGCGGTTCACCCGCGAGGCCGTTCACGGCCAGCTGGCCGAAGTCGTGCACGGCCAGCCAGCCGCGCCACTCGTCGTCGTCGCGGGGCGCGTCCCAGGGGTGGACGAGCATCACAGGACCGCCAGGTAGTCCGGCAGCGCGGTGCCGGGGGCGAGGTCGGCCTCGGGGAGCGGGGTGCCGTAGCCCTTGCGCAGCGGGACCACGCCCGCCCAGTAGGGAAGTGCCAGGTCCTCGGGCTCCTCGTTCACACCGCCGGTGCGGGTCTTGGCGGAGACCTCGTTCAGGTCGAGGCGGATCACCGCGGTCGCCGCCAGCTCCTTCTTATCGGCCGGGCGGGAGTCGGCGGCCCGGCCGGGGACGACGTGGTCGACCAGGGCGTCGAGCGCGGCGCGCTTCTCCTCCGGGTCGGTGACGTCGTACGCGAGGCCGTGCACCACGACCGAGCGGTAGTTGACCGAGTGGTGGAAGGCCGAGCGGGCCAGGACCAGACCGTCCACGTGGGTCACCGTCAGGCACACCGCAAGCCCCGGGTCGGCCTGTCCGGTCATCCGCAGCGGGCGCGAGCCCGTCGAACCGTGCACGTAGAGGGTCTCGCCGACCCGGCCGTACAGCGTCGGCAGCACCACCGGCGCGCCGTCGCGCACGAATCCGAGGTGGCAGACATAGCCCTCGTCGAGTATCGAGTGCACCAGTTCCCTGTCGTAGGAGGCCTTGTGCGCGGCACGCGTGGGGACCGTGCGGTCGGTGGCGGGGTACGCGGCGGGCTGCGGCGTCGGCTGGGGAGTCCCCTGCATGGCGTTCTCCATTGCACTAGTGCATAATCTTCTTTGTGCTAGGAGAGTATCCGATCAAAGGCCGGCGTGCAGCGGACATTTCCGCGAGCATCGAGCGCGCGGTGGGCGAAGGCGTGCTGGAACCGGGCCAACCACTGCCTCCGATGAGGGAGTTGGCGGTCACGCTCGGGGTCAACCCGAACACCGTCGCGGCCGCGTACCGCACCCTGCGTGAGCGCGGGGTGATCGAGACCCATGGGCGCCGCGGCAGCCGGGTGCGGCCCAAGCCGGCCACCACCGGCCGCGAGAAGGTGCGCGTCGACGTCCCGGCGGGGGTCCGTGACCTGGCGGACGGCAACCCCGACCCGGCCCTGCTGCCCCCGCTCGCGGGCGCGTTCGCGGCCGCCGCCGAGCGGGGTGACCGTGCGCCGGTCCTGTACGGGGCCGACCCCGTGGACCCCGAACTGGCCCGGACGGCCCGGGCCGCGCTCGACGCCGACGGCGTGCCCGCCGGACCGCTCACCGTGGCCTCCGGATCCCTGGACGCCGTCGAGCGGGTGCTGATGGCGCACCTCAAACCCGGTGACGGGGTCGCCGTCGAGGACCCCGGCTGGGGGCGGACCCTGGACCTCGTCCCCGCGCTCGGGCTGCGCACGGTCCCGGTGGGCGTGGACGACGAGGGGCCGCTCCCCGGCGATCTGCGGGCCGCGCTGGTGGCCGGGGCACGCGCCGTACTCGTCACCGACCGGGCGCAGAACCCCACGGGCGCGTCCGTGAGCGCCGCACGGGCGGGGGAACTGCGGGCCGTCCTCGCCGCCCACCCCGGAACCCTGCTGATCGAGGACGACCACGGCCACGGCATCGTCGACCTGCCCCTGCACCCCCTCGCGGGTGTCACCCGGCACTGGGCCTTCGTCCGCTCGGTCGCCAAGGCGTACGGCCCCGACCTGCGGCTCGCCGTGCTGACCGGCGATGCGGTGACGGTGGACCGGGTGCGGGGGCGGCAGCGACTGGGGCCCGGCTGGGTGAGCCTGCTGGTGCAGCGGGCCGTGGTGCGGCTGTGGGCGGACGGGGCGGTGGACGGCCACGCGGTGGCCGCCTCCTACCGGGGGCGGCGCGACGCGTTGATGGCCGCGCTGGCCGAGCGGGGGGTTGCCTCTCACGGCCGGAGCGGGATGAACGTGTGGGTCCCGGTGCCGGACGAGACGGGGGCGGTGGCCCGGTTGCTGCACGCCGGGTGGGCGGTGGCGCCGGGGGCACGGTTCCGTCTCGTGTCCGCGCCGGCGATCCGCATCACGGTGTCGACGCTGACGGGGGAGGAGACCGTCCCGCTGGCGGACGCGGTGGCCTCGGCGGTGGGGCCGTCACCGGCACGCAGTTACGTCTAGACGCCGGTGAGCGGTCCCACCTCGAGAGGCGCGGGGAACTGCGCCCACCGGCCACGACGGACCCGCACCCGTGAGCGCACCGCACCCCCTACGGTCTACGACCTGCCCCTCGCCTGTGTCAGTGCCGCCCCCGCGAGAACGATCACGGCCCCCACCGGCGTGCTCCACCGAAGCGACTCGCCCAGCAGGGCGACCCCCGCCCCCGTCGCGATCACCGGGATGAAGTACGTGACCATCTGCGCGGTCGTCGGGCCGACCTCGGCGACCAGGCCGTACTGGATCAGCAGGGCAAGACCGGTGCCGAGGGCGCCCAGTGCGGCGATCGCCAGCAGCGGCAGCAGCGGGAAGCGGGTCGGAACGCTCGTGAACAGCGGGGTGACCAAGGCCAGTTGGAGGCTCGCGACGAACAGCTGCGCGCCCGTCATCGACAGCGCCGAGGCCCCCGTCCCCGCCAGTGTCCGGCGGACGTAGATCCAGCCGACCGGGTAGCTCAGCGACGCCAGCAGCGCCATCGCGGTGCCCCGGCCGTCCAGGCCGGCGAAGCCCTGCCAGGCGCCCAGGACCGTCAGCACACCGAGGAAGCCCAGGCCGAGGCCCGCGACGCGCACCCGGGTCGGCCGGTCCTCCGACAGGGCGACCAGGGAGAGGGCCATGCCCCACAGCGGCGAGGTCGCGTTGCAGATGCCCGCCAGCGTGGACGGGATCGTCAGCTCGGCGTAGGCGAACAGGGAGAACGGCAGGGCGTTCAGGAGGAACGCGGCGACCGTCAGATGCGCCCATGTGCGTGCCCCGCGCGGCAGCCGTTCCCGCTTCACCGCCATCGCGGCGGCCAGCACCGCCGTACCGAAGACCAGCCGGCCCAGGGTGACCTGGAAGGGTGCGTAGCCGTGGGTGCCCACCTTGATGAGCAGGAAGCTGAAGCCCCAGATCAGCGAGAGCGCGCCGAAGCGCAGGCGCCAGTCGAGGCTGCGGCGGGGGCGGGCGGTGACGGCGGCGGGGGCCCGGCTCGTGGTGTCGGTGACGGTGGTCATGGCCGTAACGATGCTGGACCCTACCTCGTAGCACAATCGAGAATTCGCACCCGGTATCTCGTAGCATTGCTTACATGTTGAACCTGGAGCGCCTGCGCACCCTCGACGCCCTCGCCCGGCACGGCTCGGTCAGCGCCGCGGCGGCCGGACTGCACATCACGACCTCGGCCGTCTCGCAGCAGCTGGCCAAACTGGAGCGGGAGGTCGGCCAGCAGCTCCTGGCCAAGCACGGGCGGGGGGTGCGGCTGACGGACGCGGGGCGGCTGCTCGCCGACCACGCCTCCCGGATCCTGTCCCAGGTCGAGCTCGCGCAGTCCGACCTGGAGGCCCAGCGCGGTCAGGTCGCGGGGGAGTTGAGGATCTCCGCGTTCCCGACCGCCGCCCGCGGTCTGTTCCCGGTGGCGCTCGCCGAACTGCGCAAGGCGCACCCGGGACTGCGGCTGCGCTCCTGTGAGCTGGAGCCGGAGAACGGCATCGCGGGGGTGGTCCGCGGCGACCTGGACCTGGCGGTCGTCCTGGACTGGTACAACAAGCCGATGCCGGTGCCGGACGGCCTGGTCAAGGCGCCCATCCTGGACGACCCCGCCGAGGTCGCCATGCCGGCCGGACATCCGCTCGCGGGCCGGGACGAGGTGGACCTCGGGGAGTTCGCCGAGGACGAGTGGATCACCTGGGGCGAGGGCGAGTTCTGCCACGAATGGCTGATGTTCACCCTGCGCTCGCGCGGCGTCGAACCGATCGTCGGCCACCGGGCCGCCGAGACCCATACCCAGCTCGGGCTGGTCGCCGCCGGACTGGGAGTCTGCATCGCGCCGCTGCTCGGCCGTCACCCGGTGCCCGAAGGGGTCGTCACGGTCCCGCTCCGACAGCGGGTGCGCCGGCACGTGTACGTGGTCTGGCGGGCGGACGCGGACCGCCGTCCGTCGATCCGGGCGGCGGTCGAGGCGCTCAAGTCGGCCGGGGCTGCGGTGGGTTGACCGACCGCCGGCGGTCGCCGGTCACTGGTCGCCGAGCTTGCGGAAGTCCCAGGAGACGATCTTCTCCGGCCTCAGCCGCACCCATGCGTGCCGCCCGTCGTGCGGCATGGCGTCCAGGCCGAAGTTCTTGCGGGCGAACAGCGTCTCCACGGAGTCGAGTTCGGCGCACAGCTCCCCGGTCCGCGGAGCCTCGCCCACGAACTCCACGGTGCCGGACAGCTCGACGCCCCGCAGCGACTCGTACTCCTCACCCGTGTCGATCACGATCGCGACCCGCGGATCGCGACGCAGCTGCGTCCAGCGCTTGCTGCGCACGACCGAGTACAGCCACAGCGCGCTGCCGTCCCACAGGAACCACAGGGCGCTCACGTGCGGGGCGCCGTCGGCGGACACCGTGGCCACCCGACAGGTGCGCTGCGTGGTGAGGAACGCGTCCAGCTCACCCGGCGTCATCATGATCTTCCGGCCCCGGCGCTGAGTGACGGTCATCCGGCCCCCTCATTCTTCTCTTGTTGCCGTTCGGCGTGTACTGCTACTTCGGTACCACTTTTCTGACGCTGTGTCAGAAAAGCAAGATTCTCGACATCAGGGGGCGTCGTGCCGCCATCCGAAGAGCTCAGTACCCTCCTCGACCCCGAGTCCACCGCCCTGATCACGGTGGAGTGTCAGCGGGGCGTCGTCGGACCGGGTGCGGCGTTGCCCCGACTCGCCCGGGAGGCAAGGGAGTCGGGTGCTCTCGCGAACGTCGCCCGGCTGGTGGCCGCCGCCCGTGACAGCGGGATCCAGGTGATCCACGCCGTCGCCGAACGCCGTCCCGACGGCCGGGGGGCCAACCGCAACGCACGCCTCTTCCGCGCCGCCGAGCGCCTGCCCGTCCAGCAGCTCACCGGCACCGACGCCACCCTGCTCGCGCCCCCGATCGAGGTCGCCGAGCAGGACCTGGTCGTACGCCGGCTGCACGGGCTGTCGCCGATCCAGGGCACCGACGTCGACGCCCTGCTGCGCAACCTCGGCTGCCGCACCCTGGTCGTGACCGGGGTCTCGGCCAACGTCGCGATCCCGAACACGGTCTTCGACGCCGTCAACCGGGGCTACGCGGCCGTCGTGCCCTCGGACGCCATCGCGGGGGTGCCTGCCGACTACACCCCCGCGATGATCCGTCACACCCTCGCTCTGGTCGCCACGGTCGCGACCACGGACGAGGTGCTGGCCTGTCTGTGGCCGGCGGACGTCAGGCCAGGGTGATCGAGTCACCGCTGACGGTGATCTTCACCTCGGGCAGCGCCTTCGTCGCCGGACCGCTCTTCACGCTGCCGTCCTCGATCGAGAAGTTGCTGTTGTGACAGGGGCAGTTGATGACACCGTCGGAGATGCTCTTCACACTGCACCCGGCGTGCGTGCACACGGCCGAGAACGCCTTGTACGTGCCCGCCGTCGGCTGGACGACGACCACCTTCTCGGCGCCGAAGACCTTGCCGCCGCCCTCGGGGATCTCGGAGGTCGTGGTCAGCGCGGAGCCGGCCGCGGCGTCCCCGCCCGTGCTCGCCGACTCGCCGCTGCCCGTGGAACCGGCCGAACCGGTGGAGCCCGACGTGCCGCCGGACGACGCCGAGGAACTCGACGTGTCGTCGTCGGAGCCTCCGCACGCCGTCAGCGCGACGGAGAGCCCCGCAGCTCCGGCGGCCGCCATGACGGAGCGGCGGGCGGGTCCCGACGAGGACGTGAACGATGCGCTGGTCATGCTGAGGTTTCCCTTCCAGGGGCTGCATGGATCTGCCGAGAGGTACGGTCGGCGGACGCCCCTTGTTCAGCGTCCGCGCCAAGTCCGGACAGTGTCGAGATATTGACCGGTTCGAGATCAGGCCCGCGTAAGCCGGAGCTGTCGCCAAGCTGTCGGCCGCGGCCCGCGCGGCCCCAGTAACCTGGGGCGATGCTCAAGGAAGTCACCGCCACCCGCTACATCACACCGTTGCGCGAGGGCGGCTCACTGCCGGGGCTCGTCGAGGCCGACGACTTCGGGACCTACGTCATGAAGTTCACCGGCGCCGGACAGGGCCGCAAGACGCTCGTCGCGGAGGTCGTCTGCGGCGAACTCGCCCGCCGGCTCGGCTTCCGGATGCCCCGCCTGGTGACCGTGGACCTCGACCCGGTGCTGGGGCTCGGCGAACCCGACCAGCAGGTCCAGGAGCTGCTCAGGTCCAGCGGCGGCACCAACCTCGGCATGGACTTCCTCTCCGGAGCCCTCGGCTTCGACCCGCTCGCCTTCCCGGTGAGCCCCGAGGAGGCCGGCCGGATCGTCTGGTTCGACGCCCTCGTGGGCAACGTCGACCGCTCCTGGCGCAACCCCAACCTGCTGCTCCTGCGGGGTGACCTCTGGCTCATCGACCACGGCGCCACCATGATCTGGCAGCACAACTGGCCCACCGCCGAGACCTCCGCGGCCCGCCCGTACGACGCCTCCGGCCACGCCCTCGCGACCTTCGCCCCGGACCTCGCCGGCGCGGCGGAGCGGCTCGCCCCGCAGGTCACCGCGGAACTGCTGGCCGAGGTCACCGCCGAGATCCCCGACGCCTGGCTCGCCGACGAACCCGGCTTCGAGACCCCGGACGACCTCAGGCGCGCCTACGCGCGGCCGCTGCTGGCCCGGGCCGCCGTCATCGCCGAGCGCATCACCGGCATCGAGGAGGGCAAGTGAGCGAGCACCGCATCCACATGGCCGGTCATGTGACCGAGCGCCACATCACCCGGGCCGGCCAGGGCGGCGACCGGGACGTCTTCGAGTACGCGCTGCTGCGGGTCGTACCGCGGGTCGAGCGCGGCGAGTGCATCAACGCGGGCGTGCTGGTCTACTGCCGTGCCCAGGCCTACGTCGGTGCCCGCACCCATCTCGACGAGGCACGGCTGCTCGCCCTCGACCCGGACGCGGACGTGGCCGGGATCAGGGCGGCGCTGTCGGCCGTCGAAGGGGTGTGCGGCGGCGGCACCACGGCCGGCCAGGCCGCGGGCGACGACGCCGGGCGGCGGTTCCGCTGGCTGGTCGCGCCGCGCTCCACGGTGGTGCAGCCGGGGCCGGTGCACACCGGGCTCACCACCGATCCGGCGGCCGAGACCGGACGGTTGCTGGAACTCCTGGTGAGGTAATGGATCACACCGGCGCCGTGTGGCGTTGACACCGGGTGCCAGGGCTTCTAGCGTCACGTCTGCCGAAGGTACTAAGCGGTCGCTCACCACTCCGGGAGCAGCCGGCGCTCACCCGGGCGCAGTCAGGCCTCATCACGCGGGCTTTCTCAAGGGCGAGGAGAAAAAGCAATGTCCACCACTGAGCAGCGGGTCGCCGTAGTCACGGGCGCGGCGCGCGGTATCGGAGCCGCCACCGCCGTACGGCTGGCCGCCGAGGGCCGTGCGGTCGCCGTGGTCGACCTCGACGAGGCCGCCTGCAAGGACACCGTGGAGAAGATCACCGCGGCCGGCGGCAAGGCCGTCGCGGTCGGCGCCGACGTCTCCGACGAGGCCCAGGTCCAGGCGGCGATCGCCCGCGTCGTCGAGGAGCTCGGCGCCCCCACGATCCTCGTCAACAACGCGGGCGTGCTCCGCGACAACCTGCTGTTCAAGATGAGCGCCTCCGACTGGGACACCGTCCTCAACGTGCACCTGCGCGGCTCGTTCCTGATGTCCAAGGCCGTCCAGAAGCACATGGTCGACGCCGGCTTCGGGCGGATCGTCAACCTGTCGTCCTCCTCCGCGCTCGGCAACCGCGGCCAGGCCAACTACTCCGCCGCCAAGGCCGGTCTGCAGGGCTTCACCAAGACCCTCGCCATCGAGCTCGGCAAGTTCGGCATCACCGCCAACGCCGTCGCCCCCGGCTTCATCGCCACCGACATGACCGCCGCGACCGCCGAGCGCGTCGGCATGGGCTTCGAGGAGTTCAAGGCCGCGGCCGCCACCCAGATCCCCGTGGCGCGCGTCGGCGAGCCCGAGGACATCGCCAACGCGATCGCCTTCTTCACCGGCGAGGCCGCCGGCTTCGTCTCCGGCCAGGTGCTGTACGTCGCCGGCGGACCGCTCGACTAGGGGCCAGGAACATGACTGTGGAACTCTCCGGCAAGGTCGCGCTCGTCACGGGCGCCAGCCGAGGCATCGGCTACGGCGTCGCCGAGGCCCTCGTCGCCCGCGGCGACCGCGTCTGCATCACCGGCCGCAACGAGGACGCGCTGAAGGAGGCCGTCGACAGGCTCGGCGCGGACCGGGTCATCGGCGTGGCCGGCAAGGCGCACGACCTCGGGCACCAGACGGCCGCCGTCGAGGCCACGATGGAGGCCTTCGGCCGCGTCGACTACCTCGTCAACAACGCGGGCACCAACCCCGTGTTCGGGCCGATCGCCGACCTCGACCTCGACGTGGCGCGCAAGGTCTTCGAGACCAACGTGGTCTCCGCCCTCGGCTTCGCCCAGAGGACCTGGCACGCCTGGCAGAAGGACAACGGCGGCGCGATCGTCAACATCGCCTCCGTCGCGGGCCTGTCGGCCTCGCCCTTCATCGGCGCGTACGGCGTCAGCAAGGCGGCGATGATCAACCTGACCCAGCAGCTGGCGCACGAGTTCGCGCCCCGTGTGAGGGTCAACGCGATCGCCCCCGCCGTGGTGAAGACCAAGTTCGCCGAAGCCCTCTACGAGGGCCGTGAGGCGGAGGCGGCCGCCGCCTATCCGCTGGGCCGGCTCGGCGTGCCCTCCGACATCGGCGGCACCGCCGCGTTCCTCACCTCGGAGCAGTCGGACTGGATCACCGGCCAGACGCTCGTCGTCGACGGCGGCATCTTCCTCAACGCCGGTGTGGGCTAGGTCTCATCCAGCGCTGACAGGGGCGCCGGTTCCTTGACGGAACCGGCGCCCCTGTCGACTCCGGGGACGGTACGAACGGATGACAACGTCGTCACGTTTCTCGCTGATCAATAACGCTTTCCTCTCACCGGTTGAGCTTCCGTGGGCCTGCGGTATGGTCTGGCCACTCTTGGCATGGCTTTATCGAGGAGCGTGTGCGTGTTCTACCGGAACCGATCGTTGCAGCACATGGCGGTGATCGCGTCCATATCGCTGGTGAGCGGATGCGGTCTTCTGGGCGACGAGAGCTCCGACGAGGCCGGGCCGATCGTCGTGGGCACCACCAGTGCCCCCAGCACGCTGGACCCCGCGGCGGCCTGGGACGGTTCCTGGGAGCTGTTCCGCAACATCTACCAGACACTGCTGTCCTACCCGAACGGGGCGACCACGCCCCAGCCGGACGCCGCCAAGAGCTGTGCGTTCACGGACAACTCCAGCCGCACCTACCGCTGCGAACTGCGCGAGGGCCTGAAGTTCTCCAACGGTGACGCGCTCGACGCCGCCGCGGTGAAGTACTCGATCGACCGCATCAAGTCGATCAACGCGTCCACCGGCCCCGCCGGACTCCTGGGCAGCCTGGACAGCGTCCAGGTGAGCGGCGACCGCCAGGTCACGTTCAAGCTCAACCAGCCCGACGCCACGTTCCCGTTCGTGCTCGCCACCCCGGGCATGTCCATCGTGAACCCCGACGACTACCCCGCGAAGTCCCTGCGCAAGGACGACGGCATCGTCGGCTCCGGGCCGTACCGGCTGCAGGCCTACGAGGAGGGCAAGCAGGCCGAGCTCGTCCGCAGCGACAACTACAAGGGCTTCGCCGACCGCAAGAACGACGCGGTGACCATCCGCTACTTCCAGGACTCCGCGACGATGGTCAAGGCGCTGCGGGGCGGCGACATCGACCTCACCTACCAGGGCCTCGCCGCCGACGACATCGTCGACCTGGAGACCAAGAGCGCCGAGAACGACGGCCTGCAGCTCGTCGAGGGCGCCGGCAGCAACATCAACTACCTGGTGTTCAACCCCAAGGACGAGTACTCGAACAAGCTCGCCGTGCGCCGGGCCGTCGCCCAGCTCGTCGACCGGGACGCGATCGCCCACAAGGTCTACCAGGACACCGTCGACCCGCTGTACTCGATGGTGCCGACGGGCCTGACCGGCCACACCACCGGCTTCTTCGACGACTTCGGCCGGCCCGACGCCGACAAGGCCGCCGCGATCCTCAGCGACGCCGGCATCAGCTCGCCCGTCCCGCTCACCCTCTGGTACACCTCCGACCGCTACGGCTCCGACACCGCGCTGGAGTTCAAGGAGCTCAAGCGCCAGCTGGAGGCCTCCGGGCTGTTCAAGATCACGCTCAAGAGCCGTGCCTGGAACGACTACGTGGTGGGCTACCAGAAGGGCGAGTACCCGGTCTTCGGCCGCGGCTGGGCCCCCGACTTCCCGGACCCCGACAACTTCATCGCCCCCTTCGTCGGCGACCAGAACGCCCTCGGCACGCCGTACCCGGCCAAGGAGATCACCCAGGTGCTGCTGCCGCGCTCCCGCGAGGAGAGCGACCGCGCCAGCGTGGCGAAGGAGTTCGAGGACGCCCAGCAGATCCTCGTCGACGACGCCCGGCTGCTGCCGCTGTGGCAGGGCAAGCAGTACCTCGCCGGCAGCGAGGACATCTCCGGCGCCGAGCGCTCCCTCGACCCGTCGACGATCATGATGATGTGGGAGCTGTCGCGGAAGACCAGCTGGTAGAGCAGCCGGTGGACCTGCCGGTCGACCACTGGCCGCGGGCCGAAGGGACGGTCCGGGGGCTCGTTGTCAGTGGTCGCCTGTAGGTTCTGTGGTCTGGAAGTGACCGCACAACGAAGGACGTTGACGTGACCGACATCGCCATGCTGCCCGAGTCCTGGCGCGGGGTCCTGGGTGACGAGCTGCAGCAGCCCTACTTCAAGGAGCTGACCGAGTTCGTCGAGGAGGAGCGAGCGAAGGGTCCCGTCTACCCTCCGCGCGAGGAGGTGTTCGCCGCGCTCGACGCGACGCCGTACGAGCAGGTGAAGGTCCTGGTCCTCGGCCAGGACCCGTACCACGGCGAGGGCCAGGGCCACGGTCTGTGCTTCTCGGTGCGGCCCGGCGTGAAGATCCCGCCCTCCCTGCGCAACATCTACAAGGAGATGCACGAGGAGCTGGGCACGCCCATCCCGGACAACGGCTATCTGATGCCGTGGGCCCAGCAGGGCGTCCTGCTGCTCAACGCGGTCCTCACGGTCCGCTCCGGGGAGGCGAACTCGCACAAGGGCAAGGGCTGGGAGAAGTTCACGGACGCGGTGATCCGCGCCGTGGCCGACCGGCCCGACCCGGCGGTCTTCGTGCTGTGGGGCAACTACGCGCAGAAGAAGCTCCCGCTGATCGACGAGTCCCGGCACATCGTGGTCAAGGGCGCGCACCCCTCCCCGCTGTCGGCGAAGAAGTTCTTCGGCTCACGCCCGTTCACGCAGATCAACGAGGCGGTGGCCCGGCAGGGCCACACCCCGATCGACTGGACGGTCCCGAACCTCGCCTGAGGCCCCGGCCCCGCGCTCCTGCCGCCGGGCCGGTTCCTCCGGGGGCCGGTCCGGTGCCGCCTGACCCGGATCGCCGGTGACTGCGGCTAGCGTCGTGCCAAGGACGCGGTGCCGTCCCAGGGGCGCGGCGTCGTCGCGAGGACGCAAGGAGGACGCGGTGGCGGAGCGACAGGGGCAGACGGCGCCGGACGGCCTGCTGACGCGGATCGGGCAGGTCGTGATGCTGCATCACGGGGGAGACCGCGAGGAGGCCCGCCGCAGGCTGCTCGACCTGTGGACGGAGCTCGGGGCGGACGGGGATCCGCTGCACCGCTGCACCCTGGCGCACTATCTGGCCGACACCCAGGACGATCCGTTCGACGAGCTGGCCTGGGACCTGCGGGCCCTGACGGCCGCGGAGGAGCACGGGGGGTCGCGGGCGGTGCGGGCCCTGTATCCCTCGCTGCACCTGAACCTGGCGGCGGACTACGTCAAGCTCGGCCGCGCGGAGGCCGCCCGCACCCATGTGCGCAGGGCCCGGGGGGCGGCCGGGGCTCTGCGGGACGACAGCTACGGGGACGGCGTACGGGCGGCGATCAGCAGGATGGAGCTGCGCCTGGGCGGGGCGGACCCCGAGGGATAGCGACCGCCCCGGACGGACCCGGGGCCGCCCCGAGTGCCGGAGCCGCGCGGCCGGCCTTAGTCCCGCGACAAGCCCTAACGGCGGCCGTACGCCTGGTCGCAGATGACCGACTCGGGGCTGTCGCCCCGCCAGCCGCCGTACTTCCTGCCCAGGGCGCACACATCGGTGGTGCGCCGCACCTCCGCCTCCACGTCCGGGATGTCCACGTGCGGCGGTGCGTGGCGTCGCGGTTCCGGGTGTGCGGGCCGCGGCTGCGGGCGGTGCCGGTGCGGGTGCGAGCCGGAGGACGGGGGCCGTTCGGCGGGCGCCGCCCCCGCCGCAGGCTGCTGCCGCTGTCGTTGCTTCAGCGTCGTGGCCGCCGGTCTCCGGGAGGGCCCGACCCTCTCCAGTGCCTCGCGGGCCGGCGCCTGCACGACCGGCGTCTTCGCCTGCCCCTCCGGCCCGTGCGCGGACGGCGGGGACGGCACGGCGGCGGCCGGCCCGGTCATGGGCGGGCGCTGGACGGTCACGCATCCGGAGAGGGCCGAGAGGGCCACGACCAGGAGCGTCGCGGTAGTCGTCGTTCGATGCACCCGCGCCACTCTGGTGCTTCGGCCGCGCGCGCGACAGCGGACAAGCGGAGGTTGCCCCGCACGGGTCGATCTCGTCCCTCTCGGGGAGGACGCCCGCCCGCCCGGGCTGACGTCAGTCGCCGGTCGCGCCGTCGATGCGCTCGCGCAGCAGGTCGGCGTGGCCGTTGTGACGGGCGTACTCCTCGATCATGTGGGTGTAGATCCAGCGCAGGCTGAACGGCTCGTCGGTGAACTTGCTCCTGCCCCGCGAGAGGTCGTCCAGCGCGACGCCCTCCGCGCACCGCCGGGCGGCCTCCACCTCGGCCTGCCAGGTGCCGTACGCCTCCTCCCAGGTGTCCTCCTCGGTCAGGTGGAACTCGCCGTCGGGGTCGGCCTCGCTGTAGTGGATCGGGCCGGGATCCTCGCCGGCCAGCACCCTGCGGAACCAGCCGCGTTCCACGTCCGCCATGTGCCGCACCAGCCCCATCAGGGAGAGCTCGGACGGTGGTGCCGAGGCCGTGCGGAGCTGCTCGTCGGTGAGACCCTCGCACTTCCAGACCAGGGTCTGCCGGTGGTACTCCAACCAGCCCTCCAGCATGGTGCGTTCGTCGGCGTTCTGGGCGGGCTCGGTGCGCTGCGTCGTCATCCCCGCATGATCGCCCAAGGCGGCTGCCGCGACCACGGGTTTTCGAGGCGGGCGGGCGCGGGTCCGGCGACGACGGATCTCGCCGCCGTCCGGGTCCTTGTCCGGCGGTGGCGGGCTGTCAGTCGCCGAGCATCCCCGCCAGCAGCTCCCGCAGCCCCGTGCGGATCTCCTCCAGGTCCGGCGTCCGCGCGCTGAAGGACCCCGCCGCGCAGGAGAACATCAGCCCGTCCGCCCAGGCCGCCAGGGACAGCGAGTGCCGGTGCGGGGCGGTCGAGCCGGCGGCGGCGACCATCGCGGTCAGCCGCTCGCGGAACACGGCGCCCGCGCTGTCGTAGAAGGCACGCAGCTCGGGGCGGCGGGTCGCCTCGAGGGCGAGTTCGTAGCGGGCGATCAGGAGGTCGCGGTGACCGGTCAGGGAGCGGTGGACCGCGAGGGCCAGCGCCCCGGTCAGCGCGTCGAGGCCACCGCTCGGGTCCGGCATCTCCTCCAGCGCCAGCACCCTCGCCTCCCGCTCGGCGAGCCGGCGCACGGCGAGCCCCAGCAGGGCCTCGCGGGTGCGCGCGAGGTTGGAGGTGGAGCCCTGGGGGAGCCCGGCGGCCTCGTCCACGGCCCGGTGCGTCAGCCCGCGCATCCCGCGCTCGGCGAGCAGGGTCAGGGCGGTGTCGGCGACCAGGTCGGTGCGGGAGGAGCCGGGGGAGGGGGTGGTGCGTACGGGCATGCCCTCAACCTACCCCCGCAACTACACCCGTAGTATGGTCGGAGTCGCACACTACAGGTGTAGTGAGAGCCGAGGAGGAGCCATGTCAGCCCTGTCCGAACCACCGGAACAGCCACCGGCACGCGCCTCGCGCGTCGCCGTGGTCGTGGGCGGCGGGATCGGCGGCCTCACCGCCGCCGTGGCCCTGCACCAGCGGGGCTGGCACGTCACCGTGCTGGAACGGGCCGCCTCCCTCGCCCCCGTGGGCTCGGCCATCTCGCTGGCCCCCAACTCCCTGCGCGCCCTGGACGTCATCGGCGCCGGCGACGAGGTCCGCGACCTGGCGGCCTGGCAGGGCGACGGAGGGCTGCGCGCCCCGGGCGGCCGCTGGCTCTCCCGCACCAGCGCGGCCGAGGCCGAAGCGCGTTTCGGCGGCCCCCTCGTCCTGCTGCACCGCTCGACCCTCGTCGCCACCCTGACGGCCCGGCTCCCGCCCGACGCCGTGCGCACCGGCACACCGGCCGCCCTCGCCGACCCCGGCGCCGCCGGCCGCCCGGCCCGTGTGAGCATCCCCGGCGGGGAACTGGAGGCCGGCCTGGTGGTCGCCGCCGACGGCATCCACTCCGCCACGCGCCGCACCCTCTTCCCCGGCCACCCCGGCCCCGTCTACTCCGGCTTCACCACCTGGCGGATCGTGCTCCCGCTGCCCGGCACGGAGTTCGCCTCGCACGAGACCTGGGGAAGGGGCCGCATCTGGGGCTCGCACCCGCTCAAGGACGGCCGGGTGTACGCGTACGCCGCCGCGACCGCCCCGGCCGGGGAACGCGCCCCCGACGAACGCGCCGAACTCCTGCGCCGCTTCGGCGACTGGCACCGGCCCGTTCCCGAGATCCTCGCCGCCGTCCGCCCCGAGGACGTCCTGCGGCACGACGTCCACCACCTCGCCCCGCCCCTCCCCGCCTTCCACCGCGGCCGGGTCGCCCTCGTCGGTGACGCCGCCCACGCCATGCCCCCGAGCCTCGGCCAGGGCGGCAACCAGGCGATCGAGGACGCGATCGTCCTCGCCCACCACCGCGCCGACCTCCCCGCGTACTCGGCGGCCCGCCTGCCCCGTACGACGGCCGTCGCGCGCAAGGCGGTGCGCACGGCGCGGCTCACCATGACCGCGCACCCGGTCGCCGTCGCCCTGCGCGACACCGCGATCACCGCGCTGTCGGCGGCCGCCCCGGCGCTGGTGCTGCGCGGCTTCGACGGCATCGCGGACTGGCGGCCGCCGCAGCCGCCGTATGCTGCCGTGGAGGCAGGCCGTACGAGGTGAGGGAGCGTCCGTGAAGGTCGGTTGCATCGGACTCGGTGACATCGCGCAGAAGGCGTATCTGCCGGTGCTCGGCGCGCTGCCCGGGATCGAGCTGCATCTGCAGACCCGCACGGCCGCCACCCTGGAGCGGGTCGCCGACACCCTCCGCCTGCCCGCCGCGCAGCGCCACCGGGACCTCGACGCGCTGCTCGGCGCCGGCCTCGACGCGGCCTTCGTGCACGCGCCCACCGGCGCCCACCCCGAGATCGTCGCCCGGCTGCTGGAGGCGGGCGTGCCGACGTACGTGGACAAGCCGCTGGCGTACCGACTCGCCGACTCCGAGCGGCTGGTGAGGCTCGCCGAGGACCGCGGCGTGTCGCTGGCCGTCGGCTTCAACCGGCGCTTCGCGCCCGGCTACGCGCAGTGCGCCGACCATCCGCGCGAGCTGATCCTCATGCAGAAGAACCGGATCGGGCTGCCCGAGGAACCGCGCACGATGATCCTCGACGACTTCATCCACGTCGTCGACACCCTGCGCTTCCTCGCGCCCGCACCGGTCGACGACGTGACCGTGCGCGCCCGCGTCGAGGACGGGCTGCTGCACCACGTCGTCCTGCAGCTGTCCGGGTACGGCTTCACCGCACTCGGCGTGATGAACCGGCTCAGCGGCTCGAACGAGGAGATCCTGGAGGTCTCCGGGCAGGACACCAAGCGTCAGGTCGTCAACCTCGCCGAGGTGATCGACCACAAGGGCCAGCCGACCGTGCGGCGGCGCGGCGACTGGGTGCCGGTGGCCCGGCAGCGCGGCATGGAACAGGCCGTGCTGGCCTTCCTGGACGCCGTACGGGCCGGCAAGGTGCTCAGCGCCCGCGACGCGCTGGCGACTCATGAACTGTGCGAGCAGGTGGTCCGAGCGGTGCGGGAGCGCTCCGGCGCAGCCTGATCGCCCGCGCCCCCTCCGTCAGCCCCAGGGCCACCAGGACCAGCAGTGCCCCGTGCACCGGCCAGTCGCCGTAGCGGACGTACGGGGTGACGCCGCCGGCGATCGGGACGTCGTAGACGGCCGTGGTCCGCGCGTCCGTGCCCAGCCGGGAGCCGATCCGGTGACCGCTCGCGTCGTACACGGCCGAGACACCGGTGAGGGTGGCGTGCACGAACGTCCGCCCGGTCTCCGCGGCGCGCAGCGCGGCCAGGGAGGCGTGCTGCGCGGGCGCCCAACTGTGCTGGAAGCTGGAGGTCGAGGACTGGGCGACGAGGACGTCGGTGCCGTCCTCGGCGAGGTGCCGGCTCATGTCCGGGAACGCCGTCTCGAAGCACACCATCGGCCCGATCCGCAGTCCCGGGCCGGCGTGCATCACGACCTGCTCGCTGCCGCGCCGCCGGTCCTCACCGGCCGCCTTGCCGACCGAGGTCGCCCAGCCGAGCAGCGAACGGGCCGGTATGTACTCCCCGAAGGGCACCAGCCGCATCTTGTCGTACCGGAGGCCGGTGGGGCCGTCCGGGCCGACGAGGATCGCGCTCTTGTAGATGCCGGGCCGGTCCGAGCGGCGGGCGTCGACGTTGACGAGGATGCCGGCGCCGGTGGCCCGGGAGAGCTCCGCGAGCCGCCCGGCCAGATCGGGCCGGTCGGCGAGGTCGTACCCGACGCTGCTCTCCCCCCAGACGATCAGGTCGACGTCCTGCCCGATCAGCCGCCGGGTGAGCCGCTCCTCGATGTCGAACCGGTGGTCGGGACCCTCCACGACCCCCGCCTGTACGACGGCGATCCGCGACCGCCCCTCGACATCGGGGCGCGGTGCCCACACCCAGGCCGCCGAGGCGGTGGCCGCGGTGGCGACGAGCCCCGCGACGGCCGGAACCCGGGAGGCCGGTACGGAGACGAGCACGGCGACGGCCACGTTCACCGCCACCACCAGGAAGCTGAGCAGCCACACCCCGCCGACGGAGGCGAGCCGCAGCGCGGGCTCCACCTGCCACTGACTGGCGCCCAGCATGCCCCACGGCCCGCCCAACCCCTGCCAGGAGCGGACGAGTTCGACGGCCAGCCAGGCGGAGGGGAGGATGAGCAGGGCGCCGAAGACCCGCCCACCGGTGATCGGCCCGGAGCCGGCCGGGGCCAGGAAGCGGCGGACCAGCCGGCCCCAGGGCGCCCACAGGGCACCGAGCAGCGCGGCGATGACGAGCGTGAACACATGCAGGTTCGGCAGCAGCCAGTGGTGCATCGCCAGCATGAAACCGAACCCGCCGCACCAGCCGTCGCAGGCCGCGCGGCGTCCGGTCGGCGCGGAGCGGGCGAGGAGCATCCAGGGGACGAGGGCGACGTACGCCCACCACCACAGGGCCGGCGCGGGGAAGGCGAGTACGGGCAGCGCGCCCGCGAGGACCGCGACGGCCGAGCGCCGCTTGGGGGAGGTGAGCCAGTGACCGGACGTCTTCATGCCGCACCTCCTACCCGGTGTGCCTCCAGTGTGCGCGTCACGGACGATCTACGACAGGGCGTTCGTGCGGCGGCCCGGCGCTCGCGGCCCGCCCGGCGCCCTTCGGCTCATCCGGGCAGCCGCCGCCACTTCTCCTCGACGACCACTTCCCGAAACCGCCATCCGTCGTGCGTCCGCAACAGCCCGAACGCGTACCGGCCCCCGCAGACGAAGTCCGGCGCGCCGGCGCCGCCTTGGCCGCCGACCAGCCGCATCGGATTGACGTAGTCGGCCCGCACCCGGGCGGTGTCTCCCGTGTCCTGGTCCAGGATCCCGAACCGCACCCGCCGGTTGACGATGAGATGCTGCCGCATCGAGAACACGCGCATGCTCTCCGCGAGCCACTCGGCGACCTCCCCGGCCTCCCCCTCGATCCCCCCGGCCGAGCGGTAGTCCGCCCGCCCGTCCGGCGCGAACAGTTCCCGGTACGCGGCCCAGTCGCCGTCGTCCACGGCCACCGCGTAGTCGGTGACCATCTCGTCGACAGCCAGCCGGTCCATCACCGTGGCGAGCTCCACACGCTGCGTCATGGGCCCGAGTGTTGAGCATGACGACCGCCCAGCCAAGAGCCGCGCGACGACCCGCGAATATTCACACCGCACCTCAGGCCCGGCCACAGGGGTCCCGGAGGGGCACAGCGGCCACGCGGGCAGGGCGCCACGCAGACGCGCCGTCGGCCGGGGCGCGTCCGTGGACGCGGAACCGTGGCCGGGGTTGCGCGGTGGATCGTCTGCGGTGGTGGGTGCGCGGCCGGGGCCATGAGGGAGGGGGCGGAGGCTGCTCATAGGGTGATCACATGTCTGCCCCCTTGAGTTCCACGAGAACCCGCGCCGCGCTTCGTGTGTCGGCGCGGGTCTCGGGTGAGTTGCTGGTGGTCCTCGTCATGCTCGCGGTGGCTCTGTGGGGCCTGGGCCGGATGTGGTCGGTCGTCTGGCCGCTCGTGGTCGCCCTGTTCCTCACCACCCTGACCTGGCCGCTGACCCGTTTCCTGCGCCGGCGCGGATGGCGCCCCGCTCTCGCCGCCTCGGCGGTGACCGTGCTGTTCCTCCTGGTCGTCCTCGGTATCGTGGCCCTGATCGCGGTCCCGGTGGCCTCGCAGTCCGGTGAGCTGACCGACGGCGTGGTCGCCGGCCTCCAGAGGCTGCGCGAGTGGGCCGAGGGGCCGCCGCTGAACATCGGCGAGGACCAGATCTCCGGCGCCTTCGACGCCGCGGCCGACCGCGTCCAGAACAGCGTCGGCAGCATGGTCTCCGCCGTCGCCACGGGAGTGGGGACCGTGGTCGACGGTGTGGTCACCGCCCTGCTGGCGCTCTTCCTGATGTTCTTCTTCCTGAAGGACGGCCCGCGGTTCCTGCCCTGGCTCGCCCGCCAGTTGCCCGGCCGGCTCGCCACCGACGTCCCGGTCGTGGCCCTGCGCGGCTGGGAGACCCTCGGTGCCTTCGTACGGTCCCAGGCGCTCGTCGGACTGCTCGACGCCGTCTTCATCGGCCTCGGCCTGTGGATCCTGGGGGTGCCGCTGGTGCTTCCGCTGGCGGTGCTGACCTTCGTCTCCGCGTTCGTGCCGATCGTGGGTGCCATGTTCGCCGGGTTCGTGGCGGTTCTCATCGCGCTCGTGTCGAACGGCCTGACGGACGCGCTGATCGTGCTGGCGATCATCGTCGTGGTGCAGCAGCTCGAGGGCAACGTCTTCCAGCCCATGATCCAGAGCCGGGGGCTCGGCCTGCACGCGGCGGTGGTCCTGCTCGCGGTGACGCTGGGCGGCGCCCTGGCCGGCATCGTGGGCAGTCTGCTCGCCGTCCCCGCCGCCGCGCTGATCGCGGTGGTCTGGAACTACGTCCGCGAGCAACTGAGCGACGCGCCCCAGGACGTGGAGCCCGAAGGGTCGCCTTCCGGGGCGCCCGGGAGCTGAGCGGGGCGATCCGGGCGGCGTCAGTGAGTCGGCGGAGTCGGCGAGTCGGCGTGCTGGCGAATTGGCGAGTCAGCGAATTGGCGAGTCGGCGTGGGGCCTCTGCGCGCCGGTCCGGTTTCGGCGGGCACGGACCAAAGCGGGTGTGGGCTGCCGCCGGCCCGGTCTCCGCCCGCGTCGGTGCGCGAGCAGCCGCCCGCGTCCGTCCTCGCCGCGCCCGCCGTACGGGCCTCAGGCCGCCTTGACGACCTCGCCGCGTATCGCCGCGGCCCACTCCACCACCAGCAGTTCGTACTCCGCCCGTTCCTGGGCCGACAGGGACCCGCCGGCGCGCAGCCACAAGGACCGGATGCGCTCGTTCAACTCGGCAGCGGACCGCACGGAACCACGGACGTCGGAATGCGGGGACATGTCTGAAGCGTAGGACCAGAGACTGACAGCGCGCTACCGACCCACTACGCGGACGGGTATGGGCTTCGTCACGGGTGATCGATCAAACGGCCTTTTCCGCAAGGGGGTTGACGCAATCAGGCTGCGGTCAGTCCTTCGGGAGCGCTTCGTGCCGGGGGGCTCAGCCCGCCGACTCCGCCGCGTGCGGGCTGAGCGCGCCCGTCGCGACGAGGGCGATGATCACGACTCCGAGGACGACGCGGTAGTAGACGAACGGCATGAAGGACTTGGTGCTGATGAACTTCATGAACCACGCGATGACGGCGTATCCGGACGCGAACGCGATCGCCGTGGCGAACAGCGTCGGCCCCCACGCCACATGGCCGGTCTCCAGCGCGTCCTTCACCTCGAAGGTCCCGGAGGCCAGCACCGCGGGAATGGCGAGCAGGAACGAGTAGCGGGCCGCGGCCTCGCGCTTGTAGCCCATGAACAGGCCGCCGCTGATCGTCGCACCGGAGCGGGAGACGCCCGGGACGAGGGCGCAGGCCTGGCAGAGGCCGAATATGAGGCCGTCCTTGACGCCCAGGTTCTCCAGCGTCTTGCGCTGCTTGGGCGCGCGGTGCTTTCCGCCCGTCTCGTCGCGCGCCGCCAGGCGGTCGGCGATGCCGATGACGACGCCGATGACCACGAGCATGGTCGCGGTGACCCGCAGATCACGGAAGGGACCCTCGATCTGGTCCTTGAGCGTGAGCCCCAGCACACCGATCGGGATCGAGCCGACGATCACCAGCCAGCCCATCTGGGCGTCGTGGTCCTTGCGCATCGTCTTGTCGAAGAGCGACTTCGACCACGCGGAGATGATCCGCCCGATGTCCTTGCGGAAGTAGATCAGCACCGCGGCCTCCGTGCCGATCTGGGTGATCGCCGTGAAGGCGGCGCCGGGGTCCTTCCAGCCCGAGAAGGCGGCGGTCAGCCGCAGGTGCGCGCTGGAGGAGACGGGGAGGAACTCGGTCAGCCCCTGGACGAGTCCGAGGATGAGGGATTCAAACCAAGACATGAGGTTATGGAGTCCAAGTGCCGATCGGAGAGGGGCGACGGAGGCGACGGGCCGTCCGCGCGGTGATCAAGGGTGTGCGAAGGGAAGCGTAGCGGTCCCGGGATACAGGCCCGGCACAGGGGTTTCGCAGGGGGCCGGAGCGACGGTTCTCGCGGGCCGCGAGGGCGGGGGTTTGGCGGCGGTGGGGGCGGGGTTGCGAAGGCGGTCGGGGCAGGGCATGCGCGGGCGGTCGGGCGTAACGCATGCGGGCGGTTGGGCGTAAGGGTTTCGCGGGCCGCCAGGTAGGGAGGCCGGGGCGCCGGGACGCCGGGGGGTGGCTGTTGGCGAGGAAGGAGGCTGCTGACCGCTGGGACGGGGTTCGCGGGACTCCGGTGCGAGGGCGTACGCGGGCGCCGGCAGGGGGTCCGCGGGTGACGGGGGGTGAGGCCGACCGGGCCATGGCGTCCGCGGCCCGTCGCCGCAGGGCCTCACCGGCCTCCGAGCGGTGGGTTCCGCAGCCCGCCGGGTCGGGTTCCCCGGGTGGCTGGAGCCAGGGTCTTCGCGGCCCGCCGTCGCACGGTCTCGCGGCAGCCGGGACCGGGGGAACCGGGTTGCGCCGGCCGTCGGCCGCCGGCCGCCGGGACGAGGCGCCAAAGGCGTCGCGGTCCGCTGAGGCCTCAGCGAGGCGCCGCAACCCGCCGCCCGAGGGTCTCGCGGCCCTTGGACGAGGGCTCGGGAGACCGCGAGAGCAGGTTTCCGCAGCGGCCGCGAGAGCGCTCACGCCCACCGCCGAACCGGCGCATCGCCGATCACCGGAACACGCGCATCACCGACCACCGGTACACGCGCATCACCGCCCCCCAGAACAACCGTTTCACCGGCCGCCAGGTCACCCGCTCTCCGGCCGCCACGTCAGCCCACGCGCGCATGGTTGACCGGCCCCAGCCGGGCCGCATACGTTGCTGCCGAGCGGAAAGCGCTTGCTGTGCGTGCTTGCTGCTCCGTTGCCGCTCACCCGGCCCTTTCGGGCCGTACGTCGGAGGAGTGCTGATCGCCCTCATGTCCCCATCCACTCCGCTCACTCCGCTCGCCGGCCGCCCCGTCCGGGCCGCCGTCATCGGTACCGGCGCCATCGGGCGCGGCTCCCACCTCCCCGCCCTCGAGCAGCTCGCGGCCGAGGGTGAGGCCGAGGTGGTCGCGGCCGTTGACATCGATGCCGCGGCGGTCGAGGCGTTCTGCGCGGAAGGCGGGGTTCCGCACGCGTACACCGACCTGGAGCGGATGCTCGCGGAGCAGCGGCCCGACCTGGTGACCATCTGCACCCCGCCGACCCTGCACCGCGAGCAGAGCGTGGCCGCGCTGCGGGCCGGTGCGTGGGTGTGGTGCGAGAAGCCGCCGGTGCCGACCCTCGCCGACTACGACGCCGTCGAGGCGGAGGAGGGGGCCGAGAGCGGGCCGTACGCCTCGATCGTCTTCCAGCACCGCTTCGGCTCCGGCACCCGGCATGTGCGGCGGCTGCTCGCCGAGGGGGCGCTGGGCAGGCCGCTGGTCGCGCACTGCCAGACCACCTGGTACCGCGACACCGCCTACTACGCGGTGCCCTGGCGCGGCCGCTGGCGGACCGAGGGCGGCGGCCCGGCGATGGGCCACGGCATCCACCAGATGGACCTGCTCCTCGACCTGCTCGGGCCGTGGAGCGAGGTGCGCGGCATGGCCGGGCGGCTCGTGCACGACGTCGAGACCGAGGACGTGTCCACCGCGCTGCTCCGCTTCGAGAGCGGGGCGATGGCGACCGTCGTCAACAGCGTGCTGAGCCCCGACGAGGTCAGCCGTATCCGCATCGACTGCGAGCGCGCCACCGTCGAACTCACCCATCTCTACGGTCATTCCAACGCCAACTGGCGGATCACCCCGGCCCCCGGCGTGCCCGGCGACGAGGCGGCCGCGTGGCAGGACTTCGGCGCGGACGTGCCCAGCTCGCACCTGGCGCAGTTGCGGGAGCTGGTGGCGAGCATGCGCGCCGGTGAGCGGCCGCGCAGCAGCGGCGCCGACGGGCGCACCAGCCTGGAGCTGATCACCGCGCTGTACAAGTCGGCGTTCACCGACACCACGGTGAAGCGGGGCGAGATCGGCCCCGGGGACCCGTACTACACGGCCCTGCACGGCGAGGCCCCCGGCTGGGCGCCGGGCACGGTCACGGCGGACGCGGAGGTGCCCGCGTGACCGGCGACCTGCGTCTCGTCCACACCCACGGCGACCGCGTCACGGTGTCGGACCCGGACGGCGGCGTCGAGCTGATGGCCTACGTCTACCGCGCGGAGGCGGCCTGGGAGGCGCCGAGGCCGTACATCCACCCGCTGCGGACGCTCGCGGGCGAGGTCGTCACGGACTACCGGCCCAACGACCACCGCTGGCACAAGGGCCTGTCGCTGACCGCCTCCCACCTCTCGGGCGCGAACCTGTGGGGCGGCAACTCGTACGTCCACGGCGAGGGGTACCTCGCCCTCCCCGAACGTGTCGGCTCGATGGCGCACGCCGGCTTCGACGAGGTCCGCGTCGACGGCGGCCGGGCGGTCATCGCGGAGCGGCTCACCTGGCACCCGTACGGCGGCGAGCTGTGGGCCGAGGAGGCGCGCCGGATCGAGGTGCACGACGTCGACCCGGCGTCCGGTTCCTGGGCGCTGACCTGGAGCAGCGCCATCACCAACCGGCGGGACGAGCCGCTCCGCTTCGGCAGCCCGACGACCGCCGGACGCGAGCTGGCGGGCTACACCGGCCTGTTCTGGCGCGGTCCGCGCGCCTTCCGTGACGGCCGGATCGTCGGACCGGACGGCGAGGGCCCCGCACTGATGGCCTCGCAGAGCCCCTGGCTCGCCCTCTCCGGCGAGCACGACGGATCCGACGGCCATGCCACCGTCGTCTTCGCGCACGCCCCGGAGAACGACCACTCGGGCGCCCACGGCGCCCACCCCGCCCACTGGTTCGTCCGCAACGAACCCTTCGCCGGCATGGCGCCGTCCTGGGCCTTCTTCGACGAGCTGGAACTCGCGCCCGGGGACACGCTCGCCCGCCGCTACCGCGTGATCGTGGCCGACGGCGCCTGGGAGCGGGAGGAGATCGCCGAGTACCTGGCGGCGCACCCGTGGTGAGCGCGTACGCCGGGCTGCCCGGCGGGGTCGCCGTCTCGCACCTGTGCGTGTACGACTGGCCCGCCGCCGACGGCTCGCACGGCGGAACCCCCCATATGCACCTGGCCTGTTCGGAGGGGTACGTCGTCACGGACGGCCGGGGCGCGGTCCAGACGCTGACCGTGTCCGGGTACGAGGTCACGCCCCTCGCGCCCGGCACGGTCGCCTGGTTCACGCCGGGCACCGTCCACCGGCTGGTCAACGAGGGCGATCTGCGGATCACCGTCCTGATGCAGAACAGCGGGCTCCCGGAGGCGGGCGACGCGGTTCTCACGCTGCCCCCGCGGTACCTGGCCGACCCGGAGACGTACGCCGCCGCGACCGCAGTCCCGGCGGACGCGCCGGAGGAGGAGCAGGCCCGCGTCGCCCGCGCCCGGCGTGATCTCGCCCTGGAGGGCTACCGCGCGCTGCGGGAGGCACCCGAGGGGCTGGCCGCCTTCCACCGGGCCGCGGCCGCGCTCGTACGGCCCCGGCTCGCCGAGTGGCGGGAACGCTGGCTGCGCGGCGCGCGGGCGGCGGCGGAGGCGACGGGGGAGCAGCTCGACCGGCTGGCGGAGGGCGACGCGTCCCACCTGGCCGAGGCGGTCGTACGGGCCGAACAGCCCTCCTCGTACGGGAAGTTCGGGATGTGCGGGCGGTTGGACGTGTACCCGCGACAGGGGTGACGGCGCGCACACGCTGAAGGGCGCCGACCCATGGCGCCCCGGCCCGGGCGTCGGCCGCCCCCCGGCACGCCTCCGCCCCCCCCCGCACGTCTCCGGGCCGCACGTCTCCGGGCCCGCGGGCGCCGGGCCGGGCCCGCCCGCCCGCCGGGCTAAGCCGCCGTCGGTCCCGCCACCGTCCAGCCCGGTACCTGCGGGTGGGCGCTGAGATCCTCGTGGCGGACCGCGTCGCCGCAGGACGAGCAGGTGACCACCGGGACCAGTTCGTTGCCGCAGACGTGCTCGATCACCATGGGGCGGTCGTCGTCGTCACGGAGGTGGCGGTCGCCCCACGCCATGAGGGTCATCAGGACCGGCTCCAGCTCCAGGCCCGCCTGCGTGGGCCGGTACTCGAAGCGCTGCGGACGCTCGCTGTAGGCGCGCTTGGTGAGGATGCCGGCGTCGACGAGGCGGCGCAGCCGGGTGGCCAGGATGTCGCGCGGGGCGCCGATGTTGCGCACCAGTTGGTCGAAGCGGCCGTTGCCGAGGCACACCTCCCGCAGGACGAGCAGGGAGTACTTCTCGCCGACGAGGGCGAGGGTGTCGGCGATCGAGCAGGGGCGCGGCTGTCGGGAGTCCTTGGAGGCGGCCATGCGGATCAGTCTAGGGGAGGGTTGGAAAATCCAACCTTAGTGGGTTGGATTTTCCAACTCGCTGGTCTACGGTGAGTTCGGATTTCCTACTCACCAGTAGTCGCGGAGGCCCGCACATGCGTGACGCAGTCATCGTCGAAGCCGTACGCACCCCCATCGGCAAGGGCAAGCCGAACGGCTCCCTCGCGCACGTCCATCCCGTCGAACTCCTCGCCCACACCCTGCGCGCCCTCGTCGAGCGCTCCGGCGTCGACCCCGCGCTGATCGACGACGTCATCGGCGGCACCGTCGACCAGGTCGGCGAACAGGCCATGAACACCACCCGCTACGCCCTCCTGTCGGCGGGCTTCCCGGAGACGGTCCCCGCGACCACGGTGGACCGGCAGTGCGGCTCCTCCCAGCAGGCCGTGCACTTCGCGGCGCAGGGGGTCATGTCCGGCGCCTACGACCTCGTCGTCGCCTGCGGGGTCGAGTCGATGAGCCGTGTGCCGATGTGGTCGAACGTGCCGCCCGGCAAGGACCCCTTCGGTCCCGGCGTCGCCGAGCGCTACCCGGACGGGCTCGTCCCGCAGGGCATCAGCGCCGAACTCATCGCCGCCAAGTGGTCCCTCACCCGGGAGCGGCTGGACGCCTTCGCCGTGTCCTCGCACCACCGGGCCGCCGACGCCTGGCGCACGGGCCTCTTCGACGCCGAGGTCGCACCGCTGGACGGGGTCGCGCGCGACGAGTGCGTACGGCCCGGCAGCACCCCCGAGATCCTCGCCGGGCTCAAGCCCGCCTACCACGACCCGGTGTTCGCCGAACGCTTCCCCCAGATCGAGTGGACCGTCACGGCCGGCAACGCCAGTCCCGTCAACGACGGCGCCTCGGCGGTGCTCATCACGTCCGGCGAGACCGCGGCCCGGCTCGGCCTGCGCCCGCTCGCCCGGCTGCACAGCTTCGCCGTCACCGGCTCCGACCCGCTGCTGATGCTCACCGGCGTGATCCCGGCGACCGAGAAGGTGCTGCGCAGGGCCGGTCTGCGCCTCGACGACATCGACCTGTTCGAGGTCAACGAGGCGTTCGCCAGCGTCGTCCTGGCCTGGCACCAGGAGACCGGCGCCGACCTCGCCAAGGTCAACGTGCACGGCGGCGCGATCGCGCTCGGCCATCCGCTCGGCGCGAGCGGCACCCGCCTGACGACGACCCTCGTCCACGCGATGCGCGAACGGGGCGCCCGCTACGCCCTGCAGACGATGTGCGAGGCGGGCGGCCTGGCGAACGCGATGATCCTGGAAGGCGTCTAGGACGGGGGCTCGCGACAGGCGCCGGCAGCCCCAGGAGCCCGGGATTTACGGCTTGCGCAGGTGGTGGCGCTTGCGCCAGGCCATCACCGCGCCCGCCACCATCGGCAGGGCGATGCACGCCAGGGCGATCAGGAAGAGCGGCGAGGTCGGGGCCGAGGCACGGGCCCCGGCGACGACATAGGCCGCCGTGTTAGGGATCGAGCCCAGCGCCGTCGCGACCAGGAAGGACACCCAGCCCATCCGGGAGACGGCCGCGCAGTAGTTGACGCCCCAGAACGGCAGCCCGGGAAACAGCCGCGCCGCCAGCATCGAGCGCAGCCCGTGCCGGCTCAGCTGACCGTCCGCCGCCTTCAGCAGCCGTCCGCGCAGCAGGGGCCGCAGAGCGTCCTGGCCCAGCACACGGCCGAGGCCGAAGGCGAGTCCGGCGCCCAGGACCGTGCCCGCCAGCGCCGTGGTCAGACCCATCGCCGAGCCGAACAGCGCGCCCGCGGCCAGGTTCAGCAGCGGCCGCGGCACGAACGCCACGGTGCACAGCCCGTACGCCACCGCGAACACGGCGGCCGCGGTCGCACCGCCCACCTGCGGTGGCCAGCCTTCGGCGAGGAGCTTCTGCGGCTCGAACAGCAGCACGCTCGCACCGGCCGCCGCCAGCAGCGCGACCAGCAGCGAGAACCGGGACCAGGGCGACAGCAGCACTCTGCCGAGGCGCGCCAGGGGACGGGCGGGCGCCGCGGCGGCGGGTACGGGGGCGGCGGGCAGGGGGACGACGGGCACGGGAACGAGGAACTCCGTGGCGGCGGCCCGGGGAGAGGCCGTGGCGGTGCCCCCAGAGCGGGTGGTGGCATCGAGCATCCCGCGACACTAACGGACGGACATGTGTGATCGCCGTATGGTTCGTCTCATGACCGGCACAGGCGCGGGCCCCCTCGACGTGCCGCACAGCGCCCTCGCCGACACCGTGCTGGAGCGCCTGACCGCCGTGTACGCGGGCGCGGCCGACCCCGCCAAGGCGGCTGTCATGCAGGCGTACATGAAGGACGTGGCCCCCTTCCTCGGCCTCCCCACGCCCGAACGCCGCGCCCTGTCCCGCACCGTCCTCGCGGGCACACCCCGCCCCGACGAGGCCGACTGCACGGCCGTCGCCCTGCGCTGCTGGGCACTGCCGCAGCGCGAGTACCACTACTTCGCCGTCGACTACCTGCGCCGCCACGCGGGCCGCTGCTCGTCGGCGTTCCTTCCGGTGGCCCACCGGCTGATCACCACGACCTCCTGGTGGGACACGGTCGACCTGCTCGCCGCGCATGTCGTCGGAGCCCTCGTCGCGGCCGACCCCCGCCTCACCGCCACCATGGACCTGTGGATCGCCGACGAGGACCTGTGGGTCGCGCGCACCGCCCTGCTGCACCAGCTCCGCTACAAGGACCGCACCGACGCCGAGCGCCTCTTCGCCTACTGCCTGCGCCAGTCCGGCCACCCGGACTTCTTCGTCCGCAAGGCGATCGGCTGGTGTCTGCGGGAGTACGCCAAGACCGACCCGGAGGCGGTCCGCGCCTTCCTCGCCCGCGAGCGGGGACGGTTCGCGCCGCTGACGGTGCGTGAGGCGCTGAAGAACATCGGGACCGCCGGCTAGGCCGTGGGCCGGCTCCGGCGGGACTCCGCCAGATGCGTGTCGATGTACCGGGTCAGGATCAGCGCGTCCTGGGGGTCGTCGGCCTGGAAGGCGATGCGGCGGAGCAGGAACACCTTGTCGAGCGCGACGCCCTCGCGGGCGAGGACGAAGACCAGGGCGAGAACGGCGGACCGGGCGTTGCCGTCGTCGAAGGGATGGAAGAAGCAGACGTCCAGATACGCGCGGGCGGCGCGCGCGGTCAGGGAGGCGGGCCGGCCACCGTCCGGTGCGCTCTCGGCCAGGCACGCGTCGAGGCGCGCCCGGGTGTCCGGACCGATCCCGTACCGTTCCCGGCCCTCCTTGGCGAAGGCGGGCAGGCTGCGGAAGGGCGGCGGCTGCGCCGTGCCCAGGACGTGCCGCTGCCAGCCGCGCAGCAGTTCGAAGTCGAGCGGGGCGCCGCGCGCCGCGTCGGCCCGGACCAGCTCCAGAGCGGCGAGCATGCCTTCGGCGCGGGCGGGGTCCAGCGCGCCGTCGAAGGCGCGGATGTCCTCCGCGGCGCCGTCGCACGACGGTGTCACCGGTCCCGCCGCGTCACCACCGTCCGGCGCCTGTGGCCAGGGCACGTCCTCACGCACCGCGAGCCAGGCTCGCAGGTGGTCGCGCGCGGGCCCGGCGGACCACACGCCGTCGCCCGGCCGCAGGGACAGCGCCAGCTGCTCGGCGACGTCGTCCAGCAGCGGTCTGTCGGGGCCGGTCCAGCTCCGGAAGCGCCCCCCGATGGCTCGGGCGACCAGCTTCTCCGCGTGGTCGGGCGCGACTCCCCAGCGGCCGAGGAACCAGGTGAGCACCTGGTGGCAGTGCCCGTACCAGCCGCTGCCGCAGCCGGTGCGGTCGGTCACCTGCAGGATCAGGTTGCGGGCGGCGCACTCCCACAGGATGCGCTGGTCCTCGACCGACGCCAGGTCCAGCGGGTACGCCTCGAACCACCCGGCGAGACTCTCCAGCCACGCGCGCCACTCGCACAGCCCCGCGACGACACGGCCGAGCGTCTCGTGCGGAGTGGTGACCGAGTGCGAAGGACAGCACCAGCTCCCGACCGGCCCCCCGTCGAAGTCCCCCTCGTCGTGCGCCCAGCGCCAGCCCGCGGCCCAGCGGCCGTAATGTTCGACGAGGGCGTGCGACACGGCGTCGGCCCAGGGCCGGGCCCCGTCCCAGACCCAGTCGTACCCCGCCGGGCCGGCGGACGAGACGTCGGGGCGGCGTGGCACCCGCCGGGCCGGGCCGAGCGCGTGCACCACCCGCGCCGCCGACGCGCCGTCGAAGGGATGACGGGCGGGATCCACCTCGTCCCAGCTCAGATGGCGCGGGGACAGCTCAAGCATCACCGCGCAAACATGCCACGGCCACCCGGCGCCCGTTCAAGTCGATTACGGGCCGCCGGCGGGGAGCCCCGTCGTCGGGGGGCCGCCAAAAACCATTCGACACCGAACGAACCGTCGGCAATGATCGGCACCATGTTCCGGTTCGCCTTCGTCGTCGCAGCATCCGCCGTCGCGGATGCCCCGAAGGCTGCCGTCCCGCTGTTCCTGGCCGCCGTCGACGGCGCCCGAAGCTGACCCTCCCCGGATCGCCCGGCGGACCCCGCAGGGGGAGGGTCGGGCGGTTCCCGGGGTCCCCGTCTCCCGCCGGAGATCTTCCACGCAGACGCTGCGAGGTACAGCCATGCCCAAGACCGCGTACGTACGCACCAAGCCGCACGTGAACATCGGCACCATGGGGCACGTCGACCATGGCAAGACCACCCTGACCGCCGCCATCACCAAGGTCCTCGCCGACCGGGGCGCCGGCACCTTCGTGCCCTTCGACCGCATCGACCGCGCCCCCGAGGAGGCGGCGCGCGGCATCACCATCAACATCGCGCACGTCGAGTACGAGACCGACACCCGGCACTACGCGCACGTCGACATGCCGGGCCACGCCGACTACGTCAAGAACATGGTCACCGGCGCCGCCCAGCTCGACGGCGCGATCCTCGTCGTCTCCGCGCTCGACGGGATCATGCCGCAGACCGCCGAACACGTCCTGCTCGCCCGGCAGGTGGGCGTCGACCACATCGTGGTCGCCCTCAACAAGGCCGACGCGGGCGACGAGGAACTCATCGACCTGGTCGAGCTGGAGGTCCGCGACCTGCTCACCGAGCACGGCTACGGCGGCGACGCCGCGCCCGTCGTACGGGTCTCGGGGCTGAGGGCCCTGGAGGGCGACCCGCGCTGGACCGCGTCGATCGACGCGCTGCTCGACGCCGTGGACACGTACGTCCCGATGCCCGAGCGGTACCTGGACGCGCCGTTCCTGCTGCCCGTGGAGAACGTCCTCACCATCACGGGGCGGGGGACCGTCGTCACCGGTGCGGTGGAACGGGGGACACTGCGCCTGGGGGAGCCGGTCCACGTGCTCGGTGCCGGCCTCGACACCGTGGTGACGGGGATCGAGACCTTCGGGAAGCCGATGCGGGAGGCGCAGGCCGGGGACAACGTGGCGCTGCTGCTGCGGGGCGTGCCGCGGGACGCCGTCCGGCGGGGGCATGTGGTGGCGGCACCGGGGAGCGTCAGTCCGAGCCGCCGTTTCACGGCGCAGGTGTATGTGCTGTCGGCGCGTGAAGGGGGCCGTACGACGCCTGTCTCGACCGGGTACCGGCCGCAGTTCTACATCCGTACGGCGGACGTCGTGGGGGACGTGGACCTGGGCGAGGCGGCGGTGGCGAGGCCCGGGGAGCGCGTGGTGATGACCGTCGAACTGGGGCGGGAGGTGCCCCTGGAGGCGGGGCTCGGGTTCGCCATCCGTGAGGGCGGGCGGACCGTGGGGGCGGGGACCGTGACCGCCGTTCTGTGAGCGTGGCCGCGGTGTGCGGGGGCCGCGGGCCGGGCAGGGGCCGGCCGCGCGGTTCCCCGCACCCTCCCGGCGGGCCCCCACGCGGGCGTCGGACCGGCTCCCTCCCGGCACAATGGGGCACGTGAACGACGAGCCCATACCCGTCACCCGCGCCGTCGACCACGGCACCGCCAAACTGATGCCCGACGTCGACCGGGAGCGGGCCTGGCTGCTGACGGTGGACGGGGCGCCGCAGTCGTACGTGGACCTGGACGCGCCGACGCATCTGGAGTTCGAGTACGCGCGGCGGCTCGGGCATGTCCTGGACACCGTCGCCGAGGCGGGACGCCCGCTGGACGTGCTGCATCTCGGCGGCGGGGCGCTCACACTGCCCCGCTACCTGGCCGCGACCCGGCCGGGCTCGCGCCAGGACGTCGTCGACGCCGACCGGGGGCTGCTGGAACTGGTCGTCGAGCACCTGCCGCTCCCGGACGGCGCCGGTGTCGCGCTGCACCCGGCCGACGCCCGGGCCTGGCTGGAGGCGGCCCCGGACGACTCCGCCGACGTGCTCGTCGCCGACGTCTTCGGGGGTTCCCGGGTCCCCGCCCATCTGACGTCCCTCGCCTACGCCCGAGAGGCCCAACGGGTCCTGCGTGGCGACGGCGTGTACCTCGCCAACCTCGCCGACGCGGCGCCCTTCACCTTCCTGCGGTCCCAACTGGCCAACTTCGCGGCGGTGTTCGAAGAGCTCGTGCTCATCGCCGAGCCGGCCGTCCTGCGCGGCCGCCGCTTCGGCAACGCGGTCCTCGTCGCCGCGCACCACCCCGTCGACGTGACCGCCCTGGCCCGCCGTACCGCCTCGGACGCCTTCCCGGCCCGGGTGGAACACGGCCCAGGGCTGCGGCGGTTCATCGGTGACGCGCGTCCGGTGCGCGACGAGGACGCCGTACCGTCACCCGAGCCACCGGACGGGGCGTTCGGCATCGGCTGAACCGCCCGCCCCCCGTGACCGGACCCCGGGTCCTACGGAACCACGTCCCGCTCGCTCTCGGGAGGGCTGGCAGGTTCGTCACGAACGCGGCGGCGGTCAGCAGGCTGTAGTTGCGGCCCGCCCACGCGGGTCCGCGCAGGCGGCGGGTGTCGGCGGAAGGGGTCACCTGCCGACTGTCCCCGCCCGTGCCCCGGTCTGCCAACCGGATTGCCCGTCGGAAGCGGTCCGCTGGTCCGCTCAGTTCGCCGTGGGCTCGCCGTGCCACCGCACGGTGCTCAGGATCTTCAGGACCGTGGCCTTCGGGACCTCGTCCTTCACGCCCTTGGCCCCGTACCAGTTCCAGGACACGTAGTCGCCCTGGGAGTTCTTGAAGCCGAACGTGATCGCCTTGCCGTCGCTGTCGCACTTGCCCTTCTGGGGCGTGTTCGTCGACTGGGCCCAGGCGTAGCTGCCCTTGATGCCGGACGCGGTGGTGAAGGCGGTCGCCTTCTCGTCGTAGCTGATGCTCTTCTTGTCCGGCTCGGTGTAACCGCCGAAGACCCACCACGCCGGGGTGTTGAGGGCGATCTCGTCGGTGTTCTTGGCCCCTTCGGCACCCTTGGTGCCGGCCATCGCCAGCGGTGTGTAGTCCGTCTTGCCGTCCTTGTCGCTGTCCGTGCCGCACCACTTGGACTTGTACTCGGCGGTGCCCGACATCAGGATCGAGCCGTATCCGCTGGGCTCCTCCTTGTCCTCCCACTCGAAGCCCTGGCCGAGGCCCGGCTTCTGGACCTCCCAGTCGGCCGGCACGTCGAAGGCGAGGCCCCACTTGGGGTTCACCACGACCTTCCAGCCGGAGACGGTCGCCTGCTCCTCCTCGCCGTCGCGCGGGTTGTCGTCCGTGCCGGTGGAGGCGGACGCCGAGGCGGAGGCGGAGGCCGAGGCCGAGGCGCTGCCCTTGGCCACCTCGGCCGGCTTGTCGTCGTCGCTGCCCAGCACCAGGAACCCGGTGACACCGGCGGTCACGACGACGGCCGTGGCCGCGACGATCGCGACCACCTTGGTGCGGTTGCCCCCACCCCCGCCACCGGGCTGCGGCTGCGGCGCGCCCGCGGCGGTCGGGGTGCCCCACTGCGGCTGCTGCGCATAGGGGTTGGGCTGCTGGTACCCCGGTTGCTGATAGCCGGGCTGCTGATAGGGATTCGGCTGCTGGTATCCCGGCTGCTGGTACGGATTGTTCTGCGCCTGCGGGTTCTGCTCTCCCCCGGGCGGCTGGTTTCCTGGCCACATGGCGAGAAACCCTAGTGCCGTCCGGGACACGGTAGGGTCACCGCCCCTCGTCAGGGCCGTACCGAATCAGGAGCCGGCGGGCTCGTACACGCGTACTGTGCCCATGATCCTCCGGATTGCGGGTGTGGTCGGGCCGGGCGCAGGCGCCCAAGACCCACGCGGCCGGTACGTCGAAGGCGATGCCCCGGTCGGCGTTCACCACGGCCTTCCAGCCGGCGACGGTCGGCTGCGCGGCCGCGGTGCCGCTCGGGTCCGCCGAGGCCGACGCGGCGGAGCGAGCCGTACGGCGCCCGTCAGCCGGCGGCCACCAGCACGGCGCCGGCCGCGGTGATCGCCACCGCCTTCGTCCGCCGGCCCCCACCGGGTGGCGGGGGGTGCGGCCGTCATGGTCGGTGCGGTCCAGGAGGCGGCCGGCTGCTGGGTGCGGGGGTCGGGCTGCTGACAGCCGGGGCCGCTCCTACGGGCTCGGCTGAGGAGGCCGGCTGGGGCCGCAGGCCGGCGGTTGCTCTCCCGGCCACATCCGCATGGGCGGCGGGCGTACGGCGATTCATCACACGGGCCTGGCCAGCCGAGGCTACTCATGGGTAACATCCGGGCATGAGCGCAGACCAGATGTCCATCGGCGAGATGCTCGCCGCCACGGTGCCCATGGCCCGGACCCTCAACCTCGATTTCCTCGAGACCAGCCGGGACCGGGCCGTCGTCGCCCTGCCGGACCAGAGTGACTACCACAATCACGTGGGCGGCCCGCACGCCGGCGCGATGTTCACGCTCGGTGAGTCCGCCAGCGGCGCGATCGTGCTGGCCGCGTTCGGCGACCAGCTCTCGCGCGCCGTGCCGCTCGCCGTCAGCGCCCAGATCGCCTACAAGAAGCTCGCGATGGGTCCCGTCACCGCCACCGCGACGCTGGGCCGCCCGGCCGCCGAGGTCGTCGCGCAGCTCGACGCGGGGGAGCGCCCCGAGTTCCCGGTGGCGATCGAGATCCGCCGCGCCGACGGCGCCGTCACCGGCGAGATGACCGTCGTGTGGACACTGCGCCCCAACGGCTGAGCGACACCGACGCGTCAGGGGCCCGTACGGCGGTGAGGGGGTACGCCGGCACCGGGCTCCCGCCAGTCCCGGCCCCGCCGTCACCCGGCCCCTCGCAGTCGCAGACGGTCCGGCGGCGAGGCGGGGGCGTCAGGCTGCGAGCTGCTCGTGGTCGGTCGTGCCGCCGTTCTCCAGCTCCGCCACGAAGTCCTTGAGCCAGGCCACGAACTCCGGTCCCAGGTCGGGCCGGTCGCAGGCCAGCCGGACCACCGTGCGCAGGTAGTCGGCCTTGTCGCCGGTGTCGTAGCGGCGGCCGGAGAAGACCACGCCGTGGACCGTGCCGTCCGCGGCCAGTTCCTGCAGGGCGTCGGTGAGCTGGATCTCGCCGCCGCGGCCGGGCCCGGTGCGTTCCAGGACGTCGAAGACGGCCGGGTCCAGGACATAGCGCCCGATGACGGCGTACCGGCTGGGCGCGACCTCGCGCGACGGTTTCTCCACCAGTCCGGTGACCCGTACGACGCCGTCCTCGCCGGACGGTTCGACGGCCGCGCAGCCGTAGAGGTGGACCTGCTCCGGAGGGACCTCCATCAGGGCGACGACGCTGCCGGCGTGCCGGTCGCGGACCTCCAGCATCCGGCTGAGCAGGGTGTCGCGCGGGTCGATGAGGTCGTCGCCCAGGAGGACGGCGAAGGGCTGGTCGCCGACGTGGTGGCGGGCGCACAGCACCGCGTGGCCGAGCCCGAGCGGGTCGCCCTGCCGGATGTGGTGGATGTCGGCGAGCCGGGCCGGGTCGCGCACCGCGTCCAGCCGTACGGTGTCGCCCTTGGCCGCGAGAGCCTGTTCCAGCTCGAAGGCGTGGTCGAAGTGGTCCTCGATGGCCCGCTTGTGCCGGCCGGTGACCATCAGGATGTCGTCCAGACCGGCCGCGGCGGCCTCCTCGACGACGTACTGGATGGCCGGCTTGTCGACGACCGGCAGCATTTCCTTCGGGGTGGCCTTCGTCGCGGGCAGGAAGCGGGTGCCGAGGCCCGCCGCCGGGACGACCGCCTTGCGGACCGTGGGTGCGGAGTGGGGGGTACTCATGTGGATCATGTTGTACGAACGGGATGGGAGTATCCCGAGAGCCGCATTGGAGATTCCTGTGGAGCGCGTCCGGTGCCGGTAAGTTGCAGATTCCGTGTGCCAACCGGCCTGGCTCGTCCACAAGTTGAGTCGCGGAGTCCGGCCGCATTTCGAATGCGAGTGTGGATACCGCCGGTAACTTATCTGGAATTCCCGCGCTTTGAACTTGGGTCGATCTGACTCCTTGTTTCCTGTGATGCGCGTGTGCGAAGGTGAGCCTCCCCTTGCGGCCGAGCCGGTAGTCCCCATCCGGCCAGGTCAAAGGTACGCACCAATCAGCCACCTGCTTTCCGACGGACGCGCTATTCGCGTACGTCCCGTCGGCTTGGAAGGAAATGGTTCCGTGCAGTCCCCGAACCCCCCGCGACCCCCTTACCCGCCCCGTCCCGGATGGCACCCCGGCGATTCCGACCCCCACCTCATCGCCCGGCTGGCCCAGGGTGACGGAACCGGTCGCGCGGTCGCCCTGCTGCTCGCCCGGCACTGGCCGGCCGCCCAGGACTACGCGGCGGTCTGCCTGGCCGACACCGGCGACTCGGCGCGGCTCGTGGCCGCCGCCGCGTTCCACACGGTGTTCGCCCGGCTCGCCGACGGGCACGGGGGAGGGGCCCTGCGGCCCCAACTCCTCATCGCCGTGCGGAACACGGTCCGGGAATGGGCCGGGAACGAAGGACTTTCCGCCTTCCTGCCGGAGTTGCGCAAAACCGTCGGCGGCCGCGGCCTGCGTGCCGCACGGCCCGGCACCCCCGAAAGGCGGCAGCTCGCCGAGCGCGCTTTCTCCTTGCTTCCGGCCGCCTCCCAATGCCTGCTGTGGCACACCGAGGTGGAGGCGGAACCCATATCCGTGCCGGCCGCTCTGCTGGGCGTGGACGACATCACGGCGACGGCCGGACTGGAACAGGCCCGCGAGCAATTCCGGGCGGGCTGCGTCCGCGCCCACCGCGAACTCGCGCCCACCCCCGAATGCCGCTTCTACAACCGCCTCCTCGACGTTCCCCTGCGCCGCGGCGGAACCCTGCTGCCCGATGTCCGCAGGCATCTCGCGCACTGCCGCTTCTGCCGGCACGCCGCCGAACAGCTCAGCCACTTCGACGGCGGGCTGGACGCCCTGCTCGCCGAGACCGTTCTGGGCTGGGGAGCCCACCGCTACCTCGGCTCACGCCCCGCCCGCACCGCGTCCGGCGGCCGCCCGGCCGGGCCCGCTCCGACGCGCCCGACCGGACGCCATCGCACGACGTCGGCCGGGCTGCTCGCCCTGCCGGGCGGGCGGCGCTCCACGGCCGTGCTCGTCGGCGTCGGCCTGACCTCCCTCGTCCTGCTGGCGACCGTCCTCGTGGCCAAGGGCTGGTCCGACGACAACGGTGTCCCCGCCTCCCGCGCCACCTGGGGCGTGCCGGCCGGCGGCACCAGCAGCCCGGGCGCCGACGACCGCCCGCCCTCCGCCTCGCCCTCGGCCGCCTCCGGCGCCCGCTCCGGGGAGGTCGCCCACGGGCGGTTGCGCAGCCCGGAGACGGGGCGCTGCCTCGACGGCCGCACACCGGACGCGAGCGGGAACGCCAAGGCGGCCGCCAGGCTGAGAGACCTCTGCGCCTCCTAGTGCGGCGTCACAGGGGTAGCTCGCGCCCGGTCCGGTGCGCCGGCCGTCCTGGCGGACTGCTCCTCGGCCGCCTCCCGACAGTGGTCGTACCGGGACGATGGGCCGCTGCGCAGCGCCGCCGCCCCCACCCTCTGCCTGGCCGCCGACACCGGCCGGGCGCCGGCCGCGCCGGCCGGCTGCGTGGTGCACTCCGGCGAGGTCTTCTTCGGCCTGACCGTCCGCGGTGAACTGCTGCCGCGCGGGGGCGGAGAGCTGGTCGTGGCCCCCGGCACCGGGGGGCCCGGGCGCAGGCCGTGGTCGCGCAACGGGACGGTCCCGAGCGCCGCCGCTGGGTGTTCGACACGGCCGGCACCGGCGGGCCCGGCGGCGCAGGCGATTCAGGCGGCACCGGCAGGCCCGGCGGCGCGGGCGGCGCGGGGACGGGGTCCACGTCGGTTCCTGAGGGGCGGTCACCGGTGGAGCCGGTGGCGCGGGCGATGCGGGCGGCGCGGGGACGGGGTCCACGTCGGTTCCTGAGGGGCGGTCACCGGTGGAGCCGGTGGCGCGGGCGATGCGGGCGGCGCGGGCCACGCCGGTTCCTGAGGGGCGGTCACCGGTGGAGCCGGCGGCGGCGCCCACCGCCCCGCCGCTCTCCCGCGGCACCGGCCCGGCGCCCACCGAGCCCACGCCGGGCGGGTCCGGGACGGTTCCCCGGCCCTCGGGGGCCGAGACGAGGATCGCCCAGACCGGCTGCTGCGGAGCGCCCGAGCCGGCCGGGGACCGCCACCCCCTGCCGGCTCCCGTCGACGCGGTCGCCGACACCGTCGCGGACGTGACGACGGCACTCGGCCGCTGAACCGTACGGATGCGGAACCGGCCGCACGCCCGTGCCCTGGCCGACGACGTTCGCCCCGCAGGGGTTCGTCCCGACGCCCGGCCGCACACACTCCCGCCCCGCGCTCCGCACGCCCCGGGCGCGAGGTACCCCTGTGACGCCGCACTAGGAGGCGCAGAGGTCCCTCAAACCGGCGGCCGCCTTGTCGATCCCGCTCGCGTCCGGTGTGCGGCCGTCGAGGATGTCCTGGTTGTAGTCCCGTATCGCCCGGTGGAGGTCGTTCACCGCCTTGCCGACCTCGGTGTCGTCCGCGCCGTCGTCGATCTTGTCGAGGTTCTTCTCGATCGTGGCGATGGAGTCCTCGGCGCTCGACGGGTCCTCGGTCGCGTCCGCTCCGGCCTCGTCGATCGCCGCGACGGTCCGCGTGATGGCGTCGGCGTGCGAGAGGCAGTCGGCCGGGTCGCCGAACTCGCAGCCGGTGAGCAGTCCGGTGGTCAGCGCGGCCGCCGCCGCGACGGAGGAGATGACGGCGGTACGGCGACGGCGCCGACGGTTCACGGGCATGGGAGGGGTCCCTTCTTCGCTGCTGCTTCGCGCTGCTGTGGTCACCGACCACGATCACGCGGGCCGCGGCGCCGTCACGAGGGACCGCACCCCCCGATCCGTGGTGGAGTCCGCTCCACCACGGATCCCGGCCGGGGCCGGCAGACCCGGTAGGCTTCCCGGCAGCACGCGACGTTCAAGGAATGCCAAAGGGGAGGGACCGCCGGTGCACGTCCAGGAGTGGCTCGACACGGTGCCCGCGGCGGCCGTCTACGCCGTGGTCGGCCTGGTCATCGGGCTGGAGAGCCTCGGCATCCCGCTGCCCGGCGAGATCATCCTGGTCTCCGCCGCGCTGCTGTCCTCCCAGCACGGCGGCATCAACCCCGTCATCCTCGGCACCGTCGCCTCCGCGGGCGCCGTGATCGGTGACTCGATCGGCTACGCCATCGGCCGCAAGGGCGGGCGCCCGCTGCTGGCCTGGCTCGGCAAGAGGTTCCCGAAGCACTTCGGCGAGGCGCACATCGCCACGGCCGAGCGGTCCTTCGAGAAGTGGGGCATGTGGGCCGTCTTCTTCGGCCGTTTCATCGCCCTGCTCCGCATCTTCGCCGGCCCGCTCGCGGGCGTGCTGCACATGCCGTACTGGAAGTTCCTCATCGCCAACGTGCTGGGCGGGATCGTCTGGGCGGGCGGGACGACGGCCGTCATCTACTACGTCGGGGTGGTCGCGGAGTCCTGGCTGAAGAGGTTCTCCTGGCTGGGGCTGGTGCTGGCGGTGCTGATCGGCCTCACGTCCTTCCTCGTCATCCGGCGCAAGGCCAGGAAGGCCCAGGCCGCGCAGCAGGAACCGGAGCCGGTCCCCGCCGGGGAGTGAGGCCCGCCCCGAGGGGCGCCGGGGACCGCGCGGCCGGCCACCCCGCACCCGCGGTCAGCGATGCAGCTCTCCGTGAGCCTTCGCGAGTTCCGCGTACAGGGTGCCGTTCAGGGTGACGCCCTGCCGCTCCTCCTCCGTCAGCTCCCGCCTGACCTTGGCCGGCACCCCGGCCACCAGCGACCCGGGTGGCACCTCCATCCCCTGCGGGACCAGCGCCTGCGCGGCGACGAGCGAACCCTCCCCGATCACCGCCCCGTTGAGCACCGTCGCCCCCATCCCGATCAGACAGTCGTCCCCGACGGTCGCCCCGTGCACGACCGCGTTGTGGCCGATGGACACCCGCTCGCCGACGGTGACCGGGAAGCCGGGGTCGGCGTGCAGGGTCACGTTGTCCTGGATGTTGGCGTCGCGCCGGACGGTGATCCGCTCGACGTCACCGCGCACTACCGCCCCGTACCAGACGCTCGCCCCCGCCTCCAGCGTCACGTCCCCGACGACCGAGGCCGTCGGCGCCACGAACGCCTCCTCGTCGACCTTCGGTTCCCTGCCGCCGATGCCCACGATCAGCGCCCTGTGCGTCATCACCGTCTCCTCGTGTCCGTCGTACCGTCGCACCGTACGCCACCCCGGTGGGGCGAAGATCACAGGCCTGCGGCCGTATCCCCGCACCGGGCGCTGAGTACGGTGAACGGGTGCCGAAGCGCAAGAACACGTTCTCATCCTGGCGGGGCCGCCTCGCGCAGCGCGCCGTCCACGCGGGCTGGGCCTGGGTGCAGCGCGCCGGCTCCGTCACCGCCGAGCACCCCGGACGTCTGCGCTTCGGCTCGATCGGACCGGCGACCCGGCTCGCCTTCCCGCTCGGCACCGTCTTCGGCGAGCCCTGGATCCACCTCGGCTCCCACTGCATCGTCGGCGAACAGGTCACCCTGACGGCCGGTCTGATGCCCGACCTCGACCTGGGCCCGGACCCGATCCTGCGCATCGGCGACGGGGTCGTCCTGGGCCGGGGCAGCCACGTCATCGCCGACACGACGGTCACCATCGGCAGCGACTGCTACTTCGGTCCGTACGTCTACGTCACCTCCACCAACCACTCCTACGACGATCCGCACGAGCCCATCGGCAAGCAGTGGCCGCGCATGGAGCCGGTGGAGATCGGCCCCGGGTGCTGGATCGGCACCGGCGCGGTGATCCTGCCGGGGGCGCGGATCGGGCGGAACGTCGTGGTCGCGGCGGGGGCCGTGGTGCGCGGGACCGTCCCCGACCACGCCGTCGTCGCGGGCGCGCCCGCCAGAGTCGTACGACGGTGGACTCCCGGCGAGGGCTGGCAGCCGCCGCTGCGCACCCCGGCGCCGGTGCCGATCCCGGACGGGGTCACCCCGGACCAGCTGGTCGCGCTGTCGGACCTCGACGAGGAGACGGTGGAGAAGCTGGCACAGCTGGAGCCCGAGGGCTGACTCAGCCGGTCGCGAGCAGCAGCGTGCCGACCAGCGCCAGCCCCGCGCCCGCCGCCTGCACGGCCCGCAGCCGCTCCCGCAGGAAGCCGCGCGCGGCCAGGGCGGTCACCACGGGGTAGAGGGAGGCGAGCACGGCGGCCACGGTCACCGGGCCGTGCTGGGCGGCGACCGCGTAGGTGCCGTTGGCGGCGACGTCGGCGAGCCCCACGAAGGCGTACGCCGGCAGCGCGGCCCGGGGCAGTCCGCCCTCGGGGAGCGCGGGCGTGCCGCGCCGGACCGTGGCGTACAGGACGGCGCCGCCCACCGCCGCACTGGTCACGCGCTGCACGAAGAGGGCGAGGAACAGGCCGGTGACCGTCGTCGACGCCTCGGTGATCAGCACGAACACCGTGCCGAAGCCGAGCGCCGCGACCAGTGTGAGCAGCACGGCCCGCCGCTGGACCGCCGCGCCGCGCAGCTGCGGACCGCCCGCCAGGACGACGCCCGCGACCGCGACCGCGATGCCCGCGACCTGGACCAGCCCGGGGCGCTCGCCGAGGAACAGCCCGACCGAGACCGGGACGGCCACGCTCAGGGTGGCCAGCGGGGAGACCACACCCATCGGGCCCAGCGCCAGCGCCTGGTAGAAGGCGAGCAGGGCGACCGGGCCGGCCAGACCGGCGGCGACCGCGAACCACAGGCGCGGCCCAGCCTCGCTCCAGCCGCCGCCGGTGACCACGACCGCGCCGAGGACGACCGCCGCGATCGACTGCGACACGACGACCACCGTCAGGGCCGGGGCACGACGGGTCAGCAGCCCGCCGCCGAAGTCGGCCAGGCCCCACAGCAGGCTGGTGGCCAGGGCGAAGAGTGCTGTCACGGTCCCTCGCAGTACAGTTCGGTGCACGATCAGGTGCACCCCACCGTAGTTCATGGAAGTGGACCCCGGCATCCAGAATATTGGACTCCTGGCCCGGAGGGGAACGGACGGAATTGGACGGAACGTGTCGGACCTCGACCTGCTGACCCAGTCCCTGGCGCGCAACGTCAAGCGCTGGCGCACCGAGCGCGGCTTCACCCTCGACACGCTCGCCGCCCGCGCGGGCGTCAGCCGCGGCATGCTGATCCAGATCGAGCAGGCCCGCACCAACCCCAGCCTCGGCACGGTCGTCAAGATCGGCGACGCGCTCGGCATCAGCATCACCACCCTGCTCGACTACGAACAGGGCCCCAAGGTCCGCGTCGTCCCCGCCGACCAGGTGGTCCGGCTGTGGCACACCGAGGCGGGCAGCTACAGCCGCCTCCTCGCGGGCACGGAGGCGCCCGGCCCGCTGGAGATGTGGGACTGGAGGCTGATGCCCGGCGAGAGCAGCGGCTCCGACCCGCACCCGGCCGGCACGGTCGAGATCGCCCATGTCACGGCCGGTGAGCTGACCCTCACCGTCGAGGGCGCGGAGTTCCGCGTCCCGGCCGGTGCGAGCGTCACTTTCGAGGCCAACGCGGCCCATACGTACGCCAATCGGGGCGAGGTCCCGACCGAGATGGTGCTGACCGTGTCCGTGCCGCCCGTGCACTGAGACACCGCCGCCCCGCCCGGCCGGGTCTTGTCAGCGTGCGGACATGCGCGCACCCATCGGACACTTCGACACCGCCGCCCCCGCCCCCGACTGCCTCGACGAGCTGACCGGCCCGGTCGCCGACGCCGTGCGCCACTGGAGCGGCAGCGTGCCCGCCGAACAGCTCGTCCACGTCGACACCGACCCCCGGTGGGCCGACACCGCGGTCTTCGTCGAGCACTACGGGCAGGAGCTGCTGGAGCGGTCCGCGAACTGTGTCGTCGTGGCGGGCAAGCGCGGCGGGGAGACCACCCTCGCCGCGTGTGTCGTCCTCTCCACCACCCGGGTGGACGTCAACGGCGCCGTCCGCCGTCAACTGGGCGCCCGCAAGGCCTCGTTCGCCCCGATGGACACGGCGGTCGGGGAGACCGGCATGGAGTACGGCGGCATCACCCCGATCGGCCTGCCCGCCGCCTGGCCGGTGCTGGTGGACTCCCGCGTCGTCGACCTGCCGTACGTCCTGGTGGGCAGCGGGCGCCGGCGCGGCAAGCTGCTCGTCCCGGGCAAGGCGCTGGCCGAACTGCCGGGCGCGGTCGTGCTGGAGGGGCTGGGGGTCTGACGCCCCCGCTCAGGCCGCCGTGTGGTGGGCGAGGGCCAGGTGCGGATCCGCCTCGCCCGGCACCGGCGCCGGGTCCGCGTGCACCAGGGCCGCGGTGAGCCGGGGGACCGCGTGCAGCAGCGCGTGCTCCGCGTTCACGGCGATCGCGTGCGCCTCGCGTACCGTCGCCTCGCCGTCCACGACGACCGCCACCTCGGCGCGCAGCCGGTGCCCGATCCAGCGCAGCCGCAGCTCGCCCACCCCGTGCACCCCTGCGACCTCCCGCAGCGCCCGCTCGGCCCGGTCGACCAGGGCCGGGTCCACGGCGTCCAGCACCCGCCGGAACACCTCCCGCGCCGCGTCCCGCAGCACCAGCGCGATCGCCGCGGTGATCACCAGTCCCACGACCGGGTCGGCCGCCTGCCACCCCAGCGCCGAACCGCCCGCCCCCACCAGCACGGCCAGTGAGGTGAAGCCGTCCGTGCGCGCGTGCAGCCCGTCCGCCACCAGCGCCGCCGAGCCGATCGAGCGGCCGACGCGGATGCGGTACCGGGCCACCCACTCGTTGCCCGCGAAGCCGGCCAGCGCGGCCACCGCGACGGCGCCGAGGTGTTCGACCGGCCGGGGATGAAGAAGCCGCTCGACCGCCGTCCAGCCGGCGAAGACCGCCGACCCGGCGATGGTCAGCACGATCGCGAGACCCGCCAGGTCCTCGGCGCGCCCGTAGCCGTACGTGAAGCGGCGGGTGGCCGCCCGCCGGCCGAGCACGAAGGCGATGCCGAGCGGTACGGCGGTCAGCGCGTCCGCCGCGTTGTGCACCGTGTCGCCGAGCAGGGCCACCGACCCCGAGACCACCACCACGACCGCCTGGACCAGGGCCGTCACGCCCAGCACCGCCAGGGAGACCCACAGGGCGCGCATGCCCCGGGCCGAGGACTCCAGGGCCCGGTCGAGCTTGTCGGCGGTCTCGTGGGAGTGCGGGGTGAGCAGGTGCTCCAGGCGGTGGCGGAGGCCGGCGGAGGGGCGGTGGGACGAGGGGTCAGGGGCGTGACGGCGGTCGTGTCCCTGAGGGGCGTCGGGCCCGTCGGGGTGTTCGTGCCCGCGGGGATGCCCGGGCCCGTGGTGGTGCCCGTGCCGGTGGCGGTGCTCGTCCCCGAGGGGGTGGTCGTGACCGTGGTGGTGGTCGTGCTGCTCGCTCACGTCGGTCCCTTCAGGTGCGCCGGGGTGGACGTGCGTACGCCCACCCCGCCATTATGTGCGTATGAGCGCACGCATGCACCTGTCACCTGCGCACCATGTGCACCCGCGCACCCCCGGCGAGGAGCAGTTCGCGCTCGCGGCCGAGCTGCTGGCCCTGCTCGGCGACCGCACCCGGCTCACCCTGCTGCACGCCCTGACCTCCGGCGCGGCCGACGTGACCACACTGACGGAGGCGTGCGGGGCCGCCCGGCCGGCGGTCAGTCAGCACCTGGCCCGGCTGCGGCTGGCCGGACTCGTGCAGACCCGCAAGGAGGGCCGCCGGGTGATCTACTCCCTCTCCGACGGCCATCTGCGCCGCCTGCTGGACGAGGCGCTGAACGTGGCCGACCACCGGCTCGGGGACCAGCCGGTGCACGACTAGGGCACGTCAGTAGTGCTCGGCGGTTCCCAGGTACTGCTCGGCGAAGGCGGCCGCGGCGGCGGGTGAGGTGAACAGGCGGCGCAGCCGGGCGAAGGCCGTGCCCGCGCGGAACGGGTCCCCGGCCGCGGTGCCGTGGTAGACCTCCGACAGCCACTGCGAGAACTCCTGGTAGTCCCACACCCGGCGCAGACACAGCTCCGAGTAGCCGTCCAGGCCTCCGCCGTCCCCGCCGTCGAGACAGGCGCACAGCGCGTCGCCCAGCAGGAACGCGTCGTGCAGAGCCAGGTTCATGCCCTTGGCGGCGATCGGTGCGACGAGATGCGCCGCGTCACCGGCCAGGAAGAGCCGCCCGTACGTCATCGGTTCGACCACGTAGTCGTGCATGTCGAGCACCCGCTTCTCGATCAGCGGTCCCTCGGTGAGCGGCGGGGCGCCCGCGCCCGCGAGGCGCTGGTGCAGCTCGGACCAGACGCGGTCGTGGGGCCAGTCGTCCGGGTCGTCGCCGGGCGGACACTGGAGGTAGTAGCGGGTCACCTCGGGGCTGCGGGCCATGTGCCCGGCGAAGCCGTTGGGGTGGACGCCGAACACCACGCAGTCGGCGGACGGCGGCGCCTCGGCGAGCAGGGCCAGCCAGGCGACGCCGTAGTCGTGCCGCGCGATCCGCAGGTGCTCCGGCGGCAGCGCGTTCCGGCTGACCCCGCGCGCCCCGTCGGCGCCGACGACGAAGTCGCAGTGCAGCAAACGCCGTTCACCCGTCTCCGGGCAGGTGTACGACACCGCGGGGCGGGCGGAGTCCAGGTCGTGCAGCTCGACGTCGCGCACGGAGAACCGGGCGTCACCGGCGCGCACGTCGACGTACTCGTGGACGAGGTCCGTCACCAGCAACGGCTGCGGGTACACCCAGTGGTGATGACCCGTCAGTTCGGCGTAGGAGAGGCGGTACCGCTCGCCGCCGAAGCGGAACTCGCAGGCGGTGTGCCGCTGGGCCCGCGCCAGCAGGTTCCCGGCCAGGCCGCGCTGCTGGAGACCGCGGACGGCCCACTCCTCCAGGACGCCGGCCCGCGGCCGCTGCTCGATGAACGCACGGCTCTCCGTCTCCAGGACGACACAGTCGACGGCCGCGGCCCGCAGGATGTTGCCGACGGTCAGTCCCGCGGGCCCCGCGCCGAGGATGACGACCGAAGCATGGCCGGGGGCAGGGGAGTTGGTGGTCACCCGCACATTATGGACGCCCTCTGGAACAGGCCGGCCGTCCGGCGGTCACGCGTCTTTCAGACGTCCTGGACGTCCTGGACGCACCGGAAACCCGCGTGGCCACTGGAGCTGTCGGGGGTGTTGGCGCTGCGTGCGGCCACGCGGTAACGGTTGCAGTAGGAGGCGTGACACAGGTGCGAGCCGCCCCGGATCACCTTCTCCGGGCTGTGCGCGGACCAGGCGTCGGCACACCACTCCCACACGTTTCCCGACACGTTGTACAGCCCGAACCCGTTCGGTGCGAAGGCGTCGACGGGCGCCGTTCCCCGATGTCCGTCGGCGGCGGTGTTCTTCGCCGGAAAGGTGCCCCGCCAGATGTTGCAGCGGAATTCCCCGCCCGGATTCAGCTCGTCGCCCCATGGATAGCGCTTCTGCTCCAGACCACCCCGGGCCGCGTACTCCCACTCGGCCTCGGTGGGCAGCCGCCCGCCCGCCCAGGCGGCGTAGGCGGCCGCGTCGAACCAGGAGACGTGCACCACCGGGTGGTCCCCGCGTCCGTCCAGGCCGCTGCCCGGTCCCTCCGGCCGGTTCCAGGCGGCCCCGGAGACCGCGCACCACCAGGGAGTCCGCTCGGGGCGCGGCGAGTCCCGGCGCAGCGCGCCCGGCAGGAAGCCGGCGAACACGTACGACCAGCCGAGCCGTTCGGCGTCCGTCACATGCCCGGTGCCGGCGACGAACTCCGCGAACCGGTCGTTCGAGACGGCGTACGCGTCGATCCGGAAGGGCGCGACCCGCACCGCCCGCACGGGACCCTCGCCGTCCGCCGGGAAACCCTCGCAGTCCTCCGCGCCCATCAGGAACTCACCGCCGGGCAGCTCCACCGTCCCGTCGGCGGCGGCACGCGGCGACGGGACGGGCGACGGGCGCGCCGGCTCGGCGGCACCCCCGCCGGCGGGCATGCAGCAGCGGGCGGGGGACGGGGAGCCGTACTCGTTCTCGGGCATACGGGCGCCCAGCATGCCCGAGGAACCTGTGGGCCCGGGGAGGCCTGCCGGCCGGGTCGGCCCAGCCGGCCGGGGGAGCGCAGGCCGGGTCAGCCCAGCCGCGGGATCTCGATGGCCGGGCAGCGGTCCATCACCATCTCCAGGCCCGCCGCGCGCGTCCGCCCGTAGGCCGCCTCGTCGACCACGCCGAGCTGGAACCACACGGCCTTGGCCCCCTTGGCGACCGCCTCGTCGGCGACGGCACCCGCGAGGTCGCTGTTGACGAAGACGTCGACGACGTCCACCTCGAAGGGGATGTCCGCGAGGGAGGCGTAGCCCCGCTCCCCGTGCACCGTCTCCGCCTTCGGGTGGACCGGCACCACCCGCTTGCCGTAACGCCGCAGCACCTCGGCGACGCCGTACGCGGCCCGCCCGCGGTTCGTCGAGAGCCCCACCACGGCCCAGGTGTCACCGAGCCCGGTGAGGATCTTGCGGATCGTTGCCTCGTCGCCGTACACGGTCGGCCTCCTGCGGGGTGCGGACGGGGTCTGTCCAGGGCGTCAACAGCGCGGGCCGCCCGCTGATTCCGGGGCCCGCCTGCGCATCGCCCGCGGGCCGCCTAGGCTCGCCTCGTGCTGCGCATCACCGACGCCCGAACCGGCGAACCCGTCGTCGCCGCCCCCGCCCGCCGTGGACTGACCCGGGTGCAGGCGCACGCCTCGGGGTACGACGCGAGCTCGCTCCGCGTCCTCCTCGTGGCCGACGTCCTCGTGCGGACGCTGGAGCTCGGCGGCACGCCCGTGTGGGCCGTGCTGACCGGCGAACGCGACCAGGCGGAGCTCCGCGCGGGCGCGACCGCCCTCGGCATCCACCCCTTCGAGGACGGCCGGGACCTCGGCGCCGGGGTGGGGGAGGCGCGGATCCTGCACGTGGTGGGGGAGGCCGGCCCCGCCCCCGACGGGGTGCGGATCGCCGTGGCGCCGGTGACGGGGGCGGTCCCGGCCGACTCCGCCGCGCTGCGCCTCGCGCTGCTGTCCCGGCCCCGCACCGAGCCCGTCGGGCTCGACGCCGCGGCGCTGGGCGAGGCCCAGGACCTCCTCGTACGCTGGCGGAGGGCCGTCGCCGGCTGGGCGCGCCGGCCGTCGCGGCCCGTCCCGGACGAGGTGCGCGGACGGCTCCGTGCCGCCTGGGAGGACGACCTGGACGTGCCGGAGGTGCTGAGGGTGCTGCGCGGGGTGGAGGACGCCGGGCCCGAGTTGCCGGACGGCGCCCGCTTCGAGACCTACGCCTACGCCGACCGTCTCCTCGGCCTCGACCTCACCCGCGACCTGGGAGCCCCGGCATGAGCGCGCAGGGGAGCCCCCTGCGCCGGCTTGTGGTGCTGCGGCACGCCAAGTCGGACTGGCCGGACGGCGTCCCCGACCACGAGCGGCCCCTCGCGCCGCGCGGCCGCCGGGACGCCCCGGCCGCGGGCCGCGCCCTCGCCGAGGCGGGCTGCGTCCCCGACCTCGCCCTGTGCTCCACCGCCGTACGCGCCCGCCAGACCTGGGACCTGGCCCGTGCCCAGTGGGACACCCCGCCCCCGGTCCGCTTCGAGCCGCGCCTGTACGCGGCCGACGTGCCCGAACTGCTGGAGGTCGTGGGGGAGACGCCCGCGGGGGTCGGGACGCTGCTGCTCGTCGCGCACAACCCGGGGCTGGAGGAACTGGTCCTGGATCTGGCCGGGGACGCACTCGACGACGCGCTGGACGAGGTCCGGCTGAAGTTCCCGACGTCGGCGATCGCGGTGCTGGCCTGGCACGGGACCGCCTGGGACACCCTGACGCCGGGGACCGCCCTGCTGACCTCGATGATCGTGCCCCGGGGCAAGAAGGGCGGCTGAACCGGCCCCGCCCGTCGGCGCCGCCGCACCTCCGGTGCCGGCGGGCCCGGCGCCGGCGCATAGGCTGGCCGGATGCAGGACGAGTACCGCACAGTCGCCCGGGCGGGCGTGCACGAGACCGAGGTCAACCGCTCACGCTTCCTGTGCGCCCTCGCCCCGGCGGCCACCGAGCGGGAGGCCCAGGACTTCATCGCGTCCGTCCGCAAGGAGCACGCCGACGCCACCCACAACTGCTGGGCCTACGTCATCGGCGCCGACGCGGCCGTCCAGAAGGCCAGCGACGACGGCGAACCCGGCGGCACCGCGGGCGTCCCGATGCTCCAGATGCTGCTGCGCCGGGACATGCGGTACGTCGTCGCCGTCGTCACCCGGTACTACGGCGGTGTCAAGCTCGGCGCCGGCGGCCTGATCCGGGCCTACGGCGGCGCGGTCGGCGAGGCCCTCGACACTCTCGGCACCCTCACCCGCCGCCGCTTCCGTCTCGCCACCGTCACCGTCGACCACCAGCGCGCCGGCAGGGTCCAGAACGACCTGCGCTCCACCGGCCGCGAGGTGCGGGACGTCCGCTACGGCGAGACCGTCACCATCGAGATCGGTCTCCCGGACGCCGACGTGGACGCCTTCCGCTCCTGGCTCGCCGACACCACGGCGGGCACCGCGGTCCTCGAAGTGGGCGGCGAGGCGTACGGGGACGCCTGACGGGCGGCGCGCGGCCGGACGGGGGACGCCCTAGGCGTCCGCGGGGATGCGGTAGACCGACACGTGGGAACGGGACTCGGCGGTGAACTCGGCTCCCGACCAGTCCGCGTGCCGGCTCTCCCGCTCGAATCCGGCCAGCTGGGCCATGAGGTCGAGCTCGGCCGGCCAGATGTAACGGTGCGGTGAGCGGTCCAGCCGGGCCTGGCGGCCCTCCTCGTCGAACCTGAAGTGGTGCGAGACGACGTGCTGGCGCAGGACGTCATAGGTGTCCAGGCCGATGTAGCCGGGCTCCGCGTGCCAGACGGTCGCCGGGGTCCCCGGGGGGAGCCTGCGCAGTTCGGGCACCCAGAGCTCGATCACGAACCGTCCCCCGGGAGCGAGGTGGCGGGCCGCGTTGCGGAAGCACTCCACCTGCTCGGCCTGGGTGAGCAGGTTGGAGATCGTGTTGTAGACCAGGTAGACGAGTGCGTAGGTTCCCGGCGCGCGGGCGGTCGCCATGTCCCCGACCACCACCGGGATCGTCGTGTCGTCCGCCTTCTCCCGCAGCCGGTCGATCATCGGGCGGGACAGCTCGATGCCGGTCACGGGCACCCCGCGCGCGGCGAGCGGGACGGCCACACGTCCGGTGCCGACGGCGAACTCGAGCGCCGGTCCGCCGCCCGCGAGCTCGGCGAGGCGCTCCACGGCCGGTTCGAGAACCTCGGGTGCGAACATTCCGCTACCGGGGGTGTCGTAGCGCCGGGCGGTGTCCGCGTCCCAGATCTGCTCCTGTTCCATCCCACCAACGGTCGTCGGACGCGGACCAGTTGTCCAACGAATTCATGCCGGGCCGGCCAAGGGAGCGGGCATATCGTTCGATTTATGCACTGGTTCGGACAAAAGACCGAAGCGGGTGAGGGATCAGGGGCCGAAGGCGTTAGCGTGGTCGCTGTTCACGGTCGGTCCTGTAGGTCGGAGCGGTTTCTTGAGATTGCTGCACACGTCCGACTGGCATCTCGGCCGGTCCTTCCACCGCGTGAACATGCTCGGGGCGCAGGCCGCGTTCATCGGCCATCTCGTCACCACCGTGCGGGAGCGCGAGGTCGACGCGGTCGTCGTGTCGGGCGACGTCTACGACCGCGCGGTGCCGCCGCTCGCCGCGGTCGAGCTGTTCGACGACGCCCTGCACCGCCTCGCGGACCTGGGCGTGCCGACGGTGATGATCTCCGGCAACCACGACTCCGCCCGCCGGCTCGGCGTGGGCGCCGGACTGATCGGCCGGGCGGGCATCCATCTGCGTACCGACCCCTCGGCGGCCGGGACCCCGGTGGTGCTCGCCGACCCCCACGGCGACGTCGCCTTCTACGGTCTGCCCTACCTCGAACCCGCCCTGGTGAAGGACGAGTTCGGCGTGGAGAAGGCCGGCCACGAGGCCGTGCTCGCCGCCGCCATGGACCGGGTCCGCGCCGACCTCGCGACCCGCGCGGGCGGCACCCGGTCCGTCGTCCTCGCCCACGCCTTCGTCACCGGCGGCGAACCCAGCGACAGCGAGCGGGACATCACCGTCGGCGGAGTCGCCTCGGTGCCCGCGGGTGTCTTCGACGGCGTGGACTACGTGGCCCTGGGGCATCTGCACGGCTCCCAGACCCTCACCGAGCGGGTCCGCTACTCGGGCTCACCGCTGCCGCAATCCTTCTCCGAGGCCGACCACCGCAAGACCATGTGGCTCGTCGACCTCGACGCGCAAGGGGCCGTCACCGCCGAGCGGATCGACTGCCCGGTGCCGCGCGCGCTGGCCCGGATCTCCGGGACCCTGGAGGAGCTGCTCGCCGACCCCGCGCTCGCCCGGTACGAGGAGGCCTGGGTCGAGGCGACGCTCACCGACACCGTCCGCCCCGCCGACCCCATGGCCCGGCTGACCGAGCGGTTCCCGCACACGCTCAGCCTCGTCTTCGCCCCCGAGCGGGCCCCGGACGACCCGGACGTCTCGTACGCGAGGCGCCTCGCCGGCCGCAGCGACCAGGAGATCGCCGAGGACTTCGTCGCCCATGTGCGCGGCGCGGGGCCCGACGAGCGCGAGCGGGGCGTGCTGCGGGACGCCTTCGACGCCGTCCGTGCCGACGACACCGTGCGCGAGGTGGCGCGGTGAGGCTGCACCGGCTCGATCTGACGGCCTTCGGGCCCTTCGGCGGCTCCCAGAGCATCGACTTCGACGAACTCTCCGCCGCCGGCCTCTTCCTGCTGCACGGCCCGACCGGCGCGGGCAAGACCTCCGTCCTCGACGCGGTCTGCTACGCGCTCTACGGCTCCGTCCCGGGCGCCCGCCAGAGCGTCCAGGGCCAGGGGCTCACCCTGCGCAGCGACCACGCGGCCCCCGGCACCCGCACCGAGGTCGCCCTCGAACTCACCGTCGCCGGACGACGGCTGGAGATCACCCGGCAGCCGCCGCACGAGCGCGCCAAGAAGCGCGGCACGGGCACGACGGTCGAGAAGGCGCAGACCTCGCTGCGCGAGTACGACCCCGTCACCGGCGCCTGGAAGGACCTCAGCCGGTCCCACCAGGAGATCGGCGAGGAGATCACCCAGCTCCTCGGCATGAGCCGGGAGCAGTTCTGCCAGGTCGTGCTGCTGCCGCAGGGCGAGTTCGCGCGGTTCCTGCGCGCCGACGCCGAGGCACGCGGCCGGCTGCTGGGCCGCCTCTTCGACACCCGGCGGTTCGCCGAGGTGGAGAAGCGGCTCGCCGAGCGCCGCCGGGAGGCGGAGGCACGCGTGCGGGAGGGCGACGCCGACCTCGTCGCCGACGCCCACCGGATGCAGCAGGCCGCCGGGGACGCCATGGAGCTGCCCGAGCTCCAGCCGGGCGAGCCGGGCCTCGCCGAGGCCGTCGTCACCGCCGCGGCCGTGGCCCGCAGTACCGCCCGCGAGCAGCTGACGATCGCCCACTGCCGCCTCGCCGCCGCCGAGTCCGCCCAGGCGACCGCCGAGCGGACGCTGACCGACGTACGCGAACTCGCACGTCTGCAGCGGCGGTTCGCCGAGGCACGGGAACGGGCCGAGCGGCTGGAGGAGCGCGCCGGGGCCCACCGCGAGGACCAGGCACGCATGGAGCGGTCCCGCAAGGCCGAGGCGGTGGCCCCCGCGCTGGAGCTGCGCGAGGCGGCCGAGACGGAACACCACAGGGCGGTACGGACGGAGGCCCGTGCGCGGGCGCTGGTGCGGGAGTCCTTCGACGGGGCCGGACCCGAGGGTTCCCGGACGGACAGCGACAGCGCGGGCGGGACCCGGGCCGCGCTGCCGGGGGATGCGCTCGCCGACGCCGGCGCCGCCGGACTCGCGGCCGCCGCCCGTCGGGCGGCGGAGGAGCTCGGCGGTCTGGAGTCGGCCCGCCGGGCCGAGCGGCGGCTGGCCGGACTCCTCGCGGAGCGTGCCGGTCTGGACCGGCAGGAGCGGGCCGACGCGGACGTCCTCCAGGAGGCCGGGGCATGGCTCGCCGGGTGGGAGGAGTCCCGTACCGCCCTCCTGAGCGCCGTCGAGTCCGCCCAGGAGGACGCCACCCGGGCCGAACGGCTCGCCGTGCAGCGGGAACCCGCCCGCAAGCGGCTCGCCGCCGCCCGTCAGCGGGACCGGCTCGCCCGGAACGCGGACGACGCACACCGGCACGTGCTCACCGCCACCGAGCGCGCCCAGCAGGCCCGCGCCGCATGGCTGGACGTCAAGGAGCGGCGGCTGAACGGCATCGCCGCCGAACTCGCCGCGCGGCTCACCGACGGCGAACCCTGCGCGGTCTGCGGTGCCGTCGAGCACCCGGCACCCGCGCGCAAGGACGCCGGGCACATCGGCCGGGAGACCGAGGAGCGGGCGCTGGCCGCGTTCCAGCGGGCCGACGAGGAGCGCGCCGAGGCCGAGCGGAGCCTGGGCCTCGTCCAGCGGGAGCTGGCCGTGGCCGAGGGCGAGGCCGGTGACGCGCCCACCGAGCAACTTGCCTCGCTCGTCGAGGAGTTGGAGCGGGAGTACGACCTGGCTCGCAGCGGCGCCTCGACCCTGCGGGACGCGCACGACAAGCTGCGGCAGGCCGAGCAGGAACGCGACCGGCGTGTCCGCGATCAGCAGGAGGCCGCCGTACGCGCCGCTTCGAGGGTCGCGCGACGGGACGCACTGGACCGGGAACGGACTTCACTCGAAGCGGAGTTGGCGCAGGCGCGGGGCGCGGCCGACAGCGTGGCGGCCCGTGCCGCCCAGCTGGAGCGGCGGGTCGCGCTGCTCACCGAGGCCGCGGATGCCGCGCGGGCCGCAGAGGACACCGCTCAGCGGCTCAAGGACGCCGACGCACGGCTCGCCGACGCCGCGTTCCGGGCCGGCTTCGACACCCCGCAGGCCGCGGCCGACGCCCTCCTCGACGCCGACGCCCACCGCGAGCTGCAACGGCGCCTGGACGCACGGCAGTCCGAGGAGGCCGCGGTCCGCGCGGTGCTCGCCGAGGCCGACACCGCGGCCGCCGCCCAGCAGCCGCCCGCCGACCTCACGACGGCGCAGGAGGCGGCCGCCGCCGCGGCCCGGCGGCTGCGCGACGCCGCCTCCGCGCGCGACGCGGCCGCACGGCGCTGCACGGAACTGGACCGGCTCTCCGCCCGCACGGCCGAGGGCGTACGGCGGCTCGCGCCCCTGCGCGAGGAGTACGACCGGGTGGCCCGCATGGCCGGCCTCACCGCGGGCACCTCGGCCGACAACGAGCGCAGGATGCGCCTGGAGGCGTACGTCCTCGCGGCCCGTCTGGAGCAGGTGGCCGCCGCCGCGACCGCGCGGCTGCAGCGGATGTCGTCGGGGCGCTACACCCTCGTCCACTCCGACGACCGGGCCGGACGCGGCCGCAGCGGGCTGGGCCTGCACGTCGTCGACGCCTGGACCGGCCGGGAGCGCGACACCGCGACCCTCTCGGGCGGCGAGACCTTCTTCGCCTCGCTCGCCCTCGCCCTCGGCCTCGCCGACGTGGTCACCGACGAGGCGGGCGGGGTGCGCCTGGACACCCTCTTCATCGACGAGGGGTTCGGCAGCCTGGACGACCAGACCCTCGACGAGGTGCTCGACGTCCTGGACTCCCTGCGGGAACGCGACCGCAGCGTGGGCATCGTCAGCCACGTCGCCGACCTGCGCCGGCGTGTCCACGCCCAGCTGGAGGTCGTGAAGGGCCGCGCGGGGTCGGTGGTGCGGCAGCGGGGCTACCGGCCCAGCGGGCGCCGGGGGAGCGGCGAGGAGTAGACGACGCTGGTCGTCACCGACCCGAGCGCGCCGATCTTCCCGGACACCTCCTCCAGATGCCGCATCGAACGGGCGGCCACCTTGATCACGAAGCAGTCGTCGCCCGTGACGTGGTGCGCCTCCAGGATCTCGGGGGTGACCGCCACGAGGTCGTGGAACGGCTTGTAGTGGCCGTTGGGGTAGCGCAGCCGTACGAACGCCAGGATCGGCAGCCCCAGCCGTTCGGGGTCCACGACGGCCGCGTACCCCCGGATGACGCCGGCCTCCTCCAGCCGCCGCACCCGCTCGGTCACGGCGCTGGGGGACATCGACACGGCCCGCGCCAGCTCGGCGAAGCTGGCCCGGCCCTCGCGCTGGAGGACCTCGAGGATGCGCCAGTCGGTGGCGTCCGGGGAATACGCGGTCATGAGCGAGGGATAGCAGGGGAATCCCCGGCGGAGCAACCCTCGCGCCGGGGAATGCCCCTTCAGACAGGTGATCACCGGCCGTAGATTTCTGGTCATAGGGAACCCGCCACAGAGAGGCCCTGCGATGACCGCCACCGTGAACCCCGTCCTGCGTGTCGCCCCCGCCGCCCCCACCGAGGCCGCCGCCTACTTCCGCGCCTCCCTCGCCTTCCACGCCGACGTCTCCGACGTGGCGGCCGCCCTCGACGCGGCGGGCGGCGGCGACCCCGGGTTCGTCGTCCTGGACTCCCGCTCCGCCGAGGCCTGGGACCAGGGCCACCTCCCCGGCGCCGTCCACCTGCCCACCGCGCTCGTCCCCGAGCAGGCCGAGCAGCTCCTCGACAGGAACGTGCCGGTGGTGACGTACTGCTGGGGCCCCGGCTGCAACGGCGCCACCCGCTCCGCCCTGGCGCTCGCCGAACTCGGCTACCGGGTCAAGGAGATGCTCGGCGGCTTCGAGTACTGGGTGCGCGAGGGCTTCGCCTACGAGACCTGGGAGGGCCGGGAGCGGCGCGACGCCGATCCGCTCACCGCTCCCGTGGACGCGGCGAACTGCGGCTGCTGACCGCTCCCGTGCCGCGTCAGTCGCGTACGACCTCGGGGACCGGCCGCAGGAAGCGGCGCTCCGCCTCCCCGAACTCCCCCTCGGGGCGGGCCGCGCACAGGACGACGTCCAGCGCCGCGTCCGCGTCGCACGCGTAATGGCCGCTGGCCCAGGCGGCGTTGGCCTCCACCACCGCCCAGCCCGCGCCGTCGATCAGGCCCACGTCCACCACGATCGCGCTCGGCAGCCCCGTCCCCGCCAGCCGCTCCGCGAAGGCCGGCACCTCCGCGCGCCGCGGGTCCTCCGCCAGCGGGACGACGTCCAGGGCGCCCCGGGTCGCGTACCGGCTGCCCGTGCGCACCTCGCCGTCCAGCAGGAACAGGCGGTACTCCACGGCGAACGCCACGATGTCGCTGACCAGCACGGGCTCCGTGCCCTCGACCGCGTCGGACCCCGGCAGCCCGCTGCCGTCCGGATAGACGCGGGCCGGGAAGCTCTTGTCGTTCGGCGGCTTCACGAACGCGGGGCGGCGCAGCCTCCGCGCCTCCTCGATCGTGGTGAACTCCACCTCCCGCAGGGTGAGGGCGTGAGGCAGCCGGGCCAGCCAGTCCTCCGGGGCCTCCAGCAGTCCGACGCCCAGCTCCCGCGCGACCGCGTCCGCGAACAGCGGACCGGCGTACAGCGAAGCGCCTTCGGCCGCGCGCCACCCGTCCGGCACCCGCCCGTCGTGCAGCGTCTCCACCTGCGCCCCGCGCCGCCGCGCCGCGTCCGCGAGGGCGCGGCCGGTCGCGGTGAGCCGCGGGGACAGGAACAGGGTCCGGGTGATCGTCATGGGAGACGAGGGTGGCGCAGCGGCGGGCCCCGGCGACAGCGAATTTCCGCGGCCCCCACGCTCGCCCCGGCGACAGCGCGCTTCCGGGGCCCGCCCCGCCCGGGTCAGAGCCGCGCCAGCTCGTCCACCAGGTCGTCGAGGCCCAAAGACCCCTGCGAAAGGGCCGCCATGTGCCAGGACTTGAGGTCGAAGGCGGCCCCGTGGCGCTCACGGGCCTTCTCGCGGCCCAGCAGCCAGGCCCGTTCGCCGAGCTTGTAGCCGATCGCCTGGCCGGGGATGGTCAGGTAGCGGGTCAGCTCGCTCTCCACGAAGTCCGCCGGGCGGCTGCTGTGCGACCCGAAGAACTCCTGCGCCAGCTCGGGCGTCCAGCGCTCGCCCGGGTGGAACGGCGAGTCCGCCGGGATCTCCAGCTCCAGGTGCATGCCGATGTCCACGATGACCCGCACCGCCCGCATCATCTGCGCGTCCAGATAGCCGAGCCGGTGCTCCGGATCCGTGAGGAAGCCCAGCTCGTCCATCAGGCGCTCCGCGTACAGCGCCCAGCCCTCGGCGTTGGCGCTGACCATGCCGACGGAGGCCTGGTAGCGCGAGAGGTTCTCGGCGACGTGCGCCCACTGCGCCAGCTGGAGGTGATGGCCCGGGACGCCCTCGTGGTACCAGGTCGAGACGAGGTCGTACACCGGGAACCGGGTCTGGCCCATCGTGGGCAGCCAGGTGCGGCCCGGCCGCGAGAAGTCCTCCGAGGGGGGCGTGTAGTACGGGGCGGCCGCGCTGCCGGCCGGGGCGATCCGCGACTCCACCCGCCGTACCCGCTCGGCGAGCTCGAAGTGGGTGCCGTCCAGCGCCTCGATCGCCTGGTCCATCAGGCCCTGCAGCCAGTCGCGGACCTCGTCGACACCCTCGATGTGCTTGCCGTGCTCGTCGAGGTGCGCGAGCGCCACCCAGGGCGTCGCGGCGCCCGGCAGGATCCGCTCGGCCTCCTTGCGCATCTCGCCGAGGAGCCGGCGGTACTCCGCCCAGCCGTACGCGTACGCCTCGTCCAGGTCGAGGTCGGTGCCGTTGTAGTGACGCGACCAGCGGGCGTACCGCTCGCGGCCGACGGTGTTCGGCGCGTGCTCGACGGTGGGCGCGTACACCTCGCGCATCCAGTCCCGCAGTTCCACGACCGCCGCCGTCGCCGTACGGGCCGCCTCGTCCAGCTCCGCGCGCAGGGCGTCCGGTCCGGGCGCGACGAAGTCCTCGAACCAGCCGCGGCCGGAGCCGTCCGTGTCCGACCACTCGGTCAGCTGGCCGACGAAGGTGGCGGTCGGCCGCGGCGCGCCGTACAGCTTGCGCTCCAGACCGAGCGCCAGGGACTCCCGGTAGCCGGCCAGGGCCGCGGGCACCGCCCGCAGCCGCTCCGCGACCGCCGCCCAGTCCTCGTCGGTCTGCGTGGGCGTCACGGTGAACACCTCACGCACGTGGTGCGCGGGCGTGCCCATGTTGCCGACCGAGCGCAGGCCTTCGTCGGCGTCGTGCACGGCGAGAGCGGCGGTGAGGCGCTCGCGCAGCAGGCGCGCGCACCGGCGCTCGATGTCACTGTCCGCGCCCGGTTGCCGCTCCGCCTCGTCGAGCCGCGCCAGGGTGTCCCGCATGAGCCGGGCGAACGCCTCCTGACCGGAGGGCGAGAAGTCGGGCAGACGGCTCGAACTCTCCGCCACGCCTAGATAGGTACCGGTGACCGGGTCGAGGGCGATGAGGCCGTCGACGTAGGCGTCGGCGACCGCACGGGGAAGCGGGTTGTTGGTATGTGACATGCACACCATCCTCGTACGAGGGGACGGCGCACGTCACGGCGTTTGAGCTGATGGCGTAGGACCGCGTGCGGGTGTTTGAACCGACGGTGCGCCGGACCTCCTCCACGGCTGTTCGAGCGGGGCGGGGAGCGCGTCGTCACGGTGTTCGAGCCGAGGGCGCGGGCCCCTCCCCGGGCGGCAGCAGCGGCCCGCAGTCCCACCGCTGGAAGATCAGCCGGGTCTCGACCCGGGCCACCTCCCGCCGGGCCGTGAACTCGTCGAGGACCAGCCGCTGGAGATCGGCCATGTCGGCGACCGCGACATGCACCAGATAGTCGTCGGGACCGGTGAGATGGAAGACGGTCAGCGCCTCCGGCAGCGCCCGGATCCGCTCCACGAACGGCCCCACCAGCTCCCGCCGATGCGGCCTGACCTGCACCGACAGCAACGCCTGCAGGCCCCGCCCCAGCTTGGCCGGATCCAGCCGCAGCTGATGCCCGAGGATCACGCCCGAGCGGCGCAGCCGTGTCACGCGGTCCAGGCACGTCGAGGGCGCCACCCCGACCTGCGCCGCGAGATCGCGGTAGGTCGTCCGGGCGTCGTTCTGCAGCAGCCGCAGCAGCTGGAGATCCACCGGGTCCAGTACGACAGATTCGGCCATCGGCCGAACGTAGCACGGTGTTCGATTCTCGTCGCCCGTCCGTTGTTCACTCTGCGGTCCATGGACTCAGCCGCAGCGAGCACGCACGCGCACCCGTACGACGAGGTGCGTACGTCCCCGGCACCCCGCGCACTGGCCACCGAGGCCGTGCACGCCGGGCGGGACGACCTGGCCCGGCAGGGCCTGCACGCCCCGCCGATCGACCTGTCCACCACCTACCCCTCCTACGACAGCCGCGCCGAGGCCGCCCGCATCGACGCGTTCGCCGCGACGGGCGCGGAGCCGCAGGGCCCGCCGGTCTACGGACGGCTGGGCAACCCGACCGTCGCCCGCTTCGAGACGGCCCTCGCCCGCCTGGAGGGCACCGAGAGCGCCGTCGCCTTCGCCAGCGGGATGGCCGCGCTGAGCGCCGTGCTGCTCGCGCGTGCCTCGACGGGCCTGCGCCACGTGGTGGCCGTCCGCCCCCTCTACGGCTGCAGTGACCATCTGCTGACCGCCGGACTGCTCGGCTCGGAGGTCACCTGGACCGACCCGGCCGGGATCGCGGACGCGCTGCGCCCCGACACCGGGCTGGTGATGGTCGAGTCACCGGCCAACCCGACCCTCGCCGAGGTCGATCTGCGGGCCGTCGCCCACGCCTGCGGCACGGTCCCGCTGCTCGCCGACAACACCTTCGCCACGCCCGTGCTGCAGCGGCCCGCCGAACACGGTGCGCGGCTCGTCCTGCACAGCGCCACCAAGTACCTCGGCGGACACGGCGACGTGCTGGCCGGCGTGGTCGCCTGCGACGAGGAGTTCGCGGGACAGCTTCGGCAGATACGGTTCGCCACCGGCGGAGTCCTGCACCCGCTGGCCGGCTATCTGCTGCTGCGCGGCCTGTCCACGCTGCCGGTGCGGGTCCGGGCCGCCTCCGCGACCGCCGCCGAACTGGCCCGCCGCCTCGCCGCCGACCCGCGCGTCACCCGCGTCCACTATCCGCGCCTGGGCGGCGCGATGATCGCCTTCGAGGTGTCCGGCGATCCGCACGAGGTGATCGCGGGGGTCCGCCTGGTCACCCCGGCGGTCAGCCTCGGCAGCGTCGACACCCTGATCCAGCACCCGGCGTCCATCAGCCACCGCATCGTGGACGCCGACGAGCGCCGGGGCGCCGGGGTGAGCGACCGGCTGCTGCGGCTGTCGGTGGGGCTGGAGGACGTCGAGGACCTGTGGCGGGACCTGGACGGCGCTCTGGGGGGTGCTTGCGCACCCCCCGAGGGGCTCGGGGAACGGGACGCCCAGCCGTACGAACCCGCAACCGCCGGCACGGCAGCCCGCATGGCGCCCTAGGGGGGTTCGTAAGTCCCGCACAGCACCCGCGGCGCCCGGCACCCTCCCCCGCTCTCGGCATCGCTCGAGCGGGAGGCACCCCCACCGCCGCACCGGCCGAAAGCCCGAGTACACCCAGTACGTGGGCTTTCGTCCGGCACGCCGAGAGCACGCACCGGACACCCCGGGCACCGCACAGGACTTGCGAAGCACCCTTTAGGCGTTCCCCGGCTCGCCGGAGCGGGACAGCGGTCCCCCGACCGCCCCGCGCTCCGCAGAGTCCAGTCGAGCGGTGATCACGAGCGTCCCCTCCTCGATCTGGTAGTCCAGGGGCAGTCCGAGACCGCGCATCGCGGCGACCATTCCGGTGTTGGACGACTGCGTCACCGCGTAGACACTCTCGCACCCCGCTTCGACGGCCATCGCGACCAGTCGGCCGAGCAGTTCTCGGCCGATGCCGCGCCGCTGCCACTGGTCCTCGACGAGCAGCGCCACCTCGGTCTCGTCGCCGTCCCACAGGAGGTGACCGAGACCGACGACACGGCCCGACGGCGTCTGCACGGCGAGCGTGCGGCCGAAGCGGGGACTGAGCAGGTGGTTGAGGTAGCGGTCGGCGTCGCCGACCGGCCCGTGGTACCGCATGCCGAGCGTGCGGGCCGAGCAGCGCTCGTGCATCGCCCTGGCGGCCTCCAGGTCACCGGTGTCGGCCCGGCGCACGGTGATGTCGTTGCCCTCGGGCAGCGTCAGCACGTCCTGGCTGCGGGGGATCCGCGGACCGAGCCGGGCGTCCAGCTCGACCAGGGCACGCGCGCGTGCGAACTCGGTGGGGGTGAACGGCAGGTACGGCCGCTCCACGGTGATCACTCCGCCTTCCGGCGCCCGCAGGCGCATCACGGTGTCCTCCAGCACCCCTTCGACGGGCACGTCGGCCGGTCCCCGGCCGCCGCCCGCAGGCCTGGCAGGCAGTGATCGTATCGTGCACCGGCCCAGCAACTGCCTGAGCGCGAGCGGCAGTTCCGCCGCGTCCAGGGCGGTGCGGGTGGCGAGGCCGAGGACCCGGGTCGGCGCGTCCACCAGGTCGTGGGCGTCGGCCCGCTCGATCCAGGTGCCGCTGCCGCCCGCCCGGGCCACCGCGCGGGTGATGTCGGCCGCCGCGAGCGCCCCCGGGCCGCGCAGCAGGAACTCGTCCACCGTGTCCTCGCCCAGCGGATGCGTCTGCAGGCTCAGGATGTCCACCCTGTGTCCGGCCAGCGCCGTGCACAGCGCGGCCAGTGATCCCGGCGCGTCCTTCACCGTCGTCCGCATCCGCCACAGGGTGCTCTCCGCGCCGACGACGCCGGGCCCGGCCTGCTCCTGCGAAGAGGACGGCCGGGCACCGGTATCGGTATCGCTCACCGGCGGTGCGTGGCCGTGCCGCCTCGCCCACCAGGTGTGGAACCCCGCTGTTGCGACCAGCGCGGCCGCGGAGAACGCCAGCAGCGCGGGACCGTCGGGCCCGTGTCCCACCAGGTTCGCCACCACGTCGGCCACGGCGACGGCCGTGAAGACCGCGGCGAGTTCCACGACGTCCCGCCGCCAGTGGTGCACGGGGCGCCCGTGTTTCGCACGCGTCACGTCACACATGTCTCGAGTCATGCGGCCACTGTGGAGGAATGGTGTTGCGTGATCACGAACGCTTTGTGACTGATGGGTAAAGGTTCCCAATGTCCCTTTTATTAATTCTTCTACGACTACTGCCCCGCCCGTGCGGCCCCGCTCTCACTGCCCCACCCGTCCCGGCTGCAGGACCTGCGTGAACAGCACGGTGCCGTCCTGCTCGCGCAGCCGGACCGTGAGCTCGCCGCTGTCGCCGTCGATGTCGACCTCGCCGAAGAACTGGTATCCGCCGGCGGGAGAGACGTTGGAGGCGGTGGGCGCCTTCACGAACATCCGCTCCGGGCCGAACGTGCCGTCGAGGACGCCGGCCGGGAAGGCGCCCGCGTTGAGCGGGCCGGAGACGAACTCCCAGAACGGCTCGAAGTCGGTGAACGCGGCCCGCGAGGGCTGGTAGTGCTGGGCCGAGGTGTGGTGCACGTCGGCGGTCAGCCACACCGTGCCGGTGATCCGCCGGTGCTTGACGAAGCGCAGCAGCTCGGCGATCTGCAGCTCACGGCCGAGCGGCGCGTCCGGATCGCCCTGTGCCACCGCCTCGAGGTTCGCCCTGCCCTCGGTGGTGTCCGGCACGACCAGCCCGAGCGGCATGTCGGCGGCGATCACCTTCCACACCGCCCGCGAGCGCGCGAGCTCCCGCTTCAGCCACTCCAGCTGCTCGCGGCCCAGGATGCCCTGCGGGTCCACCGTCTGGTCGTCGGGCGAGTTGGCGTTGCGGTACGTCCGCATGTCCAGGACGAACACGTCGAGCAGCGGCCCGTGCCGCAGCACCCGGTGCACCCGGCCCTCCCTTAGGCCCGGCCGCAGCGTGGAGATCGGGAAGTACTCGCCGAACGCCCGCCGGGCGCGCGCCGCGAGGACGTCGACGCTCTTCTCCGTGTAGCGGGTGTCGGAGGCGGCGATCACCTCCCCGGGGTACCAGTTGTTGCGGACCTCGTGGTCGTCCCACTGGATGACCGACGGCACCTGGGCGTTGAACCGCCGCAGGTTCTCGTCCAGCAGGTTGTAGCGGAAGTTGCCGCGGAACTCCGCGAGCGTCTCGGCCACCTTGGACTTCTCCTCGGTGGTGACGTTGCGCCAGAGACCGCCGTCGGGCAGGGCCTGCGTCGCCGTGAGCGGGCCGTCGGCGTAGATGGTGTCGCCGCTGCAGAGGAAGAAGTCGGGGTCGAGCCTCGCGATCGCGTCGTAGATGCGGTAGCCGCCGAGCTCGGGGTTGATGCCCCAGCCCTGGCCCGCCAGGTCCCCCGACCACAGGAAGCGCACCCCGCGCCGGCGCCCGGCGGGGACCGTGCGGAAGGTGCCGGTCACCGGCTCTCCGGTGCGGCGCGGGTCGTCCGGGTCGGCCAGCAGCACGCGGTAGTGGATCTGCTCGCCCGACGGCAGCCCGTGCAGCGCGGTCGTGCCGGTGAAGTCCGTGCCCGCGCCGAGCAGCGGGCCGTACCAGCGGCGCGGGTGCCGGAACGACTCGGTGGCGGCCGTCTCGACGATCATCCGCGCCGGACGGTCCGCACGCACCCACACCAGCCCGGAGTCGGAGGTCACGTCCCCCGTCTGCACACCCCAGTCGGCCCGTGGCCGCCCCGACAGGGCGAGCGCCGGCGCCGCGCCGGCCGCGACGGGCAGGGTCAGGGCCGCGGAAGCGGCCAGCGAGCCGCGCAGGACGCTGCGGCGCCCGGGAAACGGACGGTGTGTCATGAGTGGGCCTCCAGGGGCGGGATCCGGCCGATGTGCACCGTCACTCCTACTGGTGCACCGCGGCGCACACGCGAACCGCAAGTGAACAACCGGCCGCGCGGGGCGGGGGAACCGACGCGCGTCGGCCCCTCGCCGCTTCCCTCATCAGCCGTACACCGTCCCGGAGTCGCGCGGGCGACCCGTGCGCGTACCCGAGGACGATCCGCACCGTCCCGCCGTGACCCTCGGTCCCGCTGTCGTCCCCTGTCCCGCCCTCGCGTCCGTCACGCGGGGGTGCCTACTCCTCCGGCGCGCGCTCCTCCACACCGACCGCCGCCATCCGCCCGAGGAAGTCCGCCCGGGCCCGTGGGCCGCCGAACGCTCCGCGATGACGTGCAGCCCGGCCGCGATCCCGGACACCCGCGTGCCCGGGGGAAGTGCTCCCGGAGCGCGTCCACCAGGGCCGTCCCGACGCTCCCGGTGAGCCCGTTGACGGCGCCGCAGCCGGCGGTCGTAGCCGCCGCGCTCCACGAAACGGGCGAACGGCGCCCGGTCGAGGGGGACGGGGCCGCGCCGGTCGCCGTGGGCGCCTTCACGCTCCAGGGGTGGGGGCGTACGGACGGGGCGGGCCTCGCCCGCTCCCAGGTCCACGCTCACCGTGTGGGAGGACTTCCGCTGCCCGGCCTGCAAGGCCTTCGAGACGGCGTACAGACCGACGATCCATGAGCTGAGTCTGCGCCCTCGCCGGACAGGTGGGCTCCGCCGTCCTGGCCGTGCCCGTGCCGCGGTCGCCGGGCCCGCGGCTGCTGTCCGCCACGATGTGCGGCCTCGCCGCCGCCGAGTCCGCCGTGCTCGGCCCGCTGCTCGACGGCGCGGCGTGGCGCGGCGGCCGGCCGCGGGCGGGGCGGGTGCGCTGCCGGGGCGGGCGGCGGGTCGTCACCGTCGTCGGCTTCGTGTGCTGGTACGTGGGCCTCCAGCGGACCGCGCCGAACGCGCGCCCCTCTTCTCGGCCTCATCCCCGTCGCCGCCGGCACCGCCCCTCCGGCCGGAACGGGCGCGTGCCGCCCGGCCCGGACGACCGGCGGCGCCCTGGCCGGACTCGGGGTCGCCACGGGCGCCTCGGCACGCGGTCCGGATGCCTCGGCGCCCCACCCGGACGGCTCAGCGGCTGCCGTCGAGGATCAGCCGGGCGACCAGGGCCGGGTCGTCGTTCATCGGGCAGTGGCCGCAGCCGGGGAGCCGGACCAGACGGGCGGCGGGGATGATCTGCTTGGCTCGGACGCCCTGGCGGCGGACGAGCAGCCAGTCCCGGGTGCCCCAGCCGACGGTGACCGGGATGCCGGGGATGTCGTCGGTGAACTGGACGCTCGTGCCCGCCCGCAGCGTCTGGTCGAACCCGGTGGCCTGGGCCAGCGCGAGCGTCTCGGCGACCACGGCCTCGGGTGAGCGGCGGGCGGGGCGGGCGTAGATCGTGCTGGTGAGAGCCGTGCGGCCGGCCGCCGTGCGGGCCAGTCGCTCGACGAGGGGGAGCGGCATCCGGCGGGAGAGGTGCCGCATCGTCAGCAGGACGCCGAAGGCGTAGCGCCGCTCGGCCTGCGACCAGAACCCGGCGGGGGACAGCGCGGTGACGGACCGTACGAGCTTCTCGCGGCCGAGTTCCAGGGCGAGCAGGCCGCCGAGGGAGTTGCCCGCCACATGCGGCCGTTCGAGTTCCAGCGCCTCGCAGAACGCGGCGAACACGGAGGTCGTCGTGGGCAGGTCGTAGGCGAGCCCGTCCGGCAGCGCGGGGGAGACGCCGAAGCCGGGAAGGTCCACGGCGATGACGTCGCGCTCGGCGGCGAGGATGTCCACCACCGGGTCCCAGGCCTGGCGGTGATGTCCGATCCCGTGCAGCAGGAGCAGCGGTTCGCCGCGACCCGTCCGCTCGTAGGAGACGGTCACCGGCTGCGGGCCACTGGGGGTGGGGACCGGGAAGGAGGCGGTGGCGGGCATGGGGGAGCTCCTCGTCTGTACGGACCGGCGGACGCCGTAGACAGCTTGTCAGCAATTGCTACCGACGGGTAGCCCCTCGGATGCCGCAGCCCGGCCGGGGTCAACGAGAAGTGCGCAGCTCCAGGTTGAAGTCCGCGTGCCCGAAGTGGCGCATCAGGTCCAGCCACAGCGGCAGCCACATCTCCACACTCCGCGCCGCCCGGATGCCGCCCAGGTCCAGCACCCGGTCCGCGGGCCAGCCGAACTCGCCCAGCATCGCCGTGACCCGCGCCTTGGCGTCCGCGTCCTCCCCGCACACGAAGAGCTGGTGGCCGCCCGGCACCCGCGCGGGATCCACCATCACCGCGCAGTTGACCGTGTTCAGCGACTTCACCACGCGCGCGTCCGGGAACGCCCGCTGGATCTGCTCGCCGACGCTGTCGGACTCGACGGGCGACAGCCGCGCCTCGCCGTCCTCGAACGCCAGCGGGTTGGAGACGTCCACCAGGACCTTCCCGGCGAGGTTGGCCGCCCCGGCCGCCTCCAGCGCGGTGAGCGCCACCCGCCCGGCCACCGCGTTCACCACGACCTCGCCGAAGGAGGCCGCCTCCGCGAACGTACCGGCGCCTCCGCCGCTGTCCGCAGCCCACTCCAGGGCCACCGGATTGTCCTTCGTGCGCGAGCCCAGGGTCACCTCGTGCCCCAGGGCCACCAGCTTTCCGCCCAGCGTGCGCCCGGCCTGGCCCGTGCCCAGCACGGCGTACCGCATGGCGACCTCCCGTTCCGCGGATCATTCCGCCACGGTCATTGTGTGCCGAAGGCGTCGATTCCGCCCGGACGGCGCCGGACACCCCCGGACGGCGTCCGGCCGCCCCGGCCGGGCGGGCGCGGGCCTGTACGAACGCCTCGTGAACGCTTTCCCGCCGGGCCCCTGTCGGCCTTCCGGGGGATCGAGGATTGGTCTTGACCAAGGGTGGGGGCCGCCCTATGGTCGCAGAGAAGTACAACAACCTTTAATAAACAAGGGCGCGAAATACGCCGCCGGACCATGGCGATTGCGGAGGACAGGGTGGGGACCACGCAACTGGAATCGGTACCGGAACCGAAGTACTGGCATCTCAAGACCGTACTGAGCGAGGCGCTCGACTCCGAGTTCGCCGTCGGCGAGATCCTGCCGAACGAGCGCGAGCTGGCCGCCCGCTTCGGCGTCGCCAGGGCGACACTCCGCCAGGCCCTGGAACAGCTGGAACTGGAGGGCCGGCTGCAGCGCCGCCGCGGGGTCGGCACGACCGTCGCGCCGCCCCGGATGGGCGTCGCCGTCGGCACGGAACAACAGGCATGGCCGGGTGGCGGTGACGACGCCTGGCAGTGCGTCGACTGCGCGCTCGCGGTCCCGCCGGCCGCCGTCGCCACCGCCCTGGAGATCCCGCGCGAGGAAGCCGTGCACGTCGTGCGCCGCTCCCGGGTCTCGCACGGCCAGCCCGTCGCCGCCGAACTCCTCTACGTCCCGCAGGCGTCGGTGCCCGACCTGACCGGGATCGACACCCCGTCCGAAGCGGCCCGCGCGCGGGCCGTGCTGCGCGAACTGCAGCGCCTCGAACTGCAGGGCCAGGACCGCTCCGTGGAGCTCGGCTCGGCCCGCGCGGACGACGCCAGGGAACTCGACCGGCTGCCCGGCGCCCCCGTCCTCGTCGTCACCACCCGCTTCTTCGCCGGGGGCCGCACCGCCGCCCTCTCCGTCGCCACGTATCGCGCTGACACGTGCCGCCTGACGTTCGGCGCCTCGGGCGGCGTCGAGATACACCACGGCCCGGAACGCCGGGCGTCCTGACCGCCACGTCCGTCCGCCCCGCGCGTGCGGCAGGCTCCCTGAACAGCCCGCACCCGGCGGACGGACCCCTCGCCCGCGCCCCGGAAACGCCTCCGGGGCGCGGCGCGTCGCGGCGCCGCGTGCTGATCCGGACCGTCCCCGACGGACCGTCACGGTCGCGCTGTCGGGGAAGAGCTGACAGGGGCGGGCCCGTCACCGACGGGCCGTCACCGTCCCCTCCACCGCGAACAGTTGCTCCTCCACATGGTCCAGCGCCAGCCGCAGCGCCCCGGTCGCCACGGCCGCCTCGCCGAGCATCGACAGCGCCACCTTCGGCGGTCGCAGACAGTAGCGCGCCAACTCCCGCCGCAGCGGCTCCAGTACGCCGTCGATACCGGCCGCCCACCCGCCGACGACCACCAACTCCGGGTCGAGGGCCAGCACCAGCGCGGCCACGTCGTGCACGAGCCGCTGGATGAAGCGGTCCACGGCGGCCCGCGCCCGCTGGTCGCCGTCGCGCGCCTGCGCGAACACCTTCGCCACCGCCTGCTCGTCCAGCGGATGCAGCGGTTCGTCCGTCGTGGACAGCAGGGTCTCCGGCGTCACCTCCCGGCCCAGCAGATGCAGGGCCCCGATCTCACCGGCCGCCCCGCCGTACCCCCGGTGCAGCCGCCCGCCGATCAGCGACCCGGCGCCCGGACTCAGCCCCGCCAGCACGAAGACGACGTCGTCGGACTCGGTGGCCGACCCCTTCCAGTGCTCCGCCACGGCCGCCGCGTTGGCGTCGTTCTCCACCAGCACGGGACACTTGAAGGAGCGGCTCAGCCGCTCGCCCAGCCGCAACCCGGTCCACTCCGGCAGGGCCGTGCCCAGCCGTATGGTCCCGTCCGCGTCGACGATGCCGGGGGTGGCCACCCCCACCGCCCGCAGGGAGTCGCGGGGCACGCCCGCCCGGCGCAGCAGTTCGGCGACCGCCGTGCGCAGCCGCTCCAGCCGCTCGTCCGCCGGGACCGTCTGGTCGACCTCCTTGGCCTGCGAGCCCAGCAGCCGCCCGTCCAGATCGGCCAGCAGCGCGGCCACCCGGTGCGAGCCGATCTCCAGGCCCAGCAGGTGCCCGGCCTCAGCACGGAACCGGAAACGCCGCGCCGGCCGCCCCTGCCGCCGGGCGACACTGTCGTCGGCCGCCTTCTCGACGACGAGCCCCGCCCCGATGAGGTCCTCCACGACCCCCTCGACGGTCGGCCGGGACAGCCCGGTCACCCGGGTGATCTCCGTGAGCGTCGCGCAGTCCGCGGCACGCAGCGCGTGCAGCACCACCGCGGAGTTGATCCTTCGCAGCAGCGAGGGATCCCCGCCGGTCAGCCGCCCCAACGTCCGTCCTTCCAGCTCGTGCGCGTGTTGGGCGGATCGTACTCGGCGGGGAGGAGCCGGGCGAGAGCGGTATCCGTACCGATGCCGTCACACACCGTCTCAACCCGGTGCGACGAACCCCGACTCGTACGCCGTGATCACCGCCTGTGTGCGGTCCCGCGCCCCCAGTTTCGCCAGCACCGCGCTCACATGCGACTTCACCGTCTCCGTGCCCACGACGAGCCGCGTGGCGATCTCCGCGTTCGCCAGCCCGCGCGCCATCAGCCGCAGCACCTCGGCCTCCCGCTCGGTCAGCCGGGCCCGCTCCAGCGTGTCCCGGGCCGCGCGGTTGCCGCCCGGCTCGCCGTACTCGGCGGCCAGCCGCCGCACCGCCGCCGGGAACAGCAGCGACTCGCCCTCCGCCACCAGCCGTACCGCGTGCACGATCTCGGCGGGCCTGGCCCGCTTCAGCAGAAACCCGTCCGCCCCCGCCCGCAGCGCCTCGTACACGTACTCGTCGTTCTCGAAGGTCGTCACCACCAGGATCTTCGGCGGCCCCTCCACCGTGCGCAGCACCGCGCGGGTCGCCTCGATGCCGTCCATCAGCGGCATGCGGACGTCCATGGCGACCACGTCCGGCCGCAGCCGCCGCACCAGCGGGATCACCGCTGCACCGTCCGCCGCCTCCCCCACGACCTCGATGTCGCCCTGTGCCTCCAGCACGGCCCGCAACCCCGCGCGCACCAGAGGTTCGTCGTCGACGAGGAGCACGGTCACCGGCATGGGGCCAGCGTAGATCAACTCAGCGGCAGCTCGGCACGGACCTGCCAGTCTCCCGCGTCCGGCCCGGTCCAGGCGTGTCCCCCGAGCAGCGCCGCGCGCTCGCGTATCCCGCGCAGCCCGCTGCCCCGCCCGGGGCCGGGTGTCCGGGCCGGCAGCGGATTGCGCACCTCCAGGCTCAGCCGGCCGCCGGCGACGCCGACCCGGACCCTGACCGGTACGTCGCCCGCGTGCCGCAGCACATTGGTCAGCGCCTCCTGGAGGATGCGGTATCCCTCGCGGGACACCGGCCCCGGCACCGTCTCCAGCGGGCCGGTCACCTCGGCGTCGACCTTCGCCCCGGACGCCCGCGCGGACTCCAGCAGCCCGTCGGCCTCGGCGAGCGTCGGCCGGGCACTCACCGGACGGTCCGACTCGCGCAGCACACCCAGCACCCGCTCCAGGTCCGCGAGTGCCGCCCGGCCGGTGTCCTCGATGGCCGCGAGCGCCCGGCCGGTGAACTCCGCGTCGCCCGCCGCCCGCGCCGCCCCCGCCTGCACCACCGCCACCGTCAGCGCGTGCCCGATGGAGTCGTGCAGCTCACGGGCGATGCGGTTGCGCTCCAGGAGCTGCTCGGTGCGCTCCTCCAGTGCGGCGAGCCGTTCCGCGGCGGACGGCCCGAGCAGCGCGCGTGCCGCGACGGTGACCAGCTCGCCCAGCCCGACGACGACGCCGTACAGCACGAGCAGGGGGAGGGGCGCCAGCAGGGCGTACCACCAGTGCGGCGTCACCGCGTCGAGGACGGGTATGCCGTCCGGCACGCGCCCGCGCGCGAGATCGACGAGCACCAGCGCGGTGATCGGCAGCCACACGCAGGAGTACCCGACGGCCGCCCCCAGGACCATCCGCACCTCCAGCCACAGCACGGTCCGCAGCCGGTCCCGCCGGTTCGCCGACGGCGCCACCGAGAACCCGGGATCGGCCTCCCCCGGCAGAAGCAGCAGCCGCGCCTGAACCCCTTCTCCCGTCCGCACCCCCGGGATCAGCCCGACCGGCACCAGGAGCAGCGCGGGCACCCACGGCTTCGACATGTCGATGAACATCCACACGCTCTGGAGGAGCAGCGGCACCCACAGGTGCAGCAGTCGTGTGTACGTCGTCCCCCGCAGCAGCGGGCGCAGGCAGCGGCCCATGCGCACATCGTGACAGGCGCCACTGGCAACGGCCTCCCCCGAGCGGGGGAGACGCCCTCCCCGGGCGGGGGAGGCCCAACCCCCCTGCGGACCGCCAGAGTCGGGGCCATGACCAGCATCGACGTCCACGACCTCACCAAGGAGTACGGCCCCCGGCGGGCCGTGGACCGCCTGACCTTCCGCGTCATGCCCGGCCGTGTCACCGGCTTCCTCGGCCCCAACGGCGCCGGCAAGTCGACCACCCTGCGCCTCGTCCTCGGCCTCGACCGGCCGACCTCAGGCACCGCCACCCTCGCCGGCCGGCCTTACGTCACCCTTCCCGAGCCGCTCCGCCGGGTCGGCGCCCTGCTCGACGCGCAGGCCGCGCACGGCTCCCGGACCGGCCGCGACCACCTTCTGGCCCTCGCCGCGAGCAACCGCATCCCCGCCCGCCGGGCCGACGAGGTGCTGGAGGAGACCGGGCTCGGAGACGCCGGCCGCCGCCGGGTGAAGACGTACTCCCTCGGCATGCGCCAGCGGCTCGGCATCGCAGCCGCCCTGCTCGGCGACCCCGAGGTGGTCCTGCTCGACGAGCCGTCCAACGGCCTCGACCCCGAAGGCATCGTCTGGATCCGCGGGTTGCTGCGCAGGCTCGCCGGCGAAGGACGCACCGTGCTGGTCTCCAGCCACCTCATGAACGAGACCGCGTCCTTCGCCGACCACCTCGTCGTCCTCGGCCGGGGCCGGCTGCTGGCCGACACCCCGATGCGGGACTTCATCGACGCGCGCGTGCGCCCCCGCGTCCGCGTCCGTACGACCGACCCCACCGCCCTGCGGAGCGCTCTCGCCCGGCACGGCCACGACGCCGTGGAACACCCCGACGGGTACTGGCGCGTGTCCTCCGCGCGCGTGGACGACATCGGCCCGCTCGTGGCGGCCGCCGGCGTCCCCCTGCTCGAACTGACCACCGAGGAAGGCACGCTGGAGGAGGCCTACCTCGATCTCACCGCCGACGCCGCCGAGTTCGCGGCCCAGCCGTACCAGGAGGCCTGACCGTGCCCACCCCGGTTCTCACCCCCGCACTCCACGCCGAGTGGATCAAGATCCGGACGCTGCGGTCGCAGACCGGCAGCCTGGGCGCGGTCCTGCTCGCCACGGTCGCCTTCTCGGCGCCGGCCGGTGCCGACTCCGGCGGTGACGACTTCGACCCTCTCTTCTCCGTCTTCTTCGGCGTCGGCTTCGGCCAGATCGCGGCGATCGCCTTCGGGACGACGGCCGTCGCCGCCGAGTTCCAGGGCGGCGCCCTTCGCCTGTCGCTGGCCGCGGTTCCGGACCGGGCCCGCTGGTTCGCCGCCAAGCTGACGGCGATCGCCCTGCCGGTGCTGGCCGTCGGGCTGGTCACGGGGCTCGCGACCTGGGCCGTGGGCAGCACGGTGCTGGGGGAGGAGGCGGATGCCCCCGGCACGGCCGAGGGACTGCGCGGGGTGGCCGGCTGCGCCGTCTACCTGACCCTGATGGCCCTGCTGGCCGCCGGTCTGACGACGGTTCTGCGCAGCGCGGTGGCCACGCTCGGCGTCCTCATCCCCTTCCTCCTGATCGTGTCGTTCGTGGTCGGCGACATGTCCGGCAGCGCGGCCGACTTCCTGCCCGACCGGGCCGGGCAGGTGGTGCTGCACAGCAGCTGGGACGGTGTGCTGGGACCGTGGACGGGGCTCGCGGTGACCGCCGTGTGGACGGCGGTCGCGCTGGCGGCGGGCGCCTGGCGGCTCGGGCGCCGGGACGCCTGAGCCGGATGCCCGCTGACGGCCCGCCAATTGTCAGTGGTGGCGGGTTTACTGGATCGCATGGACATCGACAGGTACCTCGGGCCCGGTCACCGCACGGCGGCCTTGGTGACCAGTCACGGCCTCGCGGTGGCGGACGCGGCGGTGCGTCTGGCCGAGGCGGAGCGGATCCACGAGGAGAAGGAGGAGCTGGCCGGGACGCTGACGCGGAGATGGGGGACGCCGTGTCACCTGGGACTGCAGACGGTCCGGCTGCGGACCGGGACCGAGGAGATACCCGAGCCCTGGGCCGGGTTGAGCCTGCGCGTGGGAGACGTGTACCTCTGGCAGGTGGCGGAGCAGGGCCGCTGGGTGGCCCTGGGCGTGGCCGACCTCGACCCGGACGACGAGATACAGCTCCTGCTGGTCGTCACCGACACGGACCCGCCCTGACGGCCCGGCTCAGCCTTCCGCCGCCACCCGCAGCCGGGCGAACTCCTCCGCCATCGTCGCGGCCGTCCAATGGGCGTTGAGACCGCTCGGGTTCGGCAGCACCCACACCCGCGTGTCCCCGATGGCCCGCTCCTGGGGACCCACCGCGGCCTTGCGTTCGTCGAAGGCGGCCCGGTAGGCGGTCACACCGACCACCGCCAGCCAGCGGGGCCCGAGCAGCCGCACCTTCTCCGCCAGTATCCGGCCGCCCTCCCGGTACTCGTCGGCGCTCAGCTCGTCGGCCCGGGCGGTCGCCCGCGCCACCACATTGGTGCTGCCGAGCCCGTACGACAGCAGTTCTCCCTGCTCCGCCGGCTTCAGCAGCCGCGGCGTGAAACCGGAGAGATGCAGGACCGGCCAGAAGCGGTTGCCCGGGCGGGCGAAGTGGTGTCCGGTCGCCGCCGTCATCAGCCCCGGGTTGATGCCGCAGAACAGCACACGCAGACCGCCCGCGACGACGTCCGGTACCAGACGGTCGCGGGCGGCCTCCAGCTCCGCCTGGGTGAAACGCGTCAGAGGATCGCTCCGGGGGTGTAACCGGCGGCCTCCGGACGCTGCTTCACGATCTCCTCGACGCGGCCGACGACCGTCGCCACCTGCGCGGCCGCGGCGCCCGTGAAGGACAGCTTGTCGGCCATCAGGGCATCGAGCTGGGCGCGGTCGAGCGGCAGACGCTCGTCGGCGGCCAGCTTGTCCAGCAGTTCGTTGCGCTCGGCACCCTGCTCGCGCATCGCGAGGGCGGAGGCGACGGCGTTCTCCTTGATCGCCTCGTGCGCGACCTCACGGCCCACGCCCGCGCGCACCGCGCCCATCAGCACCTTGGTGGTGGCGAGGAACGGCAGGTAACGGTCCAGCTCCCGGGCCACGACCGCCGGGAAGGCACCGAACTCGTCGAGCACCGTCAGGAACGTCTCCAGCAGACCGTCCAGCGCGAAGAACGCGTCGGGGAGGGCCACCCGGCGCACCACCGAGCAGGACACGTCCCCCTCGTTCCACTGGTCGCCCGCCAGCTCGCCGGTCATCGACGCGTAGCCGCGCAGGATCACCATCAGGCCGTTGACGCGCTCGCAGGAGCGGGTGTTCATCTTGTGCGGCATCGCCGAGGAGCCGACCTGGCCGGGCTTGAAGCCCTCGGTCACCAGCTCGTGCCCGGCCATCAGCCGGATCGTCTTCGCCAGCGAGGAGGGGGCCGCCGCGAGCTGCACCAGCGCCGTCACGACCTCGTAGTCCAGCGAGCGCGGGTAGACCTGGCCGACGGACGTGAACGCCTGCGAGAAGCCCAGGTGGGCCGCGATCCGGTCCTCCAGCTCGGCCAGCTTGCCCGCGTCGCCGCCGAGCAGGTCGAGCATGTCCTGGGCGGTGCCGACGGGACCCTTAATGCCGCGCAGCGGGTAGCGGCCGAGCAGCTCCTCGACCCGGCCGTACGCCACGAGCAGCTCGTCGGCGGCGGTCGCGAAGCGCTTGCCGAGGGTGGTGGCCTGCGCGGCCACGTTGTGCGAGCGGCCGGCCATGACCAGCTCGCCGTACTCGCCCGCCAGCTTGCCCAGCCGCGCCAGCACGGCGACCGTACGGTCGCGGACCAGCTCCAGGGAGAGGCGGATCTGCAGCTGCTCGACGTTCTCCGTCAGGTCGCGGGACGTCATGCCCTTGTGGACCTGCTCGTGCCCGGCGAGGTCGTTGAACTCCTCGATCCGCGCCTTCACGTCGTGCCGCGTGACCTTCTCGCGCTCGGCGACGGAGGCCAGGTCGACGGTGTCCAGGACACGCTCGTAGTCGGCGATCGCCGCCTCCGGCACCTCGATCCCGAGGTCCTTCTGGGCGCGCAGCACGGCGAGCCAGAGCTGACGCTCCAGCTTCACCTTGTGCTCGGGCGACCAGAGCGTGGCGAGCTCGGCGGAGGCGTAGCGTCCGGCGAGGACGTTCGGGATGCGGGGCTTGGCGGGAGCGGAAGTCACGTGCACGGATTCTACTGGCGATTCGTGCAGGCCAGCGCCACCGTCCCGTTCGGCGGAACCTACGAGACGCGCGTCACCTCGCGGAGTCGGCGAGTTCCGCGCACGTCGGCGTGGCACGGCTCGGGGCGCACCAGCAGGCCAGGGTCTTCCCGCGCAGCGCCTCCACCCGCTCCAGCAGCTCCGGACGCTCCAGCAGGCGGGCCCGGTACATCGCCGTCACCTCGGCCCGCGTGCCGTCCCGCTTCTGCTTCGGGGTGTCGTGGGCGAACGGGTTGTACAGCGGGTGCCGGGGAGGTCCCGGCCGCCGAGCGTCCAGAGGCGGCCGACGTGGACCACGCCCTCGGGGGCGCGTTCCAGCCGGGGACCGAACGCGTGGATCCGGCCCCGGAGGCTGATCACCCGCGTGGTCATTGAGCGCCGCCTACGCCGGGCCCTCGTACGGCAGCAGCTCGGGCCGCTTCGGCGGGCGGCCGTCCCCGGAGGAGCGGCCGGTCAGGCGGCGGCCGATCCACGGGAGCAGATGCCGCCGGGCGAAGCGGGCGTCCGCCACGCGGCGGGCGGCCCAGCCGGGCGGCGGAGTCGCCGGCATCGGCGTGTGCCAGTCGGCGTCCTCGGGGTCGTAGCCGAGGGACTGCCAGACCGCCTCGGCGACCCGGCGGTGTCCCTCGGGCGTCAGGTGCAGCCGGTCGACGTCCCACAGGCGCGGATCGCCGAGCGAGGGGGCGCCGTACAGGTCGACGACGACGGCGCCGTGCCGCGCGGCGAGCTCGTCGACGCAGGTGAACAGCTCCTCCATGCGCGGCCGGAACCGCTCCAGGACCGGGCCCTGGCGCCCCGGGCTGCGCATCAGCACCAGCTGCTTGCAGGACGGGGCCAGCCGCTCGACGGCCTCCGTGAGCAGGTCCCTGACCCGGCCCATGTCGCACTTCGGGCGCAGGGTGTCGTTCAGGCCGCCGACCAGGGTGATCACGTCCGCGCCCATCGCGGCCGCCACGTCGACCTGTTCCTCGACGATCTGTCCGATCAGCTTGCCGCGGACCGCCAGGTTGGCGTACCGGAAGCCGGGTGTGCGGGCGGCCATCCGGCTCGCCAGGAGGTCGGCCCACCCCCGGTAGGTGCCGTCGGGCAGCAGGTCCGACATGCCCTCGGTGAAGGAGTCGCCGACCGCGACCAGGCTGGTGTGTGTGGGGTTCTTCTGCATGGCGCCACCGATGGTAGCCCGAGTCGCATACCCAGCGGTCGGTCGGTCTCCGTCCGGGAGACGCCGGGGCGGCGGGGGCCCCGAAAGGCCACTCCACCGCCCCGCTGCCGGGCTCGCCCGCAGCCGGCATCCGCCCTGCGCCCGTAGCCGGCATCCGCCCTCCGCCCGGCTACGCCCGCTGCCCGAACAGTTCCCGCAGCACGTCCTCCATCGTCACCAGTCCGGCCAGCCGTCCGTCGGAGCCGAGCACGGCCGCCAGGTGCGTACGGCTGCCCCGCATCGCGGTGAGGACGTCGTCCAGGGGCGTCGCCTCCCGCACGCGCGCGATCGCCCGCATGTCCCGCAGCTGGAACGCAACGTCCTGCGGAGAGGCGTCCAGCGCGTCCTTCACGTGCAGGTAGCCGACGATCCGGCGCCCGTCGTCCACCACCGGGAAGCGGGAGAACCCCGACTGTGCCGCCAGCCCCTCCAGCTCCTCCGGTGTGACGCCCACGCGCGCGTAGACGACACGTTCCAGCGGGAGCACGACGTCCCGCACCGGACGGCGGCCCAGCTCCAGGGCGTCGTGCAGCCGCTCCTGGGCGCGGTCGTCGATGAGCCCCGCCTCTCCGGCGTCCCTGACGATCTGGGCGAGCTGGGCGTCGGAGAAGGCCGCGGTGACCTCGTCCTTTGTCTCGATCCGCAGCAGCTTCAGCAGACCGTTGGCGAACGCGTTGATCGCGAAGATCACCGGGCGCAGCGCCCGGGACAGCGCGACCAGCGGCGGCCCGAGCAGCAGTGCGCTGCGCACCGGCTCCGCCAGCGCGATGTTCTTCGGGACCATCTCACCGAGGAGCATGTGCAGGTAGGTGGCCAGCGTCAGCGCGATCACGAAGGACACGGCGTGCCCCGCGCCCTCGGGCACGCCGATCGTGTGGAACACCGGCTCCAGCAGGTGCGCGATCGCCGGTTCGGCGACGACACCGAGGACCAGCGTGCACAGCGTGATGCCGAGCTGCGCGGCCGCCATCAGCGCGGACACGTGCTGAAGGCCCCACAGCACGCTCCTGGCGCGCCGGTCGCCCTGCTCGGCGTACGGCTCGATCTGGGAGCGGCGGACCGAGATCAGCGCGAACTCCGCGCCGACGAAGAACGCGTTGACGACGAGGGTCGCCAGGCCGATCAGCAGCTGCACGGCGGTCACTGGTCCACCCCTTCCACGTGGTCCTCGACGAGCGGCGCGTGCAGCAGCACGCGCGCGGCGCGGCGGCCGGAGGCGTCGACCACGTCCATGTGCCAGCCGGCGACCTCGACGCCGTCGCCGACGGCCGGTATGCGGCCCAGCTCGGTGGCGACGAGGCCGGCCAGCGTCTCGTACGGCCCTTCGGGCGCGTGCAGGCCCACGCCCGCGAGCTGGTCCATCCTCGCGGCGCCGTCGGCCGAGTACAGGGCGCGGCCGTGGTCGTCGGTGCCCGCGGGGGCCAGGTCCGGCGTCTCGTGCGGGTCGTGCTCGTCGCGGACCTCGCCGACGACCTCCTCGACGATGTCCTCCAGGGTGGCCACCCCGGCCGTACCGCCGTACTCGTCGATGACCACGGCCATCGTCCGCTTGCCGGACAGCCGGTCCAGGAGCCGGTCCACGGTCAGCGACTCGGGCACGAGCAGCGGCTCGCGCATGATCTCCGAGACGGGCACCCGCGCGCGGCGCTCGGCCGGGACCGCCAGGGCGTCCTTGATGTGCGCGGTGCCCACCACCGCGTCCAGGGTGCCGCGGTGGACGGGGAAGCGGGACAGGCCCGTCGCCCGGGTCGCGTTCGCCACGTCCTCGCAGGTCGCGAGGGCGTCGAGGGAGATGACCTGGACGCGCGGGGTCATCACGTTCTCCGCGGTCAGGTCGGCCAGGTTCAGGGTGCGCACGAACAGCTCGGCGGTGTCCGCCTCCAGGGCGCCCTCCCGGGCGGAGTGCCGGGCGAGTGCGGCCAGTTCCTGCGGGCCCCGCGCGGCGGCCAGCTCCTCGGTCGGCTCCACGCCGAGGCGGCGAACCACCCGGTTCGCGGTGTTGTTGAGATGGGTGATGAAGGGCCGGAAGGCGGCGCTGAACCAGCGCTGGGCGTTGCCCACGCTCTTGGCCACGGGCAGCGGCGAGGAGATCGCCCAGTTCTTCGGCACCAGTTCGCCGACGACCATCAGGAAGACCGTCGACAGCGCCGTGCCCAGCACCAGCGCGACCGAACTCGACGCCGAGCCCGACAGCCCCACGGCCTCCAGCGGCCCCGCGATGAGCTTGGCGATCGACGGCTCGGCGAGCATGCCGACCACCAGGTTGGTGACGGTGATGCCGAGCTGGGCGCCGGAGAGCTGGAAGGTGAGGTTCCGTACGGCCTTGAGCGCGCCGGCGGCGCCCCGCTCGCCGCGCGCCGCCGCCCGCTCCAGCTCGCCGCGCTCGACCGTGGTCAGCGAGAACTCCGCGGCCACGAAGGCGCCGCAGGCGATCGACAGCAGGATCGCCACCAGCAGCAGGAGCACTTCCGTCATCGGTTCACCTCCGTCCCATGGTCCGGCAGGGCAGGGAGGATCGCGCGATGTCGCGCTCGGCTACTGGGAGGCTCGCCCATGGGCGGACGCTCACACCTTTCGATGACTCGCAGGGGGACCGCACGGTCTCGCACGGTCCCCCCATGGTAAAGGATCGGCAAAGTGTCCCGAACCGGTGGAGGACGCCGGTCAGTCGACGAGCGGCTTCACCCAGCGCCGCCACGTCTCCTCCGGCGCGTACCCCGCCGCGCGCCAGGCATGATGCGCCGTCTCGTTCCGGGTGAGCACCATCGCGTCCCCGCGCCGCCCGCCGAGCCGCACGAACCTCTCCTCGGCGGCGGCCAGCAGCGCCGAGCCGATGCCCTGCCGACGCCGGTCCGGGTGCACCGCCAGCCGGTACAGATGGCACCGCCACCCGTCGAACCCGGCGATCACGGTGCCCACCAGCTCGCCGCCGTGCTCGGCCAGGATCAGCGCCTCGGGATCCCGGCCGACCAGCCGCTCCACGCCGGCGCGGTCGTCGCTGATGCTCGTGCCCTCGGCGGCGGTCTTCCAGAAGGCGAGGACGGTGTCCAGGTCGTCGGGCGTCGCGGCCCGTGTCCGAAGATCAGTCATGGAGCGAGCCAAGCAGAGCGCCGCCCCGTCCCGCGAACCGTTTCCGTGCCGGGCAGGCGCCCCCGGCGTGCCGGGCGGGCCCCCGGCCGCGAGTGCGGCGCCCGCGTCCTCGCGAGCCACGCGCGGGAGGGGCCGTCCGCGAGGCGGACGGCCCCCCGCCATCCGCTCAGGCGGTCGACGACCCGGCCGACGGGTACGTCAGCGGGGCCGGCAGCACCGCCGGAGACGCGCCCCGCACGGCCGCGTCGAACGCCGACGCGAGGAAGGCGATCTGGCCCGGGTGAAGCCGGTCCTGGGCATCCTGCCGGTCCCGCGGAGGCACCAGGGCACGGCTCAGGGCCGCGAGTTCGGTCAGCGGGCCCGGTGCGACGAAGAGCGGATCGAGCGCCACGGGCTCTCCCACCGAGGCCAGGAGCCCCAGAGCGATGAGGTGGATCTCCGGTTCCCGTTCCACGGCCGCCCGGTAGAGGCGCCCCCGGCCGAACGTGACCAGCTCCGCGAGATGCCGTGGATTCAGCAGCGGATGGAGGCTCAGCCGGGTGAGGCGCCCCCACACGCCCTGCCGGGGGCCCCTGCCGCTGAGCCAGGTGTCGAGCATCGGATCGACGTGAACGGCTCGCAGGGCCCGCTCACCGGCCTGGCGTGCGAGGCCCACGGCGATCCGCTCCCGCTCCGGATCGGGGGTCCCCGCCGCCAGCAGCGTCGCGCCGAGAAGGGGAACGAGATCCACCTCCCCGGCCCGCCCCTCATCGGTGGCGCGCGACCGCAGCCACTCCTCCAGCGCGGCGGACGCCTCCGGCGAGGGCTGCCCCGCGTTCCCCGCCGCGACGTGCTCCCACGCGGCCCTCACCACCCGTACGTCGACCGGGTCGGCCGCGCGGCCTTCCGCGATCTCCAGGGCCGGATCGGCGCACAGCTCCCGGTAGTCCGCGAAGCGCCGCCGTACGGTCTCGCGGACCGCGCGACCCCCGGTGACGACACTCGGCAGGTCCGGGATCGTGTCGCGCTTGCCCCGCGGGACGGTGCGTACCAGGGCCGTCCCCCGGGGGCCGCGCGTCAGCCGGTCCACCTCGGCGACGAGCCGTTCGCCGTCCCCGTGGTTCGACGCCTCGCTGGAGAACGTCACCAGCATGTCGCTGCTCTCCAGCCGGGCCAGGTAGCGCCGGCGGCCGTGCGGTTCCATCGGGGCGGCACCGCCGAGCACCACCAGCCGCACCGGATCGCCGATCCCGAGCCGCCCGAAGTGACCGAGCGCCGACGGCGAGGCCGCCGCCGAGACCCGTCCGTCCCCCAGGACCGCGGCCCGCAGCACGGCCTTCGCGTCGACCAGCGCCTCGTCCAGTTGCCTGCCCGTCAACCGTGCCCAGGCGGCGTGCTCCGCGGGCATCCAGCGCAGCGCCCCGGAGTCCTCCTCCCGGCAGAGCAGTCCCGCCCCCTCGGCGCCGGTCCCGTCACCGTGCACCGCGGCGAGCGGGAGCACCTGCCGTTCGGACCGCTGCGGCACCGGCAGCCCGGTGCACAGGCCTCCGCCCTCCGTCCGGCGCAGCCACAGAGCGCCGCCCATGGCGTCATCAGGGGCGCCGCCCATGAGGACCGCCGCCACCGCGTCGGCGGCCGGCTCGGGAAGCCCGGGTACGAGGTCACCGGCCCGCGCGGGGAGGAGGGCCCCGCCGCAGCGCAGCACGAGCCGGCCGTCGGCCAGCCGGCCCGCCACCCGCGCGAGGGTCTCCCACGGGGCGTCACCGGGCAGGCGCGGCTGGGCGGACCGGGAGATACGCAGGCCGCCGTCGGACTCCAGCGCCTCGACGGTCACCGGCAGGGCGCCGCCCACCGCGGACAGCACCGCGCGAGCCGCCTGGGGACCCGCCTGCAGTTCCCGGCGCAGCCAGGCGTCATCCGCCCAGCCCTCCTCGGCCGGCACCACGGGGCGCCCGGGCATGCCCTGCACGTACAGGGTTCCGTCGTCGGCCGCGCTCAGCAGCACCGCATCGCCGGGCCGTGCGGGGACACCGTCCGCGCACCGGACCAGATCGTTGCCGGGAGTGAGGCGCACCGTGTCCCCCGGGGCGTACGCCCGCGCCCCGGCACGGGTCACCGGGTACTCCAGGGAGGCGTCCGCCCCGCCCAGGCGCAGGATCCCCGACTCCGGCTCGACGGCGAGCACCGTCAGCACGGCGGGCACCCCGCCCAGCGCGCCCCGCAGCCCCGGCCGCCAGTCGTGCAGGACGACGAAGGCGGGCTCGCTGATGGTGCGGTGGTAGGCGGACACGCTGACCTCGTCGCCCGGCCGGAACAACGCCCAGCACAGCCCGTCCAGCGGATGGAGGGTGCCCGCCGTCATCGCGTGGGCGAGTTCACCCGGCACCTCCACCAGCCTGCCCGGGGAGAGTTCCAGCCACAGCCCGGACGCCCGGCCGGACGACATCGCCGGACCGGCCACCGCGTACAGGTCCGCGGCCTCCCGCACCCCCTGGGTGGCCCTGCCCCCGCGCCGGCGGTCGATCAGCAGGTTCGCGGGGAAGGCGAACCTGCGCAGGTCGCCCGGCGGGTACCGCAGGACCGCGTCCCCGGCCGTCATCACGGGCTCCGCGATGCCCTCCCGCCCGTCGAACTGGACGATCTCCACGGACTCCGGCAGCCCGTCGGGCCAGTGGCCCGTCTGGAGGTCGTGGGGCACATGGCGCGCCGCCGCGTGCCGCTCGCCGATGGCCCGCATCCCGCGGTCCGCGAACGAGACCCGGCCGGCCGGCACCGGCGTCCCGGCCGTCCCCGTCCTCGCGGCGACCGGGGTCACGGTCGCCTCCAGCGTGTCGAGGTCGATCGACAACCACCGCGCCGACGACTCCTCCGGCTTGGAGGGCACCGCGAAGGACCGGGAGTCCTCCCGCCGGATCCGCCCGATCTTGGGGTGGGGGTACCGCATCAGCTCCCGGATCCCGGCCAGGGGGTCCTCCGCGTCGTCCGCGGACGGCTGCGCGAGCAACTGGACGTTGGGCAGCCCCGACACGGTGAACTGGGTCCGGTCCAGCTTGTCCGGCGTGTGCCCGGCCAGCAGCTGGTTCTTGGGGAACACCACCACCTCCCGGCCGTCGAGCCCGTAGGCGGCATCGCCGGGCAGCGCGGTACGGAGCCGGAAACGGCCCTGGTCCGCACGGGTGACACGGACCACGGCACCCACGTCGAGGGGGTCGCAGTCCGCCAGATCCGCGGTGCCCAGCACGACGACCACGCCCGCGCGCAGTTCCAGCCGCACCCGGGGCGCGACGGCGGTGACGACCGCGAAGCACGACGGGTTGCGCGGCGTCAGATGGCCGCGCAGGGCACGCGCCGGGCGGGTCGGCGCATGGGAGAGCCGGCCCTCGAAGTGCCCCGCCTTGCGCTGCCCGGTCAACTCGACCAGGTAGCACGTGTCTTTCAGGGCGCCCGAGCCGTCCTCCTCGAGGATGCGCCGCAGCAGATCCTCCCGGTGCGCGAAGGCGCGCCGGGTCACCCGGGCCGTGATCCGCTGGGGCGCGCTCTTCGGACCGAGTTCCAGGAAGAGGTCGAGGGTGATGTCGTTGGGGTGGCGCAGGATGCGGTCGGCCCACATGAAGACGTGCCGGCCCGGCCGGATCGCGTGCGGGTCGCGCCGGTGGAGGGTGGGCCGCACGTACCGGAAGGTGACCTCGCGGCCGCCCGAGACGTCCCACGCGTCCGTGTCGAGGAAGCCGAGCACCCGCACCTCCTCGGGTCCCGAGGGGTACTGCTTCAGCAGCGGACCGACATCGTCCTGGTGCAGCCGCAGACGCGCGGAGCGCACCTCGTTCGGACTCTCGTCGGCGCCGATGGAACCGCCGCGGCCCTGGGCGCTGAGCACGTCCGCCGTCCGGGCCATCCGGTCGAGGCGCACGGTCAGCAGGGGCAGGACGTGCTGGTGCGCCTGGTCGCGCAGGAAGCGCTCGTCGGACCAGCGGATACCGCTCCCGTGCAGATCCAGCGAGAGACCGCCGTGCTTTCCGCCGTCCTGCTGAGCCGTCCTGGCGGTCAGGGTGATCAGGGTGACCCGGTCACCGTGGAAGACCGGCAGTTCCTTGCCCCACCGCAGCGGGCGGCCGTCGAGCGTGACGTCACCGCGGTGCACGCGGAGGGTACGGCCGAAGCCCCACTCGAACAGCAGCCAGTCCGCCCGGGCCTGTCCGGGCCGTGCGCTCACCGCGCCCACGAAGTACAGGGAGGTGGCGGTCTCCCGGCCCTCGACGATGTTCTGCAGATTCCTGAAGGCACGCAGGTCGACCGGCGGCGTCTGCCGGTACGACGCCACGTACGGCAGCTCCCCGGGCGCGTCGGCGGGAGCCGGCAGCAGGACCACATGGGCCCGCTCCGCCCGGTAACGCCCGCCTTCCACGTGCGGCCCCTCGCCCGCGACGAGCGGCACGGGCGGCAGGCTCACGCTGCGGCGGCCTCCGTCGAGCCCCACCGGGGCGAGCACCGCGTGGCCGTCCCGCAGCGCGGCGCTCCACCCGGTCTCCCTCGTGACCACGGGCCACGCCTCGGCGTGATCGGCTCCCTCGTCGGTCGCCGCGGCCGGCGCGAGAGAGAAGACCCGCCGGACGTCCCACCACGTCCGGCCGCCGTGGTCCACCGGCTCCGCGTGCAGGGCGACGGCGTCCACCTGCCACGCCGTCTCGCTCGGGTACCAGGTGTCGGTGACCCCCCACATCGAGCGGCCACCGGGCAGCCGGACCTCCACACGGTGCCGCTGGGCCCGGTCGGCAGGGTCCACGTAGGGCGGCCCCAGGACGACCCGCCCGTGCGGGGCGCGGGCGTCGGCCGGCTTCGTCCGGCCGGCCCAGGCCAGCAGCACTCCCTCGCGCCTCGGGTCGTGCGCGACCGTGAGAGGTGTCTCGGCGGCCCCTTCGAGGACGCCCAGGGCCCCGTTGCCCTGCCGGTGGTCCAGCCGCCACAGGCACCGGGCGAAGACGCGCCGGCCGCGCGCCGTGAAACTCCAGCCCTGTGCGGACCGGAAGGCCAGCACCTGGTCACCGCTGCGCTGGGTGGGGGCGGTGAAGGCGGACCAGGGCACATGGAGGTCGATGATCCGGTCGCCCACCCGCAGCCACACCCGGGGCGCATGACCGGAACCCTCCGCCGGGGCCGAGCGCAGGATCGCCGTGGTGTAGTCCATCCGGGCGAGCCGCTGAGCGATTCCCGCCCGCTCGTGCCGCGCCACACGCGAGAGCAACTCGGCATCGGGCACGGGGTTCTTCGCCGTGCCGCGCGGTGTGTTGCGCACGGAGACCCCGGTGATCAGGGCCGGCCGGTCCCTCATCGCGACCGTCCAGCGATCGGTCTCCTTCCCCGGCCGCAGCATCACGGACTGCGCCTCCACGGTCACCTCGACGTTGCCCCGCTTGGTCCACGCCCGCAGGGTGCCGTGGCGCGGGTTCATCCCGGCGCCCAGCCGGACGACGGCGTGCTTGGGGAGGTCGTAGAGGTGGAGGAACTCCTCCAGGCCGGCCTCCTCGTCGCCGGCGTGCCGGCTCGCCTCGGCGCTCACCCTGGCCGTGCGCAGCGCCCTCTCGTCCCAGCCGGTGATCGCCTGCTGGGCCGTGTCCTGGACCAGGGGAGGCATGTCCTCGACGACGACTGGCGGGAAGCCGGGGATGTCGTGCTCGACGCACCACCGGGTGCCCTTGCGGACGGCGTCGACCGTGCCGGAGGCGCACAGCTCCCGCCAGCGCGGGTTACGCCGGTCGATCCCGTCGGTGGCGGCGTCGGGCCACTCCTGCGGGGGGACGCCGGCGGGCGGGTCGGTGAGCGTGAGCGAGGGGCCGTCGTGCTCGTCGTCGACCAGCCGTACCCAGCAGCGCAGTCCGGCCGGGTCCTCCCACTCGGCGGCCTCGGCGCGCAGCCGCCCGGCGGCGGCCGGGTCCCAGAACCGCTCGTGCAACAGGAACGTCCGCCCGGGTTGCAGTCCGAACCGCCAGGCCGTGCCCGCCCTGGTGCTCGTCCGCTCCAGCAGCGTCAGGACGGCGACCGTGCCGTCGTCGTAGGGCAGCCGTGTCGCCAGCAACTCGGTGAACCCCCGGTCGACCGGGTGCCAGCCGTCCTTCTCGTAGCGGCCCACGGTGAGCAGGGGAGCACCGCCGGCGAACGGCCGGGACAGGTCGGGGTCCCACTCCGCCAAGGGGCCGCTGTGCGGCTCGCCCCCGGGCGGCAGCCCGTCCGGCGTGACGTCCGCGACGCCCTTGTCCGCGTTCGGAGCGACCTGCACGCGCCGGACGTCACCCGGCAGGAATCCGACCGGCATCCTCCGTGTCTCCTTGACCCCCACCGGCAACGGCTCGCGATCGCGGTCGGGCTCGAGGACGACGACGACCGGGTCACCGAGCCCGGCACCGGCGCAGGGCGGGGCCTCCAGCGGCTCTCCCAGGCCGCAGTTGACCAGCAGCCTCCGGCCTCCGTCGATGCTTGCGCACACCACGGCCGCGACGCTCGGGTACATGAGCCGACGGGCCTGCTGGACGACCTCCTCACGGCGGTGCGGCTCCCGGAACAGGTCCACCGCTCCGTGCGCCTCCGGTTCGACCGGCAGCCAGTGGAACACGGCCTGGTGCGAGGTCTCGTAGGAGAACACCGCCATCACCGAGCGAGGGTCGGGCGGTTGCTGCGCCGCGACCGCCGAGGCGGGGTGCGCGGATCCGTCGAGCGGCAGCGGCGTGGAACGCAGCGTCGAGGTCAGGACGGACGAGTGCCAGGAGTACTCGACGAACGCGCGGTTGCTCCCCGCCTCCGGACTGTCGTCCCGTGTCAACGTGCGCACCAGCCAGTTGAGCTGGCGCTCCAGCGACAGCTCGGTGGTCCGCAGCATCTCCAGGTCCCAGGCGTCGCGAGCCGTGCGCAGGCCGTGGAGCCCGACCAGCCGGCCGTCGTACGACAGGCCCAGCAGCCGCGCCCGCAGGCGGGTGGCGGTCTGCTCGGGGAGCTCCGCGTGGACGAGCCGGTGGAACAGCAGCCGCAGATCCATGGGGGTGCTCAGACCGAACTCGGTGAACACGTCCAGGAACTTGTCGAGCAGACGGGATTCGTGCTCCCCCTCGACCCGGACCACGTCGAGCAGCTGGAGCATGAACCAGCGCCCCAGCCTGGGGAGTTCCTTGGTGGCGTGGACCTGGTCGATCACCTGGATCCAGGTGTCGACGAGTTCCGGCACGGAGCCGTCCGCGCCGCCGTCCCGCACCTTGGACAGGGCGTGCAGCAGGCGGGCTGACGCCCAGGACAGCGGTTCGGGAACGCGATGGGACTTGCGCACCCACCGGGTCACCTCGCGCGGGGAGTCGAGTTCTCCCGGCTGCACCAGCAGGAGTTCCTGGAAGGTGGGCGTGCCGGTCGTGTCGCGGGTCTCGGCCAGCCGGCGGCCCGAGACGTCCTGCTTCAGCACCAGGCGCAGCAGCAGGTTCGCGTTGCCGACCTCCCGGCGGTGGAGCCGTGTGTCGAGGCCGTGCGCCGCCTGGCGCAACACCGGTTCGGCCAGCGGCGGTTCACCGTGGAACCAGCGGCTCTGCGGAGCGTCGTCCCGCGGTCCCCCGTAGCCCGAGAGCGCGTCCAGCACCGCCTGGACGAGCACGTGCAGCGCGCCTCCGCTGTCGTGGAGCAGCCTGGCCTGCCGGTAGACGCGCTGGCTCGGTCCGCCCCTGGCCACGGTGACGGCACGCTGGGCGAACACCTCGGGATGCAGCTCCGGGTAGACGCCCCGCAGCGCGTACATGCCGGTGCGGTGGGCGGAGTACGCCAGCGGGACGAGGACCGGGGGCAGCGGGGAGTCCGGCGCCTGCTCGGTGCCATGGGTCACACCGGTGATGTGGTGCCCGCGTGCGCCCTCGGAGAGGACTTCCGTGCCGTGCAGGACGAGGTCGGCCAGCGGGTGTGCCGCCGCACCGCCGTGCCGCATCAGCCGTACGGCCGTGCGGACGGCCGACAGCAGCCGCAGGAGCACGACCGGGTCCGACGCCGTGGGGAAGGTGTCGCCCGGGGCCTTCGTGGGCCCCCAGCCGGTCCGCACCCGGTCCACCCAGGGCGAGAAGGCCCAGACGGACGGCCAGAACGTCCTCAGCTCGTCCGACCGAGCCGTCCGTACCAGCTGCACCGGGACAGCCTCGGTGCCGTCCGTGACCACCGGACGGGAGCCGGTGCGCAGTTGCCACAGCGCGGTCAGCTGATCGCCCCAACGGCGCACTTCGCGCTGCTCCACCGGGCCGAGGAACCGCACCGGGTACTCCGGGCGGCCCCCCGGCGCGGCCCACCGCTTCACCAGGAGAGCGGCCGCGGCCGCCGGGTCCGTGGCCGCCGCCATGTCCCACAGGGTCTGCTGCCACAGGACCGCGGACAGGGCCTGCGGAGCCGTCTCGGCCGCGATCCCGAGCCGGTCGAGCACGCGCCGCTCCGGGACTCCGGAACCCTTCTCCTCCCAGGTGCGGCTCAGACGGCGCAGTCCGTTGAGGGTGACGGCGTCCCGGTCGAGGCCGGCCACCGGCCCCGCCGTGCCGTCACGGCCACCGGGGTGCAGCAGCCGGGCCGCGGCGGCCATCAGGTCGGGTTCCAGGTGGACATGGCCGATCTCCGGATCGCACACCACCCGCAGCAGCTCTTCCCGCTCGGCGGCTCCCGGGGCGACCTCGCCACGGGCGCGCAGCGCCAGCAGGAAGGGAAGCCGCCCGTATTCCTGCTTCAGGGCCCGCCTCGTGAGGTCCTCCAGCACCGAGCCGTCGCCGTGCAGTTCCGTCCGCAGATCGTCGGCGGTCTCGGGCCGGGCGGCCAGGTGGGCCGTCGCGGCCAGCAGGAGCGACTCCTGCGAGTAACGCGTCATCTCGCGGAAGGGCTCCGTGGTCGGCCGCGGCGCCGCGTGCTCGTTCCACGCCGTGACGGCGTGGCGGAGCGCGGCGACCGCACCGGAAGGGTCCTCCCGCGCGCAGGCCCGCAGCAGGGCGCCGAGCGGTTTGGCGACGGCGCCCCCCTCCACCGTGTCCCGCAGGGTCTCCAGCAGCTGGTCGAGACAGCGGTCGGCGCTGTCGCCGCCCGCACCGGCCAGCCGCAGGAGACGGGGCGCCACGTGCAGTGCCGTCCAGCGCTCGCAGCGCCCGAGCATCGTCAGGGCGTCCGGAAGCATGCCGGGTAATCCGCCGGGGGCGTCGAGCACGTCGAGCACCGCCAGATAGGAGTGCGTGGCCTGAGCGGTGTCCCGCATGGCCGAGCAGAAGTACCAGTCGTCGATCATCGCGTTGCCTCGCTGGGGGAAGAGCAGTGGTTTTTCGTCGGTTGCAGGCCGAGCTGCTCGCGTATCCGCTCGGCGCGCAGCCCCTCGTCGAATCCCGGTGGTGACGGGTCGCCCGTCCCGGGCATCAGGCCCAGCGCCTGTCGCTGGTCCATCGGCAGCGCGAGCAGGATCCTCAGCGTCTCGGCGTCGGCCCCGGCGGCGCGCAGCAGGGGCCAGGGCGCCGCCGTGGGCGGCAGCAGGCGCAGCGCTTCGGAGGCCGGCCAGTCGAGTCCCGCGCGCAGCGCTGCCGGGGCGCTCGCCGGGTGGCCGGCCAGCCAGCGCGCCACCTCGGCGGGTGCGGGCCGTCGCCCCGCCCACTCGACGGTGCGGTACTGGCTCACCAGGGCCCCGACCGGCCGGCTGAGCAGCGGAGAGTCCCACCCCGCGAGGTCGACCGCGTGGCCGGACAGTAACCACAGCAGGGCCAGCGCGATCGCGTCGGCCTGGGCGCGCAGGACGGACAAGGGCAGTCCGGAAGGAGAGGGCAGGGGCGCTCCGGCGGTGGAAGCGGCCCGGACCCAGGTGCGAATGTCCTCGTCGTAGTCGGCGGCGACGGCCAGTGCCGCCGGACGGCCGGGCGCGGACGCGTCGGCGGCCAGACGTTCCAGGATCCGCCGGTACGCGGCCGGCGCGGTGCCGCGCAGGTCCCTGAGGCCCTGTTCCGTCACCGGCCAGTCCTCGGGCCGTTCGACGAGCTCCAGCTCGGCCGCCGACGGCCCGGCCGACGGTTCCTGGCCCGGGCGGTGCCGGCTCAGCGCGGTGACCGGCACGTTCAGGTGGTCCTCCAGGTGCTGCCGTACGGCGGCCAGAGCGCTGGGGCCGGTGGTCCGCAGGACGGTGTCCCGTCCGGTGAGGACCACGATCACCGGATGGGCCAGGGTGCCGGGCGTGCGCCAGAGTCGCCTGTACCAGTGCTGGACGACGGTGTCCCAGGCGCCGGGACTCCACGGGCCGTCGGGGATGTCGTACGTGAGGACCCAGCCGCTGACCGCCTGCGTCTTCGCGTCCTGCTCCGGGAACGCCGCGAGGAACGCGCGCCGGAGCGCCGGTGACGCCGCTCTCGTCTGCCAGTCGTCGCCGCTCGGGGGGCGTTCCTGGGCCCGGGTCCGGAACCAGCGCCGGCGCGGCCAGCCGTGCGGCAGGACGGCGTCCCACTGCTCTTCCCACTGGTTCAGGTCCGCCGCCAGATCGTTGCCGGGCAGGTCGAGCAGGACGCCGGCCAGGCCGCCCCGGTCGAGCCCCCATGCGACGTCGAGCCGCACGCGCCGGCCGTCGGCGCCGTCCCCGTCCCTCCTGCTGCCGTGCTCGACCGGGTAGGCGTGCGGCGAACCGGGCGTGGGCGCCGGGGGAGCGTCGGTGAGTCGCAGTCCGTTCGGGCCGGTGTAGAGGGCGGGAACCCCCAGGTACTCGTCCAGGCCGGACTCGCTGACCCTGGCGAGGCCGGCGGCCATGGCGGAGTGGATCTCGCCGTGCCGGCCGAGCTCCTCGACGAGGCCGTACAGGAAGTCGTGGCCGGTGGTCGGCTCGACCGCCGACTGCATCGCCACCACGGCCGGGACGCCTGAGGTCACGAGCTGCTCGGCGGTGGTTCCCCAGCCCTCGGACTCCAGCATGCCGCCGGCCGTGTTGCAGGAGACCAGGACCGCGAGCTGGGTCTCGGACGCGCGCAGCAGCCCGGCGAGCCTGTCGGCGGTGACCAGGTGCGGTGACGCGCTGCCCGGCTGGTGGAGAAGGATGCCGCTGGTCCGGGGGGCGGGCGCCACGCCGTGGGCGATGACGCACACGATGTGCGTGCGGTCGGCGAGCGCCCGTGCGAATTGGTCGAATTCGGCCTTCTCCATGACTTCGGTGGCGCCGAGCCTGTTCAGCTGGTCCGCGGCGCTCGACGCGGTCCAGACCGCGTCCTTCCTGGACTCCTCGTTGACGGCGTCCACGCGGCCGAGGTCACTGCCGTCCTCGGCGACCACCTGCCCATGGACGCCTGCGGCGCTCACCACCAGGGAACGCAAGGGTTCTTTCGGCCCCGGCGCCGTGCCGGAGCCCACGATCCGGGACAGCACACAACGGTGGTCGCGGTTGACGAGCGGCAGTTCGCGTTCCCGGCCGGTCGGTCCCGTGGGAGGAAAACGGGTCCGGGTCAGCTCCCAGGGCAACGCGCCGAAGACCGCGTCGCGGGCGTGCAGCCGCACCACAAGGAGGTCGTCGGGCCTCAGGTCCCTCATGCAGGTGTCGAAGAGGGCGTCCTCCACGGCTTCCGGGAGCAGCAGGTCGCGCAGCGCCCGGCCCAGGGCGCGGGATCCGTCGGCGGTCCGGCGGAAGGCACCCACGAGGCTGCGCAGATCCCGGGTCTCGCCGCGCGCGGACACCATGGTCTGGGGGGCGCCGGGCAGTTCCAGGGCGACCGTGGCGGACCAGGTCTCCGGGCCCGGGCGGCTCTCCGTGATCCTCGCGTCGGTCAGATGCAGGCCGACGACGCGTTCCTCGCTCATGTCCCCCGCTTTCGGTGTCGGGTGCGTCAGCCGAGGGCCACCAGCAGCAGCGACTCGACGAGCAGCACGCCGGCGGCGAGCTGCCACTGGAGCGCGCGCACCCGGTCTCCGAGGGAGGCTGTGTGCGCGGCCGGCGGCTGCGGCGAGGGGGCCGGAGCGGCACCCGGCGGTCCGACGTGCGCGATGGCCACCCAGGCGATCTCGCGGGCCGGAACGGCCAGCCGTACGAAGGGGGCGGGCCAGGGCACGGGCGGTGCCCCCTGCTCCTCCTTGAGGATCTCGACCTTCCGCAGGACCAGCTCGCGCCGGTCCACCTCGGGGTGGGTGTTCATGGTGTGGAAGAACCCCTCCACGCGGTAGCCGCCGCTCTTGAGCGCCACGACCAGCTTGGGGTGCTTGCCCTGCGGGATCTCGTTGTACAGCAGCTCGTACCACGCGTCGGAGCCGTGGATGCCTCCGCTCGTGGGCGGCCGCATCAGTCCCGCGGCGAGGAGCGCCAGCGCCGTCGCCGCGACGAGTTCCGCGGTCAGGCCGGCCACGGAGAGCTCCGGGTGGGCCGACACATACCGGGCGGTGCCGGAGATGAGCCCCTTCGGGCTGGGCAGACTGGCGGGCCGGATCTCGTGCACCGCCGCCAGCAGTCCGGCGGCCACCGCCGTGGCGAGGGCGCCGACCAGCAGGACCCTGGCGGTCTCCACGAAGGGGCTCTCCGCACGCAGCGGAACACGCCGGCGCAGACTCAGTTCGAAGGCCAGGCCGGGGACCACGAAGACGAAGAAGACGAGTACCGCGGTGAACGAGGCGGGCAACGCTTCGCTCACTCCCGCGCGTCACCGGCCTGCTGGGGCGGCGGGGGTGGGGCCGGGGCCACGGCCGCGGCGGGGGGCGTCTCGAAGCTGGGGGACGGGTCGTCGTGCTGATGGTCGTCCGTCGGGGGTTGAGCCCGTACGACTCCGTAGTGGTCCTTCCGGTCCCGCCGGGTTCTGCCCTGGGGGCGGGGCCGCAGGCTCGGTTGCCCGCTGTCGTCCGGGAGTTCGTCGGATCGGGCGCCGGACTGTGCGCCGGACTGTGCGTCGGTCATGTCCCCCATACCTGACTCTCGTGTGCGCGGTCACCCGTCGGTCTCCGCACGGGCGGGCTTGCGCGGTGCCGCCTTGAACGCTCGTCACAACGTAACGCGGCGAGGGCGGTCGATCGGCTGAGGTGCCGAAGTCGACCGCCCTTGACTGAATCTGATCGCATGGGGACGGGTGGGGAGGAGTGCGGCGGCAGCCGCACTCCCTCACTCGTGGGCGATCGCCGCCAGCACGTTCATCCGGGACGCCCGCAGCGCCGGCAGCAGTGCCGCCACGACACCGACGACCGCCGAGCCGATGACCACGGCGACGATCGTGCCCCACGGGATCGCCAGTGCCTTCATGCCCTGCAGGGCCAGCACCTGTTGTATGCACACGCCCCACACCAGGCCCAGCGCCAGTCCCAGAACCGCGCCGAACACCGCGATCACCACCGACTCCAGCCGGATCATCCGCCGCAACTGCCGCCGGGCCAGTCCGATCGCCCGCAGCAGCCCGATCTCCCGGGTCCGCTCCACCACCGACAGCGCCAGCGTGTTGACCACGCCGAGCACCGCGATCACGATCGCGAGGCCGAGCAGCGCGTAGACGAGGTAGAGCAGGACGGCGATCTGGTCGTGCACCAGCTTCTTGTAGTCGGCCTGGTCGCGCACCTGCACCTGCGGATAGGGGTCGAGGGTCTTCTCCAGCCGGGGCCGCAGCTGATCGGCGCCGGTGCCGGCGGCCGCGTTCACGTACAGCGCGGAGTCCTGCCCGCCCGGTACGTACTTCTCGACGGTCTCGATCCCGAGGAACAGCCCGCCCTGCATGCCGAACCCGTCGGCGGCGTCCTGGTCGGTGAGCGCGCCCACCTTCAGCGAGGTCGTGCGGTCGCCGGGGAACTCCACCGGCAGCACACTGCCCAGCTTCACGCCGTGGTCCTCGGCGAAGTCCACGTCCATGCCGATGGCGCCGTCCGCCAGCGCCGCCGCCGAGTCGCCCTCGGCGTACGTGACCCGGGCGACGTCGTCGACCTGGTCGTCGTATCCCGAGGCCGTCGTCTCGATCCGCCTGCCGTCCGGCAGCCGTACGGCGATCGGCGCGAACCGCTGCCGTACGACGAGGCCGACGCCGTCGGTGTCCCGGACCGCGTCCGTCACCTCCTGGGAGAACGGCGTGAAGTTGGCGTTCTGGATCACGAAGTCCGCGCCGAGCGTCTTGTCGATCTGCTCGTCGAAGGACTTCGACATCGAGGCGCTCGCCACCGACATGCCGCCCACCAGGGCCAGGCCCACCATCAGCGCGGCGGCGGTGGCACCCGTGCGGCGGGGGTTGCGCAGGGCGTTGCGCTGGCTCATCCGCCCGATCGATCCGAACAGCGCGGGGAAGGCCGCGCCGAGCACCCGGATCACCGGGCGCACCAGCAGCGGTCCGGCGATCACGGTGGCGATCAGCGTCAGGACCACGCCCAGGCCCAGCAGGGAGGCCGCGGACGCCGTCTTCGAGGAGGTCGCACAGCCCACCAGCGCGGCGGCACCGAGCACCCCGACGACCGATCCGACCACCGCGCGCACCTTCAGCGGCCGGCCCACCCCGGCGATGTCCGCGGCCGCGAGGGCCGCCATGGGGGACACCGTGGCCGCGCGCCGGGCCGGGAGGTAGGCGGCCACGAAGGTGACGCCGACGCCGACGGCGTACGCCGCCACCGGAGTCACCCAGCCGACGACCATCTCCGTGGTCTTGAGGTTCATGCCGAACGCGCTCATCAGCTTGATCAGCCCGGCCGCGAGACCGATGCCGGCCGCGAGGCCCAGCGTGGAGCCGACCAGCCCGAGCAGCACCGCCTCGGTGAGCACCGAGCGCCGTACCTGACGGCGGTCGGCGCCGAGCGCGCGCAGCAGCCCCAGTTCACGGGTGCGCTGGGCGATCAGCATCGAGAAGGTGTTGACGATCAGGAACACGCCGACCAGGACGGCGACCCCGGCGAAGCCGAGCATCACGTACTTGATGACGTCGAGGAACCCGCCCAGGGACTCCGCCGAGGACTCGGCCTGCTCGTCCGCGGTCTTCACCTCGTACGGCCCCGAGCCGAGCGCGGCGGTGACGCGCTGCTTGAGCGTGGCGTCGGAGACCCCCTCCGCGGCGTCCACGGAGATGCTGGTGGCCTTGTCCGCCGAGCCCAGGAGTTCGGTCGCGGCCACCTTCGGGTCGAGGAAGACCAGGGCCGCGCCGGGGTTGGTGGTGGTGAAGGTGGCGATGCCGACGATCTCGACCTCGAAGGACCCCGGCTGGGCCATCACGGTGAGCGTGTCGCCGATGTCGACGTGCTTCTTGTCCGCGGTGTCCGCGTCGAGCATGGCCTGGCCGGCGCCCCGGGGGGCGTGGCCGGAGGTCAGCTTCACGGGGCTGCGGTCGGTGAGGTACCAGTCGGTGGCGATGGTGGGGGCACCGGTGGTCGGGCCGACGGACTTGTTGTCGCTGTCGACGACCGTGATGTTCTGCACGCCGACGTCCGCGTGGGCGGAGGCGACCCCCTCGACCCGGGTGACCCGGGCCGCCAGGGAGGCGGGCACGGTCTGGACCGCCCCGCTCGGCACCTGGGAGTCGAGATCGTCCCTGGGCTCGACCGTCACGTCCGCCGCCGTGGACGCGAAGAGCCGGTCGAAGGTACGGGTCACCGTGTCCGAGAAGATCAGACTGCCCGCGACGAACGCCACCGACAGGACGACGGCGAGGGCCGACAGCAGCAGCCGTCCCTTGTGCGCGAGGAAACTTCTGAGCGTCGCCTTCAGCACCTGGTCAGTCCTCCTCGGGGGTGCCGTCGCCGACCGGGGCACGACCGACGTCGAACCGCTTCATGCGTTCGAGCACGGCCTCCGCCGTGGGCCGCTCCATCTCGTCCACGATCCGGCCGTCCGCCAGGAAGAGCACCAGGTCGGAGTGGGCGGCGGCGCCCGGGTCGTGGGTGACCATGACGACCGTCTGGCCGAGGTCGTCCACCGCCCGGCGCAGGAACGCGAGGACCTCCAGGCCGGCCCGTGAGTCCAGGTTGCCGGTCGGCTCGTCCGCGAAGATCAGCTCGGGGCGGGAGACGAGCGCCCGGGCGCAGGCCACCCGCTGCTGCTGACCGCCGGAGAGCTGGGCCGGCCGGTGCCGGAGCCGCTCCCGCAGCCCCAGCGTGTCGATCACCTGGTCCAGCCACTTCTGATCGGGCTTGCGGCCCGCGATGTCCATGGGCAGGGTGATGTTCTCGGCCGCGTTCAGCGTCGGGATCAGGTTGAACGACTGGAACATGAAGCCGATCCGGTCCCGCCGCAGCCGGGTCAGCTCCCGGTCCTTCAGCCCTGTGATCTCCGTGTCGCCGAGCCACACCTGACCGGCCGACACGGTGTCCAGGCCGGCCAGACAGTGCATCAGGGTGGATTTTCCGGACCCCGAGGGCCCCATGACCGCGGTGAAGCGGCCACGCGCGATGTTCACGTCCACCGAGTCCAGGGCCAGCACCGTGGTCTCGCCGGAGCCGTACGCCTTGGTCAGACCGTGGGCACGGGCCGCGATCCCGTCGGGGGTGGACAAGGCCGCTGTGGACAAGACTGCCTCCTCGCTCGCGTCGACGTGCCGAGACTAGTGTGACCCGCTCCACGCCGGTATCGCTTTTCCGTTCCGGCGCGCCCTTGCCGTTGCTAGCATCCCGGCGCTAGCGTCGAGGTATGGCGAAGACCCAGCTGAACGTACGCGTCGACGAGGGCACGGCCCGGGCCGCCCGCGAGCGCGCCACGGCCCGCGGCATGAGCGTCAACCGCTACATCGAAGAGCTGGTCAGACAGGACGCCGGGGAAGTGGGCCACACCTTCGTGGAGGCCGCGGCCGACTTCATGAAGCAGTACGAGAACGTCTTCGCGGAGGAATTCGGCGCGGACCGCGAGGGCGCGGTACGCGAGGGCCCCGCGCGCGAAGGCGCGGTACGTGAGGGCGGCACGCGCGAAGGTCGCCGCTGATCCCTTGAGCGACCTCCGGATCGACCTCGCCTGGCTCCTCATGCTCGCCGAACAGAAGACCCCGGGTGACCCCCAGGTCACCGACTGGGGTGCCCTGGTCGCCGCCGTGGCGCGCCACCAGGCGGAGATATTCGACGTGCCCGTCTACGACGACCCGCAGGCCCGCGCCGCCGCCCTGCTCCAACTCCTCATCCACGTCCCCGCGCTGGAGCGCTCCAACGCCCTCTTCGCCTGCGCGGTCGCCTACGCCTACCTCGTCGCCAGCGGTCTGAAGGTGGCCACCTCGCCCGAACAGGTGCGGGATCTGGCGAAGCTGGTCAAGAGCGGCGAGGCGACGGTGTTCGACATCGCCCGGGAACTGCGCCAGTGGAGCCTATGAGGGTCTGCGGGCCGAACCGAGGACACAGAAGGAGAAGGGGAGTCTCGGCCCCTTCTCCGGCAGCGACATCCGCCGGTACGGGCCGAGTTCGAACCCGGCGTCGCGCAGCGCCCCGACCGTGTCGCGGGTGAGGTGACAGCCGCCGGCGAGGGACGGCCAGACCGTACGGTCCAGCGCGCGCTGGGCGGCGAGCATCGCCCGGCCGCCGCCCGGGCCGTGCTCGAAGAACCGCAGCTCGCCGCCGGGCCGCAGCACGCGCCGCAGCTCGGCGAGCGCGCGCGGCACGTCCCGCACACTGCACAGCACCAGGGAGACCACCGCCGCGTCGAAGGCCTCGCTCTTCACCGGCAGCGCCTCCGCCATGCCCGGTACGACGTCGACGGGCACCTCGGCGCGCAGGGCCGCCTCCTGCGCCGAGCGCCGCATCCGGCGCTCGGGCTCGATCGCCACGACCTCCGAGACGGCACCCGGATAGTGCGCGAAGTTCAGTCCGTTCCCCGCGCCGATCTCGATGACCCGGCCGGAGAGCCCGGCGAGCAGCCGGTCCCGCACACCGGCGAGACCGGCCCGGGTCTCCGCGGCCGTACCGAGCAGGGTGTAGCAGCGGGCGAACAGCGGATGGTGGACGGGATCACCGGGCACCCGGCCGGAGCCGGCGGACCGAATCGGCATGACGACCTCCCGGGCAGGACGGGCCTACCGGGATTCTCCCCCGCCCGGACCCGCCGCATCCCCGCCGCCGCTCACGGACGCGTCACCGGATGAAGTCGCGCACCTGCTGGTACACACCGAGGTCGTTGTTCATCTCGTTGTGCGAGATGCACCCGACGCCGACATTGGTGGCCCCGCTCAGCAGGGCCGAGGAGTCCGGGTCGATGGCGGCGTCGCAGTTCGACCAGTAGGTCGCGTAGTTCACGCCGCCCGGCGTCTCGTCACCGGAGTTGAGCGCGGTGAGGAACGAGCTGCCGGTGACCATCTCGGCACAGGAGGTGTACAGCCAGCTGCACCAGGAGGCGACCGACGTGCCGTGGTTGACGCCCGCGACGGAGACGAAGTCGTCCACGGAGGACGTGCCGCCGAGGTTCTTGAGGTAGTAGCGGGCACTGAGGGCACCCATGGAGTGCACGACCACGTCGACCTTGCTCGCGCCGGTTCTCGCCAGCACGTTCTTGATCTCGGTGGCCAGCTGCGAGGCGGTCGTGACGTTCGACTGGGTCCAGCTGTACGACCACGCGTCCAGCTCGGCGGACGTGTACCCGTCGGCCTTGAAGTCGGCGACCCAGTCGTCCCAGCTGCTGGAGTCGCTGCTGAGACCGTGCACGAAGACGACCGGGTCGTGGGTCGCGGCGTGGGCTGTGGGGGCGGAGAACGACAGTGACAGAAGGAGCGAAGAGGCCGCGGCCGTGATGACCGCGGCGATGCGACGCTTGCGGCGCTGCATGATGCCTCCTGAAACGGGTGGGGTTGCCAGGAGTGTCCGGCCGGGTCTACGCGCGCCGCATCGGTGAAATCGCCGGTCTTTACGGTTCAAGTAACTCGCCAGTAACGTCAGTTGCGTGGTGACTCGAGTGAACCCCCCACGTGCCGACCGCACTTCGCCATCGCCACCCCCGGACGCGTGGCAGCGCCCGGCCTCCTCGCTGCCCGAGGGCGTCCGGGTGCGGGTGCTGCGCCTCGTATACGGCGATCAGCGCGCCGCCGCCGAACTGGCGGCGCGGCTCACCGACCGGCAGGCGGCCGGACTCGACCCGCTGCCGACCCACCCCGCCGAGCTGGCCCCCGGCCTCCTGCATGGCTACCGCGCCGAGATCCGCGCCCTGCCCGACGACACCCGGCTCCTCCTGCTGCTCGCCGCCGCCGACCAGTACCCGGTGGCCACCCACGCCTTCCTGCGCGCCGTCGCCGCCGCCCGCCTGGACACCCGGTCGCTGGAGACCGCCGAGGCGGCCGGGCTCGCGTACGCCACGGCGGGCGGGGTCGGCTTCCGTGACGCCTGGACGCGGATCGCCGCGTACGAGACGGCCGCGCCGGCCGACCGGCGCGACGCCCACCGGCTGCTGGCCCGCGTCCTGCACGACGACACCGAGCTGCCGCGCCGCTCCTGGCACCGCGGCGCCGGCGCCCTCGGCCCCAGCGGGCGGCTCGCCGCGGAGCTCACGGCGGCGGCCGAGCGGGCCCGCCGGGCCGCCGACCCGGCCCTCGCCTGCGCCCTCACCGAACGCGCCGCCGCGCTCAGCACGGACTCCCGTGAACAGTCCCGCCTCCTCGCCCGCGCGGCGGCCGACGCCTGGAACTCCGGCGAGGCCGACCGCTCCCGCGCCCTCGCCGCCCGCACCGACGTCGACGCCCTGAGCGGCGTCCTCGCCCTGCGCACCGGCCAGGCGGGGGAGGCGTTCGACGCACTGCTGGCGGGAGCGGTACGGGCAAGTGGCCCTGCCGACATGTCGACCCCCGCCGCCACCACCCCGCCGGCCCACCCAGACACACCGCCCGTCCGTCACCCTGCCGCGCCCGAGCCTTCCGGCTCGGCGTCCGCGCGTCCTCCGGCCCCGCCCGAGCCGCCTGGCCCGGCGCCCGTCCGTCCTCCGGCCCCGCCTGACCCTTCCGGCCCGGCGCCCGTCCGTCCTCCGGCCCCGCCCGAGCCGCCTGGCCCGGCGACCGTCCGTCCCCCGGTCGCGCCCGAGCCTTCCGGCCCGACGTCCGCCCGTCACCCGGCCCCGCCCGAGCCCGCCGGTCCGGTGACCGTCGGCCGTGCCGTCCCGCCCTCCCCTCCCGTTGTCGAACTCCTCCTCGCCCGTGCCACCGAAGCCGCCGTCTACACGGGTGACCTGCGGCGATGCCGGGAAGCTGTGCGTGTGGCGCGGCGGTTGGGGGTCGCGCCTCCGGGAGTGCTCGCCGGGGTCGCCGCCGCCGTCGACGGGCGGTACGGAGACGCCCGCGACCTGCTGGAGGCGACCGCCGGGCGGTGCGGGCCGGGCGGCGACCCCACCCTCCTCCTGCACGCCGGCATCGCCGCCCTGATGCTCGGCGACCACACCCGCGCCGCCACCGCCACCGTCCGCGCGGCGGCCGCCGCCCGGGCCCGCGGCCTTACCGCGACTGCCTCCCAGGCGATGGAGTTCCGCGCCTACACCGACTTCTGGACCGGCCGCCCACGCGCCGCCGAGACCGCCGCGCTGGACGCGCTACGGCAGGCGTACGCCACCGGACAGGACAACGGCGCCTGCCATCTGCAGGCCGCTCTCGCGATGTTCGCCGCCCTCACCGGCGACGGCGACCTGTGCCGGGAGCGTGCGGCGGCGGCCCGGTCCTACGCCCTCGCGCACGGGCTCGGTCTGCCCGCCGCCCTCGCCCAGTGGGCGCTCGCCTTCCTCGACCTCGGCGCCGGACGCTACGCCGCCGCCGCGGCCCGGCTGCGTGCCCTCGCCGCCCTCGGCCCGGGACACGGCCACCGGGCCGTCCGCCACCTGGCCACCCCGCACTACGTCGAGGCCGCCGTGCGCGCCGGCGACACCCGGATGGCCCGGGCCGCGCACGCCGACTACGACCGCTGGGCCCGCGCCGTCCGCAGCCCCGACGACCTCGCCCTCAGCGCCCGCTGCCGGGCCCTGCTCACCCCGGGCGCCGACGCGGTGGAGCACTACCGCACCGCCCTGGACCTGCACGCCGACGGCACCCGCGCCTTCGAACGCGCCCGTACGGAACTGCTGTTCGGCAGCGCCCTGCGCCGACTGCGCCGACGCGCGGAAGCCCGCGACCGGCTGCACAGCGCCCGCGAGGCCTTCGAGTCCTTCGGCGCCCCGCACTGCGCCGAGACCGCCCGCGCCGAACTCCGTGCCCTCGGCGCCCCCGCCACTCCCGCACACGGCACCGACACCCCCACCACCCGTCTGACCGCCCAGCAGCTCATGGTCGCCCGCATGGCCGCCGAGGGCGCCACGAACCGCGAGATCGCCACCCGCCTCGCCCTCAGCCCCCGCACCATCGACCACCACCTGCGCGGCGTCTTCACCCGCCTCGGCATCCGCTCCCGCATCGAACTGGTCCGGCTGCTGGCCGAGGCGGACTAGTGGCCTGAGTCGGAGATTCGTCGTTGGTTCGGTATGAGTCGTCCGGGTCCGAGGATTCCGCCGTTGTCGGTGGCCGATGCCCAGCGGGCCGTGCTGGAGGGCTGGGTGCGTCGCCGCAGGACGGCTCAGGCGCGGGCCCAGCGGTCGCGGATCGTGCTGGAGTGCGCCGACGGGCACTCGATCATGGAAGTGTCACGCCGGCTGCGGGTCACTCCGGACACGGTCCGCACCTGGCGCAGGCGCTTCCTCGAACGGGGCCTGGACGGCCTGTCCGACGAGCCGCGGCCCGGCGTCCCCTGGAAGATCACCGACGCGGACGTCGAGCGGGTCATCGTCAAGACACTCGAGGAGAAGCCGAAGAACGCCACCCACTGGTCGACCAGGTCGATGGCGGCGGCCACGGGCATGTCGCAGTCCGCGGTCTCGCGGATCTGGCGGGCGTTCGCACTGGCGCCGCACCAGGACGGGCGTTCAGGACGCCGACGCCTCCCGGAACGCCTCCGCCTCCCACGTCCCGTCCAGTCGCGGCGCCAGCCAACCCGGTGCCGCCGTACGGAAGTCGGCGGGCGTCAGCGCACCCGCGCCCATCGGCAGGGCCCCCAGCAGCGGGGCGCCGGCGACATCCGGCAGGTCCGTGACGTTGCACCGCATCGCCAGATCGGGGGAGTCGGGCCAGCCGCCGATGACGACACCCAGCAACTCCACACCGCGCGACCGCAGTTCACGGGCCGTCAGTTCCGTGGTGTTCAGCGTGCCGAGTCCCGCCGAGGCCACCACCAGCACCGGCGCCCGCAGCGCCTGGGCCGCGTCGGCCAGCGTCCCGCCCGCCTCGTCGAACCGTACGAGCAGCCCGCCCGCCCCCTCGACGAGCACCAGATCGTGCCCGGCGGCCAGTTTCCGCGCCGCCTCCACCACGTCCTGCGGCCGCACCGGCGGCAGACCCGCCCGCCGGGCCGCCGTCGCCGGGGCCAGCGGTTCGGGATAGCGGGCGGTCTCGGCCGCCGTCACCGCACCCGCGAGCCGCGCGACCTCGTCCGCGTCCCCGCGCTCGTCCTCGGCGACGCCCGTCTGCGCGGCCTTCAGGACGGCCACCGAGCGGCCCGCCGCGAGCGCGGAGGCGGCGACGGCCGCCGTGGTCACGGTCTTGCCGACCTCCGTGCCCGTCCCCGTGATCACCAGGATCGGCATGCTCATCCCTCCCGCGCCGCCGCGCACACCGCGCGGGCGATCCGTGCCACGTCCGCGTCACCCGTGACGTACGGCGGCATCGTGTAGACCAGGTCGCGGAACGGCCGCAGCCAGACACCTTCCCGCACGGCCGCCTCCGTGGCGGCCTTCATGTCCACGGCGTGATCGAGCTGCACCACCCCGATGGCCCCGAGCACACGGACGTCCCGCACGCCGGGGAGCCCGGCGGCCGGCGCCAGCCCCTCCCGCAGCCCCGCCTCGATCCGCTTGATCTCGGCGAGCCAGTCCTGACCGAGCAGCAGCTCGACCGAGGCGCAGGCGACGGCGGCGGCCAGCGGGTTGCCCATGAACGTCGGGCCGTGGGCCAGCACCGGCACCTCGCCCCGCGAGATCCCGTCGGCCACCCGCGCGGTGCACAGCGTCGCGGCCATCGTCAGGTATCCGCCGGTCAGCGCCTTGCCCACGCACATCACGTCCGGCGTCACCGCGGCGTGCCCCGCCGCGAACAGCGCACCCGTGCGCCCGAACCCGGTCGCGATCTCGTCGAACACCAGCAGCACGTCGTGCGCGTCGCACGCCTCGCGCAGCACCCGCAGATACGCGGGGGAGTGGAACCGCATCCCGCCCGCGCCCTGCACCACCGGCTCCACGATCACCGCGGCCAGTTCGTCCGCGTGCCGCTCGATCGCGGCACGCAGCCGCTCGGCGTACTCCTCCTCGTACTCCACGGGAGGCGGGTCCACGAAGACCTGACGGGGTAGCACCCCGGTCCACAGGTCGTGCATCCCGCCCTCGGGGTCGCACACGGACATCGGCTGCCAGGTGTCGCCGTGATAGCCGCCGCGCCAGGTCAGCAGGCGCCGCTTGGCGGGGCGGCCGAGCGAGCGCCAGTACTGCAGGCACATCTTCACCGCGACCTCGACCGACACCGAACCGGAGTCGGCGAGGAAGACGTGCTCCAGCCCGTCAGGCGAGATGTCGACAAGGAGCTTCGCCAGCCGTACGGCGGGCTCGTGCGTCAGCCCGCCGAACATCACATGGCTCATCCGCCCCAGCTGCTCGCGCGCGGCCTCGTTCAGCACCGGGTGGTTGTAGCCGTGGATCGCCGACCACCAGGACGACATGCCGTCGACCAGCTCGCCGGACCCGTCCGCCAGGCGCAGCCGCACCCCGCTCGCCGACTCCACGACGAGCGGGTCGGCCCGGCCGGGCATCGGACCGTACGGATGCCAGACGTGCCGTCGGTCCAGCTCCAGCAGCTCGGGGACGGGCAGCTCAGGCATTGGGCGCGAGGTCGGTACCGGCGCCTCGGCGGCGTACGGCGACCAGGTCCGTACGGGGCTCGTTGCCCGCGAGCGCGGCAGCGGCGGCGGACGCGGTCCCGCACACCCCGCCCCCCTCGTGCGACCCGCAGCCCGCGGCACCGTCCGAAGGGGACCCGCACCCCGACCCGCAGCCGGCCTCGGCGTGGGAGCCGCAGCCGCCCCCGCCCGCGGCGACCCGGTGCTCCGGCAGCGTGACCTCGCCCGCGCCCTCCACCTCGAAGCCCGCGTCCGCGATCATCTCCAGGTCGGCCTTGCCGGCCTGCCCCTCGGTCGTGAGGTAGTCGCCGAGGAAGATGGAGTTGGCCAGGTGCAGGGCCAGCGGCTGCATGGTGCGCAGATGGACCTCGCGGCCGCCCGCGATGCGCACCTCGATGTCGGGGCAGACGAACCGGACCATCGCCAGGATGCGCAGACAGCGCTGCGGGGTGAGGTTCCACTCCTTGGCCAGCGGCGTGCCCTCGACCGGGATGAGGAAGTTGACCGGCACCGAGTCCGGGTCCAGCCCGCGCAGCGAGAAGACCACGTCCACCAGGTCCTCGTCCGTCTCGCCCATGCCCGCGATCAGGCCCGAGCAGGCCGACAGGCCCGCCGCGTGCGCCTTCTGGACCGTGTCCACCCGGTCGGCGTACGTGTGGGTGGTCGTGATGTCCCCGTACGTCGACTCGGACGTGTTGAGGTTGTGGTTGTAGGCGTCCGCGCCCGCCTCGCGCAGCCGTTCGGCCTGGCCGTCGGAGAGCAGGCCCAGACAGGCGCACACCTCGACGCCCTCGTTCTGGTCCTTGATGGCCTTGATCGTGTCCGAGACCCGGTCCACGTCCCGGTCCGTCGGGCCGCGCCCGGACGCCACCAGGCAGACCCGCTTGGCCCCGCCCGCGAGCCCGGCCGCCGCGGCCCTGGACGCCTCGTCCGGCTTCAGCCAGGTGTACTTCAGGATCCCGGCCTCGGAGCCGAGCCGCTGGGAGCAGTACGAACAGTCCTCGGGGCACAGCCCCGACTTGAGGTTGACGAGGTAGTTGAGTTTCACCCGTCGGCCGAACCAGTGCCGGCGCACCTTTCCGGCCGCGGCCACCACGTCCAGCACGTCGTCGTCGGAAGTGGCGAGGACGGCCAGCGCTTCCTCGCGGGTCGGCAGCTCGCGCCGAAGCCCCTTGTCCACCAGCGTGTTCAGCAGGTCCATGAGAGCCGATCCTGTCCTACCGACCCGCCTCGGGCCAAGGTAGGGATCACACAACACACCCGGTTCGACGTGTGGGTATTGCCACACCGTGGGTAGCGGTTCATGCCGCTAGTGTCTGTCCGCTACCTACAAAAGCCCCGGAGGACCCATGGCGTTCGGCTGGATCGACGAACAGGCGGAACTGCGCCGCCGGGCCGGACTCGTACGGACGCTGCGGCCCCGCCCGGCCGACTCCGCGCTGCTCGACCTCGCCAGCAACGACTACCTGGGCCTGTCCCGCCACCCCGAGGTCCAGGAGGGCGCCGCGGCGGCCGCACGGGCCTGGGGCGGCGGCGCGACCGGCTCCCGGCTGGTCACCGGCACCACCGAGCTGCACACCGAGCTGGAGCGGGAGCTGGCCGACTTCTGCGGGGCGGAGGCGGCCCTCGTCTTCTCCTCCGGGTACGCCGCCAATCTGGCCGCGGTCACCGCGCTGGCCCCGCACGGCTCCCTGATCGTCTCCGACGCGGGCAACCACGCCTCGCTCATCGACGGCTGCCGGCTGGCCCGCGGCACCACCCAGGTCGTCCCGCACGCCGACCCGGACGCCGTGCGCAAGGCCCTCGGCACCCACGACGGCCCCGCGGTGGCCGTCTCCGACACGGTCTTCTCGGTCGACGGCGACGCCGCCCCGCTGGCCGGCCTCGCGGCCGCCTGCCGGGAGCACGGCGCCGGGCTGGTGGTGGACGACGCGCACGGCCTCGGCGTGCTCGGGAACGGCGGGCAGGGCGCCCCGTACGCGGCGGGTCTCGCCGGTGCCGAGGACGTCGTCGTCACGGTGACGCTGTCGAAGTCCCTCGGCAGTCAGGGCGGCGCCGTGCTGGGGCCCGCGCGGGTGATCGAGCATCTGGTCAACGCGGCCCGGACGTTCATCTTCGACACCGGTCTGGCCCCGGCGGCGGCGGGCGCGGCGCTGGCGGCGCTGAGGCTGCTGCGCCGGGAGCCGCAGCGGGCGGCACGCGCGCGTGCGGTGGCGGCCGAGCTGCACTCCCGGCTGACGGCCGCGGGCCTGGAGGCGGTACGTCCGGACGCCGCGGTCGTCTCCGTGCGGGCGCCGTCCCCGGAGGGGGCCGTGCGGTGGGCGGCGGACTGCCGGTCGGCAGGCCTGGCCGTGGGCTGCTTCCGTCCTCCCTCCGTGCCCGACGGCATCTCGCGCCTCAGGCTGACCGCCCGTGCGGACCTCTCCGGGGCCGAGCTGGAACGCGCTGTACGGGTCATCGGGGAGACACGACCATGAGTCGGCGTGACACGGCCGTGAGCCGCCCCTGTCGGCGGATGGCGGGGATCGTGCGTCGGTGACCGACGCGGTGATCAGCGGAACGCGGCCGTGAAACCCGACCAGCTCTCGGGGGAGAAGAGCAGGGCGGGCCCGGACGGGTCCTTGGAGTCGCGTACGGCGAGCAGTCCGGCCCAGGGCCCGGAGGCCGGCCGGGCCGTCTCCACGCAGTTGTTGGCTCCCGTGCTGTAGCTGCTGCGCAGCCACCGCACCCGCGGGAGAGCGTGGGGATCGGTGCTGCGAGGTACGTTCCGAGGCAGTGCTGACATGGTGCCTCCCTACGCGCCGTCAGCTGTCGCGGCGATGTAATCCAGTGATTCCTCGGGCGAAAGGGCATGGACCCGAAGGGCGTTGAAGGCCTCGGTGTAGGCCTCGAGGTCTTCTTTCCGTTCGAGATAGAGGCTACTCGTCATGTGGTCGAGAACAACCACATCCAGATCAGAACCGCTCGGAAATGAGAAGATAACGAAAGGTCCGGTTACCCCGATATGGGCACCGGCCGAGAACGGCAATACCTGCAGCCGTACGTGGGGGAGCCGCGCCGCCTCCCTCAGCCGTCCGAGCTGACGGGCCATGACCTCCGGGCCGCCCACCTCCCGCCGCAGCACCGCCTCGTCCAGCACCGCGCTCAGCAGGAGCGGCGGCTCCCTGCGCAGCACGTCCTGACGGGCGATCCGCACCTCCACCAGCGTGTCGAGCTGCTCCTCGTCCGCCCCCTCCACCGCCGCCCGGGTCACCGCGCGCGCGTACTCGGGCGTCTGGAGCAGCCCCGGGACGACGGTCGTCTCCAGGGTGCGCATCGCGCCGGCCTGCGACTCCAGGCTGATGAAGTCCCGGTAGGCGGCCGGCAGCACCCCGCGGTAGGCGTGCCACCAGTGCTCCCGGCCGCCGCTCTCCTCCGAGCCGGCCAAGGCCAGCATCAGCGACCGCAGATGCGGGTCGGTCACTTGGTAGGCGTCGAGAAGCAACCGCACATCGGCCGGTTTCGTACCACTGGTGCCGGTCTCTATACGGCTCACCTTGGACTGGTGCCATCCGACGAGCCGGGCCGCCTCGCCGCTCGTGAGCCCCGCCCGGGCGCGCAGACTGCGCAGCTCGGCGCCCAGCTTCCGGCGGCGCACCGCAGGGCCGTGCTGCATGAGCTCCTCCTTATTCCTGACGTGCCGTCCAGAATGTTCGACCGTGGCAGAGTTCACCGCATCGGGCGACAGATATATGCATATCCCGGTGGATCGCCACCGGGACCGGCGCGGTAATGGCAGTCTGGCGAAGAAGCACCGGTCCGGGACCGTACTCGAACCATCCGCAGCGTGTCGGACTCCGGTCCGGTGGGAAAGGGACGAGGTCGCCATGGCAGACCATCTGGAAGCATCCGTCACTCTGCCGAGCGATCCCGCCTCGGTCTCCGCCGCCCGCGGTTTCGTGGCCGGCACTCTCGGCGAGTGGGGTCTGCCGGCGGACAGCGAGGCGGCCGACACCATCCGGCTGATCGTCTCGGAACTCGCCACCAACGCCGTACAGCACACCTTCGGGCTGTCACCCACCTTCACGGTGGACCTCGTCCTCGACCGTGACGAGCGCCTGTACGTCGGCGTGACCGACAGCCACCCGCGCCTGCCCAAACGACTGCCGGCCGCCGTCCAGCAGGACAACGGCCGAGGTCTGGTGATCATTCGCTGGCTGACCGCCGAATGCGGCGGCAAGCTCAGAGTCCGCCCCACGCGCGAGGGCGGCAAGACGGTCGCGGTGGAGCTGCCCTGGACCGTCCCGGCGGAGCCGGCCGTGGAAGCCGTGGCGATCCCGCCGGCCGGCGAACTCCCGGGGCGTTGACGGCGCGTCAGGACGCCGCCACCGCCCCGGAAGGACGACGAGGGTCAGCGGACCCGGCCGTACCAGACGCTCTTGGTCCAGATCTTCTGCAGCTTCACCACGTCTCCCGTCTTGGGCGAGTGCCAGATCTTGCCCTTACCGGCGTAGATGCCGACGTGGTACACGTTCGACCCCGAGTGGAAGAACACCAGGTCGCCGGCCTTGCGGCTGGCGGCAGAGATGTGGCGGGTCTTGTTGTACTGCTGTGCCGCCGTGCGCGGCAGCGTCTTGCCCGCCTTCTTGAACGAGTACAGCGTGAGACCCGAGCAGTCGAACCTCTTCGGCCCGGTCGCCCCGTACTTGTACGGAGAGCCCTTCTTGGACGCCGCGACCTGCAGTGCCTTGGTCGCCGGTGTGGCAGCCGCCGCGTCGGAGGCGACACCGGGGATCACGATCGAGCCACCGACGGCGGCGATGGCGAAGGCAGAGGCCGTACCGGCCCTGGCCATGAGCGACGGGACACGATTGAGCGCAGTCATGCGCAACCCTTCGTCAACCGCCTGTGAAGGATGACCTGTCGGATTCGGGCTGACAAAGGTGCCCGGCCGCTCGCGCGGCTTCACCCCAAGGGTTGCTCGGTCCGGCGTCTCCCTGCGGAGGCGACGTTCCGGCGACCCGTCGTGCTTGGGTCCTCCACTCCTGCCGATGCACTTCTGTCGACCGGTCAATCCGGGCAGCGGCAGGACTCGGCGTCCGCCCGGACCGCCCCGCCGCTTGTGGCGGGGACTTGTCGTCAGACAGGGATCTTGACTCACCGTTGACCAAAAATCCCAATGGAACCGTGGATTTGTGGGGTTACTCACCACTCACCCGTTCGGGTGGACACCCTGATGGACGCTCAGGTGTCAAGGCCGCCAAAAGCCCTCCGACCTGCGGCGCTACCCCTTGTGCGGCTCCGGGAAACGGCGCTTTCGGCAACTCGCGCGCGCTCGCGAGGGGAGCCGCCGCTCCGCCGAACGGGGGTAATCCGTCTGGTGCGTTTCGGGTCCGGCCCGGACGTCGCGCTCGTGACGCGGCCGTGCCGGGCCGGACGGCCGTGGGTCAACTGTCGGAGAGCGGAGGCACCGTGACACGCGCCGTACGGCGCTCCCCGTCCAGGACGCGCAGCGCCCGCGCGAGGGTCGGCGCGGACAGCTCGCTCTCGCCCCGCTGGTGCATCAGCGCCAGCGCGTCACGCAGCTCCGCCGCCCTCGCCACCAGCGCCTGGGCGGCCCGCAGACCGCGGTACGTGTCGCCGTGGCGGGCGGGATTGATCCGCCCGAGCAGGTCCACCACGTCCAGGTATCGGTCGATCAGCTCGGCCTCGGCGCGGGTCAGCGCGGGCAGCGGCGGCAGCTCGGGGACCATCGGGCGCTCACCTCGCGCCCGGCGCGCCGGCCGCGCCCCTGCGGCTCGGGACGACCCCGTCCACCAGGCCGTACTCCACCGCCTGAGGTGCGGTCAGGATCAGGTCCCGTTCGATGTCCTCGGTCACCCGTTCGGGGGTGCGTCCGGTGTGCCGTACGAGCATCTCCTCCAGGAGGTCGCGGGTGCGGGCCAGTTCCTCCGCCTGGATGGCCAGATCGGAGGTCTGCCCCTCCACCGGCTCGGGCAGGGCCGGCTGCCGGATCACCATCCGGGCGCCGGGCAGCGCGAACCGCTTGCCCGGCGTGCCCGCCGCCAGCAGGACCGCCGCCGAGGAGCCGGCCTGGCCGAGGCAGGTCGTCTCCACGTCGCAGGTGACGTACCGGAGCGTGTCGTAGATCGCCGTCATCGCGCTGAACGAGCCGCCGGGGGAGTTGATGTACAGCGCGATGTCCCGGTCCGGGTCCTTGTGCTCCAGGTACATGAACTGGGCCATCACGTCGTTCGCCGAGGTGTCGTCGACGGGCGTTCCCAGGAAGACGATCCGCTCCTCCAGCAGCTTCGAGTAGGGATCCATCGTCCGGTGCCCGAAGCTCGTGCGCTCGGTGAACTCGGGCAGGACATGGCGGGCGGACGGTCGGGTCATGGGAGAACCCCTCCTTCTGCGTCGGCGCATCTGTAAAAAATGTACAGGACGTACGTGACGTTAGAATGGGGTCATGGCCTACGAGATTCCGGTGACACAAGCCAGGGCTGAACTCGCCGACCTGATCAACCGGGTGGTGTACGGCGGTGAGCGCGTCGTCGTGACGCGGCACGGCAAGCCCCTGGTCGCCCTCGTCTCCGCCGCCGACCTGGAACGACTCGACGAACTCGACCGGCCGGCCGAGGAGCAGGTGATCAGCTCGGTCTCCGCCGTGCGCGAGGTCGGTTCCGCTCCTCGCGAACGCCGGCGGTTCGGCATCGCGGCGGAACACCGGGGAGGCGCCGCGGCGGACCACCGAGGGGGTGCCGCGGCGGAACACCGGGGGACCGGCCCGTCGTAGACACCGCGGGAGGCGGGGCTCCCGGCCGTCACCCGCGTGGCGCGGCATCCGCCGTCCGGGTGACGGCCCGCGCGCGTGGACGTGCATGCCGGGGTGCGGCCGCACGCCTGATGGATCACGGCTTGGTTAACGTGCTCGAAATGCGCTCCAACTAGCCTGCCCCTCCACGCCACCAGGGGTTTTCCTCGTGGCCGCGGCAACCGGGCCCCGCACGGTCCGGAGCGAGGATGTGAGGTGGGACGTGCAACTGACCCCGCACGAGCAGGAGAGGCTGCTGATCCATGTCGCGGCCGACGTCGCCGAGAAGCGCCGGGCCCGCGGGCTGAAGCTCAACCACCCCGAGGCCGTGGCCCTGATCACCTCGCACATCCTGGAGGGCGCGCGGGACGGGCGTACCGTCGCCGAACTCATGGCGTCCGGCCGCAAGCTGCTCACCCGCGACGACGTCATGGAGGGCATCCCCGAGATGATCCACGACGTCCAGGTCGAGGCCACCTTCCCCGACGGCACCAAGCTCGTCACCGTCCACGACCCGATCGTCTGAGGGGGGGGGACCGCCATGATTCCCGGAGAGATCCTCTTCGCCGAGGACCCGATCGTCTACAACGAGGGCCGCGAGGTCACCCGGCTCACCGTCCTCAACGCCGCCGACCGGCCCGTCCAGGTCGGCTCCCACTACCACTTCGCCGAGGCCAACCCCGGTCTGGAGTTCGACCGCGCGGCGGCGCGCGGACAGCGGCTGAACGTCGCCGCCGGCACCGCCGTGCGCTTCGAGCCCGGGATCCCCGTCGACGTGGAACTCGTCCCGCTCACCGGCGCGCGGATCGTGCCCGGGCTGCGCGGGGAGACCGGAGGTGCCCTCGATGCCTGAGATCTCTCGTCCCGCGTACGCCGACCTGTTCGGCCCGACCACCGGGGACCGGATCCGGCTGGCCGACACCGACCTGCTGATCGAGATCGAGGAGGACCGTTCCGGCGGTCCCGGGCTCGCCGGTGACGAGGCGGTCTTCGGCGGCGGGAAGGTCATCCGGGAGTCCATGGGCCAGGCGCGTGCTACGCGCGCAGACGGCACGCCCGACACCGTCATCACCGGTGCCGTCATCGTCGACCACTGGGGGATCGTCAAGGCGGACGTGGGCATCCGCGACGGGCGGATCACCGCGATCGGCAAGGCGGGCAACCCCGACACCATGGACGGCGTCCACCCCGACCTGGTCCTCGGCCCGGAGACCGAGGTCATCGCCGGCAACGGGCGGATCCTGACGGCCGGTGCGGTCGACGCGCACGTCCACTTCATCTGCCCCCAGATCGCCGACGAGGCGCTGTCCGCCGGGGTCACCACCCTGGTCGGCGGGGGCACCGGTCCTGCCGAGGGCTCCAAGGCCACGACGGTGACGCCGGGCCCCTGGCACCTCGCCCGCATGCTGGAGGCGATGGAGCAGTACCCGCTGAACATCGGTTTCCTCGGCAAGGGCAACACCGTCTCGCACGAGGCGATGCTGTCCCAGATCCGGGGCGGGGCGCTGGGCCTGAAGCTGCACGAGGACTGGGGCTCCACGCCCGCCGTGATCGACGCGGCCCTGACGGTGGCGGAGCGGACGGGCATCCAGGTCGCCATCCACACGGACACCCTGAACGAGGCCGGATTCGTCGGCGACACGCTCGCCGCGATCGCCGGGCGGGGTATCCACGCGTACCACACCGAGGGCGCGGGCGGCGGGCACGCGCCGGACATCATGACCGTCGTCTCCGAGCCGCACGTGCTGCCCAGCTCGACCAACCCCACGCGGCCGTACACCGTCAACACCGCCGAGGAACACCTCGACATGCTGATGGTGTGCCACCACCTCAACCCGGCGGTCCCGGAGGACCTGGCCTTCGCCGAGTCGCGGATCCGCCCGTCCACGATCGGCGCGGAGGACATCCTGCACGACCTCGGCGCCATCTCGATCATCTCCTCCGACGCACAGGCCATGGGCCGGGTCGGAGAGGTCGTCCTGCGGACCTGGCAGACCGCGCACGTCATGAAGCGGCGGCGGGGCGCACTGCCCGGGGACGGGCGCGCGGACAACCACCGGGTACGGCGCTATGTCGCCAAGTACACGATCAACCCGGCACTGGCACAGGGACTGGCGCGGGAGATCGGCTCCGTCGAGACGGGCAAGCTCGCCGACCTCGTCCTGTGGGAGCCTGCGTTCTTCGGCGTCAAACCGCACCTCGTCATCAAGGGCGGCCAGATCGCGTACGCCCAGATGGGTGATGCGAACGCCTCGATCCCGACCCCGCAGCCGATCCTGCCGCGTCCGATGTACGGCGCGATCGGGCGGGCCCCGGCCTCGAACTCGTTCAACTTCGTCGCACCGCTGGCGATCGAGGACGGGCTGCCGGAGCGGCTGCAGCTGGGCAAGAGGTTCGTCGCCATCGAGTCCACGCGGGGGGTCACCAAGGCGGACATGCGGGAGAACGACGCCCGGCCGCACGTGCGGGTCGACCCCGACAGTTTCGCCGTGCACATCGACGGGGAACTGGTCGAGGCGGCGCCGGCCGCCGAACTGCCCATGGCCCAGCGCTACTTCCTGTTCTGATGGGCGGGTCGTGATGGGCAGGGCGGCACTGCTGGTCCTCGCCGACGGACGCTTCCCCGCCGGAGGGCACGCGCACTCCGGCGGAGCGGAGGAAGCCGTCAGGGCGGGGCGGATCACCGGGGCGGCGAGCCTGGAGGCGTTCTGCCGGGGGCGGCTGCACACGGCGGGGCTGGTGGCAGCGGGGCTCGCCGCGGCGGCAGCCGCCGGGGCGGACCCGGCGGAGCTCGACGCGGCGGCGGACGCCCGCACACCGTCGCCGGCGCTGCGGCTGGCCGCGCGGAAACTGGGGCGCCAGCTGATGCGGGCCGCTCGGGCGACCTGGCCGAGCGCCGAACTGGACGCACTGGCACGCGAGTTCCCGAAGGGGGCGCACCAGCCGGTGGTGCTCGGGCTGGCGGCGCGGGCGGCCGGGCTGGGGCCCGAGGACGCGGCGTACTGCGCGGTCTACGAGAGCGTGAGCGGGCCGGCCACCGCCGTGGTGCGGTTGCTCAGCCTCGACCCCTTCGAGGCTACGGCGGTACTGGCGCGGTTGGCGCCGGAGCTGGACCGGGTGGTCGACCGGGCGGTGTCGGCGGGGGCGGCGGTGCGGTCCGCCGGTGTCGACGTGCTGCCGGCGGCGTCGGCGCCGTTGCTGGAGATCGGGGCGGAGGCGCATGCGGCGTGGCCGGTACGTCTGTTCGCCTCGTAGGGGCTCTGCCCCTGGACCCGGGGGTCTTGCCCACCCGCCCGCCCGGCTCGGTGGGCCGGGAGGTTCCCGTCTTCGGGGCTCCGCCCCGTGCCCCGGCGGGGGCTGCGCCCCCTGCACCCCGGTTTGCCCACCCGCCCGCCCGGCTCGGTGGGCTGGGAGGTTCCCGTCTTCGGGGCTCCGCCCCGGGCCCCACGCGGGGGCTGCGCCCCCTGCACCCCGCCGGGGCTGCACCCCCGCCCCTCCCGAGGGTCCCCCCCCCCGCCTCCCGGGGGTCCCCCCCGCCCCTCCCGGGGCTCCCCCGCCCCCGGGGCATCCCAAGTTCCTCAACCCCACCCGCCCCACCCGCTCTCAACCGTCTGACGAACCTCCCCCAGCCCCCCTCTCCCCCCAACCGGAGCCGCCCCATGCATCTCGATCACTCTCATCAGGGACCCGCCGCGGTCAGTGCCGATGTTCGTCGTGGGGACGGGGGGCGGCGGGCCCTGCGGATCGGGCTCGGGGGGCCCGTGGGGTCCGGGAAGACCGCCACCGTGGCGGCGCTCTGCCGGGTGCTGCGCGACGAGTTGTCGCTTGCGGTGGTGACCAACGACATCTACACCCGCGAGGACGCCGAATTCCTCCTGCGGGAGGCCGTGTTGCCGCCGGAGCGGATCACCGCGGTGGAGACCGGGGCCTGCCCGCACACCGCCATCCGGGACGACATCTCCGCCAATCTCGAGGCGGTGGAGGACCTGGAGGACGCGGTCGGGCCGCTCGACCTCGTGCTCGTCGAGTCCGGTGGGGACAACCTCACCGCCACCTTCTCCAAGGGGCTCGTCGACGCGCAGATCTTCGTGATCGACGTGGCGGGCGGGGACGACATCCCGCGCAAGGGCGGCCCCGGGGTCACCACCGCCGACCTGCTGGTCGTCAACAAGACCGACCTCGCTCCGTACGTCGGGTCCGACCTCGCCAGGATGGCCGCCGACGCCAAGGCTCAGCGCGCCGAACTGCCGGTCGTGTTCCAGTCGTTGAGGAGCGAGGCCGGGGTCGCGGACGTCGCGGCCTGGGTGCGGGCGCAGCTCGCCGGCTGGACGGCGTGACATGAGCGGTGTGCACGCCGTCGCCCGGATCCGGGCGACGGCTAACGGGCGCGGCGGGACCTCCCTGCCGGTCCTGGAGAGCGACGGTCCGCTCGCGCTGCGGCGCACCCGGAGCACGGGCGGCGAGGCGCGCGTCATGCTCGTGGGGGCCATGAGCGGACCTCTGGGCGGGGACCGCTTCGGTGTCGAGGCGGAGGTCGGGAGCGGGGCCCGGTTGTCCGTCGGCTCCGCCGCCGCCACCATCGCCCTGCCGGGGCAGATCAAGGACGCCGCCTGCTACGACGTACGGCTCACCGTGGCCGACGGCGGTGAACTCCACTGGCTGCCGGAGCCGTTGATCTCCGCGCGCGGGAGCGACCTGCACGTCGGCACCCGGGTCGACCTCGCCTTCGGTGCCCGCCTCGTGCTGCGCGAGGAGCAGGTCCTCGGGCGGGTGGGGGAGGAGCCGGGGAGGCTGAGCAGCCGGCTGGTCCTCCGGGTGGCGGGCCGGGTCGTCCTCGACCAGGAGCTGGGCTGCGGGCCCGGCGCCCCCGGCGGCTGGGACGGGCCCGCCGTGCTCGCGGGACATCGTGCGGTCGGGCAACTCGTCGTCGTACGGCCGGAGTTCGAGGACAAGCCGGTGGCCGCCCAGGTGCTCGACGGGTACGCCTCCGTCATGCCCCTCGCGGGCCCCGCGGCCCTGGTGACCGCCGTCGCACCGGACGGTCTGCGGCTGCGGCGGACACTGGACGAAGCCCTGGGTCTGTTCGACAACCGGTGAGCGGTACGTTCCTCTCCGGTTATCGGATTGGCAAAGAAGGTCAACCAAACCTGTTCTCAGGTGCCTCACAGCCGCGAGGATCCCTCTACCGCCGTGTATCGCCGTACCGCCGTACCGTCAGAACAAGGTAGGGGAGAAGCCCACTTGAGGGACATACGTCCGAACAGAAGGACCGCTGCGCTCGGTTCGGCCGGAGCGCTCGTCGCCGCCACGCTGATGGCCGGTGCCATCGCGGCGCCGACCGCGAGCGCGACCAGCGGCCGTTCGGGGCAGGACAGGGAGCAGCGGGGCGCGGCCATCGCCGCGGAGCGCGCGGCCAAAGCCGGTATCGACTGGCAGGACTGTCCGGCCGACTGGGGCCTGGAGAAGCCGATCCAGTGCGGCTGGGTCAGCGTGCCGCTCGACTACGCCCGGCCCAACGGCAAGCAGATCAAGATCGCCGTGGACCGCATCGGCAACACCGGCACGAAGGAGGAGCGGCAGGGCGCCCTCGTCTACAACCCGGGCGGCCCCGGCGGCTCAGGGATGCGCTTCCCGCGCCGGGTCACCACCAAGAACGCCATCTGGGCCAACGCCGCGAAGGCCTACGACTTCGTGGGCTTCGACCCGCGCGGTGTCGGCCACTCCGCGCCCATCTCCTGCGCCGACCCGCAGGAGTTCGTCAAGGCGCCCAAGGCCGACCCGGTCCCGGACAGCGAGGCCGACAAGCTCGCCCAGATCAAGCTGGCCCGCACGTACGCGGACGGCTGCTACGAGCGCAGCGCCGAGATGCTGCCGTACATGACCACGCCGAACACCGTGCGTGACCTGGACGTCGTCCGTGCCGCCCTCGGCGAGAAGAAGCTCAACTACCTGGGCGTCTCGTACGGCACCTACATCGGCGCCGTCTACGGCACCCTCTTCCCGGGTCACGTCCGCCGGATGGTCGTCGACAGCGTGGTCAACCCCTCGCGGGAGAAGATCTGGTACGAAGCCAACCTCGACCAGGACGTCGCCTTCGAGGGCCGCTGGAAGGACTGGGAGGACTGGGTCGCCGCCAACGACGCCACCTTCCACCTCGGCACCACCCGCGCCGCCGTCCAGGCCAAGTGGCTGGAACTGCGCGCCACCGCGAAGAAGAACCCCATCGGCGGCCTCGTCGGCCCGGCCGAGCTGATCTCCTTCTTCCAGAGCGCCCCGTACTACGACTCGTCGTGGATCCCGGTCGCCACGGTCTTCAGCAAGTACGTCGCCGGTGACACCCAGGCGCTCGTCGACGCGGCCGCCCCGGACCTCACCGACACCGCCGGCAACATCGCCTCGGAGAACGGCAACGCCGTCTACACGGCCGTGGAGTGCACCGACGCCAAGTGGCCCACGAGCTGGAGCAAGTGGAACCGCGACAACACGCGGCTCAACAAGGACTACCCGTTCATGACCTGGGCCAACGCCTGGATGAACCTGCCCTGTGCCTTCTGGCCGGTGAAACAGCAGACTCCGGTGGAGGTCAAGACCCACAAGGGCCTGCCGGGCGTGCTGATCGTGCAGTCCGAGCATGACGCGGCCACCCCGTACGACGGCGCCGTCGAACTGCACCAGCGGTTCAAGGGCTCCCGTCTGATCACCGAGAAGGACGCCGGCTCCCACGGTGTGACGAGCCTCTCCAACTCCTGCATCAACACCCGGGTGGACGCCTACCTCCTCACCGGCGAGCTGGACGGCAAGGACGTGACCTGCGCCCCGCACGCCACGCCGAAGCCGTAGGCACCACCCGCAGGCACCACTCGTAGGGCGTCCCGGTGACGTCCGTACGACGAAGGGCGGCCGGAGTGATCCGGCCGCCCTTCGGCATGCTGACCCGACGTCAGCGGAGCGGAAGACGCGGGAACCTGCGCTGCTTCTCGGCCGCCGCGGCCTCCTCCGCCTTCACGACCGCCGCGTACTGGTCGACGTACTCCTGCTCGGACAGCGTCAGAATCGCGTACATGATCTCGTCCGTGATGGCGCGCAGGATCGCCTTCTCGTTCTCCATGCCCGCGTAACGGGCGAAGTCGAGGGGCTCGCCGAAGCGGATGACCACCGGGTGGAGGGTGGGGATGACCTTGCCGGGCGGCTGCGCCTCGAAGGTGCCGATCATCGCGCAGGGGATCACCGGCACCCCGGCCTTCAGGGCCATCACCGCGACGCCCACCTTGCCCTTGTACAGGCGGCCGTCGTGCGAGCGGGTGCCCTCCGGATAGATGCCGAGCAACTCCTCCTTGGCCAGCACGCCCAGGCCCTCGCGGATGGCGGCCTGGCCGGCCTCCTTGCCGGAGCGGTCCACCGGGATCTGCCCGGCGCTGCGGAAGAAGGCCGCGGTGAGCCGGCCCTTGATGCCGGGACCCGTGAAGTACTCGGCCTTGGCCAGGAACGTGATGCGCCGTTTGAGGACCGCGGGCATCAGGAAGTGGTCCGAGAACGACAGGTGGTTGCCCGCGATGATGGCCGGTCCCGACTCCGGGACGTGCTCCAGACCTTCTATTCGGGGACGGAAGAGCAGGCGCAGAAGCGGCCCCAACACCACGTATTTCAGAAGGTAGTAGAACAAGAAGGATCGCTCCTCAGCCCGGCGGCTCGGCACCGCCACCGTGTTCCAGCAGGTCAACCGGCATGATGTGGGCAGCCAGTGTAGGGGCACGCGGAGGCCGCCGGAACCGTGCCGAACGGCCCATGGCGCACGGCCGTCGCCGTCGCCGTCCACGACCCGCCGTCGCCCTCACAGCCGTACGACCACCAGGGCCGTGTCGTCGGTCGCGCCGCCCTGCGGCAGCAGTTCGAGCAGGACGGAGTCGGCGAGGGTCTCCGGGTCGGCCTCCCGGTGCAGGCTGAGGGCCTCGGCGAGACGGCCCAGGCCGGTGTCGATGTCCTCGTGCCGCCGCTCCACCAGGCCGTCCGTGTAGAGCACGAGGGTGGCGCCCCGGTCGTAGACCGTGCACGCCTGCGGCCGCGGCCCCGGGTCGGGGCTGGCGTCGAGCGGCGCGTCGGTGGCCTGGTCGAGGAACTCCACGCGGCCGTCCGGGTGGACGAGCGCGGGCGGGGGGTGGCCGGCGCTGCTGTAGGTGATGGTGCGGTGGTCGAAGTCGATGAACGTGGTCACCGCCGTCGCCGACTCGGCGCCGTCCACCACGTGCGCGTACCGTCCGAGGACGTCGAGCGCCTCGGCCGGCCCTCCGGCGACCCGGGAGGCCGCGGTGAGCGCGCTGCGCAGCTGGCCCATGACCCCGGCCGCCTCCAGGCCGTGACCCACGACGTCGCCGACCGACACGCCGATGCGGTTGCCGCCGACCAGGTCGACGAGGTCGTACCAGTCCCCGCAGACGTTCAGCGAGCCGACCGCCGGGCGGTAGCGCACGGCCGCGTGATGGTCGGCCACCTGGGGGCGGGCGGGCAGCATCGCCTCCTGCAGGGCGAGGGCCACCTCCCGCTCCCGGGCGTGCGCCAGGCGCAGCCGCTCGTTGAGCTCCTGCAGTTCACGGGCGCGCGTGTACAGCTCGGCCTCCAGCACGCGGGCCCGGCTCCCGGGGCGCCCCACGCTCCGGGAGCCGCGGGCCCGGATCAGTTCGGTGACCTCCTCGACGCGGTGCACGAGGAGCACCACGGAGCCGTCCGGGCCGAACACCGGCGCGTTGACCGGGCTCCAGTAGCGCTCGTCCCACTCCCCGGGCCGGTCGGCGTCCTCGACGTCGTAGCGCTGCAGGGCCATCGCGTCCCGCTCACCGGTGGCCAGTACCCGCTCCAGGGAGGACTGCAGATTCCGGACACCGCTCGCGCCCGGGTCGTTGGGGTTGTCCGGGAAGACGTCGAAGAGATGCCGGCCGATCACCTGCTCGCGTCTTCGCCCGGCGACGCGCAGGAACTCCTCGTTGGCATCCGCGTACACGAGCCCTGGCGTCAGCAGCGCCACCATGCCGGGCAGGGCCTGGAACACCGCCGCGTAGTCGATCGCCGTGTCGTTCATGGCTCGCGCCCCATCCGCCGGTCCCGCTTCACATCCACCGGTTTTGGGTAATTTTCGCACGTGGTGTGACGTCTGGGGTCTTGTGTGTCACCCGGCGGGATCCGTGACGGACTGCTCGGCCCAGATGATCTTCCCTTCGGGGAGGAAGCGGGTGCCCCAGCGCTGGGTCACCTGGGAGACCAGCAGCAGGCCGCGGCCGCCCTCGTCCGTGGTGCGCGGATGACGCAGATGGGGCGCGGTGGCCCCGCCGTCGAAGACCTCGCAGACCAGGGTGCGCTCACGGATCAGCCGGAGCCGGATGGGGCCGGCGGCGTACCGGATGGCGTTGGTGACCAGCTCGCTGACCACCAGCTCGGTGGTGAACGACAGCTCCGCGAGCCCCCACTCCGTCAGCCGGCGGCTCGCCGTCCTGCGGGCCTCGGAGACGGCGGCCGGGTCGGCGGGCAGCTCCCATTCGGCGACCCGGTCCGCGGACAGCCGTCGCGTCCGGGCCATCAGCAGGGCCACGTCGTCGAACGGGCGGGCCGGCACGAGAGCGTCGATCACGGCTTGGCAGCGCAGGTCCAGGGTGTCCGCCCGCCGCTCCAGGGCCTGCCGCAGCCGGGTGCGGTCGGTGTCCAGCGCCCATTCCTCGCCCTGCGCGAGCAGACCGTCGGTGTGCAGCGCCAGTGTGCTGCCCTCCGGCAGGACCGTCTCCACCGACTCGAACGGCGGCCCGCCGGCGCCGAGCGGGGGCCCCTGCGGCAGGTCCACGAACGTGATCCTCCCGTCGGGCAGGACGACCGCCGGCGCGGGATGCCCGGCGGCGGCCATCGCGCACCGGCCGTCCACCGGGTCGTAGACGACGTACACGCACCCCGCCCCCTGCGCCTGGGGGCTCGCCTCCCGCCCCTCCTCACGGGACATGCGGGCGACCAGATCGTCCAGATGGGCGAGGACCTCCTCGGGCGGCAGATCCAGGGCGGCGAGTGTGCGTACGGCGGTCCGTACGCGCCCCATGGCCGCGGCGGCGTCGATGCCGTGCCCGGGCACCTCGCCCACCACGAGGGCCACCCGTGCCGCCGACAGCGGGATCAGGTCGTACCAGTCGCCGCCGAGACCGGTCAGCTCGTCGGCCGGCCGGTAGCAGGCGGCCACCTCGACCGCGTCCTGCTCGGGCAGCCGCTGGGGGAGCAGACTGCGCTGCAGCACCAGGGCCGCGTCCCGTTCCCGGGTGTAGCGGCGGGCGTTGTCCACGCAGACGGCCGCCCGCGAGACCAGGTCCTCGGCGAGCGCCACGTCGTCGGCGTCGAACGGCTCCCGCCGACGGCGCCGCAGGAAGGTCGTGACACCCAGCGTGGTGCCCCGCGCCCGCACCGGCACGATCAGCACGCCGGCCGGATCGGACGGCGAGGCCGCCTCCGGCCTCGCTTCCATGTCGCGCAGCCACTCCTCGGCCGACGCGTCGAGCCGCTCGGCCCGCCAGGGCTGCCCGGTGAGGAGACAGCGGACAGGAGGCGAACCGGCCGGATACCGAACCGCACCACCGTCCCCCGCAGCGCCGCCCCCGGCCGCCGCAGAGCCATCACCGCCGCCCTCGCCTCCGGCAGCCACAGGGGCGCCGGCCCGGTCGGTGCTGTGGCGGTCGGTGGGGTCGGCATTCGTGTGGGCCTCGGCACCGCCCGCGTTCGGGGCGTGGGCGCCCGGCCGGCCGGCAGCGTCGGCCCACTCGCCGGTGTCGGCCTCGCCCTCGGCCGCCGCAGGGGCGTCGGCCCGGGAGGCGCCTCCGGCGGTGATGCGCGGGTCGGTGGCACCCGGCCGGTTGGGGGCGGGTCTCCGGTCGGTGTCGGTGGCACCTCTGGCCGAGGGCGCGGCGCCCGGCCGGCCGACGGCGTCGGCCCTCCCGCCGGTGTCGGCCGCACCTTCGTCTCCGGCCGTCGTGGGGGCGCCCGGCGGGTGGGGGTTGGCCCTTCCGCCGGTGTTGGCCGCACCTTCGTCTCCGGCCGTCGTGGGGGCGCCCGGCCGGTTGGCTGCGGGGGTTTCGGCGGTGTCGGTGGCGGCCTCGGCTGCGGTGGGCGCGTGCGGCCGGGTGGCGGTGGGGGGCGTGTCGTCCGCGTCGGTGGCCGGTCCGGTCGGGGTGGGGGCGGTGGGCGGGGGGCTGCCGGGCGGGTCGGAATCGGGTACGGGTCTTTCGGGGCGGGGGATTCCGGCGATCCTGAGCCCGGCCCGGAGCAGCGGTACGGAGTCTTCGGGGCCGGCCGTCGTCAGGCCCGGGGCGGGTTCCGCGCCGCGCAGGACCGGCTCCAGCAGGTCCACGGCGACCGCGTCGGCGAATCCGGGGACCGCCACGTCGGCCAGTTCCTGGGCGGTGCGGGCGATGTCCAGGCTGCTGCCGATGCGCCGGCCGGCCCGGTCCAGCAGGGCGAGCCGCTGCCGGGCGCGGTGGCGGTCGGTGATGTCCACGACCGTGTAGTAGACGCCCATCGCGTTTCCGTGCTCGTCCTCGAGCCGGGTGAACGACAGCATGTGCGCGGTCTCGCGGTGCGGGGCGGCCCGTACGTGCCCGACGTGCTCGTAGCCGACGACGGTCTCGCCGCTCTCGAGCACCCTGCGCATCTGCGCCTCGGCCGCCTCGGCGTCCAGGCCCGGCTGCACGTCCGCGAACCGCAGCCCCAGCCGGTCCCCGGGCCGGCCCCCGCCGAACCTGGCCAGGGCTTCGTTGGACCACACGAACCGCAGATCGGTGTCGACGATCGCGATGCCGATCGGGGAGCCGGACAGCATCTGCTCCAGGACGAAGCGGCTCATCGTCCAGCCGGGGGCGTCGCCCGTCTCGTTCAGCAGCACCAGCCAGCGGGACGGGGCGCCGGGCTCGTCCGCCGAGGTGAACCGGGCCATGACCGGGACCGGCCGGCCGTCGCCGCGCCGGGCGGACAGCAGCCCGCTCCAGCCGCCGTCGCGACGGCACCGCTCCAGGATGTCCGGCACCCGGCCGGCGTCCGCGTGGGTCAGCAGGCCCGCCAGGTCCTTGCCCACCGCTTCCGGCGACGGGTAGCCCAGCAGCCGCTCGGCGTCCCGGGTCCAACTCGTCACGACGCCCCGCCCGTCGAGCAGCAGGGGCGCGGCGTCCGCCACGTCGAACCGCCGGCGGGCAACGCCGTCCTCGTCGTGTGTGCCCACGGTCGACCTCTCTGTCGCTGAGAGTGGTCTACCACCTCGTGCCTCAATCTTCACCCTGCCCGTCCGGCACCGACCGGGCCACCCGGGAGCCGAGGCGCCCCCCGCCCGCGCGGGCAGGCGCCTCCCGGGTCCCGACGGGCGCCCCGACCGCTCAGGCCCCCTTGGTCAGCGCCCTCTCCAACGCTTCCAGCGCCGAGCCCAGTTCCTCGCCGGTGATCGTCAGCGGCGGCGCCAGCCGGATGGTCGAACCATGGGTGTCCTTGACCAGAACGCCCTCCCGCATGAGCCGCTCGCTGACCTCGCGGCCGGTGCCGAGGGCCGGGTCGATGTCCACGCCCGCCCACAGGCCCCGGGCCCGGAAGCCGACGACCCCCCTGCCGACCAGGCCGGTCAGACCGTCCCTGAGGACGCCGCCCAGATCCGCCGCGCGCTGCTGGAACTCACCCGTCTCCAGCAGTTCCACCACCGCCGTGCCGACCGCCGCCGCCAGCGGATTCCCGCCGAACGTCGACCCGTGCTCGCCCGGCCGCAGCACGGACAGCACCTCGCGCCGCGCCACCACGGCCGACACCGGTACGATCCCGCCGCCGAGCGCCTTGCCGAGCAGCAGCACGTCGGGAAGGACCCCCTCGTGCTCCACGGCCAGCGTCCGGCCGGTCCGGCCCAGGCCGGACTGGATCTCGTCCGCGATGAACAGGCAGTTCGCCCGGCGGGTCAGCTCCCGCACACCGGCCAGATAGCCCTCGTCGGGGATGATCACCCCGGCCTCGCCCTGGATGGGCTCGATCAGCACCGCGGCCGTGGTCTCGTCGACCGCCGCCTCCAGCGCCGCCAGGTCGTTGTACGGGACGATCCGGAAGCCCGGGGTGAAGGGACCGAAGCCGGTGCGGGCCGTCTCGTCCGTCGAGAAGCTCACGATCGTCGTCGTACGGCCGTGGAAGTTCTCCGCCGCGACCACGATCGTCGCCCGGTCGGCCGGGACGCCCTTCACCTCGTAGGCCCACTTGCGGGCCACCTTGATGCCGCTCTCCACCGCCTCCGCGCCGGTGTTCATCGGCAGCACCATGTCCAGGCCGGTCAGCTCCGCGAGCCGCTCGGCGAACTCGGCGAGGCGGTCGTTGTGGAAAGCGCGCGAGGTGAGGGTGAGCCGGTCGAGCTGGCGGTGCGCCGCCTCGATCAGCAGCGGGTGGCGGTGGCCGAAGTTGAGGGCCGAGTATCCGGCCAGCATGTCGAGATAGCGGCGGCCCTCGACGTCCTCCACCCAGGTGCCCTCGGCCCGCGCGACGACCACGGGCAGCGGGTGGTAGTTGTGCGCGAGGACCGGCTCCTCGGCGCGGATCAGCTCGCCGGAGGAACGCGCGGGGGCGGTCTCGGACGAACGCGCGGGAACGACGGGTGCGGTCATGAGCGGATCTCCTGGGTGCAGCACTTGATGCCACCGCCGGCCTTCTGGAACTCGGACAGGTCGACGGGGACGGGGACGTAGCCGCGCTCGGTCAGCCCGGCGGCGAGGGCCTCGGCCCGGGGGGCGATGAAGACGTGGCGGCCGTCGGAGACGGAGTTCAGGCCGAACGCCATCGCGTCGTCGCGGGTGGCGAGCACCGCGTCCGGGTACAGCCGGGCGAGCACCTCCCGGCTGCCCGGTGAGAACGCCTCCGGGTAGTAGGCGATGTTCTCGTCGTCGAGCACGAACAGCGCGGTGTCCAGGTGGTAGAAGTGCGGGTCCACCAGGGTCAGGCTGATCACCGGGTGGCCGAAGAACTCCTGCACCTCGCGGTGCGCCTCCCGGGTGGTCCGAAAGCCCGTGCCGGCCAGCACGTACCGGCCGGTCCACACCAGGTCGCCCTCGCCCTCGCAGACGTTCTCCGGGCGGTACACGTCGTAGCCGGCGGTCTTGAACCAGGTGTCGTAGTGCACGGACTCCTGGCGCCGTTCGGGCGCGTGGAAGAGGGAGCCGAAGACCCGGCCCGCCACGACGACCGCGGAGTTCGCGGCGAAGACCATGTCCGGCAGACCGGGCGCCGGATCCACGGTGTCGACCGTGTGGCCGTGGGAGCGGTAGGCGTCGATCAGCGACCGCCACTGCTCCTGGGCGAGGTCGACGTCGACGGGGGTGTCGGGATGCATCCAGGGGTTGATCGCGTACTGCACGGCGAAATGTCTGGGTTCACAGACCAGGAAGCGCCGGGCGCGCGGCACACGGCCGCCGGTCACACTCTCGCGCACAGAGGGGTTCCTCCGCTTTTCCTACGGTGCCGAAGGGATGACACCAAGGTAAGAAGCGACAGCGGAGTGCTACAAGGCGGGAACGCTGCGTGGCCGCGCACGATCGCTGCGTGCTGCGCCTGCTCAGCGCAGGTTCGCTGCGTCATCCGGGGCCGCGACGGTGGCTCCCGCCTCCGGACTCTCCGGCAGCAGATGCGACAGCACCATCACACTGATCGTCTTCCGGATGAACGGCTCGACCCGGATCCGCTCCAGCACCTCCTCGAAGTGCTCCACGTCCCGCGCCCGCACATGCAGCAGCGCGTCCGCCCCGCCCGTCACGGTCATCGCGGCGGTGATCTCCGGATGGTTGCGCACCACCTCCGCGAGCCGGCGCGGGGGAGCGGCCCCCTCGCAGTACACCTCCACGTACGCCTCCGTGCGCCAGCCCAGCGCCGACGGCTTCACCGTGGCCGTGAACCCGGTGATGACCCCGGTGTCCCGGAGCCGGTCCACCCGGCGCTTGACCGCCGTCGCCGACAGGCCGATCGCCGATCCGATCTCCGCGAAGCTGCTCCTGGCGTTCGCCATCAGAGCGGTGACGATCTTCCGGTCCAGCTCGTCGAAGGGGGCAGTGCCGCTGTTCATGCGGGCACTGTATCCAGCGGATACGTCCACACCCCGGCACATGTCCAGCCGTGCCGATCGCCCCTACACTCCACGTTCATGCTGCGCGCCCTCGCCGTCGACGACGAACGCCCCTCGCTCGAGGAACTGCTGTACCTGTTGAACGCCGATCCCCGCGTCGGCAGCGTGGAGGGCGCCGGCGACGCGACCGAGGCGCTGCGCCGCATCAACCGGGCCCTGGAGTCCGGTCCCGACGGCCCGGAGGCCGTCGACGTCGTCTTCCTCGACATCCAGATGCCCGGTCTCGACGGCCTCGACCTGGCCCGCCTCCTCACCGGGTTCGCCCGGCCGCCGCTGGTCGTGTTCGTCACCGCCCACGAGGACTTCGCCGTCCAGGCCTTCGACCTCAAGGCCGTCGACTACGTCCTCAAGCCCGTCCGCAAGGAACGCCTCGCCGAGGCCGTCCGCCGCGCCGCCGAACTGCGCGGCACCGCGCCCCGCATCCCCGTCCACGAGCCCGACCCCGACCACATACCCGTCGAGCTCGGCGGCGTGACCCGCTTCGTCGCCGTCGACGACATCACCCATGTCGAGGCCCGCGGCGACTACGCCCGCCTGCACACCGACCGCGGCAGCCATCTCGTCCGCATCCCCCTCTCCACCCTGGAGGAGCGCTGGCGCGCCCGCGGCTTCGTCCGCATCCACCGCCGCCATCTCGTCGCCCTGCGCCACATAGGAGAACTCCGTCTGGACGCCGGCACGGTGAGTGTCCTGGTCGGCGGCGAGGAACTGCAGGTCAGCCGCCGGCACGCCCGCGAGCTGCGGGACCTGCTGATGAGGAGGCCCTGACGTGCCCGGCCAGGACCCCGCCGAGCGGCGTGTCGTCACCGGCCCGCCCCGCCGCACCCTCCCGCACGCCCGGCTCCGCTCGCGCGGACGGTACCCCCACGCCTCCGGCTACTACCGCCCGCGCACCGAGATCGACGAGCAGACCACCCTCGGCCACACCTACGTCCGCTCGCTCATGCGCTCCCAGCTGCGGGCCGCGCTCGCCGTGTTCGCCGTGCTGGTCCTGCTGGTCGGCCCGCTGCCGCTGCTCTTCGCGGCGATCCCCGACGCGCACCGCCTGGAGTGGGCGGTCCTCGGCTTCTGCCTCTACCTCCCGCTCGTCCTGCTGGCCCGCTGGTACGTCCGCCGCGCCGAACGCAACGAACGGGACTTCGTGCGGCTGGTCGAGGACCGGTAGGGCCGGACCGATGAACTCGACGTACGCCGTCCCCGCCGTCGCCCTGGTGGTGGTCGCGACCGTCCTGGTCGGCGCCTTCGGCCTGCGCATCTCCCGGACGACCTCCGACTTCTACGTCGCCTCCCGCACCGTCGGCCCCCGCCTGAACGCGGCCGCCATCAGCGGCGAGTACCTCTCCGCCGCCTCCTTCCTCGGCATCGCCGGCCTGGTCCTGGTGCAGGGCCCGGACATGCTCTGGTACCCGGTCGGCTACACGGCCGGATACCTCGTCCTGCTGCTGTTCGTCGCCGCCCCGCTGCGCCGCTCCGGCGCCTACACCCTCCCCGACTTCGCCGAGGCGCGCCTCGCCTCCCCCGCGGTGCGACGGCTGGCGGGCGCCCTCGTCGTCGGCGTCGGCTGGCTGTACCTCCTTCCCCAGCTCCAGGGCGCCGGGCTGACGCTGACGGTCCTCACGGGGGCGCCGGACTCCCTCGGCGGGCTGATCGTCGCCGTCGTCGTGACCGCGACCGTGGCCGCGGGCGGCATGCGCAGCATCACCTTCGTGCAGGCGTTCCAGTACTGGCTCAAGCTCACCGCCCTCCTCGTCCCCGCGCTCTTCCTGGTGCTCGCCTGGCAGGGCGACGGAGCGCCCCGGAGCGCCTTCGGGGAACCGGCGGCCTTCCGCGAGCAGCGGACGGTCCGCGTCGGCGACACCCTCGACCTGAAGCTCGACCGCCCTCTCACCGTGACGGTGGACGGCACGGTCGACGGCCGCCCGCGCGCCGGCGCCGTCCTGCGTCTCCCCGCCGGCACCCACCGCATCGAGCGGGGCACCCGCCTCACCTTCGCCCGGGGCGCCGCGGTCCCCACCGCCGAACGCGGCAGCAGCGGCGGCATGTCCACCTCCCTGGCCGCCGGCCGCGAGGAACGCCCGCTGTACGCCACCTACGGCCTGATCCTCGCCACCTTCCTCGGCACGATGGGCCTGCCGCACGTCGTGGTCCGCTTCTACACCAGCCCGCACGGCGTCGCCGCCCGCCGCACCACGGTCGCCGTCCTCGCCCTGGTCGGCGCCTTCTACCTGCTGCCGCCCGTCTACGGCGCCCTGGGCCGCCTGTACACCCCCGAGCTCGCCCTCACCGGCGACGCCGACGCCGCCGTCCTGCTGCTGCCCGACCGGATGATCGGCGGACTCGGCGGCGACCTGCTCGGCGCACTGGTGGCGGGGGGCGCCTTCGCCGCGTTCCTGTCCACGGCGTCCGGGCTCACCATGGCCGTCGCGGGCGTCCTCACCCAGGACGTCCTGCCGACCCGCGGCGTCCGTCACTTCCGGCTGGGCACCGGCCTCGCCATGGTCGTCCCGCTGGCGGCCAGCCTGCTGGTGGGCGGACTGCCGGTGGCCGACGCGGTCGGCCTCGCGTTCGCCGTGTCGGCGTCCTCCTTCTGCCCGCTGCTCGTCCTCGGCATCTGGTGGCGCCGGCTGACCCCGCCGGGAGCGGTCGCCGGGATGGTGGTGGGCGGCGGGTCGGCGTTCGTGGCGGTGGCCGCGACCATGGCGGGCCTGCCGGGTACGGGACGGCTGCACGCCCTGCTCGCCTGGCCGGCGCTGTGGTCCGTACCGCTGGGCTTCCTGACGATGATCCTGGTCTCCCTGGCCACACCGGGCCGGGTCCCGGCCGGCACGGCGGCGATCCTGGCACGCTTCCACCTGCCGGAGGAGCTGCGCGCCGAGGAACTCAGGGCGTCGGAGGCGAAGGCGTGAGCGGTTTCCTGGCGGGCCTGTGCATGGCGATCCTCCCCTTCCTGGCCGTCGGCTTCTGGCTCGGCCGCCGCACCGCGCGCCCCGGGAACCTGGGCGGCCTCGGCACCCCCGTCGAGCACGCCACCTTCCAGACCCTGCACACGGCGTCCCTGGCCGCACCCCCGCTCCGGGCGGGCCTCACCGAGGAGACGGCCCGCAAGTCCGCCCGCGGACTGCGCACCCTGCTCGGCACGGACGCGCTCTGCCTCACCGACCAGAAGGAGGTACTGGTCTGGGACGGCGTGGGCGCGCACCACCGCGGCGAGATCATGGAACGGCTGGCCGACCCCCTGGAGCGCGGCCGGGGCGAGGCCTTCCGGCTCAGCTGCGAGCACGCCGACTGCCCGGTCCGCTGGGCCGTGGTCGCCCCGCTCACGGTCGACGACCGGGTCCACGGCGCCCTGGTCGCCTGCGCGCCCCGTGAGTCCGCCGTGCTCGTCCGGGCGGCGGGGGAGGTGGCCCGCTGGGTCAGCGTCCAGCTGGAGCTCGCCGACCTCGACCAGTCCCGTACGAAGCTGATCGAGGCGGAGATCAAGGCGTTGCGGGCCCAGATCTCCCCGCACTTCGTCTTCAACTCGCTCGCGGTCATCGCGTCCTTCGTCCGCACCGACCCCGAACGCGCCCGTGAGCTGCTTCTGGAGTTCGCCGACTTCACCCGCTACTCGTTCCGCCGGCACGGCGACTTCACCACCCTCGCCGACGAACTCCACGCCATCGACCACTACCTGGCGCTGGTCCGGGCCCGCTTCGGCGACCGCCTCGCCGTGACCCTCCAGATCGCCCCGGAGGTCCTCCCCGTAGCCCTGCCCTTCCTGTGCCTCCAGCCCCTCGTGGAGAACGCCGTCAAGCACGGCCTGGAGGGCAAGGCGGACAAATGTCACATACAGATCACCGCGCAGGACGCGGGCGCCGAGGCCCTCGTCGTCATCGAGGACGACGGCGCCGGCATGGACCCGGTCCTGCTGCGCCGCATCCTGGCCGGCGAGGTCAGCCCCTCCGGGGGCATCGGGCTGTCCAACGTCGACGACCGGCTGCGCCAGGTGTACGGCGACGACTACGGCCTCGTCATCGAGACGGCCGTGGGAGCGGGCATGAAGGTCACCGCCCGGCTCCCGAAGTACCAGCCGGGCGTCCACTCGGCGGCCCGCCTCGCCCCCGGGTGATCAGCCGGTCTTCGTCATGATCATCGCAAGGGTGATCAGCCCGAGGACCACCCAGCCGAACCACAGCCAGCCGTTGCTGCCGAGCGCCACCGTGTAGGCGGTCACCGCGACCAGTCCGCCGACGGTGAGCACCCCCATGGTCTTCGTGGAACTGTCCGTGGAACCTGCCATCGCGACACCCTCCTCAGGGCCGCCCTCCGCTGGGCGTGTCCACCACCATGGTGCCCCGGCTCGTCCGCCGGCGCGCCGGGTTCGGTTCAGCGGCCGCGCGCGTCGAGCGAGGCGAGATAGGCGTTGTACGCCTCCAGCTCCTTGTCGCCGTCCCGGTCGGCGGCCCGGTCCTTGCGCTTGGCCTGCCGCTGCTCGGAGCCGTACCACTGGAACAGCAGCGCGATCAGCACCAGCACCGACGGGATCTCGCTGAAGGCCCAGGCGATGCCGCCGGCCGCGTTCTGGTCGGAGAGCGCGTCGATGCCGAGGGAGGCGGGCGGGTTCCTGAACGTCTCCACCATCGGCGTCGTCCCCATCATCAGCGCGATGCCGAAGAACGCGTGGAACGGCATCCCGGCGAACAGCTCCAGCATCCGCATGAGGTAGCCGGGCCGGTGGGGGCCGGGGTCCACCCCGATGATCGGCCAGAAGAACACCACCCCGACGGCGAAGAAGTGCACCATCATCGCGATGTGACCGGTCCTGGAGCCCATCAGGAAGTCGAAGAGCGGCGTGAAGTACAGGGCGTACAGGGACGCGATGAACATCGGAATGGTGAACGCCGGGTGGGTGATGATCCGCATGTACCGGCTGTGCAGCAGCATCAGCAGCAGTTCACGCGGCCCCTTGCGGCCCGCGCCGGCCGTGGGCAGCGCGCGCAGCGCCAGCGTGACGGGAGCGCCGAGCAGGATCAGGATCGGCGACAGCATGCTGATGACCATGTGCTGCACCATGTGCACGCTGAACATCACCATGCCGTAGTCGTTCAGCCCCGTGCACATCACCAGCATGACGGTGAGCACACCGACGACGTACGACACCGTCCGCCCGGCCGGCCACGCGTCCCCGCGCCGCCGCAGCCGCACGACCCCCCAGGCGTACAGCGCCAGCCCCGCGAGGCAGGCGACGAGAAAGAACGGGTCCGCCGACCACTGAAGACCCCGCCCCAGCGTGAACGGCGGCAGATCCATGGTCATGCCGTGCCCGCTGTGATCCATTCCGCCGGCTCCTGATTCGTGGGGGGATGTGCGTTTTACCGCCCCAAGACTAGAGCGGCCCCCGGCGACCGCTGTCACCGGGGGCCGCCCGAGGCCGTGGCTCTCCTACAGGACGCACTCGGCCTCTGCGTACCGCTCCGCGGGGACGGTCTTGAGGGTCTCCACCGCCTCGGCCAGCGGCACCATCACGATGTCGGTCCCCCGAAGGGCCGTCATGTTGCCGAACTCACCCCGGTGCACCGCCTCCACCGCGTGCCAGCCGAACCGGGTCGCCAGCACCCGGTCGTACGCGGTCGGCGTGCCGCCCCGCTGCACATGCCCGAGGATGACCGGCCGCGCTTCCTTCCCGAGCCGCTCCTCCAGCTCGACGGACAGCTGCCGCGCGATCCCGGCGAACCGCTCGTGACCGTAGATGTCCTTGCCGCCCTCGTCGAAGGCCATGGTGCCGGGCTTCGGCTTGGCCCCCTCCGCCGCGACGACGATCGCGAACCGCTTCCCCGCCTCGAACCGCTCGCCGACCCGCCGGGCCAGCTCCTCGATGTCGAAGGGGCGTTCCGGTACGACGATGGCGTGGGCGCCGGCCGCCATGCCGGACTGCAGCGCTATCCAGCCGGTGTGCCGTCCCATGACCTCGACGACGAGGACCCGCTGGTGGGACTCGGCGGTGGTCTTCAGCCGGTCGAGGGCCTCGGTGGCCACCCCGACCGCCGTGTCGAAGCCGAAGGTGACGTCGGTGACGGCGATGTCGTTGTCGATGGTCTTCGGCACACCGACGATGGGCAGTCCGGCGTCGGACATCAGCCGCGCCGCCTTGAGGGTGCCCTCACCGCCGATCGGGATGATCGCGTCGAGGCCGAGCTCCTGGACATGGCCCTTCGCCCGCTCCACGCCGTCGCGCAGATGCGAGGGCTGGACCCGGGAGGAGCCGAGGATGGTGCCGCCGCGGGCGAGGATGCCGCTCACCGCGTCGAGGTCGAGCTTGAGGTAGTCGCACTCCAGGAGGCCCTTCCAGCCGTCCCGGAAGCCGATGACCTCGTCGCCGTGGTCGGCGACGGCACGGTGCACGACGGACCGGATGACGGCGTTCAGGCCGGGGCAGTCGCCGCCGGACGTGAGGACACCAATGCGCATAGCCCGAAACAACCTTCTCCACGTGGGCCGGTTCCGGACCGCATTGTCCGGCTCGATCCCCGCCACCCTAGCGGCAGGAGGGGGCGGGGCCGAAGCATGCGTCCGCCTGCTGGACGTGCCCGCTCACCTGTGCGGACGCACGGTCAGACGGGCTGCTGACGGTGCTCTGAAAAGCAGGTGAACGGGTAACTCACGCGGGCCGGCGGACCCCTGTCCTCACGCGGGCTGCTGCGCGGCCGCGATGCGCTCGTTGCGCAGGGCCTCGTACCAGCGGTCGTCGATCGGCGGGAGCGCGTTCACGTCGAGCGCCAGCTTCAGCAGCAGGTCCGCGATGAGCGGGTTGCGGGCGAGCACCGGCCCGTGCATGTACGTGCCGAACACGGTGTCGTTGTACGCGCCCTCGGTGCCGTCGCCGGTGCCGTTGCCCTTGCCGAGCTGGACCCGGGCGAAGGGGCGGGCGGTCGGGCCCAGGTGGGTGATGCCCTGGTGGTTCTCGAAGCCGGTCAGCGGCGGCAGACCGAGCCGCGGGTCGATGTCCGCGAGGACGTCACCGACGCATCGCTCGCCCTCGCCGCGCACCGTGGTGACGTCGAGCAGGCCGAGGCCCGGCTCGCGCTGCCCGAGGTCGTTGACGAACTCGTGGCCGAGGATCTGGTAGCCGGCGCAGACCGCGAACACGATCGCGCCGTTCTGCACCGCCTGGTACAGATGCGCGTCACGGCGCAGCCGCTCCGCCGCGAGCCGCTGCGGCCGGTCCTCGCCGCCGCCGATGAGGTAGATGTCGCCGGAGGTCGGGATGGGCTGATCGCTGCGCACGTCGAGGCGGGCCACGTCGAGGCCGCGCTGCCGCGCCCGGCGCTCCACGACCAGGACGTTGCCCTGGTCGCCGTAGGTGCTGAGCAGGTCCGGGTAGACCCAGACGATCCGCAGCTGGTTGTCGCTCATGAACTGGTCGTCCTTCGTGGTCAGTTGCCGACGCGGCGGCGCAGGTCCTGGAACGCGGTGTAGTTCGCGATGACCTCGATCCGGCCGGGCGGGCACATCTGCACGGCCTGGTCGACGGTGTCGCACACCTGGAAGTGCTGGTTCGCCACCTCCAGCCGGACCGCGAGATCCAGCTTGCGGTCACCGATGACGAAGATCGGGTGGCCGGTCAGCCGCGTGTAGTCGACGTCCCACAGCCAGGAGGTGTCGGTGCCGTCGGCGCCGCGCGCGTTCACCGAGAGGATCACCGGGGTCGGCGGGGGATCGATCAGGCTGAACGTCTCGAGCCAGCCCGCGGGGTTCTTCGCCAGCAGCAGCCGCAGGTCACGGCCCTGGAACTGGACGACGTCGTAGCGCCCGGCGACGGCCTGCACCTGGTACATGCGCTCCAGCGCCACCTGCGGCGGCACCCCGAACACGGCGGCGACGGCGGCCGAGGAGGCGGCGTTGGCCTTGTTGGCGCGACCGGGCAGCTGCAGATGGATGGGCCAGGCGGACCCGTGCGGATCGATGACGTGGTCACCGGAGAGCGCCCAGCTCGGCTGGGGACGCCGGAATCCGCACTCACCGCAGAACCAGTCGTCGCCGGGCCGCTGCATGACGCCGCCGCAGGACGGGCACGACCAGGCGTCGTCCTTCCACATCTGCCCGGCGGCGACCCACACCACGTTGGGGGAGGAGGACGCGGCCCACACGACGAGCGGGTCGTCGGCGTTGGCGACGACGACCGCCTTGGAGCCGGCCAGCCCCTCTCGCCAGTTCTCCGCCATCATCCGCGTCTCGGCGGCGCGGTCGAGCTGGTCGCGGGAGAGGTTGAGCAGCGCGATGCACTTGGGGTCGGTGTCCCGGGCCACGCCCGCGAGGTACTTCTCGTCGACCTCGATGACGCCGTACTTGGACTCCGAACCGCCGGCGAGCGCCGAGGTGATGCCTGCAGGCATGTTGGCGCCGAGCGCGTTGGAGACGACCGGGCCCGCGGCCCGCAGCGCCTCGGCGATCAGCCGGGTCGTCGTCGTCTTCCCGTTGGTCGCCGAGACCAGGACGACGTCCAGGTTCTGGGCGAGCCGGGCGAGCAGGTCGGGGTCGAGTTTCAGCGCCACCCGGCCACCGATCACCGAACCGCTGCCGCGTCCGGCTGCGCGGGATGCCGCAGCGACCGCCTTGCCGGCGGTCACGGCCAGCTTGGCCCGCGGCGTGAGCGGGTCCGAGTTGCCTGCCATCAGTTCTCGATCCTCCTTGCGTACGCGCCGCGCCTATGGCCTGACGGCACCGTGGTAGGTGGTCAGCCTATCGAGATCCATTCACACTCCCGAATCGCGGCACCACCTCACGCCCGTAGGCATGCGCGTGTCAGAAAGGACCGTACCCTTGCCGCCATGCGACACGGCTCCATCCCGGGCGCGCGCGGGCGCGTCAGACCCCTCAGTCTCCTCGGTGATCCGGTCCTTGGGGAACCCTGCGAGGAGGTCACCGACTTCGGCCCCGAACTCGCCCGGCTCGTCGAGGACATGTTCGCCACGATGTACGCGGCCCAGGGCGTGGGCCTGGCCGCCAACCAGGTGGGCGTGCCCCTGCGGGTCTTCGTCTACGACTGCCCCGACGACGAGGACGTGCGTCACCTGGGCCATGTCGTGAACCCGCGGCTGGTGGAGGCGGACGGCATCGTCCTGCGGGGCCCCGAGGGCTGTCTGTCCCTGCCGGGCCTGGAGGCGGGGACGGAACGCCACGACCACGCCGTGGTCGAGGGCCGGACGATGACGGGCGAGCCGGTCACGGTCCACGGCACGGGATTCTTTGCCAGATGCTTGCAACACGAGTGCGATCACCTGGAGGGCCGCGTCTATGCGGACCGGGTGACGGGCTGGCGCAGGAGAAGACTGATGCGCCAGGTGACCCGAGCCTCCTGGCACAGGGTGGGCTCGCCCGCCTAGGGGCGCGGGGCCGTGTCGGTCCGCGGCTCCGCCGCGCGGGCGCGACCGGCCGCGACGGACCCGCGCGCGTCCACCGCCCTCAGAACCCCGGACCGCCGACCTTGTCCCCGGCCGCCGCGAGACGGCCCCACAGCAGATCCGCCAGACTCCGCACCAGCTCGGCCCGGGAACACGGCCGCTCCCCGAGCCACCAGTCCCCTGCCGCGTGCATCATCCCGACGATCCCGTGCCCCCACACCCGGGCGAGCTGCTGACTCCCGGGGCCGAGGTCCAGCCGGTCCTCGATCACCTGGGCCAACTCCTCGCCCATCCTGCGCAGCAGCGGCGCGCTGTGCTTGCCCACGTCGAACCCCTGGTCCGCGCCCTGCCCGCCCTCGGACGGGTGCATCAGGAACCGGTACACCTGGGGCCGGGCCTCGATGGCGGCGAGGTAGGTGTCGAGGGTCGCCTCCACCCGCTCCCGGCGCTCGGCGGGGGCGTCGAGTGCGGCCCGGAGCGAGTCCAGCAGCGCGTCCGTGTGCCGCTTGGCGAGGGCGGCGTAGAGCCCTCCCTTGTCGCCGAAGTGGCGGTAGAGGATGGGCTTGGTGATGCCCGCCTCCGCGGCGATCGCGTTCATCGAGGCCTGGGGGCCGTCGCGCAGCACCACCCGGTCCGCGGCCTCCAGCAACTCGCGCCGTCGGCGGTCCGCGGACTGCTGCTGTTCGGTCCGCTGCGTGGTGTCCATGTGCTCTCCCCACCCGTGATGTTTCGGTGCCGCCTGCGCAAACTAACACCCGACAGCAGCCTGGCAGCGAACGGGCCTGAAGGCTCCCGTGCACCCGCCAGGAGTTGACTTTTCCTACCCGCGAGTAACAGACTCGGGGTTACCGCTAGTAACACACGTTCCGCCGCTGGAGGGGACATGGCCGAGTTCACCATGGAGCTCAACGACGAACAGAAGGAGGTCCGGGACTGGCTGCACGGCTTCGCGGCCGACGTCATCCGCCCCGCGGCCGCCGAATGGGACGAGCGTGAGGAGACTCCCTGGCCGGTCATCCAGGAGGCGGCGAAGGTCGGCATCTACTCCCTCGACTTCTACGCCCAGCAGTACTTCGACCCCACCGGCCTCGGCATCCCGATGGCCATGGAGGAGCTGTTCTGGGGCGACGCGGGCATCGCCCTGTCGATCGTAGGCACCGGACTGGCCGCCGTGGGCGTACTCGCCAACGGAACCGAGGAACAGATCGGCACCTGGATCCCCCAGATGTACGGCGACGCCAACGACGTCAAGGTCGCCGCGTTCTGCTCCTCCGAGCCCGACGCCGGCTCCGACGTCGCCTCCATGCGCACCCGGGCCGTGTACGACGAGGCCAAGGACGAGTGGGTGATCAACGGCACGAAGACCTGGGCGACCAACGGCGGCATCGCCAACGTCCATGTCGTCGTGGCCGTCGTCGACCCGGAGCTCGGCTCCAAGGGCCACGCCTCCTTCATCGTCCCGCCCGGCACCCCCGGCCTCGCCCAGGGCCAGAAGTTCAAGAAGCACGGCATCCGCGCCTCGCACACCGCCGAGGTCATCCTCGACAACGTGCGGGTCCCCGGCTCCTGCCTGCTCGGCGGCAAGCAGAAGCTGGACGAGCGCCTGGCCCGGGCCCGGGAGCGCGCGAAGGCCGGCGGCGAGCGGGTGAAGAACGCGGCGATGGCGACGTTCGAGGCGAGCCGCCCCGCGGTGGGAGCCATGGCGGTCGGCACCGCCCGGGCCGCCTACGAGGTCGCCCTCGACTACGCCAGGACGCGTGAGCAGTTCGGACGGCCGATCATCGACAACCAGGGCGTCGCCTTCCAGCTCGCCGACATGCGCACGCAGATCGACGCCGCTCGTCTGCTCGTCTGGCGGGCGTCCTGGATGGCGATCAGCGGCAAGCCCTTCACCGCCGCCGAGGGCTCGATGTCGAAGCTGTACGCGAGCGAGACGGCCAAGCAGGTCACGGCGCAGGCGATCCAGATTCTCGGCGGCAACGGATACACACGGGAGTACCCGGTGGAGCGGATGCACCGGGACGCCGCGATCTACACCATCTTCGAGGGGACCAGTGAGATTCAGCGGCTGGTGATCGCCAGGACGCTCTCCGGGATGCCCATCCGGTAGGACGCGGTCCGCGGGCGCGTGGGGGCCGGTCGCGCGGTCCCCGCGCCCCTCGACCGGCTGCCCCGGGGCGGCCGGAAAGCCGCGGTCAGGAAGTCCCCCCGCTGCTGTGCGCGATGCAGGCCACGTCGATCCTGTCGGCCAGCTTGGCCAGTTCGATCGTCAGGGCGGCCACCGTGTCCTCGTCGAGTCCGTCCGCACCCGCCTCGACGAGATGCAGCCACCGGCCGCCCAGCGTCCGCAGCAGCTTGCTCACGTCGGCCGCGGCCACCTGCAGCGTCCCGCGGTCGTCGACGATCAGAGGCAGGGTCACTTCGCGGTTCACACCCGCGATCGTAGCCGCGCCGCGCTCACACGCCGTGCCAAACGGTGGTGATGTTGCAGAACTCGCGGATTCCGTGCCCGGACAGCTCACGCCCGTACCCCGACCGCTTCACCCCGCCGAAGGGGAACGCAGGATGGGACACGGTCATCCCGTTCACGTAGACCCCGCCGGCCTCCAGATCCCGTACGAAACGGTCGACCTCGGCCTCGTCCCGGGTCCAGACGTTCGAACTCAGGCCGAACGGCGAGTCGTTGGCGATGAGCACCGCCTCGTCCAGGTCGGCCGCCCGGTACAGTGTCGCGACCGGCCCGAACGCCTCCTCGCGGTGGATGCGCATCTCGCGGGTGACACCGGCGAGAACGGTCGGCGGGTAGTACCAGCCCGGCCAGTCGGGCCGTTCGCCTCCGCACAGCACGTCGGCGCCGCTGCGCCGGGCGTCGTCCACCAGCTCCTCCAGGTCGGCCCGACCCTGTTCGCTCGCCAGCGGGCCCACCTCCGTGTCCTCCTCCAGCGGATCGCCGACCTTCAGCGCCCGCATCCCCTCGGTGAAGCGCTCGGCGAACGCGTCGTACACGTCCGAGTGGACGATGAACCGCTTGGCGGCGATGCAGGACTGCCCGTTGTTCTGCACCCGGGCCGTGACGGCGACCCGCGCGGCCCGGTCGATGTCCGCCGACGGCATGACGACGAACGGGTCGCTGCCGCCCAGCTCCAGCACCGTCTTCTTGACCATCGCCCCGGACGTGGCGGCCACGGCCCGGCCCGCGGGCTCGCTCCCCGTCAGCGTCGCCGCCTTCACGCGCTCGTCGCGCAGGATCTCGTCCACCGCGCCCGACCCGATGAGCAGGGTCTGGAAACAGCCCTCGGTGAAACCGGCGCGGTGGAAGAGGTCCTCCAGGTACAGGGCGGTCTGCGGCACGTTGGAGGCGTGCTTGAGCAGGCCGACGTTGCCCGCCATCAGCGCGGGCGCGGCGAAGCGGACGACCTGCCACAGCGGGAAGTTCCACGGCATCACCGCGAGCACCGGGCCCAGCGGCCGGTAACGCACCAGGGCCCGCGCGGCCCCGGAGTCCTCGACGTCGGCGTCGGCCGGCCGCTCGTCGGCGAGCAGCGTCTCGGCGCGCTCGGCGTACCAGCGCATCGCCTTGGCGCACTTCGCGGCCTCCGCACGCGCCTGCTTGACCGGCTTGCCCATCTCGGTGGTCATCACCCGGGCGATGTCCGCCCGGTCCTCGTCCAGCAGGTTCGCGGCCTGGATCAGGAGGCGCCCGCGGTCGGTGAAACCGCTCAGCCGATACGTCCGGAAGGTGGCCTCCGCGAGCTGGAGCCGGCGCTCCAGCTCCTCCTCGCCCATGGCCTCGTACGTCTTGAGCGTCTCGCCGTTCGCCGGGTTCACCGTCGCGATGGGCATGACCGACCTCCTGGAGAGCTGCCTGTGCTTCGACCTTCCCGCGCCGCGCGGGGGGCCGCAACGCGTGCGCGTCCGCTCAGGCCGAGTGCTCCGTCAGACGGTCGAGAAACGCGGCCTGCGCCGGGACGATCACCTCACGGGCGCGGTCCAGGCCGTACCAGGCCACCCGGTCCAGCTCCGGGAACTCCTGGGTCCGCCCGGACCTGGGCGGCCACTCCATCGTGAACGTGCCCGGATCGATCGCCGCCGGGTCCAGGTCCGCCTCGATCCCCCATACGGTGACGATCTTGCCGTTCGTCTGCCGGACCTCCCCGAGACCGATCGCCTCGCCGTCGGGCGGCGGCAGCCCCAGCTCCTCCTGGAACTCGCGGCGGGCGGCCTCCCAGGCGGGCTCGTCGGGCTCGTACTCGCCCTTCGGCACGGTCCACGCCCCGGCGTCCTTCTTCGCGAAGTACGGGCCGCCCATGTGGCCCAGCAACACCTCCGTGCCGTCGTCGGTGTGGCGGAACAGCAGCAGGCCCGCGCTGCGCTTCTGTGTCACGGGTGCACCTCCGGGTGGGCGGCCAGCAGGGTCTCCACGGTGTCGGCCTGCTCCGGCCGCTTGTCCTCGCGGTAGCGGACCACGCGGGCGAAGCGCAGGGTGACACCGGCCGGGTAACGGGTCGAGCGCTGGAGGCCGTCGTAGGCGATCTCGACGACCAGTTCGGGGCGTACGGTGACCCCCCAGCCCTCGTCCTTCAGGGTCAGCTCCCGCAGCCGTTCGGTCTGCCAGCCGAGCATGGCGTCGGTCATCCCCTTGAAGGTCTTGCCGAGCATCGCGAAGCCGCCGTCGGCGGTCCGCGCGCCGAGGTGCAGGTTGGAGAGCCTGCCGGTGCGGCGGCCGTGGCCCCACTCGGCGGCCAGGACCACCAGGTCCAGGGTGTGCACGGGCTTGACCTTGAGCCAGGACGCCCCGCGGCGGCCCGCGCTGTAGGGGGCGTCGAGGGACTTCACGACCACGCCCTCGTGGCCGCGCCGCAGCGTCTGCGCGAGGAACTCCTCGGCCACGGGGAGATCCTCCGGGCCGCGTGCCAGCGTCCGCCGCACCCGCATCGGCTCCGGCACCAGCCGGGCCAGCTCCCCGTGCCGTTCGGCGAACGGCAGGTCGAGCAGGTCACGGCCGTCCACGGACAGCGCGTCGAAGAAGACCGGCGAGACCGGCACCGCCTCGGCGGCCGCCACCACGTCGACCCGGGAGCCGACCCGACCGGCCGTCTCCTGGAAGGAGCGCGGCCGGCCGCGCTCGTCGAAGGCGATGACCTCGCCGTCCAGGATGAACCGCTCGCCCCTCAACTCCCTTGCCGCCGAGGTCACTTCGGGCAACCGGTCGGTGATGTCGTCGAGCGTGCGGGTGTAGAGGCGGATCTCGTCGCCGTCCCGGTGCACCTGGACGCGGATGCCGTCCAGCTTCTCCTCCACCGCGCAGCCGCCGAGCTTGCCGACCGCCTCGGCGACGGAGGACGCGGTGTGCGCCAGCATCGGCAGCACCGGGCGGCCCACGGTCAGCCGGAACGCCTCCAGCGCCGGCGGACCGTCCCTGAGCAGGGACGCGGCGACCGTCTGGAGGGAACCGGCGAGCATCACCGCGCGCCGTACGTCCCCCGGGGACGCCCCGGTGGCCTGGGCCAGGCCTTCGACGGCCACGGCGTCCAGCGCGCCCTGACGGACCTCGCCGGTGATGAGCCCGAGCAGGAACCGCTGTTCGTCCGCCGTGGCGGCGCCCATCAACGTGCCCACCAGGCGCGCCCGTTCGGCCTGCGAGCCGGGGCCGGACACCTTGCCCAGCTCGGTCAGCAGGGCGTCGACCTCGCGCACGGTCAGCGTCGGCGACCCGGCGGGCGCGACCGGCCGGCTCAGCACCTTCCAGCCGACGCCGAGCCGGCCCTGCGGGAGCCGTCCGGCCAGGTACGGGATGACGACCGGCACGTCCTCCGCGTCCGCGTCCCGGAAGAGTTCGGCGAGCAGAGCGATCTTGCGGGAGCGCGCCGAACTGGCGGCGACCTCCCGGGACACATCGGCGAGCCGGGTCAGCAGCATGCAGCCATGGTGCTACGCCGGGGCCCCGGCTACACCCCCGCCGCCCCGGCGGCCGCGTCGAGGTCCGCCATCAGCAGCTCGCCGTTGATCGCGGCCCCGGCCCGGTAGCCGCGGCTCGCCGCGTTCACGACCTGCTCGGCGAAGCCGGAGGCGTTGCCCGCCGCCCAGAGGCCCGGGACGGTGGTCCGGCCGTGCCCGTCGACCACGGGATAGGCACCGAAGGCGGTCTCGGTCATCTCGGCGCCCAGCCGCTCCAGCAGCTCCGTCCGCGGCACCGGGCGCGGCGCGACGAACAGCACCTCACGGTCGTACACCGGCCCTTCCCCGGAGGCGGCGGCCGCGCTCAGGCGGACCCCGGTGAGCCGGTCGTCCTCGACCACGAGAGCGGCCACCTCGCCGGGGACCACCCGCACCCCGGCGGCCGTCAGCCGGCGCCGGTCCTCGTCGGTCAGCTCCTCCTCGGCGACCGTGTGCAGGAACAGGGTCACGTCCTTCGACCACTGCGTCACCATCAGCGCCTGGTGCACGCTGAGCGGACCGGTCGCGAGCACCCCGAAGGCCTGGTCGCGGACCTCCCAGCCGTGGCAGTACGGGCAGTGCAGCGCGTCCCGGCCGAAGCGCTCGGCGAGGCCCGGCACCGGGGGCAGCTCGTCCCTGAGGCCGGTGGCGACGACGAGCTGCCGGGCGCGCACGGTACGGCCGCCCGCGAGGATCACGGCGAAGTCCGTGCCTCCGCGGACGTCCACCGCCCGGTCCCGGACCAGCTCCACGCCGTACCGGGCGATCTCCTCCCGGCCGGCGGCGAGGAACTCCGCGGGCGGCATCCCGTCCCGGCTCAGATAGCCCTGCACATGGGCGGCCGGCGCGTTGCGCGGCTCGCCCGCGTCGACCACCAGCGTGCGGCGCCGGGCCCGGCCCAGGACGAGGGCCGCGGACAGGCCCGCCGCTCCGCCGCCGACGACGACCACTTCGTACCCCTCGGTCATGGTGACCACCTCCACCGAGAAGGTGACCCGGATACCGCGGCATTGACAAACGTCTTTGCCGATTCTGCAATACGGGGTATGAGTGCCGAAGACGTTCTCGCGGAAGTGGGCCCCCGGCTGCGCCGGATCCGGAAGGAGCGGGAGGTGACCCTGGCGGCGCTGTCCGAGGCGACCGGCATATCGGTCAGCACCCTGTCCCGGCTGGAGTCGGGGCTGCGCAGGCCGAGCCTGGAGCTGCTGCTGCCGATCGCCCAGGCGCATCAGGTGCCGCTGGACGAACTGGTGGGTGCCCCGCCGGTGAGCGACCCCCGGGTGCGGGCGCGGCCGGTGACCCGCCACGGGCGCACCTTCTGGCCGCTGACCCGGCAGCCCGGCGGCCTCCAGGCGTTCAAGGTGCTCGTGCCGCAGCGCGAAGAAGAACCGGAGCCGCGCACCCACGAGGGCTACGAGTGGCTGTATGTGCTGTCCGGGCGGCTGCGGGTGGTGCTGGGGGAGCACGACGTGGTGATGACGGCGGGAGAGGCCGCCGAGTTCGACACGCGCGTGCCGCACTGGTTCGGATCGACGGGGGAGGGGCCGGCGGAGTTCCTCAGTCTCTTCGGGCCACAGGGGGAGCGGATGCACGTCCGGGCGAGGCCGAAGGGGACGTGACGCACCTGACTGTTCCCCGATCGGCAAGCGACCGCTTAGTATGCGACTGCGGCCGGTCGGAACGACGACCGGTCACGACACCGGTCGGACGACGCAGTCCCGTGGAGGCTCCGCATGCAGGCATGGCAGGTGCACGAGAACGGCGAGCCGAGCGAGGTGATGCGGCTCCACGAGGTGGAGCGGCCCACGCCCGGTGACGGCCAGGTCCTGCTCAGGGTGCGCGCCGCGAACATCAACTTCCCGGACGCGCTGATGTGCCGGGGCCACTACCAGGTCCGGCCGCCGCTTCCCTTCACCCCGGGCGTGGAGATCTGCGGCGAGACCGAGGACGGCCGGCGCGTGATCGCCAACCCGGCGCTGCCGTACGGCGGTTTCGCCGAGTACGCCGTCGCCGACGCCGCCGCCCTGCTGTCCGCCCCGGACGCGCTGGACGACGCCGAGGCCGCCGCGCTGCACATCGGCTACCAGACGGGCTGGTTCGGCCTGCACCGGCGGGCCGGGATCGAGGCCGGCGAGACGCTGCTCGTCCACGCTGCCGCAGGAGGGGTCGGCAGCGCGGCCGTGCAGCTCGGGAAGGCCGCGGGGGCCCGGGTCATCGGCGTGGTCGGCGGCGCCGACAAGGCCGCCATCGCCCGGGAACTGGGCTGCGACGTGGTCGTCGACCGCCGGACCGAGGACGTCGTCGCCGCCGTCAAGGAGGCCACCGGCGGCCGGGGCGCCGACGTCGTCTACGACCCGGTGGGCGGCGAGGCCTACACCCAGTCCACGAAGGTCGTCGCCTTCGAGGGCCGGATCGTGGTCGTCGGCTTCGCGAGCGGAACCATCCCCAGCCCCGGGCTGAACCACGCCCTCGTGAAGAACTACTCGATCCTCGGCCTGCACTGGGGCCTGTACAACACCAAGAACCCGAAGCTGGTCCAGCACTGCCACGAACAGCTCACCGAGCTGGCCGCCCGGGGCGCGATCAAGCCCCTGGTGAGCGAGCGGGTGCCGCTCGTCGGCGCGGCCGAGGCCGTGCAGCGGGTCGCCGACGGCGTCACCACCGGCCGGGTGGCCGTCGTCCCGGCGCTGGAGAACGGAGCCGCCGTATGATCACCGCAGAGGAACTGCGCACCCGCACCAGGGAGTTCCTGGCCGCGCACCCGCCCGCCACCACGGCCCGCCTCGGCTTCCTCGAGGCCCGCTTCGACGCCGGCCTCGCCTGGGTGCACTACCCGGAGGGCCTCGGCGGACTCGGCGCGCCCCGCTCCCTGCAGGCCGTCGTGGACGCCGAACTGGAGGCCGCGGGCGCCCCCGACAACGACCCCCGCCGCATCGGCATCGGCCTCGGGATGGCCGCGCCGACGATCCTGAAGTACGGCACCGAGGAACAGAAACGCCGGTTCCTGCGGCCCCTGTGGACGGGGGAGGAGGTCTGGTGCCAGCTGTTCAGCGAGCCCGGCGCCGGCTCCGACCTCGCCGCGCTCGGCACCCGGGCCGTCCGCGAGGACGGGGGAGACTGGGTCGTCAACGGGCAGAAGGTGTGGACCTCCAGCGCCCACGTCGCGCGCTGGGCCATCCTCATCGCCCGCACCGACCCGGACGTCCCCAAGCACGCCGGCATCACCTACTTCCTCTGCGACATGACCGACCCCGGCGTCGAGGTCCGGCCGCTGCGCCAGATCACCGGCGAGGCCGAGTTCAACGAGGTCTTCCTCACCGGCGTCCGCATCCCCGACTCCCGCCGCCTCGGCGAGATCGGCGACGGCTGGCGGGTCGCGCAGACCACCCTCAACAACGAGCGCGTCGCCATCGGCGGCATGCGGCTGCCCCGCGAGGGCGGCATGATCGGCCCGGTCTCCAGGGCCTGGCGCGAGCGCCCGGAGCTGCGCACCCACGACCTGCACCAGCGGCTGCTCAAGCTCTGGGTGGAGGCCGAGGTCGCCCGGCTCACCGGCGAGCGGCTGCGCCAGCAGCTCGCCCTGGGCCAGCCCGGCCCCGAGGGCGCCGGCATGAAACTCGCCTTCGCCCGCCTCAATCAGGAGATCAGCGGCCTGGAGGTCGAACTCCGCGGCGAGGAAGGCCTGTTGTACGACGACTGGACCATGCGCCGCCCGGAGCTCGTGGACTTCACGGGCCGGGACGCCGGATACCGCTACCTGCGCTCCAAGGGCAACAGCATCGAGGGCGGGACCAGTGAGGTCCTGCTGAACATCGTCGCCGAGCGCGTCCTGGGCCTGCCCTCGGAGCCGCGCACCGACAAGGACGTCGCCTGGAAGGACCTCGCCCGATGACGGATCTTCTCTACTCCGAGGAGGAAGAGGCGCTGCGGTCGGCGGTACGCGACCTGCTCGCCGACCACTGCGACGCGCCCGGTGTCATCGCCCGCACCGAGTCCGACGCCCCCCACGACCTGGCGGCCTGGAAGGCCCTCGCCGACGGTATGGGCCTCGCGGGCCTGCTGATTCCCGAGGCGCAGGGCGGACAGGGCGCCACGCACCGCGAAGTCGCCGTGGTGCTGGAGGAGCTGGGCCGCGCGGTGGCGCCGGTGCCGTATCTGACCAGTGCCGTCGTCGCCACCGAGGCGCTGCTGGCCTGCGGCGACCAGGACCTGCTCGGCCGGCTGGCCTCCGGGCGGACCATCGGCGCGCTGGCGGTCGGGCTGCACACCGCTCCCGGCGCCGCCTTCACGGCCGTACGCGTCGAAGGGGGCGCCCTGCACGGGGAGCTGACCGGCATCGCCGACGCCGCGGCAGCCGACGTGCTGCTCGTGCCGGCCGAGGACGGCGGGCTGTACGCGGTGGACGCGGACGCGGTGACCGTCACCCCGCAGGTCTCCTTCGACCTCACCCGGCCCCTCGCCACGGTCACCCTCGCCGGGGCCGCCGGCCGCCGCCTCGGCGACGCCGGACCCGCCGTGCGCCGCGCCCTGCGCGCCGGAGCCGGGCTGCTCGCCTCCGAGCAACTCGGGCTCGCCGACTGGACCCTGACGGAGACCGTGCGCTACCTCAAGGAGCGCAAGCAGTTCAACCGGCCCGTCGGCGGCTTCCAGGCGCTCAAGCACCGGCTGGCGCAGCTGTGGCTGGAGGTCGTCAACCTCAGGGCCGCCGCCCGGGGCGCGGCCGACGCCCTCGCCACCGGCGAGGACGCCGACATCGCGGTGGCCGTCGCCCAGGCCTACGCGGCGGGTGTCGCCGTACACGCCGCCGAGGAGGCGCTGCAACTGCACGCGGGGATCGGCATGACCTGGGAGCACCCGGTCCACCTCTACCTCAAGCGGGCCAAGGCCGACTCGATCGCCTACGGCACCGCGGGCGCTCATCGGGCCGCGGTGGCCGAACTCGTCGACCTGCGGGCCCCCTGACCGTCGCCCGGTGAAGCCCGCCCCACCTGGGGCGGGCTTTTCCGTGCGCCTGCGCGGCCCGAGTGAACAAGCGACGGCAGTCCGGCCAACTCCTTCCACGTACAGGTTCGTTGGCGCCAGGACAGCCCCATACTCCCTGTGGTCCCGACCCGCCCCACAGGGAGGAACGACATGGCCCACCTCGCCCGCCGCAGAGTGCTCACCGGCTTCGGCGCCACCCTCGCCGCGGTGCTCGCCCCGCCCGCCCACGCCGCGTTCGCCGACGGACACCAGCGCGGCCCCCGCCCGTTGTGGCGCGCCCACGCCCACAACGACTACGAGCACCCGCGCCCGCTCCTCGACGCGCTCGACCACCGCTTCGGCAGCGTCGAGGCCGACATCTTCCTCGTCGACGGCGAACTCCTCGTCGCCCACTCGGCGGACCGACTCGACCCCGCCCGCACCCTGGAGTCCCTCTACCTCGCCCCGCTCGCCACCCGGGTGAAGGCCAACCGCGGTTCCGTGTACCGGGGTTACCGGCAGCCCCTGCACCTGCTCATCGACATCAAGACCGAGGGCTCCACCACCTACCTCGCCCTGGACGAACTGCTCAAGCACTACCGGCACCTCTTCACGACCTACGCCCACGGCCGGATCCACCCCGGCCCGGTCACCGCCGTCGTCTCCGGCGACCGTGCCGCCCGCACACCCATGGAGGCGCAGACCGTCCGCCGCGCCTTCTACGACGGACGCCTCACCGACCTGGGCGGCACCGACGCCTCCTTCGCCTCGCTGATCAGCGACAACTGGACGCTCCACTTCACCTGGCTCGGCGTCGGCGCCTTCCCCGAGGCGGAGCGGCAGAAGCTGCGCGGGATCGTCGCGGCGGCCCACGAGCGGGGACAGCGGGTGCGGTTCTGGGCCACCCCGGACCTCGCCGGTCCCGCCCGGGACGCGCTGTGGACCGAACTCCTCGCCGCCGGCGTCGATCACCTCAACACCGACGACCTGGCCGGCCTGGAGGCCTTCCTGGACGCGCACCGGTAGACACCGGGGTGGTCGGACACCACCCTTTCGGCGGACAGGCCAGCCGCCCGGACGAACCCTCCGTTACGCCACACTTGCGGCCGAACGCCGCGAAAGCGGACGTGCGGAGGAGGTTGACGTTGGCCGTATCCATTTCCGTGGTGCTGTTGCTGCTGATCCTGGCGGTGGTCTTCATGCGCAACAGCGGACTGAAGGTCTCGCACGCAGTGGTCTGTCTGCTGCTCGGCTTCTTCCTGGCCGGCACGAGCATGGCCCCCACCATCCACAGCGGCCTCATGGCGACGGCCGACATCGTCGGCAGCCTTCGGCCATGAGGCCGCGGGGGAGCAGGCCTACCGGGTGAAGACCCCGATACCGTTCGCCACCGGACGCTCCGCCCCCGCGGAGGGGTGGTTGCGGACCGTGACCCTGGTCGAGCCCGCCGGGCGGGCCACCAGGGTCGAGGAGCCGCCGCCGTCGAGACTGAAGCCCTCGGTCGCGCCGAGGTTCTTCAGGGCGGCGGCGACCTCGGCGATCGTCGTCCCCCTGCGGTACGGGACCGCGCCGTCCAGGGCGAGCAGGAACACCCGCCTGCCGCGGTCGCCGATCCCCACCGCCGTCCGCACGGCCGACACCCCCGCGTCCAGTCCCGGCAGTGACCGCCCGCCCCTGAGGAGCGGATAGCCGCCCACGGCGAAGCGGTACGCCGTGCCCGACCCGGACACCGGCCTGTGACGCACCGTCACACGCTCACCCGTCGTGAACGCCTTCAGGTGCCGCGCGCCCGCCTCCCGCCCGACGAGCACGGTGGTGCCCGCCGGGATGGAGCCGCCGCCCGGCGTGGCGGAGGCCGACACCACCCGTCCCCTCCTCAGCGTCACCTCGTAGGTTCTCGTGCTGCACGCGGCGGCCCGGCTGGTGTCGGTGCCGCACGTGGCCCGCAGGCGCGAGGCGCTGCCCCAGTCCGAGGTGAACGCGCCGATCGAGCCGACCGGCAGCGCGTACTGGTTGAGTCCGCCCAGGGGCAGCCGCCGCCCGGACGCGGTGATCGTGCCCTTGAGCGCCAGCGTGTCCAGCCTGGCCCGGCCGTCGGTGCCGACGCCGACCACCGCCCTGGTCGTGGTGCCCGGCGGCAGTTCGGGCCCGAACCGCTGCGCGTCCGGGACCGCCCCCTTGAGCACCCTGCCGTGCGCGACCGCCGGACCCACGCTCGCCCCGGTCGCGGTGACGCCCGGGTGCTGGGTCTCGGAGATGTCGAAGAAGTCGCCGTTGACGGCGGCGACCGCCTTGCGGGCGTCGGCCATCGAGGAGACGGCCGCGCGGGCCGCGACCTTCCCCGGGTACAGCAGCCCGAGGCGTACGTGGGCGCGGGTGAGGTCGACGCCGAGCACGTGCACCCGCGCCACCCCGGCGGCGGCTCGCAGGTCGTAGTGCCGGTAGGTCACCCCCGCCGCCACGGTGGTCCAGGCCGCGGCATCGGCCGGCGCGGCCCCCGCGAGGGCTCCGCCGGCCAGCGTCCCGAGGGCAGTGAGCAGCGTCAGCGGCGTTCTGCGCGCACCGGACCGTTTCTGATGTCGTGTCACGGACCCCCCTGGCTGGTGTGGGCCGCAACTTTCTCACGGCCCGGGGGACCAACCGCCAGGGGGAAAGCGGGGGATATCACGGGAACAGGTGACGAAAGGAACGAATCCGGGTACTCCGTGCCGCCTTTCGGCGTGCCGCCCGCCTGTTCGTGCTAGCCCCCCCGCGGAGCGGACTCCGTCGGACCGGTCAGGCCGTGGTCGGGGGAGCCGTGAGCGGCCGTCCCGCTGCGGATCCGGGGTCCGCGTACGGCGTGAAGTGGGCCGGGGCGTGGTCGATCGGCAGGTCCGGGCGCCAGGCGGTGAGGGACTGGGCGCTGCACTCGAACAGGGACGGCGGCAGACGGTCCAGCGGGTACCAGCGCCAGTCGCCGACGCTCTCGCCCGGCTGGTCGGCCGGTTCGCCGCGCCAGCAGCCGACGACGGCGCCGACCGTCACCCGGACCACCCCCTCGACCCGGTCCAGGCTGGTGCCGAGGAGCCGCACGTCCGCGGGGTCCGCCCGCAGTCCCGTCTCCTCGCGCAGTTCCCGCACCACCGTCTCCTGAAGCGTCTCGCCGGGTTCCACCGTGCCGCCGGGCAGCTCCCAGGTGCCCCGGCGGTGGCGGCCCAGCAGCAGCCCCCGGGGGCCGTACAGGATGGCGCCGACACCGAGGGCGGCGTGGGCGGCCGGTGGGCGGGCGGTGCGGGGGCGGGCGGAGATCCGCGGCGGGCGGCGGGCGCGCAGGACCCGGTAGGCGGCACGGTTGGCCGGGTCGGGTGCGGTCACCGTCTCGACGCCGTCGAGCCGCAGACCGTGATCGGTGAGGAGACGCTCCCAGTGTTCGGGGCCGAGCACCCACATCCGGACGGTGGCCTCGCCACCGCCCGCGAACCGCAGGGTCTCCGGGCGGGCGGTGAGATCCGGACCGGGGCCGTCCCCGCGGGAGTTCGTGTGCAGCACCGAGAAGCACAGGGTCCCGCCGGGCTTCAGCGCGGTCGCCAGGGCGGGCAGCAGCCGGCGGGGGTCGACGTACGGGACGGCGTTCACGGAGTAGATCACGTCGTACGGCTCCGAGGCGCGCAGATGGCCGACGGCGTCGGCGTGGACCAGGCGCAGGCCGGGCAGCGAGCCGTACCGGGCGCGGGCCCGCTCCAGCTGGCCCGCCGCGGAGTCGACCGCGTCCACCTCGGCGCCGTACACCCGCACCAGGTGGGCGGCGTGCCGTGCGGTGCCGCAGCCGAGGTCCAGGACGCGCCGCCCCTTCAGCTCCCCGAGGAACGCCACGTCCGGCCCGGCGCCCGGGAACCCCCAGTCGATACGCTCCACTTCCGCCAGGACCGTGCCGCGCCGCAGATGGTGGGCGGCGTACGCCTGCCAGGCGTCGGCGTTGACGGACTCCGCTCCGCCGGGGGCGAGGGGTTCGGACATGGGCGGTCCTCCAGGGCGTCGGCCGGATGGCCAGGCGATTCTTACCGGGTTCGCGGGCCCGCAATCACCGGCCGGGCCGGGACGCGAGGTCCGGGTGATCGGGGGTACTCGGCCCGCAGCAGGGGGCAGGCCGCGCAGGCGGCCTGGTTCGACGGAGGCGAGTGCATGGCCCGACGACGACCCGACCGGATCGCGGACCCCTGGGGAGCGCGCACACCGTACCCGCCGGGCGCTCCCTGGCCGGAGCGGGTCGACGTACGGCTGGCGGACGGCGTGACCGAGCAGGACGTGGAGCGGTGGGCGGTCTCCGCGTCGCTGCTGCACTCCAACGGCGACGCGATGGACATCGCCGTACGGGACGGGCGGATGGTGGGCGCTCGCCCAGGCCGCGCAGGCCCTGCGCGACGGGGAACTCCTCGACCTCGTGAGCGCCTGCCATCCGCAGACCCTGCGCCAGATGCGCTGGACGAACACGATGGTCAAGGAGCAGGCGCCGCAACTGCTGTCGGCCCGGTAGGGCCGGGCTCGGGCGGGCGCGAGAGGCGTCGTGCGCTCAGCGCACGGGGTGCTTGCTGAGGATGGAAACCCGGTTGAAGGCGTTGATGGTGACCGCGACCCAGATCACCGCCGACATCTGGTCCTCGGTGAGGACCTCGCGGGCGTCGGCGTACGCCGCCTCCTGCGCGGCGGCGTCGCACGGCAGGGTGGTCGCCTCGGCCAGTGCCAGGGCCGCGCGCTCCAGCGGGGTGAACAGCTCGGTGTCCCGCCAGGCGGCGAGGACGCCGAGCCGCCGGGTGTCCTCGCCGGCCTTCAGGGCGGCCTTGGTGTGCACATCGAGGCAGAACGCACAGCCGTTGAGTTGCGACACCCGCAGATTGACCAGTTCCACGACGGTGCGTTCCAGACCGGCGTCAGCCGCGGTCGCCCGCACGGCCTCCGACGTCTGGACCAGCGCGTGGTAGGCCTTGGGGCTCTGCTTGTCGATGAAGATCCGTCGAGTCATGACCGAGATCAAAGCATCACTCGTCACCGGCCGGGCACATCGCCGTCGGTCCCGCGCAGCGCCAGGGACCATTCCCTGAGGTGCTGGACCAAGGCAGTGGCCCGCGTGTGGCCGGCGGGCCAGAACGGCAGCACGAGGAGCGCCGGTACGCAGCACACCGTCACCACCAGCAGGGGCAGCAGGCACAGAGCGATCACGAGCGGGCGTTGCCGCCCCCTGAACAGGGTGGCCATGGTGGTGAGGAGAGTGTGCATGGGCGGGAAGGTCCTCTCAGCAACGCCTGCGCAGGCCAGGGCCGGCCGGTCCGGACGGAGGTCGATGCCCTGAGCGTCGAACACCGCCTCCCCTTGCCGGAAGTCGCACCGCCAGAACGCATCTCCGGTGAGACCATTGCCTCTTGCGCAACGCATCCGGAGGAGCCGTGGGTGGTGGGGAGAGCGGGCAACCGGACCTGGGGCCGATCAAGGAGGACGTGAGCGAACCGGCCCTGTCCTTCGTCCTGCGCCTGCGGGGGCTGTACGAGGAGAGTGGCCGGCCCTCCTTGCAGGCTTTCGCGCAGGCGGTCGGCTACAGCAGAGGGACGATCTCCCGTTTCCTCTCGGGCGAGCGGCAGCCGAAGGCACATTTCCTGGACAGGCTCTTCGCGGCGCTGGAAGACCGGACGGGCCACCCGGTTGCCGAGGCGGTCCGCGAGGAGACGCGGCGGATGTACTTCGAGTCCATCCGCGCCCGGGCACCCGCCGAGTACCGGCTCTTCCAGATGGAGGAGCAACTCAAAGCCGCACAACGTGAGTCGAAGCAGCGCCTGGAAGAGCAGGCGAACGCCCACGCCACGGAACGCGAAGCGCTCAGCAGGCAGGTCACCGAACTCCGCGACACCCTGAGCCACACCGAACGTGAGCGGAAAGGGCTCCTGCAGAGGTGTGAGCAGTCCGTCGAACAGGGACGTACCGAACGCGAACGCCGGCAGTTCCTGGAACAAGTCCTCGCGGAAGTGGGGCGGTTGCAGGAGGGACTGGTCCTCACCCGTCCACGGGGGTCGCCGGGCCACGGGCCCCTCACCGGCCTGGTCCTCGGCGACCGTACCGGGACGGTGGACGCGGTCGCGCTGTCGCCCGGCGGAGCCCTGATCGCGGGCATGGGCCCGGACGACACCTTGCGGTTCTGGGAGCCGGCCGCAAGCAGGTCGCCGGCGCGTTCCCTGCACCACGATCGGCCGGTGATGAAGCTGGACTTCCACACCGGGCGCCGTCTCTTGGCCGCGGCTTGCCGGGACGGCAGCACATGGCTCCGGAAGCTCGCCGCGGGCCGGTCCGCCGAGCCCGAACGTCTCGGTTCCGGCATCGTCCATGTGCGTGCGGTGGCCTTCGCTCCGCGTCCCGACGGCCTGCTGGCGATCGCGGGTGCGGGCGGCAGAGCGGTCGAGTTGTGGAAGGCGGCCCCCGAGGGGGCCACTCCCGGCGCACCGAGTCGGCGTGCGCGCTTTCTCCGGGACGAGAACGGCAGGCCCCCGCCGGCGGGGGCCATCGTGGGCCGGTTCAGCGGCTGTCGGCCGCACGAGGGCTTCGGCGGCCTCGACGGCGGGGTCGACGCGCTGGCGTTCTCGCCCGTTGCCGACCTCCTGGCGACCGCCGGCGCCGACGGCACGGTCAGGTTGTGGGACCTGAGGGTGGGCACACCGACCGCCGGCCCGCTCAGCGGGCACGAGGGCTCCGTGCGGGCGATCGCGTTCTCACCGGACGGACGCCTTATCGCGACCGGCGGTGCGGACGGGACCGTACGGCTCTGGGATCCGGTCGCCGCCTCCCCGTCGGGGTGCCCCCTGACCGGTCACACCGGGCCGGTCGGATGCGTGGCCTTCTCACCGGACGGGCGGCTGGTGGCGAGCGCCGGCGACGACGCGACCGTGCGGTACTGGTCGCCGGCGACCGGCCGCTCGGCGGGCGAGCCGCTCACCGGCCACGAAGGACCGGTCACCGGCCTGAGCTTCTCCCGCGACGGCGGCCTGCTGAGCAGCGCGGGAACGGACAGGACGGTACGGCTGTGGCTGACTCCGACGGTGTGACGGCGGACGGCCCGCGCGGTCTCACAGGATCCGGAGGCGGGCCACCCGAGGGGGCGGGTGCACCCGAGGGGCGGGCCACCCGGGGGGGGGGGGGGGGGGGGGCGCGGCCCCCCCCCGGCCCCACCCCCCCCGCGGCCGGCGGCCCGGCCCGGCCCGTCAGAGGGTGTGGGGGGTGATGTCGCCGTTGCCGGTGGTCGCG
>NZ_JBIAZE010000019.1:0-174622 GCF_042898825.1 Streptomyces sp. NPDC000345
ACCCCCGCACCCATACCTCACTCATCCTTCAACCGGCGTGGGAAAAGTGGCAGCAGAGGGGATGTCAGACCCCCAACCACGCGCGGAACCCTTGGTTGACCTGCGGATACGTCGCCCGTCCCGGAGAGGCTCGCGCAAGAGATGTCGCAAGAGAAGGCGCAGGAGTAGCCGCAAGAGATGTCGCAAGAGATGTCGCAAGGTTCGGCGTTTCGGGTGCTTCCCCAGGGGGGAGAGTGTATTATTGATTTTGAAGTCAGGCGGCAACCTGACTCAGTCTCAGTCACCAACACGAGGAGCCCCCTTGAACACGGAAGCGGAAACCGTTGACGCGGTAAGCCGACTCACGATCCACCTTGCTGGAGAGCACAAGACCGACGCATCCATCGGTCTGACGCTCATTCCCCTTCTGAAGATTCCCACGGCAATCATCGAATTCCGGCACCCTACCGGCGCGCGCGTTTGGTGGGAAGGCTGGTGCGAGGCCGCCGCAATGCTCGACAGGATCTTTCCCGAGCAGGTCGACGCGGGAGAATTGCGCGAACCCGAATTGACCATCAATTCGTTCGTGATTCTGGACGACGCGCCCCGTCGCGCCAAAATCCGGGCTCGCAGCGCGGCTGTAAGCCCCGACGGAATCGGCGCATTGTCCGTCACCGTCGGAGGTCTGACGATCGCGTGCGCGTCCCGCGCGGCTGTCGAGTGCCAGGTGCGCGGGTGGCGCGAGGCATACGACATGTTCGCCAGCGACGGAGGGTTCGGACTGCCGTCCGCCGACGACGTGGCCTCGCGCGTACGGGCCGACCACGCCCGCCACGGGGCCAACGAGCTCTTGACGGCCGCCGAGGAGCAGCGGGCAGCCCGGACGCAGTGACGCGCCCAGGGTGGGACGGCCACCGGTCGCCCCACCCTCCCGGAGCCACAGCCACCAGAGAGGGGACAGCATGACCGCCACAGGACCGATCAGCCGAGGGCAGCGGGTACGCATCGAGCGCAACCCGACCCGGAGTCTGGCCGCCTACGCCCGCCCGAGGACCGCGAACCGGCCCGCCCCGTGGCCCGAGGTCTGGGAAGGCACCGTGTTGCAAGTGACGTACGACGAAGGCGAGTTGACCGACATCGAGGTCTACGGCAAGCGCGAGAGCACCGGCGAGACCAAGCGCGTCACGTTCAGCCTCAGCCGCAACCCGTTCTTTCGTACGAGCGTGACGCCGGTGGAGTCGCCGTAACTCACCAGGTCCGGGGGGTGATTGAGGGTTGACGATCACCCCCCGCGAGAGTGTATTATTGATTCTGCGGGTGAGCGGCAACTCACCCGCCACCAACTCGACAACCCAAGGCAGGGGAACGATGAGCGAGTACCAAGACCACGTACGGCAGAGCCTCGAAGGGCAGAACGTCGACCCGGGCGAGGATCTCGGCATTGACGCCATGCGGTGGACGCCCGACCCCGTCAGCGAGGACGTGACGGACGAGGCGACGCAGACCGCCGCCGACACGGCGCACGCGTTGCTCGACCGCGCCGCCGACGCGTACCTGTCCCTTCTGAACTCCGTTCTCGGCGACGGGACGCACCACATGGTGGCGAGCGCCAGCACGCCGCACGGTGACCTCACCGAAGGCCAGGAACTCACCGTCATCGGTGACGCCCTGATCATCAACGAGGCCGCATCCATGCGTGTCTGCGCCGTGATCGCGGCAGGCATGGTCGGGTGCGGAACCGGCGGACTGGTCGTGCGCACCTTCGGCCCCAACGGGTCGGAGTTCGTACGCGGCTGGAAGGTCCGGAACTTCTGGCTTCGGCCGCTCACCGCTCAGGAGATCCGGGAGGCGTACACCGTCATCCCGGAGACCGGCGAGCCGGTGGCCCCGGAACCGGGCGTGGAGTACCGGCAGGCCGAGCGGGTGCCCCGTCCGGACCAGGCCCCGACGCACGGCGCGAGCGCCAGCCACACCGCACCCCGGGACAACCGGCCCCCGAACCGCCGCAACTGAGCACCACCCGCCGGGGCCGGTCGCCCGACCGGCCCCGGCGGGAACGCCCCTGCCGCCCCCTGCCCTGCCTCCCGGTGTGAGCGGCAACTCACCCGGCACCAACCCGCCCAGGAGTGACCCGACATGACCGCGACCACGCGCCCCGCCAGCAGCACGAGCGCCCCCGCCCAGGCGCCGGCCCCGACCCCTGCCCAAGTGCCGGCGCCCACCGCCCCGCCCCACACGGCGGACGCCCGAGGGGTGGCCCTCCCCCGCAACCTGGCCCGCCTCACCGCCCAGGCCGAGGAGGCCGGTTGGACGGCCACCGTCCAGACGCAGCCCGGACACTGCGCGTTGCTGCTCACCGCCCGCCAGGAGGCCGGGGAAACCGTCCTGCGCTGCGTGTGGCGACTCACCGCCCGGGGACACCGCTGGGACGGCGCCACCCTCACCCGCTACGGCCAGACGGCCGCCCAGGGCATCGCATGGCGCGCCGTCGCGGACCTGGTGACCGCCGAGGCGCCCACCGCCCGCACACAGCCGACCGCGCCGGACCGGGCGGACGCTCCGGCGCCCGGTCCGGCCGAGACCGCGGCGGAGACTTCGGCCCCCCGGAAGCGTGCCCGTAAGGCGCCGTCCGTGACGGAAGTCGAGCGCGCGCGTAGGGCGGCGGAGGAGTGGCCGGAAGCGATGGAAGCGCGGTCGCTGGGCGATCGTTACGAGGGGGAGTTCCGGCGCTCCGACCTGCTGTCGGAACTGTCCGTGTGCGGTGAGCGGTTCCCGTTCCGCTTCCATTTCAAGTCGGGCGGCGGACACACCGTGACCCTTCCGACGGGGGACGTGCGCGGTACGTGGGGTGAGGTCACGGGGGCCGCTATCGCGTACGTGATCGCGGAGCGTCCGGCGTCGGTGCTGCGCGCGACGGCCGAGACGGCGCGCGTGTACGGCATCCAGGCGGAGAGGGCGGCGCAGAAGGCGGAGGAGAACGCGCAGACGGCCGTGTCGGTCGGTATGGCGCGCGCTGCCCTGGACACGGTCCGTGCGTTCGCTCAGCGCATCGATTGGGACGGGCTGACGGACGAGCAGTACGACAGCGCCCAGGGTGCGGTCCGTGAGGCCGAAGAGTGCGCAGAGGGGGCAGAGTCCGCGTACGGGCGGGGCGACGTCGACACGGCCCGTTGGGAAGCGCGTGACGCTCTCGCCGTCGTGCGCTGGTTCGGGCTTGACGTGCCGTCGGCTCAGGAGTGCGCGGAGCGTGCGCCGGAACCGCGCGCGGTTGCTGGGCGGTTGCGGCCCCAGGCGTCAGCCTTCCTGCTGCGCATCACCCGCCCGGGGTGGGAGGGGCCGGCCGAGAAGACCGAGGTTCCGGCCGGCGACGCTCCGGCCGGTAGCGGCGTGACACCGGACGTTCCGGCGGAGGAGAACGAGGTCAAGAAGACCCCGGCGGTGTTGCCCGACGTCGTGTCGGACCCCGGCGGGGTGGACGGGTGGGAGACCGACGGCGGCGCGGTTGAGGTGCTGCCGGTGATCTGCCACGGCAACGGGGGCGGGGTGTTCCCGGTGGCGTTCCGTGGCCCGTATGAGGGCACGGTGCGGGTGTCGCGGGCGTGGCTGACGGAGCGTGCGCGCCGCGCGCTGACCGTGGCGCGTGAGCGGCTGACGGTGGCGGAGGAGCACGCGGAGACGTGCGCGGCGTGGCGGCGGGATGCGTACGAGCTTCACCAGGAAGTACGCCGGTCGGCTGGTGTGCTGGGCCCGGATGTGTGGGTTGCAGAGGAGACGGCAGGGGCGTGGTCCGCGCGTGCGCGTGAGGTGTCGTGGGCCGCAGACAAGCGGCGCCAGGGTGCGCGGGATGTGGTGCGGTGGCGTGAGCGTGAGCTGTCCGCGCTGGAGTCGGAAGCCAGGGAGGCCGGGGAGCGTGCGGCGGCCGGTCGCAAGTTCCTGGCCCGTGCGGCAGCCGGTGACGTTCCGGCGGGGCGTGGGGCGTGGGCGTCGGCCGATGGCGGGGCGGCGGCGATGTTCGAGCTTCCGGCGTGCGCTGAGGTGTCGCCGGACATGGAACACGCGCCGGGCATGGCGGAGCGTCGCGCGTTCGTGGATCTCCTCGCGGACGCCGTGTCGGCCCGTGACGAGGGGCGCGCGCTGATCGGGCGTGACCTCCCGTCGAAGAAGACGCACGGGCGTACGAGCGGGATTGAGAAGGGGCAGGCGTCCGCGTCGGTCAAGGCCCTGGTTCAGCCGTGGAAGGCGCCGAAGATCCCGGCGGAGGGTAAGGCGCCGACGGCGGCTCAGTTGGAGGACTGGCAGGACGGATACGCGGGTGCGCCGGTCGTGGCGGAGACGGAGGCGGCGCCGGGTGTGTGGCTGCCCATGGCTGCCCTGGCGTTCGCCGAGACGGCGACGGCGAACGGGTGGACTGTCGCAATGCAGCGCCAGGGCGCCACGGTGACCGTGCGCGCCGGGGGGCGGGCCACGGGCAAGGTTCCGGGGGAAGTGCGCGCGGTGTGGTCGGCCGGTCTGTACGACGTGACCGCGTCGGGTGCATGGGTGGACGGGGTCCGGCTGGACACCGTGGCGACGCTCCACGCGGTGAACGCCACGGTTGCTCAGCAGTGCAAGGCGCCGGGTGTTCTGGCCGAGGACGCGCGGCCGGACGCGCGGCCGGACGCGCACGCGGATTCGGTCGACCTGGACGGGTGGGAGGGCGAGGGCGGAGCGCTCGCACGGGACGGCGGAGAGCTCCCCCCGCCGGCAACCCGTGACGAGGTGTCCGCGCGGGAGGCTGACGTGGTGTCCGACCCGTCCGGGGCGGACGTGTGGGATGCAGAGGGCGGCACGGTGCCGGGCGTCGACACCCCGGCCCCCGTCGCCGCGGCTGCGGCGGTTATGCCGATCGACTGGGCGAAGCCTGCCGGGCGCGGTGACTGCGCGGCGGCAAACAGGTGTGGCGGGTACGGGGTGCTGCTGTGGGACGTGCCCGGCTGTGCTCCGCGCTGCGCCGAGTGCGCCGCACGGGTCATGGGGCACACTCCGGCGGCACTGCGCGCGCTCACCCTGCCCGGGGACGTCGCGGAGGCGGAGGAGGAGGCCGAGGCAGCCGACATCGTCATCCGGCACACCCACGAAGACGGCACCACCGTTGAGGGCTCCGCCAAGGGTGACGGGGTGTGGGAAGCGTTGCGCCCGCTGGGCTGGACCTACCGGCGTACCCCGGGGATCTTCATCCGGGGCAGCCGCTACAAGGGCGCCGACCGGTGGAAGATCAACCGGGCTGCGGAGGCGGTGCGCGCACTCGGCCTGTCGTGCGCTGTGGTGATCGAAGAGGGCATGTCGTTTGCGGAGCGGGAGGCCGCCCGCGTGGATGCGGCCGAGGAGCGGACGGAGCGGTTCGCGGACCGGGCCGGACGGGCGGCGGTGGCGTCGCAGTCGGCGCGGGATGCCTCGGACCGGATCGGCGACCGGTTCTGGATGGGTCAGCCGATCCTGGTGGGGCACCATTCGGAGGGGCGCGCCCGCAGGGACCAGGAGCGCATGCACAACGCGATGCGCAAGAGCATCGCCGAGGGCGAGCGGGCCGGTTACTGGGCCAACCGCGCCCAGGCGGCGGAGGCTTACGAGCGGTACCGGAAGAACCCGGGGCGCACGCTGCGCCGTATCGAGAAGCTGGAGGCGGAGCGGCGCGGCGTCCTGCGGGAGCGTGACGGCGTTGACGACAAGGGCCGTACGGCTGATGTGTGGCGACGCGAGCCGTCCGAGGCGCGCCGGGAGGAGCTGACGCGCCGTCTGGCCGAGTACGACGAAGAACTGACGTACTGGGCGGAGACGATCAAGGAGGCGGAGCGGCGCGGCTTCAAGGTGTGGGGTCGGGCCGACTTCGTGAAAGGCGATTTCGTGCGGTGGCGGGGGTCCTGGTACGAGGTGACCCGGGTCAACGCCAAGACGGCGACCGTGCCGCACATCCACGCCGCGTTTGATGGCGGCACCGTCGGCGCCGTCGACGGATGCCGCGTGGTCACCCGCGCGGCAACGGCTGAGACCCGGCACAAGGGCAGCACCTACACGCTCCCCTACAACGAGGTGAGCGGGCGCATGTCGGCCGAGCAGATGCGGGCCGCCCTGGCGGGCGAGTCGATCCCAGCCGACCCGCGCGACATCACCCCGGAGCCCGCCCTGTCACCGGGTTCGCCGACTGATGCGGATGAAGCGTTGAACCCTCCCCAGTAAGGGCGTATTATTGATTTTATAGGTGAGCGGCAACTCACCGGCCGCCGACCGACACGCAACGAGCAGACAGGGAACCGCACATGGGCGCCTACGGACACGACATCACCGCCGGAATGCTGGTCTTCGACCGGAAGGACTTCACCGCCTACCGGCCCGGCTCGGAGCCGGTCTGGCTGGTCGAGGCGGTGGCCGGACACGAGGAGTGCCGCCCGGGCGGCAGCACCGTCTACAGCAGGTACGCGCAGGTCCGCAACGCCGAGGTGCACGGCAAGGACACCACCCCGGCGAACTCCGGATGGACCGCCACCAAGCCCCTGGGACGGCTGGTCGAGGCCGCCGCGGAGGACGACCACACCAAGCCGGGAACCTTCCGCATGGACCGCGCCATGGTGGCCTTCCTGCGCGCCACCCGCTTCCGGGGGTGCACCTCCGACGACTACACGACCGTGCGCGACCTGGTGAACGCCGCCCCCTACGACCGGCACGGGTTCCTGGTGGGCGCACGCACGGTCACCCCGCACGGTCTGCGCTACGAACTCGGCGCCCTGTCGGTCTGCCTGGGAAACCTGCTCTGCGACCTGTCGGCAGGCCGCATGACGGCCGCCGACCTGGAGGCGGGCGGCATCTCCGTGACGCTGCTGGACGCCACCCGCGAGGCCCTGCGCACCGCCGACTCGGCCGCCCGGGCCTGACCAACTTGCCGGGCGCCGACCACGGCGCCCGGCCCCCTACCGGATTGAGCGGCAACTCATCCGGCACCACTCGATACAGGAGGACGCACCATGACCACGATCCGCCGGAACTGGACCAAGCGTGTGGCGGAGATCCGCACGGCAGCCCGCACCTGCCACGCCTACGACTCCGACAGCGGCAACATGGTGCCGGTCGACCCGGCAGACGCCTTCGAGGCGTGGGAGAGCACGCCGCGCGCCCGGCTCACCGAGGACACCCCCGGGCAGAAGTGGACGGTTCACGTTCACTCCAACCGGTTCTACGTCCTGACCGCAGAGGAGCCCGCCACCCCGGCGGACGACGAGCCGGCCGCCGAGGTTCCCGCGGCCCCCACCGCCGCGCCCGGCACCCGCCACGCGCACCAGGCCGCCGGACCGACCAGCACACACGACCGCAGCGCGGCTCGCACGCTCGCCCGGCACGCGCGGGCATCCGGCGTGCCGGACGGTGACCGCCTGCCCGGTCATCTGCCCGCCCTGGCGGTCGATCTCGTGGGAAAGACCGTCCGCGTCAAGCTCGCCCAGGGCTACAGCCACGAGCAGATCCGGGACGAGTTCGAGCAGGAGCGGGCCGAGGCGCAGGCCGCCGGAGACGCCGGGAGGGTCACGGCCCTGGGGACGGTGCTCGAGGCGCACGCGGCGATGGTGACCGAGGAGGACGCCGCCCCGTCGCTCACCAGCCCCGCCCCGGCCGACCACGGCCACAGCTCACCGGAGGAACAGCAGCCCGTCCGGCACCGCCCCGGCTCGCCGCGCGAACGGCGGGTGAGCCACGACAGCGTGCTGTCCCGCATCGACTCGGTTCTGCACGACGCCGCCGTCACCGACGACTACACCGTCAGCGGCGACGCCATGCGGTCGGTCCCCCTGACCGACCCAGGCGAGATCATCCACGCCTACACCCGCGCCCAGGCCCTGGCAGACGGCGTCCTGGTCGCCGCCGACGCCGACTCGGTCCGGGAGGCCGGCTTCCGTGTCCCGGTCGCCCTGACCAGCGCCGTATGGGAGGGCTGCGTGGCCTGGAACGAGGGCGACAGCGAACGGCAGGTGCCGCAGGACGAACGGGGCCGCCTGTGGGATGTGCTGACCATGTGCCGTGCGGCGATCCGGCGTAGCGGCGGGGGCGACGGGCAGGTCACCGTCGATCTGCGGCGGGTGCCGCGCGACGGCCGCGCCCGGCAGGCCCAACCGGTCCAGCTCGTCTGCGCGATCGGGCCGGGTGACCACGGCGAGCCCGTGATCACCATCATGCAGCCCGACGAGGACTGACCTCACCGCCCAGGGGGGCGGACACCGCGCCGCCCCCCAGTCCTGGCCGACCACGCCGCCGCAGTCCCCCGGATGAGCGGCAACTCATCCGGCACCGACCCGTCGAGAGGGCGAACCATCATGCCGTCCATCACCTACCAACTCGCCACCGAAGCCGCGCCGTTGATGCCCGGCGGCTGGAGTGCCCGTCCGTCCGCCGCCTCCGGCAAGGAGGGTGCCGCTCTGGAACACCCCGACGGGCGGCGCGTCGAGATCAGTCCCGCGCGGCGTGAGGGCTACGTCCGGGCATGGGTCGCCTATCCGGACACGTCGTACGACCTGATGCAACGGCACCGCCCCAGTACAGAGATGCGCGCCGACCGGGGCGGCAGGGCGCTGGAACAGGCCGTCCGTACCAAACTGCTGCCGGTCTACGACGAGACGTACCCGAAAGTGCTCGCGGCCAACGAGAAGTCCCGCCAGCACGCCGAAGCCCGGGCCGCCGTGGCGGATCTCCTCGTGTCGCTGGTCCCGGGAGCCGAGGTCATCCGGGCCGAACCGTCCCCGATCGTCGAGTACGAGCGCGGGAGCATCGAGCGGGTGACCGCGCAGGTCCTCGGCGGGGGCCTCAACATCGTCACCTTCCGCTACGTCGACGACGAGGCGACCGAGGCTGTCATGAAGGCCTACGGCGAGGTGATCCGGCGCACCGCCCCGACCCCGGACGGCCGTTCCGGCGAGGTCGCGCGATGAGCACGCCGCCCGCCCGCCACCGCTGCCCCTACCGGCCCGGTGCACCGTCCTGGTACGTCCGCGCCACCCGCCGCGCCCTGCCCCAGGGCCGCTTCCCCGCCCTCAAGCGCCAGCAGCTCACCGCAGAGCAGGTGGCCGTGTCCGTCGACCACTCCGGCGAGGACGGGACCGCCCACGTGACGCTGCTCATCGGACGCCACCTCGGCAAACCGCCGAGGCCCGGAGCAGCCCGCGACACCTGGCTACGGGTGCGGGCCGACATCGCCGCCCACCTCCACAAGGCCGGGTTCGCCACCGCGTTGACGAAGGCCGGTGTACGGGCCACCCCGCCCCGGCCTGAGCCGGTCGCCGTCCACCTGGAGCACGGTGACGTGTTCCGTGACGGGCTCGACGCCTTGGGCCGCTACCGCATCTGGTGCCCCGAGCACCCCCATCTGGCCGGCCGCCTGCAGAATGCTCACGGCCTGGGACCGCAGGTGTTCACCTACGTCTTCGCGACCCAGAAGGCCCGGCACCCGATCTGGCCGACCGGCTTTCGCACCCTGCACGCCGCCGCCGAAGCGTGGGCCGCCCACATGGGCCTGCCTCCGGTGACGGTGACCGAGACCTGACCGCCCCGCCGCAGGCACGTACGCCCGAAAGGCGACCCTGACCAGCACGGTTCCCCAGCACTCCCCCAGAAAAAAGGTGTTGCCCCACGGCCTGAATGGCGTATAATTGATTTCACGAGCAAGCGGCAACTTGCTCAACACCAACCGACCGCACGAGGAGCAATCCGTGAGCGACACCGCAACCACCACACCGATGCAGCGGGTCACCCTGCGGCTCGGCCAGATCCGCGTCAACGAGAACAACGTCCGCCAGGACCTCAACCTGGACGAGAAGTTCCTCAAGTCCGTCGCGGCCAACGGCGTGAAGGTCCCCGTCGTGGTCCTCCCGCTCGGCGAGGACACCTACGAGCTGAAGATGGGCCACCGGCGCTACTTCGCCGCCCGGGCCACCAAGGAGACCGAGGCGGAGCAGGACGCGATCGAGGTCCCCGCGTACGTGCTCGACCCCTCCCTGCGCGAGGCGGGCGAGGACTTCATCGACCAGCTCATCGAGAACGACGACGACTACCGCCGTGGCCTGACCGAGCTGGAGCAGGCCGACGCCCTGTTCGGCGCGGTCGGCGCGGGCATGAAGCAGGCCAGGGTGGCGGAGCTCACCGGCCGCTCCCGCAGGGACGTGTCTCAGGCGGTGAAGACCGCCAAGTCGGTCGGCGAGCGGACCCGTTCGGCGCTCGCCGAAGCCGGTACGTACGACCTCGACCTCGAAGTGCTGGGTGTGCTGGGCGAGTTCGACGACGACTCCGCCGCCGTTGACCGGCTGCTGGACGCCTACGCCAAGGGCCGCTTCGAGTTCCAGGTGCAGTGGGAGCGCGACGACCGCGCCGAGCAGCGCGCCCGTGAGCAGGTCCGCCCGCAGCTGCAGGCGGCCGGGGTGCGGCTGGCCGAGGACGGCGACACGCTTCCGCAGACCGCCGAGCCGGTCAGCGAGCTGGACGGCCCGGACGGCGAGCCCATGAGCGCCCAGGCGCACGCCGACTGCCCCGGCCACGTGGCGACCTGGGCCGAGAACCCCCGCGAGCCCGGCGAGGTGGACTACTTCTGCACCGACCCGGAGCGCTTCGGCCACTACCCGCCCCAGGAGGACGCCCCCGAGGCGGACGGCGACCAGGACGAGGAGCAGCCGCAGGCGGCGGGTGCGGCCAAGCCGTCGGAGCCGTCGCGCGAGTACGTCAAGGCGGGCAACAAGGCCTACCGCGCGGCCGAGAAGGCCCGGCAGGCGTGGCTGAAGGACCTCATCGGCCGGAAGACCGCGCCGAAGCCGCTCGCCGCGTTCATCACCGAGCAGCTCCTTTCCTGCCCCAAGCCGGTGGCTCAGTGGGTGGGCGACGCGGGCCGCCGGGACCTGGTCAAGGAGCTGACCGGCTACGACCAGCCCGCCGAGCGCGCCAAGTCGGCGACCGCGGCCAAGCTCACCCTGCTGAACTTCGCGGTGCTGGCCGCGACGTTCGAGAAGCGCATGGGCGAGGTCCGCACGTGGCGCACCGACAGCACCGCCCGTTCCGCCGTCTACGAGCTGCGGGAGATCCGGGAGGACGCCCGCACGTGGCTGTCCTTCCTTGCGGAGATCGGCTACCCGCTCTCCAGCGTCGAACAGGCCATCGTCGACGACGAGCCCTACCAGGAGGGCGAACCGGACACGGCCGACACCGACGGCCAGGCCGACGAGGACACCCCGGACGACCCGGACGGCGTGAGCGCCGAGGACTCCGAGGACGCGTCCTGACCTGCTGCCCGGGCCGGACCTGTCAGGTCCGGCCCGGGCCCCCTCCCCCTTCCCTCTCTGCGCGCTGCCCGCCCGGAAGGCCTCGCCATGCTCCGCTCCGAACTCCGCCTCAACGCCTCTCTGTTCGTTGCCCAGGCCGCCGTCAGCAACCACACGGGCCTGATCGCCCGGGCCGGTCTCGCCATGCCGGCCGCGCCGTTCGGCTCCCCCGCCTGGCAGCTGCCCGCCCTTCTCTCCTACCTTCACCGCCTCCACCAGGACGAGGAGGACCCCTCCCCCGAACTGTGGCGCGCGCACACCGAACGCCAGACCGGTCCCGTGCCCCGGCCGCACATCCGCTACCACGGTGACGGCCTGCACGATGCGGACGCGGTGTGCGTGCTCGACATCCAGCTCGGCCCGCGCGACGAGGACACCGGCTGGCCCGCCGCCGATCTCGCCGTCATCGAGCAGGAGGAAGGCGCCTGCCCCTTCGGGCGTGTCACCCGCCGCCACGGGGTCGAGGCGATCGCCGCGTACGCCGCCCAGGAGCTGACCGCCGAGCACGCGGCGCTGATGGACCGCGCCCGCCAGCACCAGGACGCCGCCTTCGTTCGCCTCGCCGGACTGGCCCAGCGTGCCGCCGAGTGGGCCGACAAGGTCCGCGCCGCCGCGCACGCCGATGCCGTCCACGTCCAGGCCGACCGTGCCCGGTCCCGCATCACCCGCTGACCGCCCCCGCACACCCGCGCCTACTGCCGCCGTTGGAGGCCTGCGCCATGTACGAGTTCGAGCCCGCCTCTCCGCCCTACGCGATCTCCGACACCATCGTCGAACACCACCTGCGCGGCCGGGACCGCACCCGCGCAGACCTGCCCGGCGGCTACCGGCTGACCCTGCGCACCCGCGAGCGGCACGGCCAGCTTGAGGCCGCCCTGGCCGCGCCGTCGCCCACCGGCCCCGCCCGAATCTGCACCGCGCGCATCAGCGCACACACCCCGACGCCCGTCACCTCCCGCATTCTCGACACGGTCACCCGCTACGCCCCGGCCCTGCCCGACGCCCGCGACGCCCACCCGCCCCTGCAGGCCGTTGCCCGCCTGCTCACCACCGGCGCCCCCTTCCAACGGCCCGGCGAGCCGGGACTGTTCGTCCGGTTCGGGCATGCGGAAGCCTGGCTGGAAGGCAGGCGGCTCAGCGTCACCCTGGGCAGCCCCGGCAGCGGCCTCAGCCTGGTCCTGGGCGGCCCGTGGGACGCTCCGTCCACCGCCCGCCTCACCGCCGCCGTCCTGCGCGAGCTGACCGAGGCCGACCAGTTCGCCGGCCAGGTCGCCTCGCTGCTGCAGCCCGGACCGTGGCAGGTCCTGTCCGACCAGTGGCACCCGGACGCCGCCCTCGTCCTGCCCGAATCCCTCCGCGTGGACCCGGAAGACCCGCTCGGCCGCCGTGTCTCCCGGGCGCTGCGTGAGGTCAAGCACGACTTGAGCGCGGCACAGCCGGACTGGGACTTCCAGGGACTGATCTCCGCCGACGGCTCGGCCGTGGCCCTGCGCGTCACCCCGCGCGATCGCGCCGTCCCCCACCTGGTCCGCAAGGTGGTGGGCGACGGCGCCTTCGACCCGGACGAGTTGGGCAACACCCGCACGACGTTCCTCCCCGCCGACCTGCCCCCACCACCCGACTTCGCCCCGGCCCGGCATCCCCACGAGGTCCCGTCCCTGGACCTCCAGGTCGCCCCCAAGAACGAGGCCTACGCGTACGGCGTGAAGCTGGAACTCGGCGACTGGGCCTACGCCTTGGACTCCCGAGCCGTCTTCTACGGGCCCGGCTGGTACCCCTTCCACGAGCACGTGACGCGCCGGGAGAAGGACCCCACCGCCCCGCTCAACGACCGCGAAGTGCCCACCGGGCGCACCGTTCCCGCCCGGGTGCGGCTCTCCCCCGACGTCGCGGACTTCTCCTGGGGCAACGAGTACGTACAGCTCAGCCCCGTCGACCACCGGGTCGAGGCGCGGCTGCATCTGTACGTCGGCCAGGAGCAGGCCCGCACCCTGGTGCGCACCGTGACGCTGGAGGTCGATCTGCGGGCGCGGCGGGTGGTGCTCCCCGTCCAGTTGCCCGCAGATCTGCGTCACCAGGCGGAGGTCAAGGGCCGGCGGATCCTCGATCTGCTGCTGGCCGCGCGACGCGAACGCGCACAGGGGGCGAGGGAGCCGCGGGCTGTCCTCGGTCCCTGGGACCGCGACCCGCCCAGCGCGGACGCCTGACACGGTCGCCGACCGCGTGAGCCACGCCCGCTCGCCGTTTTGCCCCACCGCCGGTCCGGGGCGGCAACCCCGGACCGGCCCCCCACTCACCAACTCGAAGGACACGCCGTGAACACCGTGCTCGCCGCCCCAGCCCGCCCGATGCCGGCGCCGCCGGTGTACACCCCGTATCCCGAGACGTGCACCTGCACGCCCGCCGTTCGCTACGCCTGCGGCCACTGCTACCACGAACAGTGCCTGGACTGCGGGTTCTGCACGATGGGCAGTTGCGTCTGCCGCTGCGAGTACGGCCTCGGCTTCCACCCCGGTGACTCGCCGCCCGAGGGGCCGATGTTCTGGCTCGGCGGACACCACGCCAAGTCGCTGTCCACCTGGGGCGTTCCGATGTGCGTCTCGCGCTCTGCCCTGACCGGCCGTGCCACGCTGCCGCGCGCCGCCGAGGCCTGGGTGTACGACTCGGGCGCCTTCTCCGAACTCGACACCCACGGCGGCTGGACGATCGGCCCGCACGCCTACGTCCGTGAGCTGCGCCAGTTCCGCGACGGGATCGGCCGCCTGGTCTGGGCCGGTCCGCAGGACTGGATGTGCGAGCCCGACATGATCGCCAAAACCGGTCTGTCCGTGCGCGAGCACATCGACCGCACCGTGGGCAACTTCGTCGATCTGATGGCCGAGGACCCCGGCGTCGACATCATCCCGACCGTCCAGGGCTGGCGGCCGGCCGACTACGAAGCCTGCCTGGACCTGTACGACAAGCGCGGCGTACGGCTGGCGGACCATCCGCTGGTCGGGGTCGGCTCCGTGTGCCGCCGCAAGTCGGTCAAGGACGTCTCTGCCGTCCTCGCCACGGTGGCCACCGCCGGGCTGCGCCTGCACGGCTTCGGGCTGAAGACCCAGGCGCTGGAGACGTGCGCCGAGTACCTGGCCTCCGCCGACTCCCTGGCGTGGTCGCGTGACGCCCGCTGGAACGACCCGCTGCCCCAGTGCGAGGGCAAGCACAAGAGCTGCTCCAACTGCGTGCACTGGGCGATGCGCTGGCGCGAACGCGTCCTGGACGTGCTGCACGCCCCCCGTCAGCTGATGCTCCCCACCACGACCTGACCCACCGCCGGCCGTGCCGGTCCCGGGGCGGCAACCCCGGGCCGGCCTTCCTTCACCAACTCACCGACCCGAGGGGAACACCCTGATGTCTGCGTACGAGCAACCCCCGCTCGATCTCGGCGCCGTCTGCCAGCGGTGGAAGAACCGCCGGCACAGCTGGAGGCCGACCAGCGAGGGCGGGTTCGATCCCGCTCGCTACCGCGTCCGCGAGATGCCGAACGAGCTGGTCCACACGGCGAAGGCCTTCGTGCGCGCCCACCACTACAGCGGCTCGTGGCCCGCTGTCCGCTTCGCCTACGGCCTCATCGACACCGCCGCGCCCCCGGAGACCAGCCTGGTGGGGGTGCTCACCCTGGGCATCCCGACCCAGGTCGCCGTGCTCACTTCGGTGTTCGGCCGGCTCACCCCGTACGAGGAGAGCTTGGAGCTGAACCGGCTGGTGCTGCTCGACGAGATCCCGGCGAACGCGGAGACGTGGGCGCAGGCATGCGCCTTCCGCCTGGCGGCCGCCCGGGGTGTCCGTGGGGTCGTCGCGCACAGCGACCCCGAGCCCAGGACGCGCCTCACCGCCCACGGACCCGAGCTGGTCTTTCCCGGTCACTACGGGACGATCTACCAGGCCAAGGGGATGAACTACCTGGGTAAGACGCGCCCGCGGCGCCTGACCGTGCTGCCCGACGGCTCGGTCCTCCACGGCCGTGCGATGTCCAAGGTCCGCAACGGCGAGCGTGGCCGAGGCGGAGTCGAGCGGCGCCTGGTCGCCCTCGGCGCTCGCCCCCGTGACGAGGGTGAGCCCGGCCGGGCGTGGCTGGAGGAGGCCCTGCAGGCCATCGGCGCGCGGGTCGTAGCCCACGGGGGCAATCACCGCTACGCGGCCTACATCGGGCCGCGCACCGGCCGGCGGCTCACGGCCACCTCCTACCCGTACCCGAAGGCCGACCAAGGGGGTGCGGCCGCATGACCGCCGGATCCCTCACCGGCGGCGACGATGTCGAACTGGTCATCAACTGGGGCCTGGGTGTCGACTCGACCGCATACCTGGTGAAGATGCTGGAGGACCCGGCCGCCCACGGAGTCGATCTGGCCCGCACCATGGTGATGCACGAGCTCACCGGGGACGAGTGGCCGGCCACCCGCGCCCACGCCGCTCAGTACGTGCTGCCGCTCCTGCGCGAGCACCAGGTCCGGCTCGTTCAAGTCGCCCGGGCCAGCCGCTCGTTGGAGATCGTGGTCATGGACGACTCCCGCCAGCCCGAGCGGATCATCGAGCGCGGGCCCTGGGCGCTGTGGGACGAGTACGAGTCCAACGGCACCGTTCCCCAGCAGGGCGGCATTCGGCTCTGCAGCTTGCATGCCAAGGGAGAGGTCGGCGACGCGCTGATCGCCCAGGAGATCGGCGACCGGCCGTTCAGGCAAGTGATGGGGTTCAACGCCGACGAGGTCAGCCGCAGCCGCCGGGACGAGGCCGCAAGCAAGAACCCGCTGCGCCAGGGCGTGTACCCCTTGATCGTCTGGGGGTGGGGGCGCGAGCGGTGCGAAGCGTTCCTGTACGAACGGTTCGGGGTGCGGTGGGAGAAGAGTTACTGCAGCTTCTGCTGTTTCCCGGTGTCGATGGGGGCCATGGATGCGCACCTGGACCGGATGCGCGCCCACCCGGACATCGCCGGACGGGTGCTGCGCCTGGAGTACACCTCGGTCAGCCTCAACCCGCAGGCGAGGCTGTTCGGCCGGCGCAGTCTGCTGGAGCAGTTCGACCCCGGCCGGGCTGCCGACCGGCCTGTGCTCGCCGCGTTCGAGGAGGAGCTCGCCTGTCCGTGGGCGCTGTACCACGTGCGGCGGATCCTGCCCGTTGCGAAGGCGGACCCGACCCGGCGCGGGCGGGCGATGCGCTCGGTGGAACGGGTCGACGTGGGCCGGGCTTCCACTCTCGGCCGGAGGTTGCTGAGCGTCTCGGAGCGGCGCGGCGTCCCGGTCGAGGTCGACGAGCGCTACGGGAGGGTGCGGGCGTGGGTCCAGCGGCGCGGTCCGGAGCTTCCGACCGTGGAGGAACTGATGGTCACCGCCCCGTTCCACGTCCGGGACAAGAAGGTGCCGCACTTCGAACAGAAGTGGGCCGCACATCGCCGCAGCCGGTTGTGACGTGCTCTGGGTGCCGGCGAGATTGACAGCCACCCACCAAGAGCGTCATATTGATTACGCGAAACAAGCGGCAAAAGCGGTGGGCGGCGGAAGGCACCCTCTCACGAGGGTGTCGGCCCAGGGCGGCAACCCCGACCGAACGTCCCGCCGACCACCTTCACCAACTCGACTCGCCCGCCGGCGCGTGAGCGCCGAAGGACCAAGAGGAGCAGGCCCTCAGTATAGGGCCGCGATCCGAACCGGAGAGTGCAATGTCCAAGGCCCTGAACCCGCAGCGTCGCGTCGTCGGCGACCGTGCCGTGGTCAACCGCGACTGGATCCGCGAGTTCACCGGCGCCAGCGTCGGCACCGCGGCCCGCTGGTACAAGATCCGGCTCGAGCAGCCGGAGGAGCACCGCCACCCGGAGAAGGAGCGCATCGACGGGAGCGACTTCTACGACGAGCAGCAGTTCCGCGACTTCTACACCTGGTTCCAGCAGGAGAAGGCGAACAAGGTCCTCAAGGCCGACCCCGAGCTGTACCGGGCCGACCCGGAGGACGTCGTCTCCATCAACACGGCCGCCAAGTGGCTGGGCTTCAACGGAGCCTCGGCAATCCGCAAGTACCTCAAGGACAACCCCGACTACTTCCCCAAGCCCCTCGCCGAGCCGGTCGAGGGCCCGACCGGCCGCATGATCCCTGGCTTCCGCGTCGGCGACCTGCAGGACTTCGACAAGAAGCGCACCGGGGACAAGCTCGGCAAGGCCGGCCGCCGTCCCGGGCCCCAGGCCGACGCGGCCGTCGGCCGGCCCTCCGCCCTCGAGGAGGCTCTCGCGGCCGAGCTGAGTGCCCACGCCGGCGGTGAGCCGCTCACCGCCACGCAGCTGGCCGCGCAGTACGCCGCCGAGGCGATCGACCGCGACGGCTACCACCCGGGGCTGGCCGCGGAGCTCAGCGTGCAGCACGGCGGGCCACAGAGGTCCTGGGAGTACGTCGTGCGCACCGCCCTCGAGCACCGACCCGCGGTCACGCCGGCCCGCTCGGAAGCCGACCGGCGGGCGGCCGTCGCCCTGGCCGCACTGCGCGAGCGCGGCGACGTCCGGGGACTCGCCGCCTCCCTCGCCCGCGAGCACGGAGGCAGCCCCGACGTCTGGTCGCGCGCAGTGAACGCGGCACGCGGGATCGCCGACTCGACCACTGATCGCCCCACACGGAAGGACGAGCCCCGATGACCAGCTACCAGCTCCGCGACACCACCACCCGCCAGCTCCTCGCCCGCGACCTGGCCGACTACGCCGCGGCCGAGACCGCGGCGGACCGCCTCGACGACGAACTGGAACATGCTCTTGCGGCCAATGGCGAAGGCGCCGGCCGAATCCGGCTGCGCCTGGACGTCGAGCGGGTCACCGACGGCGCCACCGAGACCGTCGGCCACCACGTCCTGCTCCTCGGCGTGGACGACGTGCCCGACCCCCTGCCCGCCGTGTGATCGCCGCGCGCGAGACGGAATCACCACCTCACGCGGCCGCGAGACGCCAGGCTGTGGCCCCCGGTAGCCGGGGGCCACAGCTGTGAGCAGGGTTGCCAAGACCCAACAAAGAGCGTATAATTGATTTCAAGTTTCAGGCGGCAATCTGGAGCCCTTCCTCCGGGACGAGCCCCGGCAGTCCCACCTGAGGCGCCTGTTCAGTCCCCTCTCTGTCGGCCGGGCGCGGCAACGCCCGGCCGACAGGTCACCAACTCAGCTCACCAGGAGACGTCGCGCATGAGCAGCAGCCTGCAGCTCGGTCTGTTCCCCACCGAAGCGGGAGCCGACCCCATGGCGGACCTCGTCCCGGACGAGGTCGACATCTACATCCTCAATCTCTCGGGCGGGAAGGACGGCCCCCGCGCCGCCGCTCTGGCGCTGGACGCTGCGCGCGCCGCCGGCGTCGAGGACCGGGTTTACACCATCCATGCCAGTCTCGGTCCCCTGGAGTGGCCCGCCGTCACGGTCGACGGCGTCCGCTACCCCGGCAGCAGCGAACTGGCGGCCCTTCACAGCCGGGCCCTGGGAGTGCCTCCCGAGCGGCACATCGAGGTCCGGCGGGCTCGTGAACTGGAGGGCGAGCGCGTCCCGTACGACCTGCTGACCTACATCGCCGAGCGCGGTGACTGGCCGTGGAAGGGCGTGCTCCCGTGCCGCAGCGACTGGAAGACCGGCCTCATCTATGGCGCCTTCAGCGCGATGGTCCGGGACCGCAAGAAGCAGCTTGGCCGTCCGGTCGTCTGCGCAAACGTTCTGGGGATCAGGGCGGATGAGAGCCCGGATCGCAAGAAGCGGCTGGCCTTCCGTACGACGACCGACAACACGGCCCGTGTCGTACACGAGTGGTCCCCCGCCCACCAGGTGACCACCCAGGAGGTCAAGGACTGGACGGACGAGCAGGGCCTCCCCCACCAGTGGTGCTACGACTCCCACCCTGGCGCGGGCGATTGGAAGGGATCCAGCCGCTGTTCCTGCTCGCTGTGCGTCCTCGCCTCCCAGCGGGACCTGCTGCTCGCCGTGAAGCGCCGGCCGCAACTGGCGGAGCTGTACGCCCTCGTCGAGCGGGTGCGGGGTGTCCCCTTCAACCCCAACACCAGCATGGCCGAGTTGATCGAGCGGGCCAGCCGCCCCGGAGCTCCCGATCCAGGGGTGGTCATCGAGGACGAAGGACCCGAGTTCGAGACTCTGACGAACGCCGTCGAGGCCGCGCTGAAGAAGCCCGCCAAGCGGGCTCGCTACGTCCGCCCCGGCACCCCGGCGGACGCCCTGCCCGGCAGCTGCGACAGCTGCGCAGCAGGCAACCCCACCGCCGCTGCGGACCAGGAGGCGTGACGTGTACAGCTCTGGCCACCTGTTCAGCGGAGGCTGGGGTGACGGCCGCGGCTTCATGAACGCCGGATACACCCCGCGCTTCGGCGCCAACCACAACCCTTGGGCCATCAAGACCGCCCGCGCCAACGTCCCGGACATCTACACGCGGGAAGCAGCGATTCAGACGATCGACATGCGCACCCTGCCCTACGCGGATGTCCTGGTCGGCTCGCCGATCTGCCGGGAAGCCACCCCCGCAGGCGGCAACAGCAAGGCCCGCGTCCAGGAGGAGTTCGACGTCGGCGACGGAACGCAGGGCAAGCCCAGCCGGTGGGAGCAGACGCGTATGACCGCGTGGGAACCAATCCGCTACGTCGACGTCCATGAGCCGCTGGCCTACGTGGGAGAAAATGTGCCCGGGTTCTTCACCCGCAATCCGCGGCTCTTCGACGCCTGGTTGAGGGTGTGGGACGTCCTCGGCCGCCGCGGCTATTACGCGACGCTCGCCTGCGTGAACTCCGCCCACGTCACCGTCGAGATGCCGGACGGCACCACCCTTGGCCCGGTCCCTCAGTACCGCGACCGGCTCGTGTGGGTGATGGTTCGCAAGGACATCGGCAAGGTTCCCAACCTGCTGCCCCGCCCCAACTCGATCTGCCCGAACTGCGGCCCGGTCCGGGGTATCCAGCACTGGCCGGGCATCCAGAATGGCCGCGGCCGCCGCATCGGTGCCTACCTGCGCAGGATGCCCAAGAGCGGCGCCTCCCAGGCGAAGCGGTCGTACTACTACGTGTGCCCGACCCAGCGCTGCCACTCGCGCGTAGAGCCGATCACCCGGGGCATTGGCGACGTCATCGACAAGAACGTCCGCGGGCACCGGTTCGGTGACGGCCGCCAGGACCGCAACGCGTTCGAGGCGTACGCGCCTGCTGCCCGTGCCGCTGTGGTGGAGGGCCACAAACGGTTCGGTGGCGAGCCGTTCATTGTCACCCGCCGCAACCACGGTGGCGCGACCCCCCTCGACGCGCCGATCGGCACCGTCACCGCGCAGGGCGGCGCTCACCACTACCTCGCGCGCCCCACCCCCGACATGAACGTCGACGAGTGCGAGTACCGCCCCCTGACCGTCACGGAGAACGCCCGCGCCCAAGGCTTCGCCAAGCAGCACGTCTTCGCCGGCGAAGAGCCCGACCAGAAGCTCCAGGTCGGCGACGCCGTGCCCGTCACCGTCGCTACCTGGGCTGCACAGGAAACACTGAGAGTCCTGCCGTCGTGATGGCAGGACTGTCGTCCTGAGCCAGCTGCAGGCAGGCGCGAGACTACGGAGCCCCAGGCGTTGCCTGGGGCTCCGTTCCGTGGTCCCGCCCGTCCATGGCCTTACGGAGCGGCGACGGTCAACGCACGAACCGCTGGTGACGCCGGACTTGCTGTGCCAGTCGTTGGAGCAGGCGCCGAAGATCCGCCCATACTGCCCGCCCCTCGAATCCGATCAGCATCTCAGCTCCCCTTTGCTGCGCTGCGGCAGGTACGCGCCGCACCACCGCGGTCCCTCGCCGACTCACACGCGCGGGCTTGCGGGGAGAGCAGGCCATCGCCGGGCCAAAGGTCTTGTTCGGCCACGAGGCCGGCAAGGAAGACGTCGACCTCGGCCAGCACGGCGGCCCGCTCGGCGGCCCCGTAGACGACGAACTCGTCGGCTGCGGCGTCGAAGGCCCGCACGTGGCTGTGCGGGCCGGTGCAAACGAGGGCTCGCGCGATCTCGGGCAGGCCGAGACTGAGGGCATCGCAGTTCCCGAAGCGAACGAGCTGCAGCAGGTCGGTGGTGACGTGTTCCCAGTCGCCGACGGTCGGCCAGTCGACGCCGCCGTTCAGTTCATAGGTGAGGGTGGACAGCGGGATGATCTCGCCCGGCTGGCGTCCTTGGGTGAGAAGGTCGTGGATCCGGGTGCCGTCGGGCTGGAGCACTTGCGGGTGGAGCAGGGAGCCGGCGGCCACGACGGTGGTGTTGATCTCCTGGGTTCCGGGGCCGACGTAGTACGGCTCGTGTGCGAAGAGCAGGTAGACGTCCTGAGTGCGGACGGCCGGGCCCGACTCGGGCTGAGGCTGAGGCTTGGGCATGAGGACGGTTCCCTTCAGCGGTGGTGTGCTGGGTGTGGTGCGAGGTGTCGTCGGCCGAAAACCCGACGGGCCCGGTGATCGCCGGGGCTCGCGGGTCTGGCCCGCATCGGCGGCGCCGCCCTCGGTGGCGTCGCGCTCAACGATCTGCGCGACCTGGTGGGCGAGTTGGAGCATCAGCCGTTCACGGGCGATGAGGCCGTCTGAGGCCGAGCGGGTGTCCTGGGTTTGGAGCAGGTCGGCGGCGTCCCACAGCAGGTTGTGGCCGATCTCGGCCGAGCGGCGCAGTTCGTAGCGCTCGCTGCCGGCGGCGGCCTGGACGAGCGAGGTGTGCAGGGCGGCGAGGCGCTGCAGGTAGCGGCAGGCATCGTCGCCTTCGACGATGTGGACGTGTTCGCGGGCCCGGCTGTCCAGCCGGTCGGGCAGGTGTTCGGCGAGCAGCGGGGCGAGGAGCATCGCTGGCAGGGCGACATCGACGGGGACTCCGTGGCTTATGGCGAACAGGCCAGCGACGAGGCTGAGGAGCGCGACGGCCGCGGCGGAGAACCGCAGGGACCCGGGGACGCTGTCCGGGGCGATGCGCTGGGCGGGGCGCCTGGTCAGCCAGCGCAGGGCAAGGCGCTGCGTACGCGTGGCAGCTGGAGTGAGCACCGCGATCCGGTGGGGGATCTCGGGCGGGCGGCCGTCGCCGGGGACGGTCCAGGCGAGCCAGCCCCAAGGGGTGCGCTCATGGACGAGCACCAGTTCGCAGGCGGCCGAGCAGGTGTGGTCACGGACGTGGCCGGTCCGCAGTGCGCGGGAGCGTTCTCTTTTCCACCGTCCCGGGTCGTGGGTGAAGGGGCGCTCGTGGTGCGCGGGCACGGTCGGTGGTGGTGTGTGGAGCGTGGCTGTCACGGGCTGATTCCTTCCAGGTGGTGGTCTGTCAAGGCGGAGGCGCACGTGGTGCAGCGGCCGTCGCCGTCGGGGTGGGCACGCCGCGGTGTGGGGCCGGGGCAGGTGCGGCAGAGCGGCCAGCCGAGGCAGGCCGGGCAGAGGTCCTCGCCGGGGGCGGTTCCGGGAACGCCGCAGCCGGCGCATTCGGTAAGGGCCCGGTAGGTCAGGGCCTCGCTCACCGTGCGGGCGGCGGCGGAGCCGGTCATCGGCTGCGGCGGCTGGTCGTCCCATGCGGATGCGTCCTGGTGGCTGGCCGCGAGGGTGGGCGGCGGGTAGGCCTGGGCGGCGCGCAGGCGGGCGGCGATGATCGCGCCGACCGTGGTCCGTACCGGATGGGGCAGGGGCCGAGCGGCGATGACGTGCCGCAGTTGCTCGCGGCTCCAGCCGGATTCCAGCATCACGGTCACGACGCGGCCTTGGTCGGTCAGCGCCTGCCCGGTCAGCAGCAGCTCGGGGCGGGCCGCCCCGAGGTCGAGCAGCAGCCGGATCCCCGGGTGCATCTCATCCGCCGCGGGAGCGGCCGGCGGGGACGTCGGTGTGGCCGGCCGGTCCGTCCGTCCCGGTGTTCGCGACGTGTCGCCGCGGCACGGACGGAGGGGTCTGGTGTTCTGCTTGTTGGTCTTCTTTCTGTTGGTGTTCTTAGTGGAGCGATCAGCCAACGTAGGTTTATCCACTGGTGGAAAACCCGACTCTGGTTGTGACCTGCTGCTTTGCAGAGCGGGCAGGTCGGTGAGGAAGTACGCGGCCGCGCCGAGGGTGCCGTCTGGGCCGCGCTCGCGTTCCCGCACCAGGAAGCCGTGCTTCTCCAGCTCCTTCAGCCCGCTCTTGACGGCTGAGTCACCGTCGCGGCCACGGCGGGCGATGTCGGCAACCGTCATCCGCCAGCCGTCCCGGTGCGTGGAGAGCAGTCCGAACAGGCCCTTGGCCTTGAAGGACAACTGGGGGTCGCGGAAGAGCTGGTTGGCGATCTGGGTGAACTGATCGGCCGCCATCACGCCCCGGCGGATCCCAGCCGGGAGGCCGCCGGCGTGCTCGGCCTCGGGGGACATGGCCATCACGTCGGCTTCGATCAGCGCGATGTCCAAGGTGGCCGGTCGGTCGGTGATGCAGTAGACGATCTCGCCGAGGGTGCCGTCCGGGCGGCGCAGGCGTTCACGGATCAGGTAGCCGTGTGCCTCGAGCTCCTGCAGGCCGGTGCGTACCGCTTCGCGTCCGTCCGGGCCCAGGCGGACGAGGTCGGTGACCGTCACCTGCCAGCCGTTCCTGTGCGTGGAGACGTACCCGAAGATGCCCTTCGCTTTGAACGACAGCCCAGAGTCACGGAACAGCGCGTTGGCGATCTGGGTGAACTGATCGGCCGCCATCACGCCCCGGCGGATCCCCGCCCCGAAGCGGCTCACCGCCCTGCCCCCGAGGCCTGCCGAGCGCAGTGGCCACGGCGGCACACCGAGCCCGCCGAGATGGGGCGGTCGGTAGTCCTGGGCGTCGAGGCGTGCGTGTGTTCCATGGCGTCAGCTCACCCGCCGACCCCGACCAGGCTGACGGCCACGAGCCCCGACCATCGGTCACGATCCGACAACGGAGCCGTCTAGCTGCCATGGTCGGGCTCATGGTCGGGCCGACCACGTGCCTTCAGCCCGGGCGCTCAGTGATTGCGCAGCCGACTGCGAAGCCCCGGACGGGCGTTGCGCAATCGGGCTGCGCAACCGGCCCGGGGATCCTGCGCAGTCGAGTTGTGCCGGGGTCGCTGCGCAGTCCGCCCGCGCGTTCCTGATCTTCTCTTGCGCAGGTCCATATCGCGCACTGCGCAGGCGTCTGTCACGGCCCCGCCGGCTTCCGTCTGCGCATCGGTATCCGGGCCCTCTGGCCGGGCGGCACGTGATCGCACAGCGGTCGCCGGTCCGGGGAACAGCACCGGACGCGATGGCCTGTCACCGGCTCCCGACTGACCCATGGTCGGGGTCATGGTCGGGCCGACCATGACCCCGACCATGGACTTCGTGTCCCCATCGTGACCATGGTCGGGGGTTCATGGTCGGTGGTCGGGTCGGGGTCGCCGGGTTTTCTCGAGGTCAGCAACATCCGTTCTGACCTGGGAGTTTGACCATGTCCCCTGGCAAGCAGGCCTCACAGAGCGAGGCCGCTGCTCCGATGGCGGCCGGCGCCCGGCTGGAGGCGATGCGCCGCCGCGTACGCCTCTCACGCGTTGCGGTCTGGACCGTCATCGCGGCCGGCCCCATCGCCCTCGCCGTCGCCGTCGCCTCCACCCCGACCACGGTCGCGGCGGCCCCCGCGCCCAAGCCCACCGCGGTGCGCACCGCGACATCCGCCACCGACCCGGGCGGCTATGCGCAGGTGTTCGTCGGCGCGTGGCTGCGCAGCGACGCGAACGACGAGACGAGTGCGCAGGCGCGGCTTGCGCAGTCGATGGCGCCGGACGTCGAACTGCCCAACCCGGCCGCCGATGCGCAATCGGCGCCTCAGTCCGTGACGGCGGTGCGCAGTGCGCAGCGGGCCGACAGTGCGTGGTCGGTGACGGTGGCTGCGCAATACGCCAACGGCTCGGTGCGGTACTACGCCGTGCCGGTGGCCGCCGACCGCACGGGCTCCTCGTTCACGGTGACCGGTGCGCCCGGTGTGGTGGCCGGCCCGGCCCGGGCCGAGGTGCCGAAGTCGTCGTACGCCGTGACCGTCCCGGAGGGGGATCTGTCGTCCGCCGTCGGACAGTTCCTCGGCGCCTACCTGACGGGTGCCGGTGAGGTCGACCGCTACCTCGCGCCGGGCGTGCACCTCGCCGCCGTCTCACCTGCCCCGTACACGGCGGTCACCGTCCAGGAGGTGTCCGCCGTCGAGGAGGATGCGGCCGCCGAGCAGGTGCCGGCGGACGGCACGACGGTGCGGGTCCTCGCCTCGGTGGAAGCCCGTGACGCGACCGGTAGGTGGCCGCTGGCGTACGAGCTCACACTCAAGGCCCGCTCGGGCCGGTGGGAAGTCGCCGAGCTTCAGTCCGGCACGGCTAAGGACGGGGGTGCCCGATGAACACCGTGCACAGCCTGATGCTCGCCGGGCAGCTGGACGACCTCGGCAATAGCTGGATCAACATGTTCAAGGAGTGGGCGACGAAGGGTCTTCAGGCCGGTCTGATCTGCCTGGTCGTCGTCATCATGATCCAGAAGTTCTCACTGAAGGCGGGGATCGGCGCCCTGCTCCTGATGGTGATCGCGCTCGGTCTGTACAACTCGCGCAACGACCTGGCGAACATGTTCACCGACGAGGTGAAGAACCCGTCGAAGGGGGCGCCCGTCGTTCCTGGGGTCGTCCGTTCCCAACTCCCGGCCTCTCGTGATCACTCGCCGGGCGTCGGGGGCTGGCTGTGAGCGCGACAGCCGCGGCACGGGTGGGCCGCTTCTACACCTCAGCCCGCCGCCACCCCTGGGTGCTGGGCAAGGTCGCCGACTGGAAGATCCCGCTCGGCCCGTACACGCCCGCGCAGATCGCGGTCGCCGTCGGCGGCGGCTTCCTTCTGATCAAGACGATCAGCTGGTGGTCATGGATGGGGCCGGTCCCCATCGTCGGGTGGGGCCTGGTCATCTGGATGGTGCGCCGGCCAAAGGTCGCCGGCCGTGCCCCGATGCAGGCCGCCTTGGGCTGGGTGCTGCTCGGCTGGCAGCCCCGCGGTGGGCGGATCGGCGGGCGCGCCGCCCGCGACCGCGCTGCCCGCCCATTGCTCGGCGGCTTCACCATCGAGGACACGCCCGCGCCTGTCCCCGCTGCGCAGACCGCACCCTCTCGTGCGGTGCAGCGGCGTCCAGCCCGGGCGCCGCACCCGAGCCCGGCCACAGACCGCTCGACCGCACCCCGCCGTACACCGGCGGTTGCTCCCGCGGCAGCTGCAAGGCCGGTGTCGGGTGTGCAGCAGCTGCTCGCGCTCGCCCAGCAAGGGGGTGCGCGGTGAGGGTTCCGATCCGTCACATCGCTGGGCATCTGGTGTGGTCGACGCAGGGCAGCGTGTGGGCGATCTACCGCCTGCACCCCGGCCCGGACGCGCAGGGACGCCGCGAGGAGACCGTCCAGGGCACTTACGTGCCCGCCCCCGTCCGAGACGAACAACTGGCAAAGATCACTCACTTGGTGCGCTCGCTGTCCGGGGCCCCGCGCCTGTATGGCATGTGCGCCCAGGTCGACCCGGGCGAGGTCGCCCTGAGGATGATCGAGGGCATCGAGCCGGCCGAGCAGGAACCCGGTGCGGGCCGGCACCCGTGGGTGGAGAACGTCGAAGCCACCCTCGACCTGCTCGACGACCAGGAGATGCACCGCCGCACCCTGTGGCTGGCCGTGCCCCTGCAGACCGAAACAGGCGGACTGCAGGTGTCGACGTCTCTCGGCGCGGCGTGGGCCGAGATCGCGCCGATGCTGGGCATGCGCCCGGCGCCGGTGGCCCGGCGCGAGGTGAGCGCGTATCGCGAGCAGGCCTCGCGGGTTCAGGCCGCGCTCGCCGGCGGCATCGCCTTCCGCCCGGCCCGCCCGGCGGAGATCGTGTGGATGATCCAGCACGCCCTGCACCGCGGCCTCGCCGAGCCCCTGCTCGCCGAAGCCGAGACCAGCGAGTTGTACGGCGGGCAGATCCGGGACGGCGTTCTGCGCTCCCCCAGCTACGCCGACCTGGGCCAGGTGCGCCTGCAGGAAGGCGGCATCGACCCCGACCTCGACGACGTCGACGAGCTCAAGAGCGCGGGGCAGATCACCCGATCCGGGCGGAAAGCCTGGTGGCGGGTGAACACCGGATCGCCGCTGGGGCGGCGCTGGCTGCAGGTCGAGTCCGACAACGGGGTGGGCTACCAGGCGCAGTTGGCGCTGGCCGAGTGCCCGCCCTCGGTCAGCCAGGATGCCGCGGATCTGTTCGCCCAGTTGGAGATGCTCGACTTTCCCGTCGACTACACCGTCGACCTGACGCTCGTGCCTGCGGAGAAGGCCCGCGACCAGGTTCGGCGCAAGAAGAACGAACTCATCGACCAGGCCGACCAGTACGACGCCCGCCCGACCGGGATGCCCGCGTCGTTGACCGAGGCCGCCCGCGACCTGGGCGAGCTCGATGCCCGTCTCTCCCGCACCAGCGTGGAGGTCGAGGTGCAGTCGGTGACGGTGCTGACGGTGTGGGGGCCGACCGCCGCCGTCTGCGACGCCCGGGCCCGCGCCCTGGCCGCGCTGCTCGGTGGCGCCGACTACCGGGCGGTGCGCCCGGCCGGTCTGCAGGAAGCCCTCTTCACTCTCGGCCTGCCCGGCACGGTACGGCCGGGGGTCGTGCGGGAGTTCACCCAGCACCAGGTCTCTGAAGACTGGGCGCTTTCCGGCGCCTTCACCGCTGCGGAGGTCGGCGACCCCAACGGCATGTTCCTCGGTATCGACCTGGACTGCGGTACCACCCGCCCCGTCATGATCAACGTGGCGGATGCACCCAAGGTCGACGCGTCCGCCTCCATGGGCATCGTCGGGGACCTCGGCGCGGGCAAGAGCGTCCTGCAGAAGCTGATCGCGGAGGCGGTGTGGGCGCGCGGCGGCTGCGCGATCTGTATCGACCGCACCCCTGTACGCGAGTGGGCTACCTTCGCCCGCACGGCGGCCAAGGGCCGGGTCCAGATCATCGACGCCGCGCAGGCCGAGGTGTCCATTGACCCGCTGCGCATGTTCGACGGGCCCGAGGGCCGTCACTACGCCCTGTCTTACCTGACCCTGCAGCTCGGCATCGGCCCGATGAGCACCAGCGGCGAGGTCCTGCACCACGCGGTCGAACAGGCCGCCGCCGGTCCCGAGCCGTCCATGCACCGTGTCCTTGAGGTCCTCGAGGAGATGGCGGCGCGCGAGGCGGGCAAGCGGCAGGACGCGGCCGCGACCCTCGCCGGCCTCATCCGGGTCGTCGCCACCAACTCTCTGGCGGCGATGGTCTTCGACCCGACGCTGCCGCCGGTGCGGCTGGACGCCTCCAGCGCCTCCGACATGATCGTGATCACCACCACGGGGCTGAAGCTGCCGCCGAAGGCTGCGTTCGCGAACCCCGAGATCCTGCACCAGCAGCCGCTGGAGGCGTTGATCGGCCGGGCGGTGCTCTACCTGATCGCCGCGATCGCACGGCAGACGGCTTTCGAGGACCCCGAGCGGTTCACGGCGGTGGTCCTGGACGAGCTGTACTGGCTCACCTCGTCTGCCGAGGGCACGGCCCTGGTCCACGAGATCCTCCACGACGGGCGCAAGCACGGCGCCGGCCTGATCGCTGGCTCGCACGACGCCGAGGAACTCGGCCCCGACCGAGGCCTGATGGCCTACCGGGCGCTCGCCCGCACCGCCGACCGTGAACGCGCCCGTCGCGGCCTGGAGTTCGTCGGGCTCGACCCGAACGACGGCGAACTGCTGCGGCTGGTGACCACCGGCCTGTCCCCCGTCGGCCAGAAGGGCCGGGAGGGCGAGTTCCTGCTGACCTGCCCGAGGCAGAACACCGGCCGCGTCAAGGTCTCCATCCCCCGCATCCCGCGCATCACCACCTCCATCACCACCACGCCCGGACGCCGCACGAGCGCTGCCTCCCCCACGGTGCCGGAGCCGCTCGCCGGTGAGGCCGCACAGACCCGTCCGAAGGAAACCGTCTGATGACCACTTTGTCCTGGGACCGCTCGAGGCGCGTCGCCGCCGTCGTGAGTGTCCTTACCGTGATCGCCGTCGTCGTCGCCGCGGTCGTGCTCGTCCTCGGGTTGGGCGTGCCGCAGGGGTGGTGGCCGCACACCGGGCAGGCCTTCGCCGCCGACGCTGCGCACCGGGATCCCTGCGCCCTGATCGTGGGCCCGGCCAAGGCGTACTGCGAGCGCGGCGCCGCAGCAAATGCTTCCGCCGGTCATCAGGACGTGGCCGGCGGGGCGTGGAGGCTGGTGCCTGCCGGTGCGGGTGTGGGTGCTCTCGTGGTGTGGCGGCTGCGCGGCGCCGCTGGGCAAAGGCGGCGCTGACGTGTTCCGTCCAGACCGCGCGACCCTGCGTTCCGCCGGCTTCGTCGTGCTGCTAACCGGCGTGTTCCTCCTGGTGAACACCCAGGTCGTGTACGCGGCCGGCAGTAACAGCGAGACCGGAGACCTGCTCGCCCCGCTGAACATCTACTCGTCCGAGGGTGTGCCGATCGACGGGTACGACCTGAACGCCGAAGGCGGCTCCATCGTCGCCTTCAAGACCCAGGCTCTGGCCTTCGCCCTGTCGGGGCTGTTCACGCTGATCCGGCTGCTGGTCGGGCTGGCGGGGTGGGCGATCGAGGTGGCCTTCCGGTTTCCGCTGCTCAAGCTCCTGACCAAGCCCGCGCAGAAGGTCGCCGACACCTACGACACGGTGGTCGTCGACACGCTCGGGTTGAAGGGGCTCTTGCTGGCCTGGGCGTTTGTGTTCGCGGGGTTCATGATCGTGCGTGGCCGGGTCGGCCGCGGTCTGGGCGAAATCTTCCTCACCCTGCTCATCGGGGCCATCGCCGCCTCGGCGCTCATTCGCCCCGACACCCTGCTCGGCCCGGACGGGCCGCTGGGGCAGTCCCAGCAGGTGGCTGCCGAGGTCGCCCAGCAGAGCGTCAACTCCTACGACTGGGGCGGCAAGATCGCCAGCTATGACCCGTGCGCGGGCATGGCCGGTAACGCCGAGATCAAGTGCGAGGAGCAGCAGGGCGACGGACCGGTCTCCTCGACCGAGGTGGCCCGGCCCATCCAGGATTCGATCACGAACGCCTTGATTGTGAAGCCGTACATGCTCCTTCAGTACGGGCGCATCCTGGACCCGGCCAAGGATTCCGACCGCAAGGCCTACGCCGTCCATCTGAAGTGGGTCACCGGCGGATACATGCCCAGCTCGACCCCGTCGGACAAGGCGAAGGATGCCTGCAGACTGATCCACGGGCCGGGCAAGAAATACTGCGAACGCGACGTCGACGACAAGCCGCCCAGCACCGACGATCTCCCTTCCCTCACGCCCGGGGGCGAGCTCCTCGACGCCTCCAACGCGATCGTCACCGACGAGGACCAGGCGTTCGCGGCGTTCCTCGCGGACATGAAGAAGGCCGGCCCGGTCGGCAAGTCGTGCGCGGCCTATGCCGAGAAGCCCACCTGGTGGCGGGTCGGCGGCGCGTTCCTGCTGCTGATCGCCGCGCTGTTCATCTGCGGGATGCTGCTGTCCAGCGCGATCGTGCTGCTGGGCACCCAAGGTGTGTGTGCGGCCGCGGCGGCCGTCGGCGGGGTCACCTTCGTCGCGGGCATGCTGCCCGGGCCCGCCCGCCAGTCGGTGTGGAAGTGGCTGTCCGTGTGGGGGATCGCGGTCCTGGCCGTGGTCGGGATCTGCGCGTTCATTCCGTTCTTCGGGATCGCCGTCGACGCCACCATCACCAATGGCCCCGACCTGATGGTCGAGCGGATCCTGCTCATTGACGTCCTGGCCATCGCCGGCGCGGCCGGACACCGCAGACTGCTGACCGGGATCGCCTCCTTCGGCCGGCGCATGGCCATGCGGATGCGCTACGCCAAGGTCGGCGGCACCCACATGCCCGGCGACACCTCCGAACTCGGCGCCGCGCTCGCCATGAACTCCCCGGCCGGGATGGGCGGATACAGCGCGGGGCTGCGCGCGTTCACCGGCGGGGGTGGCGGCAGGTTCGGGATGCTCGGCACCCGGCAGCGGCTGATGGGCGCGCTCACTTCCCTGTTCGACGGCGCGGGCATGCCGGTGGACACCGGCGGGATCCTCGCCGATGCCACGGCCGAGGCCGGGCGCGGTCTGGCTCCGCTGACGGCGGCCGCGGCCGTGGGCGGGCTGGGCGCACGTCTCGGGGTCAAGGGCGCCGGCTGGCTGCTGATCGGACGGCGGCCGGACAAGGAGCAGTTGGCCAAGTGGCGCAAGCCCACGGCCGACGGCGACCCCGGCACGGGCGGGCCGTCGGACGGCGGGGACGGCGGTTCAGACGGCACGGGGCCGCGTCGGCCCTCGGGCCCGCCCGACCGGTACCGCAACGATCAGGGGCAGGTCGTCGACCGCAACACCGGCCAGGTACTGCACGACCAGAACAGCGACCGCACGCTGCTGTCGACCCGGGCACATAATCGGCTGGTCCGTTTCCGCGGGTACCGCATCCTGCACCGCGGCGGCCGAGCCGCGTACGGGGCGACCGTTGGCCTGCCGGCCAATGTGCGCCGCGCGCGGTCGGGCGGCTCGCGCTACTCACAGGACGCCCGCCAGCAGGTGCGTGTGTGGGGCAACACCGTCCGCGAGGACGGCCGGGCCTGGGGCGACACCGGGCGCCACGTCGCCCGGGTCATCCGCGACCACACCGACGACAGCGGCGGAACCGGTCCGTTCACCAGCCGCCGCCTGCCGACCGCAGCCACGCCGGCCGCCACCCCCCGCCCGGCACCCCGTCCGCGGCCCGCACCCACCAGTCGTCCTTCGAGCCGTCCGACCCCTGCCCCACCACCGCCGACCACGCCTGCGAGCGGGCCCGCAGCAACTCCGCCTCCGGCACCGCTCCCCCGCCGGAACGGCCCTGCGCCGGTGCCTCGGTCCGATCTCGGCAGGCCCGGGAGTCCGGCGCGCCAGGGCCCGAATCGGTCCGGGCCGGTCTTCCCGGGCGGAGGAGGCGCTCGCAACAGCACCCGTGACGAGGCGCATCGCCGGTTCCAGGAGCTGATGCGGCGCACCGCGTCCGACGCCGAGCGCCGGCGCCAGGAGCGGGCCCGGCAGCCGGAAGACGGTGAGGACGAGTGAGGCCGCCTGGGCGCCGTCTGGCGCGGTGGGGGTGTGTGGTGACGCTGCTGCTGTTTGCCGCCGTGTGCTGCGCCGCGCCGGTTGGGAACGCGATCAGCGCCTACGTCGCGCTGAAGACGGGTCAGCAGGACGACGGCGGGATCGCCGAGGGCGGCAGTGCCGCGGACATCCCGCCGCGGATGCTGACCGCCTACAAGAAGGCCGTACAGCAGGTCGGGAAGTACGTGCCCAAGTGCCAGGGCATGCGCTGGCCGATCCTCGCCGGCATCGCCAAGGTCGAGTCCAACCACGCGGTGGGCCGCAACATCGCCGACAACGGCGACATCCGCCCGAAGATCTACGGGGTGCTCCTCAACGGCTCCGGCGCCGGCGGCAACACCACCGTCTTCCCTGACACTGACAACGGCAAGTGGGACGGTACCGCCACCGGTGAGCGTGCCGTCGGCCCCTTCCAGTTCATGCCCTCCACCTGGGAGTCGATCGGCAAGGACGCAGGCGGCGACAAGATCGCCGATCCGCACAACGCCGACGACGCCGCGCTCGGCGCCGCGATCTACCTCTGCGGCAACGGCCGTGACCTGACCAAGCGTGCCCAGCTCAAGGCCGCGATCTGGCAGTACAACCACTCAGGCGAGTACGTCGCCAACGTGCTGGGCTGGATCGACCAGTACACGGCGGCCGCCAAGGACCCGGACCTGAAGAACGTCTCGGGCAAGGTCCGCACCGCCATCGAGGCGGCGCTCTCCCAGCGAGGGGTGCCGTACTCCTGGGGCGGCGGCAACGCGAGCGGCAAGTCGTATGGCATCTGCTGCTCCCCCAGCGGCAAGAGCGGTGCGAACATCAAGGGCTTCGACTGCTCGGGCCTGACGCTGTACGCGTATGCCAAGGCCGGCGTCAGCCTGCCGCGCACCGCGGCCGCGCAGGCCGGTGTCGGCCAGCGCATCCCCGCCAGCCTCGGCACCGGCGCTCTCAAGCCGGGCGACCTCGTCTTCTACGCCTACGACCCCGGCCGCGATTCCACGATCTACCACGTCGGGATCTACGTCGGCAGCGGGCAGATGATCAACGCCGCCCGCCCGGGCACTGTCGTCCGGCTGGACTCGGTCAACGCTATGTCCGGCTTCGCGGGGGGAGCGCGGCTGCTGTGACCACCACCCCACGCTCACCGCGTCTGCTGTTGCTGAGCACCGCCCTGCTCGCCGTCGCCGGCGTCGCCCTGTTGGGCCTGCCGCACAGTCATCAAGAGCCACCCGACCCGGCACCGTCGCCGTCCGCGAGCGCGAGCGCGACCGCTGATCCGTCCCCTGCGGCCAGTAGGCATCCCGCAGGAGGGACGACCGTCAGCACGGCTTCCTCCACGACGTCCGCCGTATCGACGCCGTCGGTCCTCGAGTCGGCTCTGCCGCCGCACGGCGAGGGCGTGGCCGGCGACAAGGCCATCCAGCGCTCGCTTCAGGCAGCCTGGCCCGCCGACCTTCCCGCCGCCGACGAGCGGGAGCTGCTCACCGCCGGGCGCGCGCTGCTGCGCGCGGACGCCACCGGCATCGGCCGCGCGAAGTGGCCCGCGGTCTTTCCCGACGCGGGCCAGGAGGTGGCCCCGGCGTTCGCCACCGCTCGCTTCCGCGTCCAGGCCGCGATCGCCCGCCGCGACGGCAGCCCGGACAAGGCGGTGGTCCATCTGGTGTGGGCCGGCATGGACCGCGGCGGCACCTTCACCGACCTCCGCATCACCGACTGGCACTTCACCCGCACCACTGCGAAGAAGGGAGCAACGACGTGGACTCCGCAGCCCCGTCCCTGACCGACCGGGCCGATGTCACGGCTGCTGGTCAGGTACTCGGCCTGGTCACCAGCCTGGTCGACGCCGCCGACTGGCTCTACGACCACTGGTACCTGTTCGCCCTGGCCATCGCCGCGTGCTGGGGCGTGGGCGAGTGGGTGGTACGCCGTCTCGCGGCCAAGGCCTCCGCCGAGCGGATGGCCCTGGAGCTCGTCTCCAACCGGCACTTCGACCCGAGCCTGGAGGAGATCTTCCGGCGCGGTGTCCAGCTCGCCCGCGCCTCCACCGCCATGCCCTGGTGGGCGCCCCGCCGCGCGAAGGCCGTGCAGATCCGGCTGCGCGCGGATGGCAGTGCGCCGTTGCGTTACCGCGTCGAGGGGCCGGCGGGCGGTGAACGGCTGCTGTCCATCACCCCGTTCGGACCGGACATCACCGTCAACCGGGCCCGGCCGATCGTCGACGAGCCGCGGACGCATACCGTGCGCGCCGAGTTCATCCTGCGCGGCAAGCTCATTTCCCCGCTGCGAGTGGTGCCACTCAACCCCGACCCGCTCCAGCCGCTGGTCGACGCGGTGGCCGATCTGCGCGCCGAGCTCGGCGATCTCGCGGAGATCCGGCTCGACATCCAGCGCGCCCCGAAGTGGGCCCTGCGGGCGCGCCGCCTGCAGCTGTTGAGCGCCGCGCGCCGGTCCGAACGCCGGGAGTCCCAGCGGGCGGCGCGCTGGCTGCGGCAGGACGCCAGCGGCATCGAGGACTCCCTGGGCTTTCAGCTGCAGCAGCTCCTCAGTGACAACCCCGGCTCGGGCAACAGTCGGAGGTTGGTGATGCCGCCGGTCCCGCGCCGGGTGGAGCCGGCCGAGGCGCTGGGCAAGCTCGCCGAGGACGACCACCTCGTCCGGGTGCAGCTGCTGGTGATGTGCGCCTCGAACACCGAGGGCCGCGCCGAGGCGCGACTCGCCCAGCTCCAGGCCGCGTTCGACGTGTTCGGCGGCCGCTCACGGTGGGCCATGCGCGGCTGGAGGCTGGGCCCGTGGCGGTTCGGCGCCGACCACTGGCCCACCCGGCACGGCTTCGAGCGCCGCTGGAATCTGGGGCACTGCCAGCCGCCCCGCGCGAACTGGGTCCGGCTGGACGAACTATGCGGCCTGCTCAAGCCCCCCACCACGCATTGCCGCCTGCCGGTACTCGCCGGGGACCTGCCGACCTTCGCCTTCGGCGAGCCCGGGCTGCTGCTGCAGGGCATCTACCGGGGCCCGGACGGCCGGGAGCGGCTGGTCGCCACCTACGCCGAGGAGACCCTGTTCGAGGTCGGGGTCGGCAAGGCCGGCGGCGGCAAGACCGAACGGGCCCTGGCGCAGGCGATCGGCTGGGCGCACGCGGGCGGCGGGCTGATCTTCGTCGACCCGCACCGCGACTCCTGGCCGCGGGCCCTGCCGTTCCTGGCGCACGACACCCTGATGCCGCGGATCGCACTGATTGACCTCAACGGTCTCGGTCCCAACCCGCGGATCAGTTCGTGGAATCCGCTCGCCATGCACCAGGGCCAGACGGCGCACGAGGTCGTCGAGGCGATCGCCGACGCCTACGCCTCAGCCCTTGCCTGGGACGACGCGACCGCGCCGCGCGCGCTGACCATCCTCACCGCCGCGCTCACTGTCCTGGTCGCCGTCAACGAGGCGGCCTGCCAGGCCGGCCAGCCCGAGGACCAGGCCACGATCTTCCACGTGCGGGCCCTGCTCACCGACGCCGGCTTCCGCAAGGCAGCACTCGCGACGGTGGCGGGCCGGCTGGATGAGGAGACCCGCTCCTGGTGGAAGTCGGTGTTCCCGACCTTGCCGCCGGACGCGTTCGCCGTGGTCCTCAACCCGATCGCCCGCCTCGCCGCCAATCCGGTCACCCGCGCGTTCCTTGGCCAGCCGGTCGGCGTCTACAACATCCGCGCGGCGATGGACTCCCAGATGATCGTGTGGGTGTGCCCGGGCGGCAACGGGCCCACCGACCGCCTCCTGACCGCGCTGCTCGCCCGCGATCTGCTGCGCGCCGCCCGCTCCCGCAGGGACACGCCCGAGGAGAAGCGGGTGCCGTTCCGCCCGTACTTCGACGAGCTGATCACGCTGACCGGGGCGGCCCCGGAGACGATCGCCGCGATGTTCGAGGATCTACGCAAGTACCGGTGCCACATCCACGGCATGACCCAGCTGCTGGCCCGCCTCCCGGCCGCGGTGCGGCTGTCCCTGGTGCAGAACGCATCCACGCTGGCCACCACCGCCGGGTCGAAGTCCGCAGTCGCACCGATCACCGCGGAATGGGGCGACAACCCCAGCCCCGACCGGGTCGCCACCATGGACCGGTTCGAGCACTACGTCTCCATGAACGTGCACGGCCGGCGCATCGGCCCCATCCAGCTGCGCGGGCCCCATCTCGACGACGTCTTCGCCGCCCAGGCCCGCCCGCGGGAGGTCCCCGCGCTGGAGCGGGCCGCCCAGGCGAACGCCGGAGCACTCCCTCTGGACCAGCTCACCGACCGTGCCGCGCAGCAGCTCGGCCGCGTCGCCGCATTCCTGGCCGCGCACTCTCCCGCCGGCGCCGCCGCCGTCCACCTGTCGAAGGAAGAAAACGAATGGACCTGACCACTGCCCAGCCGACGGACCGTACGGCGGCGGGCTTCACGCCCAGCCCCGTGGAACCCCTTGCACATCAGCTCCTGGCCACCCTCGCCCAGCACCGCATGGCCTCCACCGGCCAGCTGCACGTCCTGCTGCGCCCGGACCGCTCCCGCCAGTCGGTCTCGGAGCGGCTGAACGATCTGCTCGACGAGCGCCTGGTCGACTTCGCCGTACTGCCCCAGTCCCATCGCACCCGGGTCTGGTACCTCACGCCGAAGGGCGCCCGCCTCACCCGGGACTGGCCCGCACTGCGGGGCCGCCCGCCGTACCCGATCACCACGGCGACGGCCGCCTCTCTGAAGACCCCCCATACCCTGACCGTCCTGCGCACGCACCTGGCGTTCGTGGCCGATGCCCGCCGCCGCGGCGACGAGCACGGACACCTGGACTGGACCCCCGAGGTGTTCCACGCGATCGGCGACGGAGAGAAGGTCGTCGCCGACGCGGTCATGCACTACACCCTCATCGACGGCCAGCAGAGGCGGAAACTGCGGGCGTTCGTCGAGGTCGACCGCGCCACCATGGGTGCCGAGCGGCTGGCCGCGAAACTGATCGAGTACGCCCGTCTGTGGACGTACGAGCCGCAGCCCGTCGGCCGGCGCCGGCAGGCGGCTGGCCCCGGATGGCTGCGCTGGTACCCGGTGTTCCCTCGCATTCTGTTCGTGCTGACCGGTGCAGGGCGTGAGGCGATGGACAACCGGATCAGCGACCTCAAGGCCATGGTCGCCCACCATCCGCTCGTGGCCGAGATGGCCCGCGAAGTGCCGCTGGGAGCGGCTGTCCTCGAAGACGTCGAAGAGCACGGGGCCACCAGTGACGTGTGGGTGCCGCTGGGTGGCGGCAAGCCCGGCCCCTGGACCGAGCTGTGACTCCTCATCAGCCACCGTGGCCAAATGTCGCAGCCTTGCAACTACACCCTAAACCACTTGAGGTTTGCTCACGCGAACACGTAGTTTACTTCTGCACAACGAGGTCTCACCTTGAACCCGCCTTGCTGTGCACCGATGTTAGGGGACGCCGCATGTCGCACGCTCCTAGTCAGATTCGCACTACAGAACGGGTCTTGGACGGCGAGTGGCCCGACCGGACGCAGGACGTCTCGTACGTCGGGGACGCGTGCGTGGTCCACGGGAGCGGCGACTTCGACCTCGCTGACCTGAGCGCGGTGCGCGGTCGCTTCCCCGGCCGGCACGTCACCCTCGACGGCGACGTGATCACCGTGTGGCCGCCGGTCCGGCAGCAGTGAAGCGCGTCTCCTCTCCCCTGCCCCTGTGTCGCCGACGCGGTCCTTGCACCGCGATGACCACCCCCAGATCCCTCACTGAAAGGAAGCAGCCCTATGACCAGTCGGCACACCTCAGCGTTCGGCAGACGCCTCACTGCACTGGCGATCGCCGTCGGCCTTAGCCTGGGCGTCTCCGCCTGCTCGGGCGGCGGCCGGGACCAGGACCATCCAGCGGCGGCCACGTCGGAAGCCAGCGGCGGCTCCGCCCCGCACGAGCAGCTGCAGGCGGACCAGCCTCTTGCCGAACTGCAGGGTCAGGGCGGCCTGTCCCTCACGATCACGTCGGCCAAGCGGGATCCGGCCGGCTACGTCACCGTGCGCGGCGATCTGAAGAACGACGCATCCACCGTGGCCGTGGTCCCCGCGGAACTGCGCGGCGACGAGCTGAAGGTGCTCAGGACAGGCCCGTCACTGGGCGGAGCGACCCTCGTCGACTTCGCTCACAAGAAGCGCTACTACGTGCTGCGCGACACCGAGGGACGACCCCTCACCACGACCGGCCTGTCCACGCTGAAGGCCGGCGAAAGCGCCCACGTCTTCATGCAGTTCCCCACGCCCCCATCGAGCACGGTCGGATTCCAACTGCCGCTGTTCGACACCGCGAACATCAAGATCGCCAAGTGAGGTGAGCGCCCGCATGGTCACCACCCGATCGTGGATCACCGCTCCGCTCCTCACCCTCACCGTCGCGGCGAGCATCCTGGCAGGAGGGCCGACCGGGAGGGCTGCCGCTACTCCCCTACCGAGCGCGGCCGCCTCGGGCACGCACGCGCCGCTCACCCTCGACTCGGGCAGCCCCGGCCTTGCGCTCCGCACCGGTGCCACGCTCGCACCTCCCAAGATTCTCGACCTCGGTTCGCAGCCAGCCGGCATTGGTGAGGTTGTCGAGGACCAGGAAGGAGCCGAACGCCGCGAGGACACAGGAACGCAGGTGACGTTCGGCCTGCAGGCTGAAGTTCTCTTCACCAAGGACAGTGCGCGGCTGGGCAGTTCGGCACGGTCCCGTATCGCCTCCGTCGCCCGGGAGATCGAGCCGCAGCCGGGAACCGAGGTCCGGGTGTACGGCTTCACAGACGACCTCGGTTCCTCTTCCCACGGCGACGCCCTCTCCCAGCAGCGGGCCGTTGCCGTCCAGAGGGTGCTGGCCCAGGAACTACGCGGCACGGCGGTCACCTTCGACACGCAAGGGTTCGGCGAGCGGCATCCGGTGGCCTCCAATGCCACCGAGGCCGGCCGCCAGCAGAACCGGCGAGTCGAGATTTCGTTCTCCCGCTCAGCGGTCAGGCACGGTTCGTTCGACGATCCGAACGCTGTCTGACGGTATGCGGGTGCGACGAGCGAAGACACAGAACTACAAATCGACATCCGGTTCCGAAAGTGACCGGATACGTCCCGAGTTGTACGAGTGAACTCAAATATCAAGCTGGGAAGTTGACTGGCATATGCGTAACCTTGCGATCACGCAAATGCATTACCGCAGCTGGACCAGGCCGCGGTTCTGGGCCGCCGGATGTCGGAGGCCGGGGGCAGCGGTCGACCGCACCGCGTCGCACGGGGAGACAACGTGACAGCTACACAACGACGCTCATCTGGGCTCAATATCGCCGCTGTTCGCACCCGGAAGCACGCAACCGCCCTGCTTCTCGCAGGGAGTCTGGTCGCGCTGGCCGGTTGTAGCGACAGCGGATCGGACTCGTCGTCCAAGCCCAGCCCTACCCCGACGGCTGTCTCGCCGTCCCCCAGCTCGACCGTCGACGCCAACGAGGCCGCCGTCCTCGCGGCGTACAACAGCTCCTGGGACGCACAGACGAAGGCCTACAGCAAGGCCTCCTCGGCGGGCACCGACCTGAAGAAGAACACCACCTTGAGGGCCCTGTTCGACATCGAGCACGACCTCGAGGTCATGCACAAGGCCGGACAGGTGACCACAGGCAAGCCGGTGATCAGCCCGAAGGTCGTGAAGGTGACCGGCGGCAAGATCCCCACGGCCACAGTGACGGACTGCATCGACACGACGCACTGGACGCTGATCGACAAGTCCTCGAAGAAGCCGGTCCCGCTGCCCACGACGCGGCTCATCAAATACGTCAGCACCGCAACGCTTGAAAAGTGGGGGACGAAGTGGATGGTCACGAAGTTGACCGCTCAAGAGCAATCCTGCTGATACGGCGCCTCGCCGCACTCACCGGCGCCCTCGCCCTGGCCTCGGCGGGCGTCGCGCACGCCGGCGACGATCCCGACGTCGGTGCCGGTAAGTGCCAGGTCATCAAGTTCTGCGTCGACGTCGGCGTCGGTGACGAAACCGGCGGCAGCGGCGGGCAGGCAGGCGGCTCGCAAGGCGGCAGCGACAGCGGCGACAGCAAGGTCGAGTGCAAGTACCAGAAGGTCGATCCGAAGCCTCCGGCCGCATGGCCGGGCTGGAAGGGCGCCGACCCCAAGAAGAACGACGTGTACTTCTACGGGTGCACGGACGGCGGCCAGAACAACCCGGACGGCTTCGTCGTCGTGCCGCTGGGGCAGCCCCCGGCGCCGCAGGTGGACCCCCGGGTGTTGGCGCAGCGTGCGGTCGACTCCATGACGCTGCTCGGCCCGGACATCGCCAGCCCCCGCGCGGCCGGGAAGTACACCGTGGGCGTCCCGATGTGGATGTGGGTCAACCAGAGCGCAACGACCTTCGGACCGAACACCGCGACAGCCACGGCAGGCGGGGTCACCGTCACCGCGACCGCGAAGGTGTCGAAGATCGTGTGGTCGATGGGCGACGGCGCCTCCGTGACCTGCAACGGCCCCGGTACGCCCTACACGTCGTCCGAGGGCATGGCCCAGTCCCCGGACTGCGGACACGTGTACGCCAAGACCTCGGCCGGTGCCCAGAACAGCAAGTTCCCGGTGACCGCGACCTCAACGTGGACGATCAACTGGCAGGGCGGCGGACAAGCCGGCCAGCTCACCGAGGTCCGGCAGACCAACGTGCAGGTGGCGGTCGGCGAAGTCCAGGTCGTCAGGTAGCCGCCGGAAGGACAGAACGGTGAGCAAGACCCAAGTAGACACAGCCCCGAACGGTGTCCCGCAGCAGGGACGAGTGGCCGGGCCCGTGGCCCCGCCCCGGGTGTCGGCTCGCCGGCGACGACCAGGCGTCATCGCCTTGTCGCTGGCGCTGATCGCAGCCGGTGGCGCCGGAGTTGCCGTCCTGCTTCTGCAGGTCGGCAACCGCACGGACGTGGTGACCGTGGTCCGCGACGTTCAGGTCGGCCAGGTCCTCACCGAGGACGACCTGGGCAAGGCCTCCGTCGCCCTGGACCCGGCCGTCAAGGCGGTACGCGCCGACAACCTGAAGTCGGTGGTGGGCAAGCGGGCCGCCGTGGAGCTCAAGCCCGGCTCCCTGCTCTCCCCTTCGCAGGTGACGAAGGACAACCTGGTGAAGGCTGGTGAGCAGCTGGTGCCGATCGGTCTGGAGCCCAAGCAGATCCCGGCGACCGCGCTGGTGCCGGGCCAGAAGGTGGAGCTGGTGCACGTCCCGGCTCAGGGAACGACGGACACCGGCAAGACGTCCGACGCCGCGCCGCGGACCATCGACGGCCGGGTCGTGAAGGCCTCCGCCGCCGCCCCCGGTACCGGGATCGTGGTCGTCGACGTGGCCACCTCTGCCACCGACGGCCCCACGGCCGCCGCGTGGGAGGCGGCCGGCACCCTGCGCCTGGTCCTCGCTGCCCCGGACGGTAACTGATGGCTGTCATCGCCCTCGCCGGGTGCAGCGGCGCGCCCGGCGTGACCACGAGCGCCCTGGCCCTGCTGCTGTCATGGCCGCTGGAGGCGGGCCGGCGGATGATCCTGGCCGAGTGCGACCCGGACGGCGGAGCCGTGCTGCACGGCCTGCTGCAAGGCACGCTCGGCGACCGGTACGGGCTGCGCAACCTCTCGGTCGCCGCCCGCAAGGGGGAGTTCAGCGAAGCCTTCTGGCGGCAGCTCATCGACCTGAGCAGTGAGGACGGCAAGCAGGACTCCCCACGCGACCGGCTGCTGCTGCCCGGCATCACCGACCCCTCGCAGTCGGCGAGCCTCGGCCAGGTCTGGAAGGTCCTCGCGCAGATGTTCCGCGGCATCGAGGCCGAGAGCGGCCACGACGTCCTCATCGACCTGGGCCGGCGCGGGGCGTACGGGCCCTCCGGGGTGCTGGCCGAGCAGGCCGACGCCACGTTCGTGGTCGTCCGCAACACCCTGCGCTGCCTGCAGGCAGCAGAGGGCCGGGTGCGCGCACTGGAGGAGCGCGTCGGCGACGTCAGCGTGCTGATGATCAACGAGGGTCCGTATCCCGCGGGCGAGGTACAGCGCGTTTTGCAGGTGCCGGTGATTGCCACGCTGCCGTACGCGCCGAAGGACGCCCGCGTCCTGTCCGACGGTGCCGAACAGCCGCGCCACTTCCCCAAGTCGCCGCTGATGAAGGCCGCCCGCATCGGCAGCACGCTGCTGGTGCAGCGGGCTGCCATGCGCCGGGCCCGGCTCGATCCACGCGGTGCCCGCGCGGCAGGCGGGGAGGTGACCCGTGCGCGCTAGGCCGTTGCATCACGACCCTACGGTGGCACCGGTCCCCCAGGAGTGGGGGCAGCAGACTAACGGAGTACCGGCAGTTGCCGGTACTGCCTCCAGTTCGCAGGTGCTCGGTACGGCGGTTCCGCAGATCACCGTCGACTACCGGGTGGCTCGGGACATCGCGTCCCAGGTCGCCAAGCAGCGCGAGGAACTAATCAAGACGAAGCCCGACATGGACAGGGCCAGTGAAGAGCAGCGCTGCCTGAACTGGATCGCCGAGGCGGTCGCGCTGTGGTCGGACGCCCAGGCGATGACGCCGCAGGAGGATGAGGCGCTGCGCCGCGCCGTGTATGACCTCCTCTTCCGAGCTGGCCGGCTGCAGCCGTACCTGGACGATGACCGGGTCGAGGACATCATCATCCAGGGCCCGCACGAGGTGTGGCTGGACTACGGCGACGGCGAACGCCGCCGGGTCGGGCCGATCGCGGACTCGGAAGAGGAACTGCTTGAGCTGCTGCGGGAGTTGGCCCGGGGCTCCGGGCACAGTGAGCGCACCATCTCGACGGCGAACCCCACCCTGGCGCTGTCCCTGCAGGACGGCTCCCGCCTCCAGGCCATCACCGGGCTCGGCCCGATGACCTACGCGGTCATCCGGCGGCACCGGGTCTCCCACGCGAATCTCGACGACCTGGTCCGGTTGGGCACGATCGACCCGATCCTGCGCGAGTTCCTCGGCGCGTGCGTGCGCGCGGAGAAGAACATCATGATCGCGGGGAAGCAGAAGGCCGGGAAAACGACCTTGATGCGGGCGATGCTCAAGGAGTTCGACCCGGAGTGCCGGTTCGCGACCATCCAGACCGAGGACGAACTGTTCGCCCACCAAAACGGCTACCACAAGCAGGTGGTGTCCCTGGTGGGCCGCGAGTCCAACGGGGAGAAGGACGTCACCGGCCGCGGTGCCGGTGAGGTCACGCTGCTGGACCTGATGCATCCGGCGCTGCGGATGTCGCTGGAGCGGATCGTGGTCGGCGAGGTCCGCGGTCCGGAAGTCGTCGCCATGATGCAGGCGTTGACGAACGGATCGGGCGGCAACCTGTGCACCATCCACGCGCGGCGGCCGGACATCATCTTCGACCGGATCGCCGAGCTGTACGCGCTCGCCCAGGAGAACCTCTCCGAGCAGCTGGCCTACCGGCAGACGGCCAACGGTCTGGATTTCGTCGTGTACGTCGACATGACGGACGAGACGCAGATCGGCGGCCGCCGCCACCGCTACGTCTCCCACGTGCTGGAGCTGACCGGGATCGGCGAGAACGGCCGGCCCGCCACCAATGAGGTCTTCTCCCCCGGCCGCGAGTGGGGAGAGTTGCGGGCGGTGCCCCGTATGGACCCGGGCTGCATCGATGACCTGCGCCGCGTCGGCTTCGACTCGGGCCTGCTGCAGGAGTCGTATGGGGCCTGGTCGGCGCCGCTGCCGCTGAAGGTGGGGGCGGGCCGGTGATCCTTCTGTGGGCGCTGCTGTCCGGGATGGCCGTGGTCGGCGGGCTGATCGGTGTCGTGGCGGGTGTCGTGGGCACGACTGCGCCGCGGCGGGCCCCTCTGCTCAAGCGCTGGCAGGCAGGCTTGCGCGGTGGGAAGAACCAGAGCGAGGACGCCCGGATGCGGCGGCGGACCCTCATGGTCGCGGCCGCCGTGGTCTTCGTGGCCGTGTGGCTGGTCTCGGGGAACTTCGTCGGGGGTGCGCTGCTGGGTGCGGCCGTCATCGGCGTGCCCTGGCTGATCAGCCCGGCGCAGATGGCGGCCGAGCGCATCGGTCAGCTGGAGGCGCTGAGTGAGTGGACGCAGCGGCTGGCGGGGTTGCTGAGGCTGGGCATGGGCCTGGAACAGGCGATGATCACCAGCCGTCAGGGGGCGCCGGACGAACTGGCCCCCCAGATCATCAACCTGTCCGACCGGCTGCGCCTGGGGTGGCGGCCGGACGGGGCGCTGCGCGCGTTCGCCGAGGAACTGGACGATGTCACCGCGGACAAGGTGGTCGCCGCGCTCATCCTGTCGGTGAACGACCGCGGCCCGGGCCTGGCTCAGGCACTGGAGGATCTGTCGGGCACCGTCCGCGAAGAGGTCGCCAAGAAGCGCGCCATCGAGGCGGACCGCGCCAAGCCCCGCACCACGGTGCGGTGGATGACCATCATCACCGTGGGCGTCGTGGTGGCCGGGTTCTTCGTACCGTCCTACACGAAGCCGTACTCCACGCTGCTGGGACAGCTCGTGCTGGCCTTCCTGACGGCCGGGTTCATCGGCGTCCTCGCCCTGATGCGCCAGCTGGGCAATTTCCGGCGCGTCCCGCGCTTCCTGGTCACCGACCCAGCCAGCACCGTCCGGCTGCCCGCGCCCGCCCCGGAGCCGGACCCGCCGATCACCGCACGGGAACCGGAAGGAGCCGCCTCGTGAACCTGCTCCCCGTTGTTGTGACCGGCGGCACCGTCGGTGCCGGCGTCGCCTTGCTGATCCGGGAACTCCTGCAGCCCCAGCCCGCGTTGGGGCCGGCCCTCAAGCGCAGTGCCCCGGCGTCCTTGACGATGCCCGAGCCGGAGCTGGACCGCGAGGAGGTGTGGGGCCGGTGGCTGCTGGCCCGCCTCGAGCGGCTCCCGGGCGTGAAGGTCCCCACCGTGAACCTGGCCCTGCTCGGGCAGGGACCGGGCCAGTTCATGCTGAAAAAGGTCGCGTTCGCTGGTCTGGGTCTGCTCTGCCCGGTGATCGCGACGATTCCGTGGATCATCGCGGGCGTGGGCCTGCCGTTCTACGTACCCGCCGTCGTCGGACTCATCATCGCCGGCCTGCTGTTCATCACGCCCGATCTCGCCGTGCGCGACCAGGCCAAGCGGGCCCGGGAGGAGTTCGCACACGCCCTGTCCGCCTACCTCGACCTGGTCGCCCTCAAGCGGGCCGCCGACGCCGGCCCCGCCGAGGCCCTCGAAAAGGCCGCCGAGGTCGGCGAGGGCTGGCCCTTCCTCTATCTCCAAGGCGCGCTGCGCCGGGCCCGGCTGGAGAAGATCCCGCCGTATCAAGCCCTCACGGAACTCGCCCACGAATACGACCTGCCCGTCCTGGACGACGTCGCCGACATCATGCGCGGCTCAGCCACCGACGGCGCCGCCGTCTACAAGGCCCTTCGGGCCCGTACCGCAGCGCTCAACGCCGAGTTGCTGGCCGATCAGGCCGCCGAAGCGAACACGGCCAGCGAGAAGATGACCGCGCCCGGAGCCCTGCTCGCCGTCCTGGTCATGCTCTTGATGGCCTTCCCCGCGGTGATCCGCATGCTGACCGTCTGAGACCAACCACGACTCGTACAACGCTCCAGAGAGGTAAAACATGAGGTACACCGCAGCCCGCACGCGCCGTGCTGTGACTCGGCTGACCACCCACCCGCACGCCGGCCCGGACAAGGCTTCCCGCCGACCCGCCGACGGCAGCCGAGGATCCCGCGTCATCGGACGCGCCAACCGGGCAGCGATCCGGCTTTCCACGCGTCTGCAGGAGAGTCTGGAGGAGGCCACCCGCCGTCCGGACCGCGGCGACATCTCCACCACTACCGTCATCATCTGGGTCGCCGCCGTCACCGGCGCCGTCCTGATCGCGGGCACCATCGCCGTCGTGATCGCCAAGTACAACGGCAAGCTCAACGGACTGTGATGTCTGGTCCCGAGCGGCTGAAGGACTGGTGGCAGGGGCGAAGATGGCGCGACGACCGCGGTGACACGGCCATCCAGATGGCGATCATCTTCCCGTTCGTGCTGCTCGCCACCGTTGCCGTGATCCAGGCCTCCATGTGGTACTACGCGCGGCAGATCGCCCTGACCGCTGCCCGTGAGGGCCTCACCGCGGCTCGCGCCTACCAGTCGAGCCCCGCCGACGGTGCGGCCCAGGCACGGGATGTGCTGGGCCGCACCGCGGGTGACAGCCTGAGCGGCTACAGCGTCTTGGCCAGCAGCAACGGGCAGCGGGTGCAGGTGCAGGTGTCCGGCACCGCCATGTCGATGATCCCGGGCATTTCGGGCCTTCAGGTCACCCAGTCCGCGTCCGGCCCGGTGGAGAGATGGACTGTCCCGGGAGGGTGAACCACGTGCGAAACACGGCCCGGTGGGCTCCAAGGCTCCGCAGCGACGAAGGCAGCGCGGCGATTGAGGCTGCCATTGTCCTCCCTGCGCTGATCATGTTCATCTGTATGGCCATCGCCGGCGGACGCATCGTCACCTCCGGCGCGAAGATCGACGCGGCAGCCGAGGACGCGGCACGGGAAGCCTCCATTCACCGCACCGCAGGGTCCGCGCAGAGCGCCGCGCAGGCGGCGGCCGCACAGTCCCTGAACGACCAGGGCATTAAGTGCTCGTCCACCAGTGTCAACATCAACACGGGCGGTCTCACCGTGCCGGTGGGGCAGGTAGGGACGGTCACCGCGACCGTGACCTGCACGGTCAACCTCTCCGATCTGCTGCTCCCGGGCGTGCCAGGAGCCAAGACGCTCACGTCGACCGCCACCTCGGTAGTGGACCAGTACCGCCAGCGGGGGGACTGATGATCTTCCGCCAGAGAGGCCTCCGCCGAACGCTCCAGGATGACCGGGGAGGCGTCACCGTGTTCGTCGCCGTGTGCGTCGTCGCGCTGATCGGGATCATCGGCGTCGCCGTCGACGGCGGCAGCAAGATGCGGGCCACGGAACGCGCCGACTACGTCGCCGGTGAAGCCGCGCGGGCAGGCGGACAGGCCATCGACCCGGCCGAGGCCATCAACGGGACCGCTATCACCGTGAATCCGCAGGACGCACAGGCCGCAGCGCAGGCGTACTTGCGCTCCGCTGGCGCCACCGGCACGGTCAGCGTGTCCGGCGACGGCAAGACCCTCACCGTCGTCGTCACCGGCACGTACGACACGAAGTTTCTGTCGGTGGTTGGAATCGGCTCTCTGTCGGTGACCGGCCATGGCAAGGCCACCCTCCTGCACGGCGTCACCGCTCCCGAAGGAAACTGATGAGCACCACCCCCTCCCCCGCCGCAGCGGCCTGGCGCACCCTGGGCCGGCTCCTCAAAGCAGTCCTGAGTCTGGTGGTCCTGGCCGCCGCTGTCGCCGGACTGCCGCTGCTGCTGGCCTGGGCCACCCCGGTCATCTGGGCTTCCACCCACGACGACCTCACGCACCTGCTGGACCGGCAGGACACGGGCGCGGCGTTCCTGCTGCTGCTCGTCGCGGTGGGGTGGATCGGGTGGGCCCAGTTCGCTTTCTGCGCCGTGCGCGAGCTGATCGCACAGCTGCGGGGCCGGACCTGGCATGCCCCGCGGGGGATGGGCGCCTCGCAGCGCGCCGCGGCCCTGCTGATCGGCAGCATCCTCGTGCTGCTGCCGACGAGTTCGGCGCTGGCCTCCGACGCCCAGGCCGCCCCGGCCACCACAGCGACCCACGTCCCGGGACAGATTCAGACCCAGGCCGAGGCCCGGCAGGCCGCCGAGACCGAGCAGGCCTCCAGGTCCTCGGCGAGCACCTCGGCGAGCACCGCGGCGTCCAGCACGTCGTACACGGTGCGCGAGACACGGCCGGCGGAGAGCCTGTGGGGCATCGCCGAACGGGAGTTGGGCGACGGTGAGCGGTGGCGGGAGATCGCTGCTCTCAACGAGGGCCACACCATGGTCGACGGCACGACCTTCCGTGCGAACAGCTTTCTGCAGCCCGGCTGGCAGTTGAAGATGCCCGACACGTCAACTGGAGTGGGAGGCCCGCGTACGCAGTTGGGTGAGGCTGCGCCAGCTGCCGGCGAGAAGGGCGAGCACGTCGTCACGGTCCACTCGGGCGACTACCTGTCGAAGATCGCGGAGAGAGAACTCGGCGACGGCGACGAATGGCCCGAGCTGTTCAAGGCCAGCCGGGGCCAGGAGCAGCCGCACGGTCTGCCCGCGATCACCGACCCGAACGTCATCTATGCAGGGCAGCAGGTCACCGTGCCCGGCGCCCAGCCCGGCCAGCCGTCCCAGGACCGTGACCAGGGTGATGAGGCGGGCAGCCAGGAGACCACTCCCCCGACCAGCCAGAAGCCGGGCGCGGGCGCCGAGCAGCCGCCCGCGCCGAGCCAGACCACCACACCCGCACCCCAGTCGTCGGCCCCCAGCGCACCGGCCAGCCGCCCTGCCGAGCAGCCCGGACAGGATCAGGCATCGCCGTCGGCAACGGCCTCTGCTACCCCGCAGCCCAGCGTCAGCGCGTCGCCCTCTACCGCCTCCCCGCCGGCGTCGGCTGAAGCGTCCGGCTCCGCTGCCGGCTCCTCCCCCGCCGCCACGGCGTCCCAGACCCCAGCGACGGCTCCGGCAAGCAGCCCGCTGAACCTGCGCACCGTTCTCGGTGCCGGCGCACTGCTGGCGGCCGCCATCACCGGTGCGCTCGCCCTGCGCCGTACGCTGCAGCGCCGCCGCCGTAAGCCCGGCGAGAAGATCGCCATCGCGTCGGAGACGTCCGCGGCAGAGGCCCAGTTGGCGGCTGCCGCCGAGCCGGGCGGCGCTGCCCGTCTGGACGTGGCGCTGCGGACGCTGGCCCACCAGGCGGCCCAGGAGGAGGACGCGATCCTGCCGCCGCTGCGGGCGGCGCGGATCGGCACCCGCACGGTGGAGGTATTGCCCGAGGATCTCACTGCGGACCCTGCGGCGCCCTTCGTGGCTGGGCAGGGCGGATGGTGGGCCCTGCCCTCCGATGCCGTCCTCCTGGACGAGGATGCCGCCCGCGAGGTGCCGGCACCGTATCCGGGGCTGGTCACGATCGGCAGTACCGAGACGGGTGATCTCCTGCTGCTCAACCTCGCCGGGCTGCCCGCGCTGCTGCTGGACGGCAACCCCGTCCACATCACCGAGGTGTGCACCTCGCTCGCGCTGGAACTCGGCATGAGCCCGTGGGCCAGCGAAGTCGAGGTCGTCACCGTCGGGTTCGGCGAGGATCTGCCGCAGCTGCTGCCCACCGCGCGGATCGCCCACATGCGCCAGGCCGCGCACGCCCTGCGCGATCTGAGCGAACGGCTGCTGGAGGCGCACCAGATGCCCGAAACCGGGCATCAGCCGTATCTGCTGCTGTGCGCGTCGTCTCTGGACGCGGACATGGCCTGGCAGTTCGCCGATGTCATCGACAAGGCGGGCACGGTCCCCGTCACTCTGATCGCTCCCGCGAGTACGGCGGCCGCGCACTTCCCCGAGGCAGAAATCCTCAACGCCTCCCTCCACGAACCGCAGAACCTCGACTACGCCGGCGTGGACATCACGGTGCAGCGCCTGGAACACGCTGCCTACCTGCAGATCACCACGGCACTGAAGGTGTCTGGGCAGGCGTCCCACCCGGCCGAGGGGCCCTGGCAAGACGTCCCGGACGAGCCCGACCACATGCAGCAGCCCGAGCAGACCGCGCCGGAGGAGCCGACCGCGGCCGCGGCCGCCGCCGTCCCGAGTGTGTCGCTGGCGGCGGCATCCGACGCGGGCAGCGGCGTGTTCCCGGCGCTGCTGGCCGCTAGCGCAGATCCGTCCGGACTACGGCTCCTGCCCACCGCCACGCCCGCGACTGCGGCAGGCGACGATCCCGGCCCGGGCACCGAGGCAGTGCCTTCGCCCCCGGCTCCCGTACTCCCTGCCGCGGCGGAGACCACTGCCGGCGACGAGGCCCCGGAGGCCGACGCCGCTGAGGCCTCGCTCGAGGAACGCGAAGGGCCGGAGGCGGAGGAGTGCGAGGCGCATGACCTGCACGCGCCGGAGATCAGGGTGTTGGGCCCGGTTGAGGTGACCGGCGTGGACAGCACGGGCCACGGTCCGCGGATGGCGCAGCTCGCAGCATTGCTCTTCTTCCGGCCCGGCCGGAGTGCAGACGTGCTGTGCTCCGACATGGATCCCGTCAGCCCCTGGTCCTCGAGCACCCTCAACGCCCGCTTGCAGGGCCTGCGTCGCTCACTGGGCAACGACCCCGCCGGCAACCCCTACGTGCCGCGCCGCAGTTCCGGTGAGGATCCGTACCAGCTCGCCCCCGGGGTGCGCTGTGACTGGAGCCGCTTCCTGCAGCTCGTCGAACGCGCTCTCCCGTTGGGTCCCTCCGGCCTGACCGATCTGGAGAAGGCGCTCACGTTGGTGCGCGGCCGGCCGTTCGGGGGCAAGGCCCTGCCCTGGGCTGAGCCCTACCAGCAGGAAATGGTCACGCGCATCATCGACGTGGCACACACGGTGGCCACCTACCGCACGCCTGCGGGCCCGCACCACGACCTCAGCGCGGCCCGCCAGGCCGTCGCGACCGGTCTCGACGTAGACGACACCGCTGAGCTCCTTTATCGGGACTGGCTCAGGATCGAGTATGCGGCCGGGAACCGGCAGGGGCTTCACATGGCCATCTCCCGCGTCCAGCAGGTCAACCGGGCGCTCGACTGCTCGCTGGAGATGGAGACTACGCAGCTCATCAACGAGCTCCTCAACGGCTCGGGCACGGCCGTGCGCAAGGCCCTCTAGCCGGCGGTTCCGCAGATGCACAGCGCGTCACTGCCCGCTGGAGGCGATGTCGCGGGCTGCGTACGCCAGGAGTTCCTTGATGGCTGCCTCGTTGGAGGCCGGAGGGCGTTCACGCCATTCGGCCAGCGTGTCGCGGACGGTCTGCGCAACGGCCTTGGCGTGCTGCGCAAGGTCGTTGTCGAGTGCCGCCGTGTCCCCGCTGGTGGTTCGGCCCGTGATGACGATGGGGCCGGCCAGCGGGTACAGGGGCATGCCGCGCCAGGCACTGGCGAGGGCCCATGCGGCCAGGTTCTGGGGAAATCCGAGCTTCAGCCCGTTGCCGTGAATGTGCAGAACGGCCCGCCGGTGGTAGACCCCTTGGTCGACGGCGTCGGATCCGACGTGTTCCTGGATCGCGATGTGCGCATCGGTAGCGGGCAGGTTGAGGTCCGTGACCGTGGCGTCCGGGTCGATGCGCAGTGCGTACATGGGTCCTCCTCGTCGGTTCACGGGTGGGGCTGCGCAATGCGCAAGGGTGCGGTGCGCACGCCTGCGCAATGATCGCGATGTCTGCGCAATGCAGTGCTGACCTGGTGTTTCTTCTGATTGCGCAGCCTGCTGGGCATGACGGGGAAACGGGGTATCCAGCCGGTGCGCGGTGACGGTCCTACTGCTGCGCTTCGGAGTGGTGGCGGATGAGTGCCTGCCAGCGGCGTTCGAAGTCGGCGGCGTTCTCGGCGACGTAGTCGGCGGTGATGGGCTTGTTGTACTGCGCAGTGATCCCGTGGGCTGCGCACTCCTGCGCAACGGCGTCGAAGGTCGGCTTGTCACTGCGCACCCGGTGCTCGGCCCAAAGGCTGTAGACCCGGAACGGCAGCAGGTAGCGCCGCAAGGTGGAGGGGCTCACGGGCTTCCCGCCACGGCCGTAGAGGCCTTTGCTGGCCAGGAACTCAGACAGTTGCTCGGCCTTCTCCGGTTCGGCACCGGTCTCGGCCTGGTACTCCATCCACGCCAGGTAGTAGCGGTCGACGGTGGTGAGGGCGACGGGCTCCCCCGCGACGGCGTCCTCGTCCGGAGACTGGTCATCGATGGCGGCGCTCACGCGCGGGGTGCGTTGCTCCTTGGCGGCCTGGGCGCCCGCGCCTGCGGGCGCCTCTTCGGGTTCCTCTTGGGACGGGAGGACCTCTTCGGCAGCCGGCTCGTCAGGGTCGGCGGCTACATCGCCGGCGGGCGGTCCGCTGCTGCCGATCTCACGCTCCTCAAAAGTTGTGACGAAGGATGCCAGGTCCTCGCCGGTGATCGGCCGGCCGCCGTCTCCAGTGATGGCGTCCCGCTCGTACACGTACGCAGCAAGAGCGGCGGCATTCGGATATGTGCCGAACTCCTGCGCGTAGTTGCGCCAGGCGCTGTGGAAGTAGTCGTACCACTGGTCGGCTGGCTCCGCTCCGGTGCCAGCGGGTTCTTGGCTAACGAGCGCATAGCGTTTCTGCAGGACCCGGAGCAGGGGCTGCACCTGGTCCTCGGAGAGCGGGTCCCCGGATCCCGTGGAGATGCCGTAGGTGTCGCGGAGCCAGGCGGCCCACTGCGTTGGGGACGGCTCGGCCTGGAACTGGGCGAGGAACGCCTGGTAGGCCTCGGCGAACCGATCGGCCGCTTCCTCGGTCGATTCCTGCCGCTCGGCCGGGCGCCCGGGCACAGGGGTTGGGACGGTGTCCTGGACCGGCTTCGGCTCTGCGCTCTCCAGCTCGGCCGCTCCCTGCTCCCGCGGTGCCGCGGTCTCGAGGACGGTGTCTTCCGCCGGGGCCGCTGCGGGGACCCGCTCGACGGTGAACTGGATCGGTGGCTCCTCGATGCCGGCGGCGGCGAGACCGGCGAGCGCGGTCTCGGCGAGCGGGACGCCGTACCGGGCAAGCCGCAAGGGCATCAACGCCTCGACGGGGGCCTTGCGACGCCAGGCTCGGCCGAAGCGGGAGCGGAGGCTGGCCTGGTAGACCAGACGCTCCTGCTCCAGCTTGATGACTTGTTCGTAGGAGCGGAGCTCCCACAGCTTCATGCGGCGCCAGAGCAGGAACGTGGGCACGGGCGAGAGGAGCCAGCGGGTGAGACGGACGCCTTCCATGTGCTTGTCGGCGGTGATGTCGGCGATCCGGCCGATCGCGTGCCGCGCGGCCTCGACAGCAACGATGAACAAGATCGGGATCACCCCGTGCATGCCCACGCCCAGCGGGTCCGGCCAGGCAGCCGCGCCGTTGAACGCGATCGTCGCCGCCGTCAGCAGCCATGCTGTCTGGCGTAGCAGCGGGAACGGAATCCGGATCCACGTCAAAAGGAGGTCCAGGGCGAGCAGGACACAGATACCCGCGTCGATGCCGATCGGGAAGACGTAGGAGAAGTTCCCGAAGCCCTTCTGGATGGCCAACTTACGGACGGCCGCGTACGAACCCGCGAAGCCGATCCCGGCGATGATGACTGCACCGGTGACGACCACGCCGATGAGGATCCGGTGTGCTCGAGTCAGCAGGATCCGGTTCCCCCTGCCCGGCCGGCGTATCTCGCCGCTCCCCGTGCTCACGTCCCACTCCCCTGTCTCGCCTCACAACTGAGCTGTTCTCACACTCCCACGGCGTGGGTCGGGTTGTGGCCCTTCGGGATCGGCTCTGGGCGGATCGTCCGCGAAAAGTGATCATTGAGTGCCATCTGCGGTGGTGTGCAGTTGGCGCTCGGGGTCCGTGCTGTCGGGCTTGCCGACAACAGTGCGGCGCCTGTCCCCAGGCTGAGGGGTCAGGCGCCGCGCGTGCACGATATTCCGTCGGAATAAGCTCATCGCTTCCGCGTGGAGTTGAGGCGTGGGATGCCGAGGGCGTCTGCAACAGCAGCGATGTCCTGGAGTGCCTCGTTGCGGGGGTCAAGGAATCGCAGCGGGCGCTGCGTGACGATGGTGTCCTTGAAGCGCTGCTTGCGGCGGATGATGGGCAGCAGCTTGGTGTTCCAGTCCGGATTGCCGCGGATGGCCTTGATGGCATCGTCTGCGACAGCTCCGCCGCTGCGACGGATGTTGCCTTGGGCGTCCATAGGGATGTTGGTGGCGAGGATGTGCTGGACCTCGGTCTTGAAGCCGAAGCGGCGGAACTTCCGCGCTCCCTTGTCCAAGGTGTCTTCGAGGTCTTGCAGGCCGATGATGTATTTGAACTCGTCGGCGACGCATCCGATGACCTCCGGGCCGACCATAGCGATCGACAGCAGAAGAATCCCGAGTGTCGGACCGCAGTCGAAGAACAAGATGCTCCAGCGGCCTGGGGGCAACTGCTCGTCCAGGACGTTCTGCAGCCACAGCACACCGGCAGGGTCGAGGCCAAGGTTGACTTCCGCATCCGCCATCTCTGGCGTCCCGAGGATGAGGTCGAGGTTGGGGATACGGCGGAACGCGTCGTCGTCTTCGCCTTCACCGATGCGGTAGCGGGCTGGCACGACGGCTTCCTCAAGCCGGTGCTTACCTTGCAGGACATCGAAGATGGTCGGCTGGCCCTCGGGTGGGTCCTGGTAGCCGAGGATGTGGGACGCGGTGCGCTGGGGGTCGAAGTCGGCGACGGCTACGGAATGCCCTCGCCCGGCAGCCTCAACGGCGAGGTTGATGACGTCCTGAGTCTTGCCCGCGCCACCGGCAATGACAGAGCAGGCGAAGATGCGCGGCTCTTCGGGTGCCTGGGTGGTCCTAGAGGTTGGCAATGGATCTCCTGAGGGTCGTGCTGGGGCGCCCCCGTATTCCGTCGGAATACCGCTGCCTCAGCGAGCGCGGTATTCCGACGGAATACGAGCCTGCCTCACTTGCCGCCGAGGCGGTCCTGTTCCCACTCGGTGGGCTGATAGTTGACGGCGGACTTGAGGTGGGCGAGGTAGTCACGGTCCTGGGCATCCCAGGGGCGGCCGGCGGCCGAGGCGCGCTGCTCGGCTACGGCCAGGGCGACGGCCAAGGCGACGTGAGCAGTCAGCTTTGCGTCGCCGGATGCGGACACCTCCGCGAAGTATTTGTCTGGCTTCGCTGCATCGGGCCCAATGGGCTTGGCGCTTGACCGGAGCCACTCGTGGGCCGTCTCCCGCGCGGCCATGCTCGGGGCAGCGAGAAGGGCGGGGGCGAAGATGCGCAGGGTCTCCCGGGGGTTCGAGGGGACTCCCAGTTCCAGGACGGTGCGGCAGGCCTGCACTCGCAATTGTGCCGCTTCGGCGCTGGGATCGGGTTCCGGTTCCTTTTGCTCCTCGGGCTTGGTCCGCCCGGTCTGCTGGTCGGAGGCGCCGAGTTCAGAGCTGCTTGGCGTTTTCTCTTCAGGGTTGCCACCCGTTGCCGGGGCTCCCTCGGGTCCTGGCTCGTCGGGGGAGTGCTTCTGCTGCTGCGGGACGGGGGGAGCCGGCTTGGTCTTGGCCTTGGCCTTGGTCTTGGAGGGTGTGGGTGCTGGCGGTGACAGAACCCTGGCGGCGGCGAAGGCAGCCTTGATTCCCTCTTCCTTCATGACCAGCCAGGCCTGCAGCAGCTGCTCCCGAGTGGTGAGCCTGTCGAGCAGGATCTCTGCCTCGCTGACAGCGAGTCCGTCCATGACGGCCTTTTGTAGTTCGCTGGGCAGCTTCAGGAGCTTGATCCGGCGCGAGATGTGAGGCTGCTTGCAACCGGTCTGTGCGGCGACCTCCGCTTGAAGCATCCCGTCGTCGAGCGCCCCTTGGAAGCCCAAGGCCTCTTCGATCGGGTTGAGGGGGATCCGTCGCATGTTTTCGGGCAGGCCGAGGAGTCGAGCCCTGGGGATCTTCGAGTTCGTGACTTTGCAGGGAGCAGTGTCGTGGCCGGCCCGGGCCAGCGAGATCGCCCTGTTGTGCCCGATCAGGGTGACGTAGTCCCCCGCCGGGACCGATCCCAGTTTGTCTTCCAGCTCGTCGAGCTTCTCCGGCTGCGTCTCAGCAAGGCGGGCACGCCAGTACTCGAGGAACCCTTCGACCTCAGCAACCGACAGGTCCTGCAGGACTCCGCCTTCTGCCTTGATCGACTCGGTGAGGTCGTCGATGTCCTCGTCCCGGTAGACGAGGCGGGGATTGAAGGGGTTGGGGTGGAGTTGCTCAAGGGGGATTTCGATGACCTCAACGGCATCAGGGTCATCCCAGATGCTTCGGGTCTTCTTCTTCCTGCCGAAGGTCATCGTGGGCCCGGAGGCTCCAGCGGCCATGAGGGGTACTCCTGAGACGAAAGGGTGCTAACTGCAGGTGACCCTAGCGGGCTGGTAGCCAGGTCCTCGCCAACGGGGCGGTATTCCGTCGGAATATCCGAGACTTCGGGGCGATCTATACGCCCACTTTTGGTAGCTCTTGTCTCGTTGTGTCCGCGCGTCCAGCATGCTGCCGTGCATCGGCCTGGGGGGACTGATATTCCGTCGGAATACTCGACCGGATGACCTCTCCCTGCGCCGCGTACCGCGCTGGGCGCCAGGGACGACCGCGCCGGAGTTCGGCTACGGCTCGCAGAGAGATCAACAAACACGAAAGGCCCCGCACCCCGGATCTGTGTCCGGGGTGCGGGGCCTCATGGTCACGGTCTGCTGGCTGGACGGGGGGCGCCGGTGGGCTGCCTCGGTTATCCGGCTTCCACGGAGCCGAGGAGGGCGGTGTACGCGATGCAGGCCCTCTTCCAGATGCGGACGGCTTCTTCGTATCCCTCCTGTGCGTGCAGGCGTGCCCAGAGATCAGGGAAGTTGCGTCCGGTGCCGTCCCCGTCTGGGTCGCTGTCCATCAGCGTGGCGAGTTGGTCTGGGTCCCTCGGAAGGTGTGGGTCGAGGTAGTCGAGCCCGGGGAGATGGGGATGCACGGTCACGGTCGTGCCGGGGACGTGTTGGGTGCTGGCCCGCTGCAGACGGAGGCCGGTGGCGATGGACGCGGCCTGGTGGAGGTAGTCGTAGGGGCCGAGGCGTATGTCGGGCAGACCCGGCCGGGCGAGGACGACGGCGTACTGCGCTTCTCGCTCGGACGTCTGGAGACGGGAGGGTCGGGCTTCCCAGGGTTGTGGGGTGAGAGCTTCGCGGAGCCGGAGCGGGTGGTGGGGGTGGCCGCCCTGCGTGACAGCGAGCGTGCTCAGCCGGTGCATGCCGGGCAGAGCGAGGACGTCGGTGACGCGTTCGGGGTGGGCGTGCGTTCCCCACCCCGCGACGAGGGGGCCGCCGGTGTGCTCGGCGACGGCGGCCGCGACGCGGAGATAGGCGGCGTTCTCCCGCCCGACGGGGTCGTCCACCGTTGCGAGGTCGCGGGGCTTGGTGGCCCGCCACGCGTACAGGTTGACGATGAGGAGGGCCCCGCAGCCCCAGCTCTGGGCGTACTTGATGCAGCGCCCGGTGGTGGGGTCGTCCGTGGTCGCGTCAGCGGTGGACGGGTTCAGGAGGACGAAGACGGCGCTCTTTCCTGTGTCTGCCCACTCGCGTGCGAGAAGGTAGCGGTACTGCCCGCAGTCGGACAGGACTGCGGAGCGCCGCACCTCCCTGGGTTTGGCGGGTAAGGGTTTCGCCATCGGTGATCCGTTTCGTGGTCGGAGTGATCTGGTCTTGGGGCCGGGCCGGTGTCCCGCGCGGCGGGGCGGTTTGAGGCGTGGTCCTTCGGGCTGGCCTGTGGTTCAGGTCAGCCGGTCGGCGTGTTGAGGACGCGGGGCAGGTGGACGTGGAGGTGTTCGACCTCAACCCCCAGGCCTTGTTCGCGCAGGTTTCGCGCGAGGAGTTCGGTGAGGCCGCTGGCACGGTGGCGGCCGCCGGCGCACCCGATGGCGATGTGCCGGGGCCCGGCGGGCAGCTGGGCGTAGGCGGTGAGGTTGTCGAGGAGCTCGCGGGCGCCGGGGGTGGCCAGGACGACGTCCTGCACGCGGGGGTTGAGGCCGTCGAGGTCCAGGATGTCGCGGGCGGCGGCCGGGTCGCGGAGGCGGTCGCGGACGTCCTCGATGCGGTCGGCCTGTGGCGGGACCGGGCGGCCTTCCGCGTCCTGGTCGAGGTGGAGGTATCCGAACGACGTGAGCTTGATGCTGCGCTCAGACATGTGGAGGGTCCCTTTGAAGAGGTGGGGGATCAGCGGGCGGCCGGAAACGGAGAGAGGGCCGCCGGCGCGGTCAGTTGGCGGCGTGTGCGGTGGAGGCGAGGAGCGTGGCCAGGGCCCGGGGCTGGTCGGAGGCTTCCAGCGTCCACAGCCGGATGGGCGTCTGGTCGACGGTGGTGTCGATGAATGTCATCCGCCACCAGAGCCAGTCGGGCATGCCGTCCTGATGGGGCTCGGTGGTGCCGTAGGCGCTGGCGCCGGTCCGGTGGGCGGTCGTGTTCAGTGCCTGTGCCCAGGCCTGTAAGGCTGTCCTGTCTTCGACCTGGATCAGGGCTGCCGGTCCGAGGCCCTTCACGTCGGCGGCGTCCACCGACTTCGCGGAGAGGCCGGGGTGGGCGGCCAGTAGAGCGGCGGCCGCGTCGGAGGCCGGAGTGCTGGGGGTGGGAAGGGCGGTGGTCATGGTTCCTCTCGTTGCCGTGGTTCGCGGCGGCCGTCGTCAGGCCGTGGCCGCCGGGGTGGTGGGGTCGGCCGGCGGGGTGCTGGTGGCGGCGGGGGTCGCCTGCCGGGCGCGTTGGGCGTCGAGTTCGGCGTGGCGATGCTGGAGCTGGTCCATGGCCGTGTGGTCGGTCAAAGCCGTGGTGATCAGGTCGCGCTGGTACTCCATTCCCTCGTAGATGCCGCGGTGGTATCGGCAGGAGTCCTGGGCTTCGGCGCAGGCCGGGCAGTCCTCCCAGTCCTGCGGGTCGTACGGCGCCGTCTCCGGTCCGGGGAGTTCCCGCGTCTGTGGGATGGCGGCGGGGGAATGGGGGCTTGTGGTGAACAGGTCCTCCCGCCAGGTGTCCGGCATGGCGCGGAGGAAGTCGGCCAGGGCAGCCGCGATCTGCGGGTAGTGGTCGTAGAGCGATGCCCAGATCCGGCCGGCTTCGTCGGCCGGGTCGGTCTTGGGGGATAGCTCGTAGGCCTCGCAGGCGTAGGCGCGGATCTTCTCGCGGCGCTCCTCCCAGCCGGTGGTGTCGATGCCGGCTTCTACGGCTGCGCCCAGGATGCGGGTGTCGTTGAGGAACTCCGGGGCCAGCAAGGACTTGGCGAGGCTTTCGGCTGCACCGGGGTCCCTGCGGGCGAGCGCGGCGACCGCCTGGTCGGTGAGGTAGGCGCTGTCGCGGGTCCAGATGTCGGCGTTGGTGTAGGCGGTGGAGAGCATGCGGGTGCGCAAGCGGGTGAGCTGGGGGGTGCTGTCCGTCATGGAAGGGCCCTCCTTGGGGGCTGTCTGGTGGGCTGTGCTCAGGGGATGGGCGTCTCTGTCACCGGGCCGTGCTCGGCTACGAGGACCCGCCACCGGATCCACCGTGTGCCGGTGCAGGTCCACCGGGTGGTGCCGCGGGTCCACAGGCGACGGTGCCGGTCGAGGACCGCTTGTACATGGGCGGGTGCTTGGAACGAGCCGGGCCCGTTGGGCCGCCAGGTGCGGGCGGCTGTCGTGCTGCTCAAGTGCTGGCAGCCACGGAGGTGGTGGGGGCAACGATCCGGGCGGACTCCGCGCGCCATGCCTCGCAGTCGCAGAACACCGACCGTTGGGGGTGTACGAGGCAGCCCCGGTGGTAGCGGTCGACTGCAGCGAGCAGTGTCGGGTGCGCGGTGCGGGCGAGACCGACGCTCCCCGTAACGCCGGGGTGGCCGTTCCAGGTGGAGTCAACGTCGAAGCCGCGGCGGCGGAGTTCGTCGGCGAGTGTCTCCAACTCGCCGGGGTCCAGCGGGTTCGCGGGGACGCGGTCGCCGTCGTTGTCGAGTTTGTACTCGACCTTGGAGACATCCACGGATACGACGGGCAGGTTGCGTGCTCCGGTGGGACAGAACCCGTACCAGCGGTTGGCAGCCGGGTGGCCGCGGGTGATGCCGTGGTGCTGCTGGTGGGAGTTGTCGGGTTGCTCTGTCGCGTACAGCCAGTCCAGGCCGGCGGTCAGGATGTCGTCGAGAGTGGTCATGGTGGGGCTCCTGGTCAAGGGAGTGAAATGGCGTCCGGATGCGGGGCATGCGGTCGTGTCGCGGTCCGGTCGCTGTCGGCTGGGTGGATTCCGCGCGGCGTTGTCGTGCTGCCGGCTGGTCTTTAGGGCGTAGAGACGAGGGTCAGGCCCGGTACGACGGGCGGGTGGTGAGGGGCGGGACGGCGTCGTGGAGTTGGCCGTCCAGGAGGCGGCCGGCTCGCTTTTTGCCGAGGCGGATCATCTCGACGCGATGCCCGAGGTCGTCGACGGGTTCTCCGACCAGCACGCTTCCGGCTACGGGGCGGCTGCGGATGACGTGGTAGCCGCTGGGGGCCCACTCTCCCCACTGCTTGAGGAAGTAGTGCACGCCCGCGGCCTGGCACTGGTCTCTGAGGCTGCGAGCCCAGGCGGGGTTCATCGGTCGGGCCTTGGGACCGGATTCGCCGCCCGCGATGACCCAGTGGATGCGTGCCCGCCGGGCCCAGTGATCACCGACGTGTTCCATGCCGTCGACCACTGCGCCCTCGGGAGCATCCAGGTAGGGGTCAGTGACGTCGGTCCGCTCGACGAGGTACGGCGTCAGGTCAACGTGTTCGACCAGCGGCTCGCACGACAGGAACCGGACCCGGGCGTTGATCTGGAGAAGGAGGGGGATCCGTTCGTCGGCGCGGCGTTGGTCTTCGACCGAGGTGCCTATCCAGACGTGGTCCGGCCAGGCGCCCGTCCAGGGCGCCATGGCGGACACGTTCTCGGGCCTCTTGGTCAGCAACTGCCAGCGCAGCCAGGGTGTCTGCTCGATGAGCTCCCAGAGCCGCGCGCGGGCGGCCGTGACCTGGGTGTGGTCCTCGAAGACGTCGCCCATGCTGGCGGCGAATACGCGGAGGGGGACGCCCGTGCGCTCTGCCTCGCGGTTCCACGTCAGGGGCTTACGCCAGTACGCGTCGGAGAGCATCCGGCGTTGGCCGCCAAGGTGGAACACGTCGTGGCCCCACCGGCGGGCGAATTGGTCCGCGTAGCAGTTCCTGCACCCGGGCGAGATTCGTGAGCACCCCCACCACGGGTTGAATGTCTTGTCGGTCCACTCGATTCCGGTGTGGTCACCCACGGGTCTCTTCTCCTGCGCGGTTGGGGGTGGTTGCGGAGGTCGGTGAGTTCCTGAGGTAGGAGGCGTAGGCGGTCTCAGCGAACCGCCACGCGGCGCGGTGGCCGCGCGGCGACGGCGCCGTTGTGGAGCCGGTCATGTGGTGGTCCTCTCGGGGGGTGCGGCCAGTTCCAGGAGCACGGTCGCGTGGCAGTGGTCAGGCTCGCCTGCGCTGGGCAGTGGGCAGGTGCAGGCCAGGTCACGGCTCTGCAGGCGGCTCAGGCCGGTGAGGACGCGGCACCGGTCGAACCTCTTTCGGCCGACGGCGTAGGTGTCGGGGCCCTCACCGTGCAGCCAGGCCCGGTAGCAGGTGCTGGCGTGCTCGCGGGCGGCAGCGGGTGTGCCCAGTTCCCGGGTGGTGCCGTCCGGTGCGATGACGACGCTGTTTTCGACGCGCCAGGGGTTTCCGTAGCGGCTGCTTCGGTCGACGATCATCGCGCTTCCGGCGCGCCAATTCTTTGTGCGCTTGCGCTGGGTGCGAGTTGGCATGGTGTCCGCCTGGGGGAGGCTGGACATGGCGCTCCTTCATGGTGTTGTGGTCCGGTCCGGGGGGAGGCAGCCGGAGCGGCCGGGCTCGGTGGCCGGCGGCCGCCCCGGGCCGTATCGGGGTGTGCTGGTCAGAGCGTGCGCGTGTTCCCCGTCCTGTTCGGCCAGGTGCGGCGGAGCCAGCTCCGCATTCGGTGCAAGCGCGCCGGCCGCCGCCTGGTGGGCGGGGGCGGCTGCGTGGGGGCGGGCTCCTCGGGGGCGGGCTCCGTGGGGTGGGTGTCGGCGGGTGCGGAGGTTGCGCGCCGTCGGTGGGCGGCAATGAGATCGCCGAGAGCGCTGGGATCGTCGGTGGAGGCGACCCACTCTCCGGAGGTGTGCCAGAGGCTGGTGAGGCAGGCGTCGGGGTCGTTCCACGTCTGGTAGTCGCCGTAGCGCTCGATGTACCCGTACTCGGACAGGGCCACGGGGCCCAGCTCGTCCTCGCTGTCGACGTGGCTGAGGTCGACGCCGTTCTCCAGCACGTGGATGGCGCTGACCTGCAGCCGTATTCCGTCTCCGGGATCGCGGGGCAGCTGGAGGTGGCCGCTGACGCGGAGCAGGTCGCTGGCTCCCAGGTCGGTCACGACGGCGTGTGCCAGCCCGGGCTCGGTGACCGTGCAGGGCATGACGAGTTCGTCGATGCGGTCTTCGGTGGGTGAGACGACCAGTTGGAACCGGGTTGTCTCACCGGACAGGTCGTCGGGGAGGGACTCGTCGTCGAGATAGCCCTCCAGAACGATCAGGCCGCCGGGTTCCCCGGGAGGAGGGGCAGGCAGGGGCGCGTTCACCGCACGGCCCTCCGTACTTGCCGGCCGCGGGGACGCAGCGCGCGGGGGAGTGCGCCCAGCGTCCTGCGGCGCTGGGCGTGCTCGCGGGCGTGGGCTCGCCCGTGGGCGTGCGCGCAGGAGGTGCAGGGTTCTTCCCCGCGGGCTTCATGGCAGTTGTGGCCCTCGACCGTTCCGTGCGGGGCGGTGATGCCGTGCAGGGCGGCGAGGCGGTAGAGGTCATGGGGGTCGGTGCCGGTGCGGACGGCGATGGTGCGCTGCGTGTAGCCGTCGCGGAGCAGGGTCAGGGCGACGGCCTGCGAGGCGGTCAGTGCCTGCCGCGGGCTGGGGATGACGGAAGCCGCCATGGTGGAGTCCTTTTTTCAACGGGGTACGGAAGAGGGCTGTCAGCTGGGCGATCCAGCGAGGTGGCGGGTGCCGGTGCCGACGAGTCGCAGCGCCGGCCGTGGCGCTGCGGGGTGCCGGGGGGCAGACAGTTCGATGTCGGCGGTGTGGACCACCAGGCGCAGGTCGCTGGTGTAGGTGTCGGGCAGGGCGAGGTAGCCGCTGACCGTCAGCGGGGCGCCGGGCTGCAGTGTGGCGAGGTCCGCGGCGGCCGCGGGGTCGGCCAGCGCGCAGGGCAGCACGGCCTCGCGGACTTCGTGATCGTGCCCGGCGGGGGCGCAGTTGTGGTCTTCGGGCGCGTACGTGAGCCGGAAGTAGGCCTGCCCGTCGATGAGCACGGCGGGGTCGGCGAGCGTCCCGCTCAGGGTCATCGGGTGGGTGTGCACAGACATGCTGAAGTCCTTCCGGGTCGTGCGGTGGCTGCGGGCGCGGCCGGGGAAGAGGCAGCGGCGGCGGTGCACGTGGCGGGTTCCTTGCGGAGATGAGCGGCGAGGCAGGCAGAGTTCTGGGGGAGCGCTGCTGCGACGCGGTGACGCAGGGCGTCGTCCGGCACCCAGATGCGTTGGCGTCCCTTCACTTGCGTGACGGGGGTGGCCAGTTGGGTGACGTCGGAGAGCTCCCAGTGCCAGGTGCTGTCGCGGTCGGCCCACGTGCTGCACCGTCCCTCGCAGTCGGTGTGCGCCTTGGAGATGCGGGCGACGGCTACTACGGCTCCCCTGGGCAGGTCCAGGTCTTGGGGCACGTGGCTCAGGGCCGCACGGTCGGTGTCGAGGCCGGCGTGGACGAGGATGAGTCCCTGGTAGGTGGGCGCCCAGCTGCGGTTTTCGATGTCCTTGCCGAGGGTGGCCACTGCCGAGGCGTAGGGCTGCCAGAGCGTCAGGGCGCGCACCGGGTACGCCTCACTGATCACGGGTTTCATACCGAGGCCCTCGCTTCCTGTGCCGGGGAGCTGATGGTCACCGTGGTGGCCGTGGGGCTGGCGGCGCGGCGGTGGGCGCGGCGGCCGCTGCGCCCGCGCGATTTTTTGATCGCGTACATGGCGGCGTCGGCGGCTTCGAGGACGGTCGAGGCCGACGGCTGCTGCACCTCGGCGACTCGTACGGCGCCGATGGAGGCGGTGACCTTGAGCGGGCCTCCCGGCCAGGGCACTGGCCTGGCGAGCTCGTGGGCCAGGCCGTCGATGAAGGCCTTCAGGTCCTGGACGCTGATCGCGGCGACGAACTCGTCCCCGCCGAGGCGGGCGCAGACGCTGCGGGGTCCGCCGTTCTGCGTGACGAAGTCGTCCAGCCGGGCGCCCTCGGCCGTGAGCACGGCGTCCCCGGCCTTGTGGCCGAAGTCGTCGTTGACGGGCTTGAAGCCGTCGAGGTCCAGGAGAAGCACGTGGGTGATGCGCCCCTGGCGGATCAGCCGTTCGGTGCGGTGCATCCAGGGGCGTCGCGTCCACAGGCCTGTGAGGGGGTCCCGTCGTTCGGCGCGGAGCTTGCGGACGAGCAGGCTGGCGTGGAGGGCCCATCCGGCTGCCGGTATCGCGGCGGTGAGCATGATCTCGTTCACGGCTGCCCCGCTTCGGTGTCGGTGATGGGGCGGACGACGACGTACTGGTCGTCGGGGAGGGACTGGTGGACGTGAGCGCCGTCGCCGAGGATCGCGGCCTCGGCATCGGCCTTGGCCAGGGCTCGAGGCTGGTCGGTGCCGATGGAGTAGAGGCGCTCGCCGGGGCGGCCGGCGCAGGGCGCGCAGCCCGGTGCCAGGGAAGTGGTTGCGGGCTGGGTTAAGGCTGTGGTCATCTCGAAGTGCCTCCGTTTCGGGGGTTGGTGGGGCGCGCCCGGTGGTTGCAGGCCGAGGGCGCGCCCCGCACGCGTGAGTGGGGCAGGGTGCCGGCGCCGTAGGCGCGGTTAGGGGTGTGTCGGCTTGAGGTGGGCCGCCGTGCGGTTTCAGGGCGTAGGCGGTCGGGGGCGAGCGTGATGTCGCCTTGAGAGGCGCTGCTCGTGGCGTTCCGAGGCCGGTTCAGGCAGGCAGTGCAGGTCGACCGCGTCCTTCGCGGCAGCGGTCAGCCACCGTCCGTGCTGTTTGACCACCGGTGCCCGTCAGGGCACATGAAGGTGTGGTTGCTCAGCAGTTGGAACGGGCCGCGGTCTTCCCACGCGTGGGTCCCCTCCGCCGGTGTCTGTTCGCACAGCGGGCACTTCCAGGTCGCCAGCTCGTACCAGGCCAGCGGCCGCGGCTGCGTCGACCTCGAGGGCAGCACCGGCACGGACGGGAAGGCCGCGCCCTCCAGGACGAACGCCAGGTGATCGACCGGCTCCGGCGCCTTCGCAGAGCGGACCGGGCGGGGTGCGATTCAGTCGTCCAGCCGTCCTGCCCATTCCGGCAGCCTCTGCTTCACCGGCCGGGAGCGGGGCACGGCTCGTACGAAGCACAGCACCCCTACCGCGACTCCGGCTGCGGCCGCGGCGGCCAAAGCCCACGAGATTTGTGCACCGAGCACGCTGTACAGCAGGGCCAGGGCGCATGCGGCCACCGCGTCGCCGTAGAACACGACGGCCCCCACCGCGAATCCGATGCTGTTCCTGATCAACGTCAGCATGAGTCGCTTCCCCCTCATGCCAGGGTCAGGCCGGTGCGCCACGCGGCGCCGACCGTACGGACGCCGGTGAACCCCTCATCAGCCAGCAGCGACAGTGACAGCGCCGTCTGCTCGTACTGCCACTCCAGGGTCTCGTCCGGCACCCGCCGGTTGGGCGGCCGCTTGTTGTTGCGCAGCAGGCAGACGTCGAGGCCGGTCACGAACACGACCGCGACTACGGGCCTGCCCCACCGCTGGGCCCGTGCCACAAGCCGGGCACGGACAGCGGCTTCTACGTTGGTGGAGTCGAGGACCGTGGTCTCGGCGTACTCCAGCCGCGTCTCCACCAGCAGGTCCTGGAGCTGGACAGCCTGCGGAGTCACGGACTGGTTCCCCGCGTCCCCGCTCAGGAGCCTGCGCAGACCGTCCAGGCTCACCACCCAGTCAACGGGGAAGGCGTCGGCGAGACGCGTCTTGCCCGCAGCTGCGGGGCCGACGAAAACCACGAGGGTCCCCGGCTCGAAGAGCTTCTGGGCTTCGTCGCGCTCGTGTGCGTCGGCGTCGTGGGCTGCGTCCCGGGCGTCGGGGTATCGGTAGTTGCCGGCCTGGCAGCCGGGTGACTGGCAGTCCCAGCCGAACGTCCCCTGGTTCAGGTGGCGTTCCGGGAACCGCCATGTGAGGTGCGGCTCCAGAGCGGAGCTCGTCATTGGAACTCTCCCAACTCATCTTCATCACAGGTCAGTTAGCAACCGGACGGGCAGGCGCCCGTGGACCGGGCGGGCGGGGTGCGTTCTTTACGGCGTAAAGAGCCCACCCGCACGGGTCCGTCCTGCTGTCACAGGTGGATGGTGATCTGGTGCCGGTGGTCACCGGCGTGGGTGTGCACTGTCCTGCGGTGGGCGTCCAGACCGGCGGCGCCGCCCTGGATCGGCAGGTGACACTCGGGGCACCCTTGGAACCACGTGTCCCCCTCGGGCAGTTCGGCCGGGGTGAGCGGGTGCGGGTGCGGCGGCCCGGGCTTCATGCGCCGATCACCGTCCGGGAGCCGGGGACGTATCCGATCGCGCTGGCGACGCAGCCGATGTCCATGAGGCTTCCGGCGGCGTCGATCCGGTCCCGCAGGACCGTGTTACGCGCCCAGGCGTGCCTGAGCTGTTCGACGAGCCACTTCGTGTCGTCACCGGCCTCGGCGAGCGTGGCCTCGATGGCGGCCAGCCGACCGGTGTTGAGCACGCCGGCGGCCAGGTAGGCGTCAGCCCTGCGGATTTCATCTTCGGTGAAGGCCTCGCCGATCCGTCGTGCGGCGTCGGCCTCCGGATCATCGCTGTAGCTGGCCAGCCCGCGGAGCATGACGGCCTCGCAAGCGAGCGCCCAGTCGTCCCAGCCGGTCTTGTTGCTGCTCTCGCGGAACGTCATGCCCACCCTCTTGGCGGTCATCGGCGGCCGCCGGTTCGGGTGGTGAGCCAGGTGGTGACGGCGGCTGCGCCAACACCGATCGCGCGGTGCAGGGCCGCATCCAGCTCCATCCACGCACTGCCCGGCCCGGTCAGCTCCGAGGTGGCCTTGCCGTCGTCATCGACGCGGGCGGCCTTGCAGTGCTCGATGTAGCCGGTCTTACCGGTCTTCTTCGCCAGCCACAGCAGCAGTGCGCCGCGGTCGATCGCGGCGTGGGTTCCGGCGTTGATGGTCGCGCCGGCGAGCAGCGCGCCGGGGGTAACGCGGTAGCCGAACGCGCGGGTGATCGCGATGGACGCTGCCAGCTGTACGGCGGTGTACGAGGCGACGTGGGCGCAGACCGCGCGCCTACCGAGGGCGCTGGCGGTCAGGGTCGGCTCGTTGCCGCGCTCGTCGGCTGAGTCGGCGGGGCACCCGTCACGGTAGACGAGGTGGTCGCCGTACAGCCGCTTACGCGATGCCGTTTTCGAGCCCTGGACCCAGTGGTCGCAGGCGGGGTGAAGCTCGCCGAAGACGCTCAGCAGGGTGCCGAACAGGGCGAGGCGTTCCACGTTCAGGGAATGACGGGGCATGTTGGGATCTCTCCTGATCTCGAAGGGGGTGAAAGGGGAGCGGGGCCGCTGGTCTCTTCGCCGGGCGGCGAGCGTGCCGATCGCTCAGGGGCGGGCATGATGGCGGAGCCGGTCTCCACCGGCCCCGTGTCCTTGGCTGCGTCGGGAGAAGTCGGCGGGCCGTAGAGCGTCAGGCCGTCTCGGGGGTGATAGCCGGCCGGGGGGAGGTGCTGCGGTTGCCCCGGAGTTCGGCCGTGCACGCGGCGCACAGGAAGCGGCACACCGCGGCGAAGGGGTCGGTCGTGCCGGTCCCGAGCTCGGCCAGGCAACCGCAGTTGTCGCAGACGAGGCCGATGAGCTTGCGGAGTTCGTCGAGCTGGCTCGCGAACGCGGCGCGCTCGTCGGGGAGCATGGCGGCGACGATCCGCTGAGCGTCGTTCCGGTCGCCGGCGAGTACGGCATACACGGCTGCCGTCTCCGGGAACGCGGCAACGGCGGTCGCCGTGACCTCGGTCGGGGGGCAGCAGGTCGGCGGCTGGAGTTCGCGGTCGTCGTCCTCGGCCGGGCCGGGGTCGGGGGGCACCAGCGGTGCGGGCGTCTCGTACGGGGCGGTGATCTTGGCCACGGCGACGCGGATGCGGTCGGCGTTGTCCAGGACGAAGGAGCGCTGCTGCTCGGGCGTGATGCCGTTCAGGTGAGCGGCGGTCTCGTCCTCGGGCGGGCCGGCCGTCTCGGCCAGGTGCTCCAGGTGGAGCGTCGCCACGACCAGCTCGCTGATCATCGGCGTTTCCGTGGCTCGGGTGCTGGGGCCCACGGCCTCGGCGGACTCGGGTGCCTCCGTACGGCTGTGGGTGATGTCCATGGTCGTCATGGGGAGCTGGCCCTCCGTGTCGGTCGGAGCCCGTCTGCCGGGCCTCTGCACTGCCCCGGCCCGCGAGGGGTCGGGGCGGCACAGGGGTCCGGCAGGTCAGGCGCTGACCGGCTCGTCCCACACCTCGCGGTTGAGGTGCTGCTCCAGGAGGCCACGCACCTGGTCCATGGACGTGACGGGGACCGGCTCGTCCTCGGTCTCCGGGACGACGAAGGCGTATTCGTGGGTCGCGAACTTGCCGTCCTCGTTCTTGCGGTAGTGCACGTAGGCGCCGTCGGTGAGGGGGAACAGGGCGCTGGTGCCGTCGATGCCCACCCACAGCTTGGCCTTGTGCAGGAGGTTCCCGGCGGGGTCGATCTTCCCGGAGTACATCGCGGCCTCGTGGGCGCCGCCGGCCCGGGCGGCCTCGGTCAGGCGGTCGATGAGTTCCTCGGCGTCGGTGGGCAGCTCCTCGTCCGTCTCCTGTGTGTCCAGCCCGTAGGCCGGGGAGGTCGAGGTGCGGGTGAGGGCACGCAGCGGCGACATGAACGAGTCGAGGAGCTCGCTGACCCCGAAGGCGAAGGCGATTGCGATGAGGCCTGCGCAGAAGGCGGCCCAGGTCGGCGTGGTGCTGCCCGGCCAGCCGTCGACTCCGGCGGCGGTCAGCAGGGCCGGCGCGTTGTAGCCCAGTACACCGCCGGTTCCGGCGGCGGCCAGCAGGACGACGTTTTCGAAGCCGGCCATGGCGATGGCGGCGGTGGTGCGCATGGTCTTGCCCATGGGGTTCTCCTCCTTGGGGAGTCCGGGAGTGGGATGCAAAAGCGGTAGGCCGCCCGATCCGGGATCAGGCGGCCTGCGGAAGGTGGCCGAACAGCCGGTGGTGCACGTCGCGTTGACCAGCGACGGTCACGTGCTCGTCCTGAGATCCGATGAGGTTGTCTGCTGCATTGCCGTCCGAGGCGAGCGCGGGCGTGAAGTCCATGGGGGCACCTCACCCTTCGGCCCCGACCAGGACGGCGACCATCAGCCCCGACCACCGGTCACGATCAGGCAACGTGTTGTCTGAGCTGCCGTGGTCGGGGTGTTGGTCGGGCCGACCATGACGGGCCCGGGCGCTGAAGTGCCCGGGCCCGAGTTTTGGTCGCACCCTGCACTGCCGCGGAGAAGGCGTGATGATCGCTGCGGTCAGCTTGCTGCCCGCAGACTCCAAGGCGGCGGGAGCGGCTCATTGCCGCCGCTCTGCGCCAGTCGCGGTCCGACCCCGCTCCTGGAGGCTGTCGGTGTCCGCGTCTTCTTCTTGCGCACTGCCAGGTATGGGACGGAGCAGTGCCAACACCCCGTCCAGTTCATCCGGCTTCACCAGGACGGCGCGCGCCTTGGAGCCCTCGCTGGGACCGACGATGTCGCGGGACTCCATGAGGTCCATCAGCCGCCCGGCCTTCGCGAAGCCCACCCGGAGCTTGCGCTGAAGCATGGACGTCGAACCGAACTGCGTGGACACGACCAGTTCGGCCGCCTCGCACAGCAGGTCGAGGTCGTCGCCGATCTCTTCGTCGATCTCCTTCTTCTGCTGGGTGCCCACGACGTCGTCCCGGAAGACGGGCGCCATCTTCTCCTTGCAGTGCTGGACGATGGCCGCGATCTCGTTCTCGGTCACGAAGGCGCCCTGCATACGGGCCGGCGTGCTCGCTCCCATCGGCAGGAACAGCCCGTCGCCCTTGCCGATCAGCTTCTCGGCGCCGGGCTGGTCGAGGATGACCCGCGAATCGGTGAGCGAGGCGGTGGCGAAGGCGAGCCGGGAGGGCACGTTCGCCTTGATCAGACCGGTGACGACGTCGACCGACGGCCGCTGCGTGGCGAGCACCAGGTGGATGCCGGCCGCGCGCGCGAGCTGCGTGATCCGCACGATCGCGTCCTCGACGTCCCTGGGGGCGACCATCATCAGGTCGGCGAGCTCGTCGACGATCACCAGCAGGTACGGGTACGGCTGGAGGTCGCGCTCGCTGCCCGCCGGCGCCTTCACTTTGCCGCTTCGTACGGCGGCGTTGAAGTCGTCGATGTGCCGGAACCCGTAGGCCGCGAGGTCGTCGTAGCGCAGGTCCATCTCCCGTACGACCCACTGGAGGGCCTCGGCGGCCCGCTTCGGGTTGGTGATGATCGGCGTGATCAGGTGGGGGATGCCCTCGTAGGCCGTCAGCTCGACGCGTTTGGGGTCGACGAGGACCATGCGCACTTCCTCGGGGGTCGCGCGCACCATGATGGAAGTGATCAAGCAGTTGATGCACGAGGACTTGCCGGAGCCGGTGGCTCCGGCGACCAGGATGTGCGGCATCTTCGCGAGGTTGGCCATGACGTAGCCGCCCTCGACGTCCTTGCCGAGCGCGACCAGCAGGGGGTGATCGTCGTCGGCGGCCGCTGCCAGCCGGAGCACGTCACCGAGGTTGACCATCTCGCGGTCGGTGTTGGGGATCTCGATGCCGACCGCAGACTTGCCGGGGATCGGCGAGATGATCCGCACGTCGGGGCTGGCGACGGCGTACGCGATGTTCTTCGTCAGCGCGGTGATCCGCTCGACCTTCACGGCCGGGCCGAGCTCGACTTCGTAGCGCGTGACCGTCGGGCCGCGTGTGAAGCCGGTGACGGCAACGTCGACCTTGAACTCGGAGAAGAGGTTCGAGAGTGACGCGACGACCGCGTCGTTGGCGGCACTGCGCGCCTTGCCGGGCCCGCCGCGCGCGAGGAGGTCGAGCGAGGGCAGCGCGTACGTGATGTCACCGGACAGCCGGAGCTGTTCCGCGCGCGGGGGAACATCGCGCTCCTCGCCAGCGGACGACGCCTTGGTGAGGTCGGGGACAACCAGGGGAGTCGACGTCGTCGCGGGCGGCTGTGCAGCGGGGGCCGGCGTTGCTGCGGCCTTGAGTTTCCCGCGCGGCGCGAGGGCCGCCTGCTTGACGCCGTCGGGGTCGTACGCCACTTCGACGGGCCCGCGACGGCGGGTGCGCGCGGTCGGCGGCGGCTCGTGCCGCTGCTCCGGGATTCGCTCGTCGTCCGCACTGGGCATGTCGGCTGTCTGCTCCTGGACGACGCCGAGGTGCACGACGAGCGCCCGCAGCCGCTGCGGGATGGCGTTGACCGTGGTGGCCGTGACGACCAGCAGCCCGAAGACCGTGAGCAGCACCAGCAGCGGGGCGGCCAGCACGTTGCTCACGGTGTAAGTCAGTGGGGTCGCGACGCCCCAGCCGATCAGTCCGCCGGCGCCCCGAATGGCCTGCATGCCGTCGTCCCGCGCGGGCGAGTGCGACGCGATGTGGATCAGTCCGAGGAGGCCGATCAGCAGCGTGGACAGGCCGATCACGATACGGCCGTTTGCCGTGGGTTTCTCGGGGTGCCGGACGAGCCGGACGGCGATCACCACGAGCAGGATCGGCACGAGCAGGTCGAGCCGCCCGAAGGCGCCGGTCACCAGGATCTCGACCAGGTCGCCGACCGGGCCCTTGAGGTCGGCCCAGGTGCCCGCGGCGACGATCAGCGCGAGGGCGAACAGGAGCAGCGCAGCGCCGTCCTTGCGGTGTGCCGGGTCGAGGTTCCTGGCGCTCCGCCCCATGGTTCGGAACAGCCGGGACACCATCCTGGTAAGGGTGGGCGCCGATTTCGCGCGGGTCCTCTTCGCGGGGGCCCGCTTCGCGGGCGTCCTCTTCGCCGCGGCCCTCTTCGCCGGTGCGCTCTTGGCCGGTGTCGTCTTGGCGGGTGTCGTCTTGGCGGGAGCCCTTTTCGCGGCGGGTTTCTTGGTGGGGGTCTTCTTCACAGTGGCCTCCATGGAGGTTGGGTAGGCAGGCGGTGCTTGGGTGAGGGGGACCTGGCGGATCGGTCTTCTGCCGTTACGCGAGCAGGGTCATGACGAGCGCGAGGCCGGCGAAGGCGATGAGGACTACGGCAGCCAGCGAGAGACGGGGGTGCGGTGCCCCGGCAAGGGAAGTTGGTGGCGAGGACCGCCAGTACGCGGTCTGGGTGGCCGGGCGGACACCGCACGGCCCCGCGGTTCCGCCTGTTGGGGCGGCGAGCGGGGGCGTACGGAGAACGGCCGATCACTGGTGGAGCGGGGTGTTGCGGAATCAGGCGAGGTCGTTCTGCGCGTCATGCGGGGCCAACGTCACTCCTGGTCGCCGGGGAGTTCGTTGTGGGTGGTGCCGAACCACTTGGTTTGGGTGTGCAGTTCGTTGTGCTGCACGTAGTTCGGCCCGGTGAAGTGGTTGACCGTGTTGTTCGGCAGGGCGGAGGCGCCGTCGCGTACGGCGCGCCCGATCATGCGGGCTGCGACGCCGATCGATGTGATCACTCCGACGGTGCCTACGCCGACGATGGTCAGCGTCGTCGGGCTGACGTGAGCCAGCCGCCACAGCACCAGCGAGATGGCGGCGCTGACCGGCAGCGAGCCGAACGAGTACACGAGTACGAGTGCCGCGTGGTCCGTGGCCCGCTGGGACATGGGCGGTCGTCCGTGCCGATCGAACGGCACGTCGTCTCCCATGGCGGGCTTGGGCGGCGGAAGGTCGGGGGCGACGAGTCTGGTGGTCGTGGGGGCGTTGCTGCTGTACCAGTTGGCCAGCATGCGCGCCTCGTCGACCGCTTCCTGAGCCGTCTGCCCCCGCCCGAGGCGTGCGAGGTCGTCGGCCATGTGGCGTGTCTCCTTGCTGAGGGGTCGGGGGTGGACGCAGTAGAGGCGGCCCGCTGGGTGCGGGCCGCCTCTTTCGTGGGGTGGCGCTCTACTTGGACGAGACCGAGTTGACGGTCTGGGAGGCGGACTGGACTCCGTTGCCGATCATGGTCTGAACCTTCTCGACGGCCGTGGCACCCCAGGGGGTGGCGACCGCGAGGATCCAGAACAGGGACACGGCGAGGAACTCCCGGCGGCGGAAGGAACTGTCCCTCTTGAACCAGATGCCGAGGCCGATGCAGACAAGGACGAAGAGTCCGGTGACGGTGATGTTCATGGAGAAAGCTCCAATTCGGTGAGGGCGGGGTGGGGTCAGGCGTCGACGCGTTGGTCGTCGAGGGGGGAGGCCGTGTGCCAGTCGCGGTCGATCTTGGTGAGCTTCCCGAGCCGTTCCAGACGGGTCGTGGCGTTCGCGACATTCGACGGCTGGAGTTCGGTGACCTCGGCGATCTGCTTGTTGCGCCGGGCACCGCCGTCGACCGCGTACCAGACCTTCTGGGTGCGGGTGAGCGGCACGAGTTCGTCCAGGTCCTCGTCTTCGCCGTCCTCATCCGTGGCGGCCGGCGCGGGCTTGAGGTCGATGACCGTGGCGTGCGGGCTGTTCTTGGACTGCTCCTGCTTGATCAGGTCGAGGAGGAAGGCTTCCTCCTCGGCGGCGTCCAGGTAGCGGTATTCCTCCCGGCGCAGGTACGCGGCGCCGGCGGCTTCGGCCTCCGGGTCGGAGAGGGTCGCCATGGGGAACCCGCGGGCGACGCGGGCCGGGTTGGTGTGGAACATGGCCCGGGACTGGGTGTACTGGGCTTTTCCGTCGGCGAGGTAGAACAGGCCGCCTGTCTCGGACCCGTCCGGGAACCGCTCAGGGAGCGGCTCCAGACGGAATTCCGGGGTGCGGGAGCCGAGCGACATGACGTCGACGTCGGCGCGCGCGGTGCGGAAAAGGCCGATGTTCCCGGACTGGAGCATGTCGCGAATGGCGTTCGCGCTGGCGTCCGATCCGATGGAGTCCAGGTTCGGGATCTGGACCCAGGCCCGTGCGGACAGGCCGGCCGCCCGGGAGAGGCGGCCCACGCTGGACATGGCCCGGGTCAGCGGCTTGACGTGGAACGCGTGAGGGTCTTTGAGGACCATCTCGTTGAACTCGTCCCAGGTGACGACCATCGGTGCGAAGGGCTCGCCGGGCACGAAGAACGACCGGCCCTGCTCGATGAACCCTTCCGCGTCCAGCCACTGCATCTTCATCTGCTCGCTGTAGCGGTACTCGCTGACGCGGGTGGCGGACTGGCCCATGAGCATGGCCCCGACCGGCGACTTGACCAGCCAGTCGAGATCTCCGAACCAGGATGCGTACCCGGCGCCGCCCTTGCCGTCGGCCAGCCAGGAGATAAAGCCGTTGACTCGCTGGGCGACCTGGAGGTCCTCTTCCAGGGAGGTCTTGCCGGCGCCGGTGGTGCCGGAGCCGAACGAGTGCACCGCCGACGCGGACGGCCGCCCGGACAGGCCGCGGCGGACCGGGTCGAACTTCAGCAGCCGCCACTTCGCCGGACGGCCGTAGATGTCCTTCCCGACCGTGACGTAGCCCTGCTCGTCCATGGTCAGAGCGCGCAGGTCGAGCGCCACACCCTCCTGCAGCGGGTTGGTGCTCATCTCGTTGACTTCGATCCTGCGGGCGTCGATCACGCGCAGGTGAAGCCGGGCGACGGCGTCCTCGCCGGGCATGTCCAGGGCCTGAGCGATGCTGCGCGGCTGTACCTCGGCGACCGAGGAGCCCCGACGCGGCATCAGGATCTTGAACTGGCGGCCGTACTCCGTCTCCTGCACGTCGTACAGCTCGCTGCCCATGTACGGGCCGAACTCCTGCCACACCGCAGGCAAGTCGTCCATGTCCAGGTCCTCGGCGGCGGCTGCCCGCAGCCGGACGGTGAGCTTGGCACGGCTGGCGGACATGTCGTCGGGGCGGTAGACGTTGACCGCCCGGGGCGGCACGTCGAACGCGATCGAGATCTCGTCCTGCCCGACGGACAGCGCGGGCCTGGCGGTGGTGGACACGATGATCGCGGTCAGCTTGTCGTCGTCCAGGTGAATGTCGACGAGCTTGGAATCGGGCAACGGGCCGCGCTCGCACGCGATCCACTCATCCCACCGCGCCAGGTACCACCCCGCTCCCTCCGGGTGTCCGGCCGGGGAGACCTGGAAGTCGGGACGGGCCCACACCCACGATCCCCACGAGGATCCGGCGAGCGCGGTAACGATGTGGGCCCACCAGGGCACGTCTATGAAGCCGCTCGCGGGGATCGCCGCCAGAGGCCCGGCACGCAGCGCCATCTCGGCGGGCGTGTACCGGCGCCACCAGCCGCGCTCCCAGTCGGGCAGGGCCTTGGCCCACATCCGCCGCAGCCTCGCGCAGCGGTTGCGGTAGGCCTCGGCCTTCGCCGCGCGTACGAGAGCGGCGCGGTCGTCCCGGTGGCGCCAGCCGTCAGCGATGCCGATGGTCGGCACGAGCATGCCGTCGCTGCCCACGGACGGGCCGTAGCCGTCGCCTTGGGCCAGGCGGCGGCGCATCCGGCGGACCTTGCGCCGGTAGCCGCGCCGGCTGCTGCGGGCCATCCACTCCCACGGCTCGCCGTGCCCGGGCAGCCAGCGCCACGGGCCGGGGTTCATTGCCAGAGCGGCCCAGCCGGCCGCGAGGCCGGTTGCACCGATCGTGGTGAACAGGAGCGGGTCGCCAGACAGCAGGCTCGAGGCGATGCTGAGACCGGACCCCACGTACAGGCCGGGGTTTTGCATCTGGGCCGCCCGGGCGCGCAGCCCGGTCAGCTCCTGCGGAGTGTCTTCTTCTTCCTTCGTCGCTTCAGTGGTCGCTGCCATCCGGCTTTCTCCGATTCCGGGATGTCACAAGGGCGGGGGCCGCAACTGCGGCCCCCGCCCTTGGTGGTGTACGTGTCTGGCGCTTACTGCTCGGGCTTGATGAAGCGCCGGTTGGCCATCGGCACGTGGTGGGTGCGGTTGGCGTCCGCCATCCGGCCGTGCTGGGCCGTCGTCTCATCGGCCAGGCCCTGCGCCACGGTGGACAGCGTGTCGGCCGCCGAGACGATCGTGCCGACGTTCGCCGACATGGCCTCCGTCAGCGTCGCGACCTCCATGTACGCGGTGGTGGTCGGCGCGTCGACTTCCAGGACCGTCATCGCGTCGGACATGTACTTCGCCGAGGCGCCACGCTCGTCGAAGCGGGACTTGAGCCGTTCGACGGCCCGCTTGGTGTTGGCTGCGCGGATGCCGTACGCCGCTGCCCTTGCGAGGACGGCGGCGTAGGTGACGATCGCGCCGAGACCACCCTTGGCTTCGCTCATGGTCAGGCTCCCCTCGTCTCGTAGACCTCGGTGCCCGCGGAGGTGTCCTCGGCATCGACCGCGTCGGAGATGTAGACCTCCCGCTCGGCCACGGACTCCATGTCCTTGGCGATGCCCGCGTAGAGGCCCTGGCCGGCCACAAGGAGGGCCTTGGCCTTCACGACGGCCTCGCCCTGGGCTTTGGTGTTCGACTTCAGCTCGTCGAGCTGACTGTCGATCACCCCGTACTGCTCCTTGCCGCGGGTGACCCAGCCCATGACCTTCGGTCCGAAGCCGACACGCTCCATGGCCACGAGCAGGGCGTCGCCGCGGGAGATCTCCCGCTGGCAGCGCTTGCCGATGCGCTCGTACACGACCAGGTCGTCCTCGCACATCAGGGAGAGCTCGTCGCTCTCCTCTTCAACGGACTCGTACGACACCTCTGCTGCCATACGCCCAACTCCTCCTCCGGCGGCGGCCGGTTCCTTGGTGTTCGTCGATTCGGTCTTAGCCGCTCCGGGATCCGTCACGGCAGGTGCGACGGCCGGGTCGGGATCCGTCACGGGCGTCGCGGGGTCCGTGACGGATTCCGTCACGGGCGTCCCTTCTGCCGTGACGGGTTCCGTCACGGCTTCCTGGGCCTTCTCCGCGTCGTCTTCGAGCGGGATGTAGATGGGCTTGAGTCCCGGATTCGTCCGTCGAGGTGCCTGGCCGGTTGCCGGGTCCGTCTCCTTCGAGCTGCGGGGACCGGGCACCGGTACGGGGCCATCTGCGGCTCCCTCAGGGGCCGTTGGGGCCGTTGTGGCTCCCGAGTCCCCCTCGGTGTCCGTTGGCGGCTCAGAGGCCCCCTCAGGGGGCTTCTCGCCCGCTTCAGGAGCCGACGGCGGGTCCGGCCTCGCCAGGGACACCCCGTCGCCCTTGCCGCTGCCGGTTCCGGCCGTCGGTGGGTCCGCCGGGATCGGCGGCACCGCCGGCGGGTCGCGCGGAGGCAGCGGAACGAGCACCGGAGCCGGGTCCGGGTCGCCCTTGGCACGACGGCGCTTGCGGTACTCGCGCAGCGCGCCCCTTCCGGTGTCCTGGGCCCAGGCAACGCCCTGCGCGGTCCACAGGCCGGCGCGGCGCCCCACCGGGGTGGCCACCCGCTCGATGCGGGTGTGGCCGCGGTAGCCCGACCGGAACGCCTCCGGGAGCGTGAGCACCGGGTCGCGTTCCGAGGCCGGCGCCTCCTTCCACGGCGAGACACCGGGCTTGCGGTCGGCCGGCGGAGCGACGCCGTGCTTGTCGGCGATCTTCTGCACGGACTTCTCGTGCCGGGTCTTCTCCCGAAGGATGTCTCGCTGCGCCGGGGACAGCCCCAGCTTCGCCTGCTCGCTCTGCGCGCCATGCGTGTGGACGAGCCACGCGCACGCCGCGAGAAGCAGAACTTCCATCGCATTCCCCTCACGGAGTGCAACCGGGGGGAGTGAACGCGGCCCTCGTGCGCGTACGTACGCGTGTAGGGCCCGGTCGCGTTCATCTCCCCCCGGGGTGAATGAATGAGTGAACGATCACCGCGAGTAGCGGTCGGTGATCCGCTGGAGGGCGTCGCGGACCTCGCGCCAGGCGCGGTTGGCGATCACCGGATCGGGGTCGCGCAGCACGCCGCGCAGCCGGTCCAGTCGCTTGATCGCACCCTCCTTGGCGGACCTCCTGTCCGCCTCTCTGATCTCCTTCGTCCAGTACGCAGATCCGCGTACCGCGTGGCGGTCGGTGGTCTGCTGGAGGAGGCTGCCGACGTCGCGCCAGGCGCGGTTGGCGGCCGCCGGATCGAGTCCGCGCAGCACGCCGTGAAGTCGGTCCAGTCGCTTGATCGCACCCTCCTTGGGGGATCGCGCGTCCGCCTTTTTGATCTGTTTTGTCCAGTACGCGGATCCGCCCATCGGACCTGGTTTTCCTCCGTTCGTTCGGGGGTCGGGTGGGGGTGCAGAGGGCGCCGGGTCTGCTCGCTGGGTCTGCTTGCCGGGTCTGCGAACGTTCCGCTCACCGGGTCACTCACCAGCTCACTCATCGGATGGCTTTGCACCGATTTCGACTGCTTCCGGCAGTCGCAGCAAAGGCCAACCCGCCGGGGCGAGTTGGCCTTCACTGGTGGTGCCGGACACCGCTCAGGCGTCGGTCTTCTCGGGCGTCTCGGACTCCTCGTGCGACATCAGGTGGCCCCAGACGCGGCGCACCCGCTCCTCGCCGCCGACGAAGCCGGCGTCGCGGAAGGCGGCGACGGCCTGGCGGTAGGACAGCGGCGGGTCGTCGGAGTAGCGCAGGTGCCGCAGGACGACCTCGAGCTGCGCCTCGGTCAGCCGCTCGCCCGTCACCGGGGTGGGCACGCCCGCGACGGCCGCGACCTCTTCGAGCGTGACGGTGTGCGACGACTCCTGTGACGGCGTCTCGTCCGTGACGGACCCGGGCGTGACGGAGCCGTCGACCGTGACGGTTTCCGTCACACCGTGCGCGACGGAGCCCATGACGGTGTGCGTCACGGTGTCCGTGACGGATTCCGTGGACTGTGACGGCCGCACGGTCGTGTCGCCGCTGACCTGCGTGCCTGCCTGCGTCGCACCCTCCGGGCCGCTCGTGACGGCGGCGTCACGGGGCGGCGGGTTCGTCACGGAGTGCGTGCCGTCGGTGTGACGGACCGCCTGGTCCGTGACGGACCCCGTGCCGGAACCGTCTCGCCCCGTCGTGCCGGGAAGCGCGGGCGTGACGGATGCGGTGAGCGCGGGCGTGACGGATGTCAGGTCGAACATGCCGGCCAGCGCGTCGTTCGCGCCTGCCGTCATCCGGTCCCGCTGAACCGTCACGAGGCCCGCGCCGAGCGTCGCGTCGCCCGTGCCGACCTTCTTGGCCAAGTCCCACGACTTCAGCTCCGACTCCTTGCGCGTCTTCTCGTCGGGGTGGTTCGCGGCACGGGCACGGTGGTACGCGAGCTGCTGCATCGTCTTCGCATTCCGGCGCTGAGCCTCCATGTCGACGCCGGTGACCCGGATGACGATGCGGCGGGCCAGCAGTCCCATGCCCTCCGCGGAGGAGCACATGGCCAGCGGCGTGACGGCGAAGACGATCGCCTCGGTAGCGGTCTGCGCGACGGCGGCGCCGGTGCCGGAGGCCGCTGCGGGCAGCAGCCACAGCCCGACCCGGACGGCGGCCGGCGAAGACTGGCCCAGCAGGGTCAGCCCGACGTAGACGAGCGCCAGGGACAGCGTGGCGCCCTCACCGGCGGCGACCACACCCCAGGCGGTGGCCGAGCGGTGGAAGACGCCGGTGATGTTGCTGTAGGTGCCCCACGCTCCGAGGCCGGCGAAGACAACCATCGGCACAGCGGCAGCGATGAGGATGATGCGCTGGCCCCGGGTCAGCTTCGCCTCCAGCGGAGGGGAAGTGGAGGTGGGTGTGGGTGTCATGGTTCATCACTCCTGAAGGCAGTTGAGGGACAAGGGGGCCGGGCCCGGTACGGGGGGGGATGGTCGTACCGGGCCCGGCAGCATGAAGGCCGGCCTCCCGTCGGGGAGGCCGGCCGTGGAGCACGGGATCGGGGGAAGTCCCTGCTGCTCCCTGCCGGTCCCGCCGAGGTAGATCGGCAGGACCGACAGGGAGCCCCGGGGCGAGATGGCCCCGGGGTGGGTGTCAGACGAGTTCGCTGTCGCTCAGGTCCTTCTCGCCGGCCATGACCTGAACCTCACGCAGCCGCTCGCGCTGCGCGTCGATCTCCTTGTGGACCTTGTCGATGAGGCGGTCGCCGATGCCGCGCCAGCTCGCCGTGGACGAGGTGTAGGCGCCGTGCCAGGCGATGTGCCAGTCGGAGTCGTCCAGCCCGAGTTCCTTCGCGATGGTGCTCAGCGGAAGGTCCTCGTCCTCACCCGCGACCTGGATCTGCTCCTCAGCGAGCTGGGTGAGCTTCTCCGCGATCTCGTCGAAGGCCTCGGCCGCGGACTCGGCGGCGCGTTCGGCGTCGGTGAGCCGCAGCAGCTGGGCGCGCCAGCGGCCGTCCTCGGTGGTCCAGAACTCCCGGAAGGCGGCCACGAGTTGTCCGTGGGCGGCCGTCCATGCCTCCCACAGCGGAGCGGCCTGCTTCAGGAGCGGTCCGGCCTGCCGCCGTAACCGCGCCTTCGACCACAGGACCCGCGCGGCCTCGTACTGGTTCGACAGCTCGGTGGACTGCTCGCGGGTCAGTGTCGTGTCCCGGATGGCCTCCATCGACATCTGCGGCTGCTCTTCCAGGCCGGTGAACGCGCGGAAGGAGTAGGTCACCCAGCCCTCGAAGCGTCCGGGTTCGGACCGGAGGAACAGCGGGTGGTGGTAGCGGGAGATGTCCGTGGCCATGGCGGCCCGCGTCGTGGTGCCGGGCTGGTAGCGGGGCATCAGACCGGTGTCGTCCAGCGGTGTCTTGAGGGGAATGAGCTCAGCCATCGATCCTCCAATGATCGAAAGCCCGGGGCCCTCCCGGGCTCACAGGCAAAGCAGGCGGGATGCCCGGGATGGGATCAGGCGGTCGCGGGAACCGGCACGGGACGGCACGGGGCGACGATCTGTCCGTCGGGCAGCAGTTCACCGGTGTCGTCAAAGACGAAGAGGCCGTTGCACAGCAGGCTCCAGCCCTGCTCCGGGTGGCTGGCCACGGTCTGCGCGGCCTCGCGGTCGGGACTGTCAGCAGGCGGGCAAGTCGGCTCGTGCCGGCACAGCGACGAGGGGGTCACGGTCATGACGAACTCCTTCAGGGGGTCGGGGACGGTGTGGACCGGAGCGGGCGCCAAAGGCGCTGGGGCGATCGGTCCCTGCGTTCTCCGCCGCCACCGGGCCGACGATGGCCGGGCCGGTGGCGACGGGCTGGGCAGGGGCTGCAGGTGATGTGCGGTCAGGCGCCAGCCTGGCGAGCCCGGTTGCGGGCCGCGCGGCGCTTCATCGCCCGGCGCTCGTCCTCGGACAGGCCGCCCCACACGCCGGCGTCCTCACCGGACTCGAGCGCCCACTGCAGGCACTGGTCCATCACGGGGCAGCGGCGGCAGACAGCCTTGGCCTCCTCGATCTGCAGCAGCGCCGGACCGGTGTTGCCGATCGGAAAGAACAGCTCGGGGTCTTCCTCCCGGCAAACGGCGCGGTGCCGCCAGTCGATGCCGGCCTCGGAGGCGGGCATGTGGGCAGCGGAGAGGCTGACGAGGTCCTGGATGTCCTGCATGGGGTCCTCCGTTGAGATCGCAGATACGGGCAGCCCCAGGAACGCGGAGTCCCTGGGGCTGCGGGGGGATGGGGGCGGCTGGACGCGGTGATCTCCGGCCCCGCCTGTGCGGTGGTGCTGCAGTGGCAGAGGCTGACCTTCCGACCGTCCGCCCCGTACGACAGCTGGTGTTACTCAGCCCGGAGGCGGCACCTGATCTGCTTGCCGAGCGGCGACGGCTCGACCGTCCAGTAATCGGTCAGCAGGTCGAGCAGGTGCAGACCGCGTCCGGACATCGCCTCGGCGCTGTCCAAGGCGACATCGCGGCGGTCCGGCTGACCCGGCACGGGGTCGTGAACGATCACCTCGACGCCGGACGGGACGGCGTACACCTCGGCGATCAGCAGGACGGGCTCGTTCTCCGAACTGGCCCGCAGCACGTTGCCCATCAGCTCGGACACCACGAGTTCGGCGGAATCAGCGAGGCCCGGGTCAGCGCCGTACGTCGTCGCCACCGAGCGGGTCAGCAGGCGAACAGCGCTGAAGGCCTCCGGGGAGGCCGTCATCTGAGCGCAGAAGCCGCGCCGCCGCTCGGTCAACACCAGACCGGGCACCGGGTCGGGGACCACGAGTCGTTCGTCCACGGCCGCGGCGTGCAGAGTGCCAGTGCCGAAGACCGTGGCGGTCACCGTGTCCCACCCCCTTGACCACCCTGCCGGGCCCGGCGAAGCGCCTCGTCGGCCTGGCTCGGGTGTTCGTCCCCGTCGGCACCGAGCGGGGTCCGGGATGGCATCATGTTCATCAGCAAGGTCGTGTTCCTCTCACGCGACGGATGACGACCGACAACGGCCCCGGGGCGCAATCCCGGGGCCGTCATCGTTTGTTCGGTTTTCACGAACTGGGTTGGCCTCCCCTAGCAGAGGCCAACCCAGGAGGGCTGCTGACCTGGAAGGCCCTGCTGCCCCCTGCCATCGCCGCTCGTGCAACAGGCGGCGAGCACAGGCAGCGCAGGAACTACAGACGGCGCAGCTTCTCTGCCAGCGTCGTGATCACGCTGCTGAGGTCGGCCCGCTCAAAGCGATCCAGGTGCGGGCCGTAGTGCAGGAGCGTCGCTTTGAGTGCGTCGTGAGCCCGCTGGATGTCCGTTCGACGAACCATCGACTCGGCTGCGGCCCACTGCAGCTCGCGCAGCAGCGGAAGACCTCGTTCTTCACGCTCGTCTTCCCGTCGCTCCAGCTCATCGCGGAAGGCCAGGGCCTTCCGACGAGCGGGCTCGGTTCGCTGTTTGTGGACATAGAGGTGGGCGAGCCGAACGCCGTCTACGCAGCGGATGTGACCCGTCTGTCGGCAGGTGGCGCACACATTGCAGTGGTTTCGGTAGAGCTTGAGCGCGCCCTTCGCGTCCAGAATGGGCTCAATAATCTGAAGGACGGCCGGGATTACTCGGGTCTTCGGCTTACGCATCACCCGGGTGGACCGACGGCTCTTGGTGTCTGCGATCCCATCCGTAAGGCTTTTCACCCACTGTGCGACTGCCACATCCAGGTCAACACGGCGGTTGCTGCTGGGGCAGCGGAGCGCCTCAGCTTCATCAGCGGGCCCGCTGTGATGAGCGACCAGCTTCGGGGTACGGCTCTGGGCTCCGGCGACGGGGCACCAGGTCTCGCAATCCGGGCAGACCAACGACACGAAGTCGGGCCGCAAGTCAACGTGCTGGACCGGGAGTTCGGATACGACGATCGCCGGTCGGGCGCTGACGGTTCGAGTGCGCGTCCTGCGCAGTCGCTTCTTGGCCGTCGGCTCCACGGTCGTTGCCGGCATCGAAGACTCCTCACATACGAAGGGAATCGGGTTGCGTCGCGGTGCGATCTCCGCCCGCCAGGCCGCACGGTGAACCGGCGTCCTGGAGGACGGACAGCGCATTGCGCTGCAACGTTCACGCAGGCAGTCACGGTCCGGAGGAGTTGGTTTAGCTCTCGACTCCGGGCCACCGAAGTGGCGACAGCTGCGGTAATGACGCGGTGTTCCCGGAGGATCACCATCGCCTTACCTACATCAGGTTGCCTCAGGTACCCTCAGGTGTCAAGCGGTATAGTGAGGCATCTGAAGAAGCGAAGGAGGCGATATGCCCGGGGCGCAGAGAGCCGACAACCGGCCGCCGTATGCACGCATCGCGGAGCACTACCGCGAGCTCATCAGCTCCGGGGCACTGTCGCCGGGCGACCTGCTGCCCAGCATCCGGGCACTGGCAGATCAGTGGAACGTCAGCACCGCCACGGCCGACCGGGCGATGAAGCTCCTGCGTGACGAGAAGCTCGTCCAAGGCATTCCAGGTGTCGGGACAGAAGTCATGGGACGGCCCGTGTCGCTCTCTTCGGGCTCCGATCGCCACGACAGAAGTGGCAGAACGAAGTCGTCCTGGGGGGACGGCGAGCAGTCGAGCGGCCACACGGCAGGCATAGTCGCCGCCCCCCAAGAGGTAGCGACTGCGTTCGGCATCACTGCTGGTGATGACGTGATTCAGCGAAGCCGTGTCTATCGCGATGCTCATGGGATCGTTGCCCATTCGACGTCGTGGATCCCAGCGGAATTCGCCCAGGTCATCCCCGAACTTGCAGAGAGCAAGCGCCTCAAGGGCGGCCTGTCACTGGACTTGATTGCGCAGGCCACCGGGCGAGAAGTCGTCAAGCGCGTAGATGAAGAGACTGCGCGCATCGCGACCAAGCAAGACCTCCAGCTCCTGGAGCTGGAGAGCGACGTGGTCGCAGCAATTCTGGTCCTGACCGCCCGATTCCTTGACGCCGACGGTGACGTCCTTGAATACGGAGTCGACCTGGGCGCTCCCGGCAGGACACGGCGGACCACCTCGGACTTGGCGCGGTGATCGTCCAGATGGACGCGCTGCCTGACGACACCCTTTTCAGCTGCCTCGAGAACCGACTGGGAGATCTGCTGCGAGCCGAAGCCGCTGACTCCTTGACCGCGGAAGGACGATTCGAGATCACCCGGATCAACGCAACCCTGGCCAGCCGACCGGTGCGTGCGCCTCGCGGTGTTCTCATGACCGGAATGCCGGGTGCAGGCAAAACGACGCTGGCCCGCGCACTCGAGCGCGCGGGCTACCGGAGGCTCTGCCCCGACGAGGAAATGTTCCGCCGCTACGGCCACTACGGCCGCGACTTCCCTCGCGGCGAGTTCCGCGTCAGGGAGGCGCCAGTCCTCAAGGACATCGCCATAGAACTCCGGCGCCTCCTGCTGGCCGGCCACGACACCGTCGTCGATCACGGCTTCTGGACGTCGGAAGACCGGGCCGAATGGCGCGCGATCGTCATTGAGGCCGGCGGGATACCGGAGCTTATCTACCTGCCTGTGCCCCACGAAGTGCGTTGGGCACGCATCAAGGAACGCAACCGGCTGGCGACGGTCGACGCGAACTCGATCGAGTTCAGCGAGGAAGACCTGAAGCGATTCGCCGGGCGCTTCTACCCACCGACCGCCGACGAACCCCACATCGTGTACGACGGGCAGCCGGAAGAGCTTCTGGCCGCTCTTGGCCGGGAGGCCGAAAGTGACGGAGCGCAGGGACAGATCCGCGAAGCCCAAACGCCCAGGGGCGACGTTGAGTCGGCCTGACGGTCGCAGGTTCGACATGGGGTCCTCCGACCAGGGGCTGGATCTGCTTCAACCAGCTTCCGGATCGTTGGGGCGCAGAGAGATGTCCCCACGTAGCAGTGGTGTGGACTCAGCGTGGCAATACGGCCTCGTCTGCCTGGTCACGGACCGCTTAGGAGGTGTGTAGTGATCGCTGTGGATCGGTGGACAGGTGAAGAGGCGCTGCTACTGCGGTCAGTGAAGCGTCAGTCTGTCCGCGCGTTCGCCGAGGACCTCGGCATCAGCCCCCGGACGGTCTCCCACTGGCGGGAGAACAAAGATCGCGAATGCCGTCCCTCAATGGCACAGATCCTCGATGCGGCACTCGCTCAGTGCACTCCTGAAGAGCAGGAGGCCTTCCGCTTCCGACTGGCCGCACTGCGCGGAGACCCTGTCACTGCCACAGGAACTCAAGACGCCCAGCCGGCACCATGCACCGTCGTCTCTCACAAGTTCCTACCGGTGTACCTGGGAGAGCGACTCAGCTCTCTCTATGCAGCTGCAGCACCACGACCGCCGGGCCCCGGCGGCCTTGAGCAGCGAGTGCTACCCGGTGGGCATCGATCGGCACACACATCCACAGTCCACGTCTATGCCTGCGGGATCGCGTTGGTCCTTCTGGAGGAACACCAACGCGTGGACTCACTGACGGAGTTGGCAGTGTGGCGTTACCGCTCGTACCTGACAGATCGTGCCTGGGTTGGCCAGCGCATGATGCACTTGCTGGACCAGTACAGCCAAGGTGGGACGCCAGATTATCGGTCGCCGGATCCGGAGTACGTCCTGTCGGTGTACGAGTTGCGTGACCACTCGTGGAGCAAGGCCGGGCTCGACACGGCCCTGCAGTTGCTGACGACGCCGTCGGTCCTCGTCAATCGCCAAAATCCGCAGAACATCACACCTCTCGGAACCGGTGTCGAGGACGCCAAGTTCCGCGACGGCTGGGAGCATCCGGAAGCGGTGGCGTTCGACGGCGGTGCTTCACGGGGAGTGGCTGGCTGGTCTGGAGTGGCCTACCACCCGCAGCCGGACGAACGTGCACTGACAACGAGCCAGATCGTTGCTCTGGAGTTGGACGTTCAGGCGCTGTGGGCCCTGTCCTCGCACGTCCTGCACATGATCGAGGAAGGCAAGGATCCGGTGATGCCGGCGGAGTACGGGTGGCGCTTTCTGCGCGGCGCGTACGTCCGGCTTACTACGGCCAGGCCAACGGAGACTGCCCAGCACCGGGTGATGCGGGAGGCCATCCTCGCCACGAGCGAACTTCCTGATCGGCTGCGTGCCGCCCAGGATGCCCTTCGGGACAGCAATCAATGACGGTCATGGGAAGGCGGCCTGGGTGGAACCTCGTTCGACTGCACTGCTGGTCATCGACGTACAGCAGGGCTTCGTCAACCAGCACAGCAGTGGCGTTGTCCCCGCGATCGTGCGGCTCGTTGAGGGCTGGCGGGCGGCCAACGCGCCCGTAGTACTGACGAGGTTCCACAACGAACCTGGCTCGCCGTACGAAAGGATCACTGGCTGGACGAAGCTACGCACGACCGAGGAGCAGGCTGTCGTTGCTGAGCTGGCTCCGTTCATCGACGGCGCGGCCGCGGTCATCGACAAGGCGCAGGCCTCCGCCTTCACTCCCGAGGGCGCCGAGATCATTCGTAATGCGGGATGGACCGATCTCGTGCTGTGCGGCATCGACACGGACGCATGCGTATACGACTCCGCAGTGGCCGCATACCAGAGCGGCTATCGGCCATGGATCGTGACTGACGCCTGCGCCTCTAGCGGCGGGGCTCAATACCACGACGCCGCGCTGCTACTCGCTGCGCGGAACATCGGTGCCTCCCAGCTCGTCACCAGCGAAACAGTCCTGTCTCGAATCACCGGAACCCAGGGAGCACAGACGTGAACGCATCGACGTACGACGCGGACATGCTTGTGGTCGGCGCCGGCCCGGCCGGGGTGGCAGCCGCGCTCATGGCGGCCAGCCTGAACCTGCGGGCCATCGTGGTGGAATCCGGCCCAGTGGGCGGCAAGCTGCACAGGGTCAGCGCCTTGGAGAACGTATCGGGCAACTGGTCCACCGGCCCTCAGCTGGCCGAGGCCCTGGCCGCGGACCTTCAGCGCCTACAGAAGGCCGGCCGATGCAGGGTCGTGCAGGGGCACGCGGTGAAAGCCACTGGGCACGACGGCCGAGCCGAACTCGCCCTTGCCGACGGACGCGTCTTCACTTCGGCGTCCATCGTGGTCGCCACTGGTGTGACCGAGTTGGCTCCGTCCGACCTGCAATGGGTAAGCGCTCCCGCCGACTTTTCGGCTTCTCCACTCTGGCGGGCCACTCCGCAGGAGCTCACGGGGCGTACGTACGTCCTCGGTGCTGATCGTCCGCTCGGCACTTGGCTGCGAGCGCACCCGGATTCGACAACGACGCTGCATGTGCTGTGCCCACCGACCGACAGATACAAGGCGGCCGAGGTCGAGGACGACCGGCGTGTACGCCTCGTCCCTGTGTCGCACGCAGCGATCTCCCGGCCCGCGTACGGCGATGGCTGGACAGTCGAGGTGAAGGGCCACGAGGGGATCAAGACCGTCTACGCCGCTACGTCGGTGCTCAACAACCTCGGGAGCAAGCCAGCTGGTTTGGCTGGGCTGGTCTCTGGTGAGGACGGCTACTGCCCGCCTAATCAGCAGCACCGGCGCATCCGAGTCGCGGGGGATCTGCGGTCTGCGCGTTTCCAGCGCATTGCAACCGCCCAGGGGTCAGGGGCCGAGGCCGTACTCGGTTACTACTACGAGACCGCGCTACGGACGGCGAACGGAGCCGCCAGGTGATCCGCTGTGTCTCGGTGCGCTTCCAGTCCTTGGCCGTTGTCGTCGGCCGGCCGGAGAGCGTCCAGGGCGGCCTGGAGCGTGGCCGAGTCGCGGCTCCAGCGTTTGGGGGCGATCAGCTTCAGCCTCGGTGCCTCCGGCGGCGCCATGACCTGGCTCTTGCAGTCGACGACGGGGACGAGGCCGAGATTGTGGGTGAAGAGCAGGACGGGCTTTTGCGCGACCAGCGAGCGGAGTTCGAGGCGGGCAACAGGTCCGAGGACGTGGACACGGCTGCCGAGCCGCTTGGGCCTTCCGATGACGACGAGGCCGTCGAGCTGGTCTACGAGCGTGTCCCAGGCGTAGGGCCGTCCCTCGAAGGCGGAACCGTAGTGGAGGAGCTCGACGCCTTCGGGCAGGTCCTCGGTGATGCGCTTGAGCCAGCGCTGCCAGTTAGCGTCGTTAGTGGTCTTGGGTGCGGCGCTGACGTAGACGCGGACCGGATCGCCGGTGCGACGCTCTGCGGCGAGGCGGTGCATGGCCGCGATGTAGCGGCGCTGCTGCTCAGGGCGGGCGAAGGTCTCCACGTCCAGGGGATCGTCATGCTTGGGCATCTGCGTCGCGTGCATACCGCTCATCATGCCCGGGCTGTGACTCAGGTGGGGAACAGGGCAGGTAGCCGAGGGGTCTGGCGCTCCGTCAGGAGGCGTTCGTCCATTAGCGACACGAGTGGTACCGGGGTGTCGCCGCGGGATCTAGGAGGGGTACCGTGTCCCCTGAATAAGATCCATATAGAGATGGTTAAGCCCCGCGAGGTGGAGCTCCGGGGCACGGCCGCAGACCTATCTAGGGAAGGTCTCGACATGATGCAGGGTACCCGTACCCTCCGACACGCACACACCAAGGCACCCGCCGTGGCAGCGATGGCTCGTACGTCGCTCCGGCTGAGTGCCTTCAATGTCTTCCCGCGCCAGTCCGGCTGCGGGCACATCTCCGCCCCGGAAGGGGGCGAGATGTCGTAATCGTCTATGGCGGCGCCCGTTGAACGGGCCTTCGAGCCGCCGGGACGCCCGGCCACCCAGGTGATTAGCCGTCACCTCGGCTGATGGCGCCCCATCTGCCACCAGAGGGTTTGCCGACCCCCTGAAGGGATTGTCCGTCCGGTTGCCGCCGGCCGAACAGTTCGATCTTGGTTCCAGACGAACCAGCGCCAGAGGCGCCTTTTCTATGCCCACCTCGATATCGAAGCGAGGCAGGACCCATGTTGCAGCATTGCGCTGCCCTTTGTCAGCCCATCCATGCCCGATTGGCGCATTTTGCGGCGTCTTCCCGGTCACAGTTTCTTCTTGAGCCACCCATGCCGCCATGCCAGCGGACTAGCACGGCGCCCCGAGCGCAGTTCTCTAGGACATCCACGTGAGCGGCATGGCAGCGTCGGCCGCGATGCTGTGGGAGCGCGTCGACGACGTCGTGGTCGACTCTCCGGTGCTTCCCGCCCAGCGGGATGTGCTGCGGTCGCTGCCGGGCGGGGGCCAGCCGGGTGACGGCGGCCTGGATGACGCGTTGCGGCTGGGTCGGGGTATGCGGCTGCGGCTGCTCGCCGCGGTCCGGGCGCTGCTGGCGGATGAGTCGCTGGCCGGGCTTGGGGATGCGGCGCGGTTGACCACGGTGGTGCTGTTTGCGAAGTCGCGGGCGCCGGAGGGGCGTAAGGACGATCTGCAGTCGTACATCTGGGGTGCGGAGCTGGGTCGGTGGCTTGGGATGACGGCGTCGACGGTTCATCACGACGTGCTGCCCGTGCTGCGGCAGAGGGACGCGCTGCACACCCGGATGGTCGTCAACGATGAGGGGCACCCGGTCGGGCTGGACTGTCTGGTCATGCCGCTGTGGCGGGCGCACCAGGGTGGGGGAGCGGCGCACCCGCTGGCGTTGAACAAGGCGGAGTTGGCGGTGCTGCTGCGCTTGATCGAGGCGTTGTTCGGGCCGGGGTGGGCGCCGGAGGACAAGGAGCCGACGCCGCCCGGGCTGCTGGCCGGTCGCACGGGCAAGGGTGCGGCGACGGACCGGCTCGGGCTGTTGCTGATGGTGCTGAACACCCGGGCGTCGGGCTGGCTGCAGCTGTGCGGCGGCTCGGTGCGGAAGAAGGAGGGGCGCGGAGCTGCGACGCTGTCCCGGCTACTGGGCTGCTCGCCGTCCGGGGCGCGGAAGGTGCTGGCCCGGCTGACGGAGGCCGGTGTCGTCGCGCGGCAGCGCAAGGCGACGGTGACACGGATGAACGGCCGTGGCCGGGTCATGCTGCTGCCGGTCGCCCGTGCGTACGGCCGTGTTCTGGCCCCTGTGGAGCCGGTTTCGGGCTCTGGATCGGTGTTTTCGCAGCGTCCCGATGGTGCAGTCGGAGATCTTGCTCCTGGCCAGGATGCCGGTGGCCTTGGCACGTCTGGGTTTTGTGGTGCTGAGGCGGCCGTGGAGGCGGGAGATCGGGAGCGTCCCGATGGTGCAGAGTTCCACGCAGACCACGCTTCTGTGGTTACTCCCGTTTCTCCTCCTCCGCTCTCTGGTGGTTTTTCCGGCGAAGGCCGTGGGGGTGAAGGCCGTCGGCCGGAGCACGTGTGCGTGCGCGAGGACCAGGCCGTGGGTGGCGAGGACGCCGCTGCCGAGCCTGCGTCGCCGGTAGCGGAGGTCGGCCCGCTCCGCGGGGAAAAGCCTGGCAAGTCCGCGGTCGATGAGCAGGGTGGGCAGCGTGCTGCCGGGACCAAGGCCGGTGGTCGGCTCGAGGCCGTGGCGGGCGAAAAGACGCGGCAGCAGGGGAGGGCGGACCTTCCCGAGGATCTTGATCTGCGGGTTGCTCTGGGGCCGGTCGCGTGGCTGTGGGCGGGGCTGAACCGCTGGCAGCAGGACCAGGTCGTAAAGGCTGTGAATGCCGAGCTGGAGCGGCTGAAGGACCTGCTGATGCAGCCGGAGGGCGCGCCTCGGCTGCTGGCCGACCGGCTCACCGACCGGCTGGAGGAGACCGGTGGTGAGGCGCGGGTGAGCAGCCCGTTCGGCTGGATCACACGGCGGGGCCTGGTGCAGCGGCCGGCCTGCTCGGACGTGCGCTGCGACGACGGGATCCGGCTGGACACCGGCGGCGACTGCGCCAACTGCGGCAACGTGATTCACATCCGCCGTGCCCGCCGCGTGCGGATCGCGGCCGACATCGACCGGGAGCTGCCCGGGCTCGGCGTGGCGGAGCGGCGCCAGGTCCTCGAGGAGCGGCTGCGTGAGTACGCCGCGGCGGAGGCGGAGGACTTCGTGTGGCGCCGTGAGCAGGCCCGCGCGGAGCAGGCCCGGCGGGAGAAGGCCCGTGCGGCTGCCCGGGAGCGGGGGGAGCGCGAGCGCCGGGAGGCGGCGGCCGCCGACGCAGTGCGCCAGGCCCTGGCGTGCGAGGACTGCGGGCAGCAGCGGTCGGCCGGGCTGTGCGAGGCGTGCCGTTACCGGCGCCGGACCGAGGCAGCGATCGCGGAGGCCGGGCTGGTCGCGGCTACATGGGCGGCGGACCTGGACGATGCCGCCGACGTCGCCGCGGTGGCCGCGCACGTCCGGGCAACGCTGGAAGCCGACATCGAGACCACCCACCAGCAGTTCCTTCAGCTGATGGAGCCCGGCGAGCTGGAGGCGAACCCCAGCGCTGCGGCGTCCGTGCTCGCCTTCAACGCTCTCCAGGCCGTGCAGCAGGCCCTGCCGGAGTACCGCAGCAGCGCCCTCGGGCGGTTGGGCAGCACCCTCGAGGCCGACGCGGAAGCCCGCCGGGCATACAAGACCGAGCAGAACCGCAGGTGGTTCCGCGCGAACCCGAACGGCGCGGACGCGGTCGCCGCCGCGACGAAGGCCGCCGACGCCGCTCGGGAGCGCACTGCCGAGTACCTGCTGGCGACGCGGTTGGAGCAGCTGCGCAAGCGGACGGCGGCCCGTACCGAGACGGTCGCGCCTGCGCCGTGGTCGGCCCGGCTGACGGAGCTCGCGGCTCGGCCCCTCGATGGCGACCAGGCCGGGGCGGCGATCGCGTGAGCAGCGAGCTGAGCGGGGTCGACCTCGCGCGCCAGGCCCTGGCCGCGGCCCGGGAGGCGGCGAAGAAGAACGGCGGCGCCCAGAAGGCGAAGCCGAAGCGGTCCCGGACGCAGGTGGTACGGCGCGACGGCCGCGAGCCGCTCGGGCTCGGCATGGCGATCACGATGATGATGACCGAGCGCGGCATGGTCGCCCCGGCCGCCGGCGGCAGCCTCCTCGCGCAGTTCGGCGACATCCTTGCCGCGGCCGCGCCCGAACTCGCTGGCCACGTCCAGGCCGTGGCTTTCGACGCGGACACCGGCCGCCTGGACGTCGCCCCCGAAGCCCCCGCGTATGGCACGAAGCTGCGCTGGAGCGCACCCAAGCTGATCACGGCGGCCAACGCGAAGGTGCCCGACGCGAACGTGCGCACACTGCACGTCCTGCCGCCCACCCCCGGGAAGGCCAGCCCCGCCAAGGCGGCCGCCGCGGCAGGGCCGCAGCCGACCATGCCCGCCATGCCGTCGCCGCGCCCTGCCCCGCCGGACGGCTACCACCGGGCGATCGAGGCGCACCGCCAGGCCGCGCCGCCGTCCCGCGTGGACCCGGCCATCGCCCAGGCGGTGGAGCGGCAGACCGCCGCGCTGCGGGCGCTGTCCCGCCGCGCGTTTCCCGAGCCCGACACCGTCGCAGACGATGCGCCGGCCCTGATCGAGCAGGCCCGCGCACAGCGCCGCCGCCAGGCCGCGGCGACCGAGGCCGCCGCCCTGCGCCGGGCACGAGCGGAGAAGGCCGGTCACCAGCCCCGCTCAGTTGAAGGTGCCAGCAGGGCCAGCTAGCGCTGGGGGCCTGATGCCCTGGCCAGCCGGGGTCGTCAATGCGCCGAAGTGTTCGGGAGGGGCTGGTCGCCCTCAGTGCCGTGGGCGCCAGCGGGTGAACATGCACTGGTCAGCTCCTGCGCCGAGACGGAAGGGCAGGGCTACGCGGTCGAGGGGGAACGTCTCGCCGGGTGCGTGGACTGTGTAACCGCAGCGGATGTAGAAGGCGCCGAGGTCCCGGTGTGCCTCGTATGAGCCGTACAGCAGGAAGTAGCCGAGCTGCTGGTGGACTTGCCAGGCCCGCTTGAGCAGGGCGCCGGCGATGCCCTGCCCTCGGGCGTTCTCGGCAACAGCCAGGCCATGGATCTTGGCGATGAACAGGCTCAGAGCCAGGGCCTTCTCGGCGGTGTAGCCGTTGTTCATGGCCATGTCGATGACGGTTCCGGGGGCGGTGGCAGACAGCACGCCGACGGTGCGGTCCTGCTCGTCAGCGGCGACCAGCGTCAGGCAGACGGTGGTCATGGCCTCGTTCCTGGGCCGGGACGTGAAGGCGTGAGCGGCGGCGTCGTGGTACGCCTTCGGGCCGGCCAGTCCGGCGAGCATGGCGGAGGCGGCGGAGCCGTCCTCGATGGCGGCGCGCAGGACGGGGATGATCCTGACTCCGTCGCCGGTGGTGGCCATCAGCGCGTCGGCGGCGTCGAGGTCCTGGCCCTGGGCCAGACGGATGCGGGTCCCGGCCGGGCCCTGCCAGCCTGCGCGGACACGGCCGGCGGACAGGGGCGGTGCCTGCTTTGTCTTCTTCGCCGGGTGCTTGCCCATGAACGAGTCCCCCTGAGTGGTCGTGATGCCGTCAACGGCCGTGTTCTGGCCGCTTGTTAGGTCGATCTTGTCCCGGCGGGCGTCCGGCGTAGCGCCGATTTCCGGTCGGCCGGTCGGCGGGAATTGTGGCGTCATCCGTCGTTGGTGAACCGGATCTGGCCGAACCAGGCTCGGAAGGCGTAGACGGCCCCGCTCGTCAGGTGATTCCAGGGCGGGGCCGTCGGCGCTTCGGGTGGCTCTACCGCATCGCTGCGTACTCCTGCGGTGCCGTGCGGAGGATGTCAAGCATCTGGGCCTCGGTCAGCTTCCGGAAGGCCACCGCGGACGCGTTCGCGATCTTTCGGAACAGGACGTCGGCAGGGATCGGCGGCAGGTCAGCGAAGAGAGGGTGATGGTCTGATCCGGCGCCTTCGCTGAACTCGCGGTGCAGCAGCCACACCGCCTCAGCGAACATGGGGTAACTGGTCTCGTGCTTGCTCCACAGGCAGCGCAGCGCGTCGCCGCCGAAGTCCCGGTTGATGAATCCCCAGACGTACGCCATCTCGGCCGTCTTATCCGGGAACTTGTCGTCGTTCAGATACCGGACCCAGTCGTTCAGGATGTCCCAGCGCAGCGCGCTGACGATCACCCCGGTCGGTGCCTCACTCAGCCGTAAGTCGGTGGCGAACTCATCATTGAAGGTCATCTGGCGACGGTAGCGAGAAGCAGCGCCGGCCCGCCACGGCGCCCGCTCGCCACCATGATCGGAGTCGCGTGACGCGGAATCCCTGGCTGGCCACCGGGACGTCAGGCAGCGTTTCCGGGCCTCGCAGCCGCGTCAGGCAGGTTCGTGAGCGCCACCAGGCCCCTCGAAATCGACGCCGACGGCGACGAGGGCGGCGCGTACGCGGCCGATGTCGGCGAGCATGGCAGCGTCGGGGCCGCTGCGGCCGGAGGCGGAACGGGGAAAGCCGCCGGGCAGGGACGGCGGCGACAGAGCTTGTCGAACATTTCTCCGATCATGCCGGGGTGTCCGCGCTCGGGCCACCGTGCGAGGTGCTGACCTGGTGTGATGGTGCCCACTGATGGACTGGCGGGCGGCCGGCACCAGCGCCGGTCCGCATCTGCCAGGATGGGGGGATGGCGGGAGAGACAAAGACGCACGACGAACGGCTCCGGGACCTGGAGGCGTCGGCGTTCCGAACGGGGCGCACCCTGGCCGAGCACGGCGAGCAGCTCGGAGAGATCCGCGAGCAGCAGACCACGGCGTTCGGGAACATCGACTCACTCGCCAACGCCATCGGCGCGCCGGGAGATCGCACGATCACGCAACGGTTGGATGGCCTCGATCAACGGCTGGAGGGTATGGAGCGCGTTCTGTTCGCTCTGGCCCGGGCCCAGGGCATTGACCCCGACACTCTGGCGTGAGCAGGCCAGGGCCTCCGTCTCCAGTCGAGATCAGCGGGCAGTAGCCATGGCGTGCCTCCGCTGGTGGACGGCGCGTCGCCGGTCATCTCTCCCTTGCTTGGCCCAGTCCGTATGGCGGCTCCGGTGTCACGCCGGCTGAACTCCACCTGAATCCCCAGGCGCATTCTGGCTCTGCCGGAACGGCTGCGGTCCCGAGCAGGAGCGCTTGACGGTCCAGCGGCCCTATCGTCTCGGCCATGGATTCAGAGCAGTTGAAAAGTTCATCTCAAAGGTGGATGAATGCGGCGCTGGCAGCCTTTGTCGAGGGGACTGAAAGCTACGACTTCGCCGTTCACCACGCCGGCGTCGCTACAGAGCATCTGCTCAAGGCCTACCTCGCTGGAATCCACCCGGCTCTGATCGTCGACGGCCGGCACTTCGACTCGTTGCTCCATGCCACGGGCCTGGGCTCCCACGCGGCTCCTCTGACCAAGGTCAAGACCATCGGCCTCGCTGAAGCCCATGAGCGGGTGCTGAGGCTCCTTCCCAGGAAGATCCCGATCGACAAGAAGGCCCTCGAGCCCCTGGCGGACGCCCGCAATGGGGTTGCCCACAGCGCGATACACGACGCCGCACAAGCTGAAGCGGTATTCACGGTCTGCTTGCGCCTCGTCGACCCGGTTCTCGAAGAACTGAAAGTCGATCCGAACGGCTACTGGGGCCCCTACCGGGTCCTGCACGACAAGCTGGTCGATGAGCAGGTGCGACAAGAGCGCGTCGCGGCGGAAGCTCTGCTCGTCAAGGCACGCTCACTGTTTGAACAGCGCTTCGGGCATATGTCCCGCAAAGAGCGTGATGTGGTTTTGGCCGCAATCACCAGTCAGCCGCTGATCACCATGAGCCGGGAAGCACCGAAAAAGTGCCCGGCCTGCGGTTCTCAGGGGTGGGTGGCCGGTCTAGTGAACGTCCAGGGCATCGCCGGCCAGGAAGGGGTCTACCTCGTCCCTTACGGATTCCACTGCGCGGCATGCGACCTCGAAGTGAGCAGCAAGCTTCTCTTTCACCTCGGCGACCTGGACGAGGACGTTCTCTTGGACGACGACCCCTACGACTACGTCGGGGACGGACCGCCGGTTGACGAAGACGTCTACAGAGGCCGATGAGCCAGCTCTCCTCGGACGCCCGCTCCATCTGCCTCGACCGTCCTCGAGTAATCGAAACCACGACGTGGGACACCACGAGCGGCATCAACTGCCGTGCTGCGTGGGCAAGATGAGCGCATGACCTTCGACTGGAAGATTCCCCCGTGGCAGCGGAACGAGGACTGCACGCACATGGCCGTGATGCTCACCAGCGCCGGTGGTGGGCAAGTCGCCCTCACCACGGAAAGCGTCCGCGGTGACAACGCCACCGAGGCCCTCGCCGACCTGCTCATGGGTCCAGGCGGCGCAGGCGGCGCGGTGCTGCTGCCCAGCCTCATCGCCGTGGTGGTCCGGCGCGGCATCGATGTCATGTGGATGGCCCAGCCGCCCATCCAAGTGGCGGCAGCAGGCGACGGTGAGTGGAACATCGCCGTCGAAGGCGCGGAACAGAACGACGTCACCGCGTTCTCCGCGAAGGACACACGCAACCTCCTCGCCCGGCTGCAGGCTGCCTACAGCGCCGGGTAGACCGGTCGCCTCAGAGACGTCCTCAGGCTCGCGTCCGCGATTCGCGGGCGCGAGCCCGTTCCATGAGCCTCACAGGCCCCGAGCCGTTGATCACCTTGGACAGAGCGTGAGCAGCCGGCTGGCCGGAAATTTGACGACTGCCGGGCGGCGGCAGGCTGCGACCGGATGCGCTGGCACACGATCGGCTTCCCCTGATGGACGATGGGTCCTGCTATGAGGGACCACACTGAAGCCGTGACCGTGCACCATGCCACCGCTTCCCGCTGGGCTCATGTGGCCGAGCGTCTGCCCGCTCGCCTCGAGGAGCTGTCCGGTCCCGCGACCGGGACGGTTGAGCTGCCGTTGCATCTGGCTTGGTCGGGGCTGAGGCGCTTCGAGGTCAGTGACGAGAAGCTGCTGCTGGGCCTGTACCGCATCGTGCTCACGAACGGTCTACGCGAGGACCTCACCGGCTACCTCAACGCCGATCTGCTCGTGAGGCACTGGCCACGCCTGCGGATCGCCCTGGGCAAGCCGGTGCGCACCTGCTGGGAGCAGCGTTTCCCAGAGCTGGTGGCGGCCGCCGCTGCGGCATGAGACTTCCAGACGGCCTCGGGCTGCGCCTTGCGGAGCCGTACACCGAGGACGAGGACGGCGGCTGAACCGGCTGTTACTGAGTGCCGTGCAGGCGCTGTTGGCGGGCGGTGACGAGGGCGCGCCAGCGGGTACGGACGGTGAGTTCATCGTCGAGCCAGCGTATGGCGGGCCCGGCGGGCTGGGGCAGGTCTCCCATGGCGGCTGCGATGTGGCGGTAGTAGGCGAAGTCACCGTTCGCGGTCGCCTCGTGCAGACGGTCGAGGGTGGCCGCCAGGTCGTCCTGTGCGCCGCGTACAGCGTGGTGGAAGGCGAGGGCGGTTTCCAGGAGCGGGGTGAGCCAGGCGAGGCCGGCGACGGTGATCTCGGTGCGCAGCACGGTGGCGCGGTCGGTGACGTCGCGGTCGGTGCCGGCGTCGCGTACGAGGCCGACGAGGTGGGCGAGGAGGGTGGTGGCGCGCTGGTCGAGGTGGGCCAGGAGCTGGTGGGCGAGGGCGAGCTCGTCGTCGGCACGGGCCGGGTCGGCGAAGGCGGTGACCAGGGCGATGTGGGTCTGGGCGATGGCCCGCTCGCCCGGGGCGTCGTGCTGTTCGGCTTCGGTCCGTGCGGCTTCGAAGGCGGCGGTGGCGCGGTCGATGTCGCCGTGGGGCCACCGGATGTGGCCGAGGACGCGGTGGTGGCGGCCTTTCCAGCCCAGGGTGGGGACGGCGGCGAGGGCGGTGGGGAAGTCGCCGCGGATGCGGGCGAGGTTGGCCAGGCCGCGGCGGGCGCGTACGGCGAGCCGGCCGTCGGCGTCGGCGACCTGGCGCATGCCGTCCGCGGCGGCGTCGGTGCGGCCGAGGTCCTTGTGGGCTTTGGCCCGGTAGTACAGGGCGAGTTCGGCAAGTTCGCCGGACAGCAGGCCGGTGCTCAGGACGGCGGTGAGGCGCTCAGCGGTGCGTTCGCGGTGTTCGTGCTGGCGGCGGCCGATGGCGACGAGGAGTTCGGCCAGAGCGTCGGCGGGCGTGTCCGGACCCGTATCCGGGCCGGTGCCGGACGCGGAGACCAGAGCGTGGGTGGGCGGGGCGAGGGGTTCCCACACGGAGTCGTCGGTGTAGGCGAAGGCGGCGTCGGTGAGCCAGCTGAGGTCGTCCAGACGGTGGTCGCGGGCCAGGCGCAGGCCCTGGCGCAGGCACGCGACGAGGAGGGTCCGGCCGGGGACGTCGGCGCGGCCGTCCTGCCTCTGCTGGCCGAGGGCGGTGAGAGCGCGTTCGGCGGCCCGGTGCCAGTCGGCGGAGGTCCAGCGGTCCTCGGTGTGGTCGTCGGCGGTGCGTAGTGCGGTGCGGATGGCGCCGTGGAGGTGGTAGGGCCAGATCGCGTAGGGGTCTTCGGTGATCATGGGCCGTTCGATGAGTCTGCGGGCCGCGGCTTGGTGGGTGAGGCCTGCGGCGTGGGTGGCCAGGTCCAGGTCGAAGGCATCGAGCAGGCTGGCGCTGCGTAGGACGTGGCGCTCGTCGGCGGTGAGGTCGGAGAGGGTGCGGGCGATGAGCGCGGGGAAGGTGTGGTCGAAGTCGGCCGGGGTGGGGGTGCGGCCGGTGCGGCGGATCTCCAGGAAGCGGGCGACGGCCAGGTCGAGGTGGAGCGGCAGGCCGTGCGAGCGCTGGGTGATGACGGCGCGGATGTCAGGGCTGATCAGCGGCTGGCCGTCCTGGGTGAGGCGGTGGGCGAGGTAGGTGTCGCAGTCCTGTTCGGAGAAGTCCCCGATCAGGTGCTGGCGGGCGCCGCCCTGTCCGGCGGCGCGTGCCGGCTGCCCCGCTTGGGGGGTCAGGCCGGGCCAGGCGGCGGGGCCGGTGTAGTCGAGCTGGCCCTGGAGGGCAGTATCGGCCCACTGCAGACGGTTGCGGCCGCTGATGACGAAGAAGCAGTTCGGCATGAGCCACACGAGGCGTTGCAGGAGCCGTTCGGTGTCGCGGTGGCGGTCGCTGGTGTCCTCGAAGGTGTCCAGCAGGAGGACCGGCACGGCCGCCTTCTTTGCGGGCAGGCGGCTGATCTCCCACGCCAGCAGGTGCGGGTAGAAGGAGAGTGCTTCCAGGTCGGGTTCGGCCTCGAGCAGGGCGGCGGTGCGGGCGCAGCCGGCGAGGGCCTGCGCGCGTTCGCGGCGCTCTCGCAGGGCCTGTACGAGCGCAGTGGTGACCTGCCCGGCCGCCGAGCCCACCAGGCCGGGCAGTTGCAGGGCGCCGATGGCCTCGCTGACCGCGGCCTGCAGTTGCCCGGGCAGCATCTGTCCGAACTTCCCCACCAGGCCGGTGCGCCGGACGTACTCCTCCAGCGGCTCACCGGGGTGCTGGGCATCCCAGTAGCGGCGCAGTGCGAGGTCGAAGCTGGGCAGAGGGCGGCCGACGGTGGCAGCCAGGGCCAGACGGATCGTCAGCACGACGCGCTCGAAGTCCGAACCGGTCGATGCCGAGCGGGCCAGGTCGATGCGGATGGGCAGGATCTTCTCGCCCGCCCAGGCGGGGGCACCCCAGTGCACGGGACGCTGGTCCGCTGCGGTGAGCGAGGATTCGAGTTTGCGCAGCAGGGTCGACTTGCCGACGCCGCCCACCCCGTGAAACACGATCACGTTGTTGCGAGGGGCTTCGAGGTCCTCAACGTTGAAGGCCGGAGCGGCGATGTGCCGCAGGTGCTCCTCGATGGCGGTGGCGACGAGATCCCACTGGTCTTGGCGGTTGGTGAACGCCTCGTTGCTGCCCACGGGGTCATTGGAGCTGAACAGCGCACGAAGGTCGGTCATGTGGTGTGTCCCCCCGAAGTGATCACCTGCGGTCCCAATTTATGCTGCGGACGGTGGCCGGCGGCAGCGCCGGCGGGATATGCAGGCTGAGAGGAGCCGGTGATGGACTGGTTCCCGCCCACGCCGGACAATGATCTTTTCGCCGTCCGGTTCTCAACGCGCCTCGAGGTGGTTCTCCGTGCACGACCCCGCATCGTCCTCCCCAGAACCGCCACGTTCACCATCGTCGGGACCGGCTTGGGACCCGGACGGCGGCGACGCCGGGTATGAGATGGCGCACGAGATCGTGGGGAACGTCATCGCCTGGTACAGCCGGCAGCTCCTCCTCGCGCGGCGCTCCGGGGACGAGCAGCGCCTGGAGGAACTGAAGGCGCGGCGTCAGGAGTGCGTGGAGGACCAGAACCGGCTGAGGACGGCTGGGCCCGACGAGATCACGCGCATCGCCGCCGTCTATGCCGCACGCCTGAAGGAGTTGGAAGCCAGCGAGGCGCAGCCCGAGTCGTAGCTTCGGCGCCACCGTGCCTGTCCCGCCTGGGCAGCTGCCCGAACCGCGGGGTTAGAGTCTGCCGTCATGACCGCAGTCCCGTTCCCTTTCGCTGCCGCCCCGGACGGGTGGCGAGTGGCGATCAAATGCCCCGACGACGGCGTGATTCTGGTGATGCCAATCGTCGGCTGGGCCACCCCCGTCGACGGCATGCGACGAACCGATGCCCAACTGGCCGTCGAGCCCGTCATCCTCTTCGACAACGTGGACGAGCCGCTGATCACCACTCTCGCCGACACGCTCAACGATTGGACCGACGGCGAAACACTGCACCAGATCATCGCGCCAGGCTTCGAAGTCCGCGAAGTGCCAGACGGCTGGTCAGTGCGCGAATACGGGGACTGACCACGCGAACGCCCGCCCCGGGGTGAGGGCGGGCGCTGGACGGCGGGCGGCGTCAGTGAAGTCCGCGCCGGTGAGCTTCCCGACGGATCCACTCCGCTTGTCGGCCGACCCGCTCCGCCCGCTCACGTGCCTCACCGACCAGATGATCCGGAATCGACCTTGGTTTGCCGTCCGGCTCCAGCAGCAGATCCGCTTTGTGGGTCAGAGGCAGCATGTCCGCACTGGCGTAGCAGTCCGTCCAGCCGATGCTGTGGCCTGACGGTGGGCATACCCGGTCAGCGTGAGCGGTAGCCAGTAGATGGTGGGCGGGCTCGCCGCCGAGATCCGTCTCGTGCGGTTCTGGCAGAAGGCGAGCGATGAACTTCGCGGCGTTGACGCGGCCTATGGGCACGAGTCCTCCTGGACTCTTCAGCGGTCGCACCCCGACCGCCCAGGCCCCGCGCCTACCGATCAAGCTACAGCATGCCACTGGCGGGCATGGGGAGCGCGGCCACGGGAGCCTGCGCGTCGAGCTGATGCGGCTGCAGGGCTGGAGGCATTAACGGGCCTGCCAGGCGTCCGATCGCGATGAGTTCATCGCGGTACTGCGGCATCGCGGAACGCAACCAGCGCTGGGCGGCACAGAACCGCGCGGCTTCCTCAGTGGTGTAAGGGCGGGACTGCTCCGCAGCCAGGGCCCAGGCGGCGGCAGGACGCCGTGCCCACCGTCCCTGGGTGATGTGTTCGTTTCGGTAGAGGACGTGGGCGTCCCGCCGCATCACCGTGACCGAGTCGACCACGGACAGCTGCTCAGCAGCCGCCACCACCTCGGGGAGGACGGCGAAGTGAGTGTCGTGCCCGGCGGCGGTGGTGAACCGTGCGGGTACGCCTCGCTGGCTCACCGTGGCGTAGCGGACGGCCGTGCCCTGCCGGGAATCGGCTGCGCGCACGGCCAGGACCAGCAGCTCCACCCGGTATCCGGCCTGACGGTACAGGGACGCGCTGGTGATGAAGGCGGCGGCGTTTTCCGGGGTGATCTCGATGACCACGTCCCCGCGCCGCTCCCGCACGTACGCTTCGGCCTGAGCCTGCCACGCCCGGTAGTCGGCGCGGATCCGCGCGGAGGCCGTGCGCGGCTCCTCACGCAAGAGCTGCAGGTAGTCCGGGTGGGAGAATTTGAAGTCGTCACCCGTGATGTGGGCTGGGCCGTCGCGCAGGGTGCGCCGGACCATCTGAGCGGCCCGGGTCTTGCCGGCGCCGGGCTGACCCATCACGTACACCGCGACGGGTCTGTCCTGCGGTGTGATCCGTCCCAGCAGCGGAACGATCAACTCGTCGAAGATCCAGCGGTGTTCCTCTGCGGAGAGCCGGTGGTAGTCGACCCCGGGAGGCTCCCGGCGCGGCTGGGCGGTGCGTCGGACCGGCTCGGCCAGGGCAGCGGCGCGTTCGGCGTCGCGGCGGACCGCCAGCGTCCAGTCCTCCGGCAGTCGGGGATCGGTCAGGCGCCGGTCGGCGTCGGCGAGCTGACGGCGGAATCGGCCCGTCTCCCTGGCGTCCCACGGACGGCTGCGCTCAGCGAGCACCGCGCGTGCCGCGCCTGCCGGGCGGCACCATTGCCCGGACGCAAGTTCGTTGTCGTACACGGCCTCCAGCGCCGTCTCCGTGGAGCGCCGGACGACGAAAACCCGGTCCGCCAGGTGCCCGGCCTCCACCATGCCGAGGGTCTCGACCAGGGCGGCAGCGCACTGGTCGTGATTGTCCCAGGAGACGTACCTGGCCCGACCCTCCTCGGCGAGGCGCAGGTACCGGTCCAAAATGCCGAGCTGGCTGACCGCCTCGGGCACGGCAAGGGCCACCAGCTCGACGCGGTAGCCAGCCTGCCGGTATGCGGCCATCCCGGCCAGGAACTCTTGGGGGTGGGCCAAAGGCGCCTCCACCACCGCGTCATACCGGCTGGCTCGCACCCGAGCCTCCACTTCGGCCTGCCACTGGTAGGTCTCCGCCCGCACCCGCACCCCAGCGGTCCGTACGTCCTCGCTGAGCAGGGCTGCGTAGTGGGGGTGGATGTTCTTGTAGGCGTCGCGGTCCACCCGCACCGCACCGCCTCGCCGCTCCAGCGCGGCGTGCACCAGGTCGACGACCAGCGTCTTGCCGCTGCCTGCCTGCCCGGCGACGAACACCACCACCGGGCGCACCGGTTCCGGCTGCGGCACTGCGCCGCCCAGGACGCTGGGCAGGACGGTTCCGGTCAGGACCTCCTCGGACCAATCACCGGCCGGCACTGCGACACCAGACGCCGCCGGGCCCGTGCCCGGCGGCTGTGCCAGCGGCGACGCGGGACGGGGGCGGTGCGGCGCACTCACGTACTCCTCCACGAACGAACGGGTGAAAAGCGGTGTAGGGGAGCCCCGGCTCCGGCCTAGGCCGGAGCCGTCGATGAGTCCTGCTGCAGCTGCTGGCGCAGCGCATCGAGGGTGCGGCCGTCCGCGGTCCGCCACAACACCCACCCGTTCGACGCCGTGCCGGTAACAGCTGAGGCCGCCTTCGACGGCGAGGTGTACGCCACCGCCTGCCCTTCGACGATCAGCCGCCCGTCAGCGGTCACCGTCGCCACGGCCTCCCGGCCCGCCCGCCGCTGCTGGAAGGACAGCGTGTCCCCGGCCTGCAGCAGCCCCTTCAACAGCAGCTCAGCCAGCGGGCCCTGCGGGGCCACGGCACGCCCGGGACCGGAGGCATCACCCTCTGGGGCCCCGTGGGGCGCGAGGTCGAGAGACAGGGTGATGTGAACGGTCTCTTCCGGCCCCGCGGCGGCCAAGCGGGCGATCAGGGACGAGTCGAAGTGCAGGCTCACGGTGGGCAACGCGGGTCTCCTCTGAACGACGCGACACGACCACTAACCACTCTACTGTAAAGCGCTCAGCAGTACTCCAGTCTAGAGCGGTGAGGAGAAGTCGCCAGGCCTGCAGCGCGCCGGCGCCTCCACCTACGGCGCCACCGTGGAACGCGTTGCCCCCAGTGACCCGCACGGTCTCGCGCGGCCCGTCCGCGAATGTGGCATCGGAGAGACCTGCTCCTGGGGCACCGGCGCGTACGCCTGTGTGCACGTCACGGCCGCCGGCACCCGGCCCGCACCGCCGCGAGTCCGAAGGTTGTGCCCTAGACCGGCGAGACGCGCAGGAGCCGGTGGGTGCCTGCCTGGCAAGCAGGCACCCACCGGTAGTTCGTCATGGGTGGGCCTAAATCGCCCTACCGGGCGGGTTCTTCTGCTGGCCGCTGATTAGCCGGGCGTTCGGTCGTGGCCGACTCCGGGGAGGAACTGGGAGCAGGCGGAACGCAGTTCGCTGAGCAGAACCGTGGCGGAACACCCGGGTCCCAGCCGTAGGCGTTGAGGCGGCCGCCGCAGGTCACGCAGGCGCCGAAGACCTTCCCAAGGCGCCGTGCTTCGGCACGCGCCACGTTGTGCAGGCGAAGACGCTCCCGTTCGATCGCGTGCTGCATGGCCAGTGTCTCCTCTTCGCTCCAGAACATGTCATCGAGCGCATCGGGGGCTACGAAGAGGGAATCGAGCAGAGCCTTGCTGACGCGCTCATAGGTGCCGTTTGCGGTGGCGGCCTTGATGAGGAGGTCTGCTTCCGCGCTGCCTTCGAGACGGTCTACGTCACGGCCGGCGTCCGGCTTGAAGCTGTGCGCCCATTCCTCGGTCATGGAGACCAGAGCGTCGCCGCTGCAGTCCGGGAGGTGGCTGGAACAGTGGAGGAAGGCCCAGCCGGGCTGGTCGTTCCGGCAGGCGGATGTCTGGCACAGCTCCCTGACCATGTCCTGCGTGAGGATGAGCTGGAAGCGGCGGTTGCCGCAGACGACGACTGCCTCTTCCAGAGGACTCATGGACTCCAGCGTGAGACGTGCGGAGCGTCCCTCTTGCGCTAGTGAGCCCGCGAGTTCCAGAACGGTGCCGTAAGGCACGGCACCGCCGAGCAGCCGGGAGTGGAACACCTCCGGCGCGAGTTCGGAGTCGTAGCCCCAGTCGACGTCTGCCGGGGCAGCGGTGGCGCACTCGGTCAGCAGCTGGGAGAGCAGGAAGCCGTTTGGCTCCCGGTCGGTCGCGGCAGCCATCTCGCGGGCGGCCTGGGTGTAGCGGCGGCCTGTTTGAACCTGCGTCTCGCGGATCGCGGCCTTGCGCTTCTTGTCCCTCGTCATGACAGTCCTTCCGCAGCATGCCCACGCCCATGCCGCAGCAGGAGTCATCACGTTCAAGGGGAGATTGCTGCGCGAGTCTGAGACCCTTGTCCGCTTGCCGGGCGCGTGGGTGCGGTTCCGGCCGGGAATCTGACATGGCCTGGCATGCGCGTGCCGCACCATCGGCGGCAGCGTAGCGCATACGACGCACGAAGGAGCAGCCAACGCCCGGGGCCCAAACGGCTCCTCGCCCACACCCTGCACCCGCTGCCCGGACATCGTTGGACGTCGCTACCCGTTCGATGGAGCAGGAATCACCCAGTTGACGCAACGCGGGCGTCATGGTCCACGGTCGGACCTACAAGTACTTGGGGCAGAGGCTGGCTGTGGGCTATGCACCCCGGGGAACGAACAGGCCGCGGCCGGGCAGGAATTGGGTGCCTTCCGGAATGTGGGTACGGGAGACCAGGCCGGAGACCATCGGTTCGGGATAGCCGGGGATCATGCGCAGCCGGACGTTGCCTTCCAGCGGCTTGAAGGAATGGATCATCCCGGTGTGGGCGGGCTGGGCGATCAGCGGCCCGGGAGTGTGGATGACGAGCTGGGCGCCGTGGGCGTACCCGAGGCGGGCGTAGAACTCGGTCAGATCCGGCCTGTGGTCCAGGGTGATGAGCCCGTAGCCCTGGCGGGAGAGGTAACGCTCGGCTTCGGCGATGAGGGCGCGGGCGATGCCCTGTCCGCGGTAGGGCTCGTCGACGGCGACGCCGTGAACGGTGCCGAGCCGGTTGATCAGGGCGGCTTGGTTGTGCTCGCCGGTGACGCCCGGATGGTTGACGATCCAGTCCGGCGGCGAGGCGGTCAGCGCGCCGGCGACGGCACCGTCCTGGTGCTGAGCGACCAGGAGAAGGGCGCGGCCGTGGGAGAGGGGGCCCTGGGGGCCTCGTAACAGGACGGTGCGCGAGCTCTCGAAGGGTGCGGGGTCGTCGGGATCGGCGAGGGCGAGTATGCGCATCATGACGTCCTCGTCCGAGAAGCGGGCCGAGCGGACACGGAACGGCTTCTGCCGGGCGAGGGGTTTCTTCTTCCGCTTGGCCACCGGGGCCTCCTCCAGGACGTGTGCAGCGGTGCCCGCGAATCCTGCGGGGCGCTGATGTTGCTACCCAGGTCTCACCGGGGGCGATGCGGCCGCTGGCCGCACGGATAGCTGATCGGCTGGGGCGGAAGGCCCGCAGGGGAGTCCGGTTGGACGGGGGCGGGCTGCGCGTTTCCGGCCAGAGAGCACAGGCCCGGGAAAGAGGAACGGGTAGCGGGCCGACATGTCGCAGACCAGCGGCGTGGTGCCTCTGCACAGCCTTCTTCCCCGCGCCGTGGCATCCGGTGCGGTGCGGCAACTTCCCGCCAATCCCGCCTACTTAGTTTAGCTGTAGATACGAAAGCGGTACGCTGTAGATATCTACAGCGCTACAGCGGGAAAGGACACAACACACCTCGTGTACAAGCTGCGCCCTCTGGCCAACGGCCTGCGAACCGACCACCCCGTCCCCGACCTGCCGTTCGTCGACGACTCCCACATCCCCCTCGACGACCCCCGCGAGCTCGAAGCCGTCGGCCGTAAGCGCGGCGAGGGCATGTGGGGCCGCTACGACCTCGAACGCACCGCTGGCGGATGGCGCGCCTACACCACCGACTCCCAGCGGCACGAGTTCGCCTGGTGCGTGCGCTACCACCCCGACCACGGCCGGACAGTCCTGCTCGTGCGTGACGAGGACGCCAACGAACTGCACGCCGAATGGCACGGCGGCCCGCTGCTGTTCCGGGCGGGCGGCTACTGGTGGAACGGCGCCACCTGGTTCCGGCCGGGCCAGATCTGGGACGCGGCGGATGAGGACTTCGTCCGTTCCCCGGTCCCGGCCGCGATCGCTGTCACCGCCGACCAGCTCCTGGACGACACCGCCGCCCCGGACGCCGGCCGCCTTCTCAAGGTCACCTCCTTCGACCCGGACGCACCGCTCGCCGGACGGTGGAGCGACCACCTCGCCCTGTGGGCGAAGCGCCGCGCGAACCGCGACGGCGACTTCCCTCTCAGCCAGTGCGTGGTCCAGCTCTCCGCTCCCGAACTGGCAGCCGACCAGCTGCTGGGCGTCACCGAGTTCGCGGGCCTGGCCGGCATCGCCGCTTCCACCCTGCGCTCGTACGCCTCCCGCGGCGAAGGCAACGTTCCCCTGCCGCAGGCCACGGTCAGCGGACGCAGTGCCTGGTCCCGCCCGGTCGCCCAGGACTGGGTCACCCAGCGCAGCCGGGAGAACGTCGCGGCCGCGGTGGCCGGGCCCGACCCCGAAGCCCTTCCCGCCGGCGTGAGCGACCTGCGGGAACGCCTCACCGCCAAGTTCCAGGCCCTGCTGTGGGGCCGCCCGCAGACCCGTAAGCGCTGGGTGCTGCGCCACCGCAACGAGCCGGACGTGCGGGAGGTCTCCGACGAACTCGCCCTGCACGTCGCCACCCGCCTGGACGACATCATCCCCACCGACCACCTGGCCGCCACCATCCGTCACGCCGTCCTCGACGAACTGACTGAACAGCACGGCTGGGACAGCGACGAAGGCGACGACCGCACGCACTTCTACGCCCTGACCACCCCCGTCGCCAAGACCCTGGACTGGCTCATCCGCCACCACCCCGACTACGGCCAGTACGCCATCGGCGACATCGTCCGCGAGGCCCAGAGCCGTCTCGACATCCCCCGCGACGCCGTCGCCGACACGCTGCTGCGGTCCCTGTCGATGGACGGCAAGCTCGACAGCGCCAGCCTCACTGCGTACCTCGACCTGGCACTGCCCCCGGAGAAGACCGGCTGACGCGGCAGTCTCAACAAACGGCGGCTGCCCGTACGAACGTCGTGCCCGCCAGCCCGCACAGCGAGCCATCACCCACAACCGACAAGGAGAACCCCGTGCTTGACCGGTTCGCCATCGACGACGGACGGCACCTGCCGAAGATCGTCATCGACGAGGACGCATCCATCGCCGCCGGTGAGGCCCAGTACCGTGCCGACTGCTCCTGCGGCCGGATGCCTCCCCACCCGGCAGGCGCCCGGGACCAGGCCCTCGCCGACCACATCGCCCACGTCAACACCCGCCTCGGCCCCTCCAAAGGCCCCGACTGGCTCCCCCTCGGAGCCCGCCTCGCCCTGCTCTTCCTGGGCTGCATGGCGCTGTGCGCCGGGGCCTTCGTCGGCTCCCTCGAACTGGCCGACGCCATGCACCTGACCGGCTCCGGCGCCGCCGGCGCACGGGTCGGCGGTGTCCTGACCGGATTCGCCGCCGCCGGATGCCTCATGGTCGCTGTCCGGCACTACATCGCACCCACCCGCGTCTGATACCGCACGACGCAACGGACGGCGCCCGAAGCCATCGGAAGTGGCTTCGGGCGCCACTCCGACTCTAGTGACACCCTCCCACTCAGCGCGGAATTGATTTCAAGGAGCAAGCGGCAACTTGCTCCGCGCCAACTCGCTTGCCTCCCCCGGGGAGGCCGAAGGGGGACACCATGCCCTGGTACCTGTGGATGCTGCTCGGCGCCGTGGTCTACGTCGGACTCAGCTACTACCTCACCGAATCGCTCGTCGCGCTCAAGCCCAAGCCCCCGGAGACCTGCTCCTGGTGCTCCAGCGCCTCCGGGCACACGGTCACCGGCCACTCGTACGCGACCTGCCGCGGCCCCGTCCATGCCCGCCTCGCCGAAGAGCGCCGTCGCGCCGACCAGAAGTTTAGGCAGGACCGCCGAGCCGAGAATGCCCAGCAGCGGGCCGCGGCGACGGATCTCGAACGGGCCCGGCAGGCGGGCCGGTTGCGGATGCTCCAGATCGGCACCATCACCACCCGGACCGGCCCGCGCGGCAACGAGATCCACGTCAAGGGGTGGGGCTTCGACTCCCTCTCCGGTCCCTACAGCGGTCCCAGCAACGGCACCACGCAGTCGTACAGCAGTACCGGCGCACCCGAGAAGACGTGCGGCTGGACCATCCAGGAGCTCCACGCCGTGGCCCACGGCGGGGCCTGCCAGTGCGACGTCGTACGCCTCGCCCAGTACGCCCAACGGTGAAAGAGCGTGGCGTACTTGGCGCCGACCGCTCCGCTGGGGGTGCCGCCGGCCGGCGGCACCCCCAGCTCGGCTCACGCAGTCCGGGAGAGCGGCTCGCTCGACAGACGGTGCTTGCGGACCTGCCGGATGATGAACGGCCGCAACAGGGTGTTGCCCGGGCGGGTGTACACGTAACGGCGCGCAGCGCAGATCTGGAGCGTGTTCAGCTCGTCGACCTCGGCGCGGGAAGCCGACAGGTACGCGGGGTTCGGCCCGATGGACAGCACATACCCGGGGCTGATCGGCAACAGGACCGAGTGCGCGTCGCCGATGGCCATGTTGTACGAGACCATCGGGCCGTCGCGGCGCATCGTCAGGGCCGGGGTGTCGCCGATGAGGAACTCGCCCTGCTCCGGGCGCAGGATCTGCACGGCGTGGCCGGCCAGAAGACTGCGGGCCTTCGCGAACGAGGCCTCGATACGGACCCGGAACAGCGCGCCGCTCTCGTACGCGTCGGCCATGGGCGCCAGGACGCGTTCGGCGTGCAGGGCCAGGCCCTCGCGGCCGGTGACGAGCAGGCCGGTCTTCTCACGCGCGGCCAACTGCAGCACGACCTGGTCCTCGTCGAGGAACCGGCGGAAGCGTTCTTGGTAGAAGGCACGGAAGATGGCTTGGTGCAGGTCGCGGTAGTGCTGCGAGCGCACCCAGTGCAGGGCGATCACGTCCCGCAGCAGGTCGACCGTGTCGGGCTCGTCCAGGGCCGTGCCCGCGGCGACCGAGGCGAAGACCTCGGGCAGGTGCTGCTCGACCTGCTTCCACACGTGCTCGATGGAGGCGGAGGCGTACGGGACGAAGTCCTCGATCCAGCCGACCCCGCGCGGGGTGCGGGCCTTGCACGGGCGCTGCGGATTGCGCAGGTCGTGCGGCTGGACGTGGAGGCCGGCGGTGTGCCGGATGGGCGTAGCGAACTGGGCGAGCAGCACCTGGGAGATGAGGTGCTGGCGCTTGACCGGTGCGTCGGTCTCGGAGGCGAGTTCGGTGATGCGGGTCATGTCATCGCGTCCCGCAGACGGCAGTTGTGCAACCACAGCTCAATGATCCCAGGGTGCTCCGTGTTCCCGCCTGCCCTTTTGCGGTGCTGCCCGAGGCGGGCGCCAGGCCGGGGGAGGGGCTTGACGCCGACCAATAGGAGCGTATAATTGATTTTAAGGATCAAGCGGCAACTTGTTCCGCAGGGCACCACACCAACTCAATTCGCCTCCCTCAAAGGGGATCGCATGAGCACGAACGGAACGGCCGGCCCCGAACAGTCAGCCCCGGCCAACCCCCTCGCTCCCGGAGACCTGATCTTCGTCTACAACGGCCCGGGCCTCGTCACCCGCCTGGAAGGGTGGGCCCTGAGCCTCATCGAGATGATGTTCGGTGACGGCCCCGACGCCACCATCCGGCGCAAGGTCGCCGTCTACCGCAATGCCGACGGCAGCCTCGACATCAGCGCCCGCGTCTCGCGCCTCGCCGCCGTGGAATCGGCCTGGCACCTCGTCAACCCGGCCGGTGACATCGTCAACGGAGGCCCTCGTGGCCGCCACGGCGAGAAGCCGTCCCAGACCGCCGAAGAGCTCGAAGCGGAGCGTGACTCCGGGAAGTACAAGTCCCACGAGGGATCGGTCCCCGTCTACGGCATCCCCAGCACCGCGCAGCGCTCGCCGTCCGCCGACACCGAGTGGGTGCGCGAGGTCCGAACGGAGGCCACCTTCCGTGCGGCGCGCGGCGGAATGTACCGCTGGTACGAGCCGGACGCCGCCCCCGCCGACCAGCCCGCCGCCGTGACGGACACGCCCGGTCCCGTGGCCGACGGCCCGTACGCGAAGGCCCTCGCGGCCGCCAGGAAGGCCGGCGCCCGCCACGCCGACGACGCCGGACTGATGGCGCTCTTCTGCGCGAACACCCTGCAGCACCTGGTCGGCGCCGTCTCGCCCCAACTGGTCTGGGAGGGAGCACAGCGCCGCAGCCTGTCCACCACCGACCTGCGGGACCTGTGCGCCAAGGACGTCATGGCCGTCTCCGACCTCCAGTGGACGACCGGCTGACGCCTCACGCGTCCGCACACTCCCCGGACTGAACTCACCAGCTCCGTCAGCACTTCCGAGCACGAACCCCTTCGCCCCGGCCACCCGGCCGGGGCGGACCCCAGGCTTCTGCGAGGCGATTGCGATGACCACCCCGACCACCACTACATCTCCGGCCACGGCCCGTCCCACCACCGCGGTGACGCCCTTGATCCTCGCGCACACCCGGCGTGCCGCCAGCCCGGACTACTGCCTGCCGGCCTGGTACGACGAGCACCACGCCCGCCAGTTCGCGACCGAGTTCCTCAGCCGTGCCGAGGTCGCGGCCACGATCCGCCGCTACTTGGAGGTCAAGCGGGCCAGCGAACCCCTGCGGCACATCCCCGGCAACGAGTTGACCCGCGAGCAGTGGCAGGCCATGTGGGACGCGGATGACGAGCTGGGCGACCTCTACCGGCGCCTCGACCGTGCCTGCGCCCTCATCTACCTGCCGGACGGCTACCGGCCCCAGCACCTGGACCACCTGGCCGAAGCCTACCGGGCCGGCAGGATCCTGCCGGATCCTCGCCAGCCCGCGCCGATGCCGGGCGACCTGCTCGTCGAGCACCACAACAGCCTGGGCTCCTCCCTCAAGCCGCTGTCGCGGATCCGGGCAGGCGAGCGCATCGAGGCCACGGTGACGATCGCCGCGGTGAGGCGCTTCGCCGGGCACGTACGTCTGCTGCTGGAGAGCGACGACGGCGAGACCGCGCACGCCCGGGTGTCCGCCAGCCGCTTCACCGCGGCCGAGCAATCCCTCGGCCGTCAGCTCAAGGTCGGCGACCAGGTGCTGGTGCGCGGCTACGTCGAGCAGGAGCCCGCTCTGCGCCCCGGCGTCCGCAGCGTCGACGTCTGCTCGATCCGGGCAGCGGCATGAGCCGGGCCATCTCCCTGGTGCCCTCCGCCGCGCGCCACGCGCGGACGGTGGAGGACACCAGGTCCACCCGCTACCTCGGAATGGCGGGGGAGGTGCAGGCGCTGTTGGCCCGGTGGCGCGACGCCGGCCGCAGGCGCCGTAGCGAAGTCCGCGCCTGGCAGAGCGCGAGGACGCTCGAGGACGTGGCGGTCCTGACGGCCCAGTGGCTGCGCGGCCTGCTGCTCTTCCACCCCAACGGCCATCGCGGCGGCCCGGATCCGGAGACCCTGCCGTTGGCAGACGTGCTCGCGGCCGCCAACGGCGTCGGGATCCTCACCAACCAGTCCCAGCCCGGCGAACTCGCCGCATTCCACGGGCGGCCCTGGCGGCAGCGGGCGTTCGTCACCGCGTTCGTCGCGGACCCCTCGCTTGCCCGGGCCCTGTGCTCGCGGGCCGCCGGGGCCGGACTGGTCGTACGGGTGTACCGGCCCGGAAGCCGCATCGACGAGAACGGGAAGCGGGACGCGGTCGACGTCACCGTGTGGGGCTCCCGCGTCAACACCGGGATAGGGGACTGGGTGTCGCCGCGCGCGGTGCGGCGGATCCTGCCCGGCTGCGACCGCCAGGCCGTACGCGAGGTCGCCGCGGCGTGGCAGGTCACGCTCATTGACCCGGAGTGGGGGCGCCAACACGGTGCTGTGGCCGCTCCTCAGCCGGTCCACGGACGCGTTGCGCCCGGATGCGCCAAGTTGCCGCGCAAATCGGCCAGTTGTCCCTCAGCACCTATCGCGGGTCAAAAATGGCCCGGTACATTTTTGACCCATGGAAGAGCGATCCCCTAAAGAGGCGGCCCTGGCCGCGCTGCGCACCTGGCGCGACTTCACGAACGACCGGGACCCGCTGGTCACCGCCGCTGCCCGGGCTGGCGCGTCACAGGCCGAAATCATCGAGGCGAGCGGCCTGGCCAAGGGGACCGTCCGGACGATCCTCAACTCCCCTCCGGAGGACACGAACGTGACCACCACGACCACCGACCCGCTCGCCGGCCTGCACCACTCGCACCTGGTGCGGGTGGACCGCGAAGGCTCCGACCGGAAGTTAGTCTTCAGGCCGTTCACTGGCGAGGAGCCGGAACCGGAGAGCGGCGACAACATCTACGCCGCCCACCGCACGACCCTCGGTCCCGAGCTTGCCCAGGAGCTGACGGACGAGTACCGCGAGGCTCACAGGAAGTGGCAGATCGCGCGCTTCAAGACCGCGCTGCGCCCCCTCGCCAAGGAAGCGACGCCGCTGTGGAACGCCTACGTGACGGCCAAGGCCGCCATGGAGGAGACGTTCGCAGCGTTCGACACCACGCCGGACAACCGGTGGAAGTCGCAGACCCTGAAGCTGTCCCGTGCCCACGACGCCGCCTGGGAAGCGGCGGTGAACTGGGACAACCACGCCGAGCGCATGGCCGCACTGGCCGATGAGCACCTCGCCGGCGTCTGCGTCACCTCCGCCCTCATCCAGGAGGCCGCCGCCGAAGCCGGCGTCGACTCCACGAACTGGGTGATCGAGTACTCCGCCGAGGTGTACCGCAGCAGTTCCATGGCCGGCGTCCACGACGGCGTGCGCCGCCTGATCGACCGCCACAAGAAGGAGCTGAAGGCCGGCGGGATGCTCCGCACGGACTGACCCGGCCCACGCTTGCAGCCGACCGACCCCATCGCAAAGAGATAGAGAGGACGACCAGATGACGCACGAGGGCATGAAGGTGCCGGAGGTCACGGTGGCCCGCTACGCGGCACCGCGAGTCCACGCCTTACCGGTGACCGAAGTGATCACGGCCCAGCCGCTCGACGGCCGGCGCCCGGGGCACTACCAGCAGGTGCTGCTGGACACCCACACCGGTGAGCTGCGCTTCCACGAGATCCCGGAGCAGTGGGAGCCGTGGAACCCGGCCTGGAAGACGATCAGCGACGTACCGCGCGAGACGTACAAGCGGTGGCACCCCGGAACGTTCTTCTCCGGCGTCGGACCGCACCAGTGGTTCGAGCCGGTGCCCGAGACGCTGTCCTGGACCATCGACTCCGGGGTGGCGGAGCTCCCGTACCTCGACGTCGACGCCGCCAACGCGCTGCTTCAGGAGCTGACGCCGACCGCGCAGGCCCTGCTGGACGGCCTGTTCGACGCCGGCGGCGACCTCGACTGGTCCGCCGACTCCGGCCACGCCGGCCGCAACATCACGCGCCTGTGCAAGCGGCACCGGAAGGCCGCCGGGCCCGAGGCGGACGCCGACCTGGTCGACTACGACACGATCGTGGCCCGCTTCCCGCAGGTCTACCGGCCGAACCTGCTGCGCCGGCCGCTGGACGAACTCGCCAAGGACTGCGAGTCGATCACCCGGTACCTCGGGAGCAACGAGCACTGGCACCCGGAGGTCAACGAGGCCTTCGGCGTCCCGTACCGCGACGGGAGCGGCAAGGGCCACGACGTCCTGGGCGTCCGAGCCTGGTATCGGAGCGTCCTCATGGCCGGTGACCCCCGCCCGCTCAAGGAGTTCCCGGACTGGGACGCCGAGCACGGCCGCCTGGCTGCCGGTGACATCACGTCCACCTCCACCGACGCCGAACTCGACCGCTGGGCCGACCGCGAGGAGGAGAACGCCGCACGACAGGGGTGGCGCCTGCTGGGAGTACGGGAGGCCGCCGCCGCTCACCGGGAGCAGCTGCGCAACCGAGGCTGGGACCGGCTGGCGGTCGTAGGCGCCGACATCGCCGAGTTGGAGAACTCGACGGACGCCGTGGACAAGAAGCTGGAGACGACCCGCCAGGAGCGCCTGCATCTGGTCACGGCCGCGATCGGCTGGGGCCGCAGTGACAGCGAGATCGCCACCCGCGCCAGGGTGCCCCGTCGGGCGGTGCACGAACTCCGCGACACCGAGGCCGCAGCCCAGCAGAAGTAGAGCGTGCCCGGGACTGCCGTTAACAGCCCCGGACACTGGATCATCGTCCCATCCGGAGCCCCGCCTCGTGCGGGGCTCCGGCCGTTGACCGGTTTGTTCTCGCGAGCCGGGAACAACGCGGCAGTTGCCGAAGGCTCGTCGCAGCGTGCCGTCCTCAAGTACTCGGCAGGGTGCGGTTCAGTCGCTTCCCGAGTCGTACGACTCGGGCACGTAGTCGTCGAACGACGGCTCGTCGGGCGCATCAAGCTGGGCGTACCGTCGCGCTCGCGTCGTCACGTCCCGCAGGTTGACCAGGCCGAACGCGGCCTCGGTAAAGCCGGCATCGAACCCGAGGAAGAGTTCCTTGCCGGGCAGCTCGTCGATGGACCACTTCTTCCTCTTGTTCTTCGGATCGAGCGGGCCCCTCTGTGCGACGAGGTCAGTGAAGGATGCCTCGTCGAGGTGCTCGATGGTGTTGCGCAGCATCCTCAGTTGATCGTCCGATTGCTCGCTGCCGCCGGTGATCTGCTGGTGGGCCCGCGACCAGCGCTCCATCTGGTAGGCCGACATGACGAGCCGGTAGCCCCGGACCCAGACGTCCTCGAGCACCCGCGCGAGATCATCCTCAGTGGGTGACCATTCCTCGCCGTAGTCGATCGCCCGGTCCGTCCAAACGGCTTTGCTCGCGGCCTGGTAGTAGCTGTGCGCGTCACGCTGGACGGATCGCGCCCACAGGGCCAGCATCCGTACCACGACGCAGTCGCGTGCATCCGCGACGTCGGCCGGTGGTTCGAGCGAGGAGGGCCCCTCAGCGTCGGGCGGCCCGGGCAGCAGCACACCGTGTCCGTCAGGCGGAATACGGACGGGTCGGCGCGCGTCCGGCCTCCAACCCGTCGGCGGTGTCCAGTCGTCGGACGGTGGCGGCCACCCATCCGGTGGCGGCCACGAGGGGGGAGCTATGTAGGCCATCCGTACATCATCGGCTCACCTTCGCCCGAGGAGACCGTGTGTGCCAGACGTCGCGCCGGCCGGAATCTGCAAGGCCTGCGGGACGTGTCGGGTCAGGCGTTCGCCGCGGCGACAGCCGCGCGGAACTCCTGCGTCATCAGGGCGACCGAGCCGCGCTGGACCGGCGCCTCGCCCGGCTCACCCCACACCCTGGCCAGCGCGGCACTCATACGCTTCTCCATCGCCGCGTCGACTATCGGCCGGTACTCCTCGGGAACGTCCCGGGTGTCCTGGACGGCGACAGTCGTGCCGAAGCGAGTCCCGATCATCCCGACCGTGGTGACCTTCCAGCCGAGCTGACGGGCTGCCTTGCGCATCGCGGCCCTGATCAGTTCCACCCCGCCCAGACCGACGGCCTCCTCATCGTCCAGATTCACCTGGTACGAGCCTCCGTAGCCGCCGGCGCCCTCGGGACAGGCACGGCGCAGCAACGGGACGAGGGCCTCGGCCATGGCGGTGCAGCGAGGGTCCTTCGCGTAGGAAGCCATCTCGGCATCGTAGAACCGCGTCGGCGTCCCAGGCAGTCGTACGAGGGGACGGCTCGCTCCAAGAGGTGACTCGCCGAGCAGCGGCTCAGGCGCTGCCGTCAGGCGGGTTCCAGGAGGTCGACCACGGAGAGCCCGGTTTCCCCGTTGACGAGCCGCAGGGCTACTTCGGCCCGCGCCGCGAGGTCGAGCGGGACGAGGTCTTCGGCATAAGCGGCGTGCACGATGCGGTCCAGGCCCGCACCGACCAGCGGTGCAGCGGTACGCAGCGAGGCCTCCAGAGCAACGCCCTGGGTGGCACCGCCGTGCAAGATGATGTTCCTGGTGCGGTACAGCCTGCGCAGCGCGATACGGAAGGCGCCAGTGACGTCGCCCAGCACCGGGCGGGGGTCGTGGACCAGGTCGGCCATGCGCTGGGCCGCGGGCCGGTCGCTGTACTTCGTGGCAGCCCGAGTGAAGTCCAGAGCGGAGGCGCCGCCCGCGAGCAACGCGTCCGCGACAAGACGGGCACGCTCCTGGTTCGTGCTGCAAGCCGCGATACTCCGGCCGAGATCGTCCTGGGAGCGGGGCTTGTGCCGGTGCGCGAGGGCAGTGAGCTCGGCCCGGGGCCACGAGCAGGCGATGATGGCCGCCATGCGGTCAGCCGCCACGGCTTTCCCGGACCGCTCGTTCTCCCCCTTGGGGTCGTCCGGGTGCGTCAGCAGAGACTCGACGGCAGCCCAGGCACCGGCGACGGCCGGGGCCATCGGGCCGCGGTTGACCGCGGCCGCGAGCTCCAGGGCGTCGTCGATCCGGCTGCGGGTTCCGGCGACCTGGTAGAGGTGCCCCTCGTTGACCAGCGTCAGGACGTCAGCGCCCCGCGCCGGGGGATCGAGCGGGATAGCCCGCGGGTGCCCGGCGACCCAGATATAGGGGAGGGGCTCCACCCCTCCACGGTCCTTGCGCAAGAAGAGAGAGCGAGCGGTCATCCGCTCCACCATCTGCCGGGCCTGCTCGGCCGCGCTGAAGGCGTCCAGCGCCGTGAACCGGTAGACGAAGCCGCCTCCGGGCCGGACGCCCGCGGTGTCATGGCCATGCTCGCGCAGCCAGGCGACGACCTTGCCCTTGTCGTACCAATGCTCCAGCGGCTCGGCGAGATCCCGCCGCGGCACCTTCTCCAGCGCCACCAGCACCTCGTACGCGCGGGCCGGCGTCCGCGCGAGCGCGGCGGCACTGTCCGCTATATCCGCCGTCGTGGCGCGCGCATCGTAGAGATCTTTCGCCCAGGTCTTGAGGTGACTGGCGCTGTAGCCCAGGTCGAGAAGGTGAGAGGCCACCGTGCGGGAGAACCTCTCCGGTTTGACACGATCCTCAACCGGGACGTTGACCGCCGCCGCCCACCGCTCCAGATATCCGCCCCGGACCCGCCCGATGATCTCCTTGAGGCGGCGGCGCTCAGGACTGGGATCCGGCAGCGCGTTCTTCAGCAGACCGGTGAGCTCCCTTCGCAGGTCCCGGTCTCCGAGGCCCCGATCGGGGCCGATCAGAGCGTTGAGCTGGATGCGCTGCCAGTCGCACGCGGCCTGCGAGAGCACCCCGTGGGCCTGCCAGTAGCCGGCCTCCAACAGTTCCTCAAGGGCCAGCACCGAACCTATGTCCCACAGGCGGCGCGCCCACGGCGTGCCTTCGTCGGTGAAGAAATCCGACATGCGAGCCAGGACGTGCCGGGCGTAGGGATCAGACGCGGGAGCGGAGGCCATCGCAGCACCTTAGCCGAGGGGATCTTGTACCACGCGCGAGGCGACGATCACGTGGTACGATCCTTGCAGACTTAAAGGGGCACCCGCCGTCTAACGGCCGCTGCCCCTTTCTTCTTGCCCGAACGCGGCCGGCAGGGGCGGGGCCCGCTGTATCGTCCCTCGCGTGGATCAGACCGGACCCCAGGTGCCGCCCTTCGAGCCGGGCGAGGATGCCCGCGCCGAGGCGGCCGCCGGTAAGCCATTCCTCAAGGCCCTCAGTGAAGCCCGCGACCGCATCCCGCTGCTCACCGAGGTCTTTGCCACCCAGGACACTTCCGCAGCCGACGCCAGCCGGGGATCGTGGCCTGACCCTGCACCCATGAGCAGCCGGGACCTACACGAGTTCCAGCAGCGCGGTCAACCGCGTGACTAGGTACCTCACCCCTGATCGCTGAGCGGCCCCTCAGCCTCATCCGAGGGGCGACGTACGGAGCGGACTTGCGGAGCGACTGATGTGAGTGGCCGCTTCTCCCGTTCTCAACGGTGATCGCGCGGAAGTCTTGAGCCGAGTCGTGAAGTCGGCGGGGTACGGACACGGCATCCAGACGTCCCAGATCTCCTTCGGCGTGACCGATACGGCGCCGGCGAACGTCGAAGTAATCGCGGACGTACTTACTCGAGACGGATCTCAGGGCAAGGAACACCCTCGACGACAAGATCGGCGGATACCGGAGAACACCCAACGGCTCACAGAGATGGTTTCCACGCGAAGCCAGAGTGTTGCGAGACTGCGGTGAGAACGTACGGAGGACGTAGCGAGAAGGTACTCCGACAACGATCGCGGATGTTGGCATCGAATCCGATGACGTGAGAGATTGTCGTACGAGCTAAGTCGAGCAGACTAGAAGTAACTAGAGCTCGATGAAGTCTCGCCCCGGAAGGGGTGTAAGCACGAAGGGCCTAGCTCCGGCGGGAACCAGAACTAGGCCTTCACGCAGTTGACGAGCCCGGTCGAGTAGATGCCGACCGGGCTCGCTGCATGCAGCTGCCGGTCCGACCGGGTCCTCGGGTGGGCACTCAGAAGTACTGAGCGAACTGTCCCACCAGGGCGATGGCCGCCACCCCGAAGCTCAGCGCGGACAGGATGACCTGCCACTTCTCAGGGCCGGTCCACTTCTTCCTGCCGTGCTTGTCCAGGTCGGACATCGCACCACCACCTCACCTTTCCCTCCGTCCGGCACCCGCGGTCCGGGTCCCGGTGGTCTGTGAACTCGCTTCCCCCAACGCGGAGTTCAAGGGAGGGTCTGGTGAGGCGGGATTCATACTACTGGGGCTGCCGACAGTAGACGTCACCTCAAGTGCAAGTCGCTCGCCTTGCGTTGACGGCTGAGTGAGGGGCGGAAAGCCGTAGCACGACTGTCCGCCGGCTTATAGCACACCCGCCCGCTGCGGTGGGATCGGGCTGTACTTCCCGCATCCGACCGCGGTCGGCAGACGAGACGGTTGCCGGGACCGCCGCGGCCGCCGTCGCGGACTCATTCGTCATGGGAGAGCACTCCGCTCATCCCTCCCCGTCAGCGACCGGGTCCGGCTACCGTGGGGGCATGGCCAGGGAAATCCGCATCGAGATTGATGACGAGCAGTACGAGCAGCTGAAGCGCGAGGCGCACCAGCGGCACGAGGATCCGGATGTGTACGCCAGCCGCGTCCTGGCCGACGGCCTGAACAAGGCGCGGTTCCTTCAGGGCTGCGCCGAGTTCCTGGCCACGCCGGGAATGCGCGAGGAGTTCGCCAGCCGGTTCGGCCCGCAGCCCGGGCCCAGCGCTACCGCTGCGTGAGGGCGGACCTGCCGCAGTGGACCTGACCATTGATCTTCCGTGGCTGCTGGAGCTTGCCCGCACCCAGCTCGGCGACCCGGACGTGACGGACTGGGGAGCCCTGGAGGCCGCCCGCGCCCGGCACTGCTTCCGCGTGATGGACGACCTCATCTACGACCAGCCCCACCACCGCGCCGCCGCGCTGTTCCACTCGCTGTGCCGCGTCCCGGCGCTGGAGCACAGCAACGCCCTGTTCGGCATCACCGTCGCGGCCGGCTACCTGCACGCCAGCGGCAGGACGGTACGGTTCACCGCCAAGGAGGCGGCTGACCTAGCCGAGCAGGTGACGGCCGGGGACGTGGACATACGGGCCCTCGCCGACACGCTCAAAGAGTGGACCGAGCGAGCCTGAACCCAGGCTCGGTCCAGGAGAGACGTTGAGATCTCCGCCCGGGGGCAGGAGTCATGCCGCCGCCGGTTCGGGCAGCTGACCTGGCTCGGTCTCGACGATCTGTATGTCGCTGCAGCCAGCGTCTTCGAGTTCCTGCTTGCGTCTGCCGGCGCTCGGCTTGTCGTAGGCGACGGCGGAGGAGCGCGGGATGCCGTCCGGGTCGGTCCAGGTGAGCGCGAAGTTCTGCATCGTGATCGTCATGCGCCCCATCATCATCGTCGGCACTGACAATGCCTCCGCTCTCGTCCCCATTACGGGCCGCTGACCGAGGCCGCGACCCTGAGCCTCAGGGGATCACCTCCACAGGGCTCGGGAGTGGTCAGTCGAGCAGCCGTAGCAGCGCGGCCGCCATGGCGATCATCGTCTCCGCCTGGGTGCGGCTGTAGGTGAACGTCTTGGTGACGGCGTCCTTGTGCAGTGCGCCGCTCGCTTGGTCCTCGAGGGCGGCCCGGATCCACGCCCAGCGTTCTTCCGGGGTGCGTTCACGGGCCGGCTTGTTCCCGGGCCAGGACCAGCCGCTGTTGCCCTTGATGTACTCCAGCGCGCGACGCGCTTCGAGCATGGCGCCGTCGATGTCGTCGTCCCGCAGTCGGCGCTGTGCCTCCCGCAGGTAGCCGACGGCTTCCTGGCGCTGTTCATCGTCCGCGGGGAAGGGCACGGACATCTCGACGGCGAGGGACGGACCGAGGCCCTCGATCTGCTGGCGCCAGCGGCTCTCGGCGACGGAGATGTGCAGCGTCGCCGAGGCACCCGGGTAGGAGCTCGCCTGGGGCAGGGTGGCTCGGACCTCGATCTCCAGGCGGAGGTCGCCGGAGCGGTGTTCGTCCAGGGCCCGTACCTGTGTGCTGGTGAGCATGTAGCGCAGCTCCGGGCGCTCGACGGAGTCGGGGCGGAATGCGACGGTGGCCGTGGCGGTGCCGAGCATGCCCCGCTGCCCGTTGTCGAACGGCGCCCACAAGACGGTGTCCAGTATCAGCACGCGCCCGGCCTCGGCGGCCGCCGGGGTTTTCACCTCCAGTTGCAGGCGCAGGCTGTGCGCGCCGAGCTCCTTGAGGAGCATCAGGCTGTTGTCCCGGTGACCGATGGCCACGGTCCCGACGGGCGCGTCGAAACGCAGTTCGTCCATCGTGCGGCGCCTTCCTGGTGGTTCGCGTGCTGCGCCGATTGTGGGGCCTGGACTCGGCACAGTGCCCGGCATTTACGTATCGGGCTCCACGCTCTGTCCCATGCGAGGCCGGCCGGACCCACGCGCACACGAAGCGGAGCTTAGGCTCCGTCCGGTGGAGACGTTCTGGATCATCGTCATGGCCGTCCTGTGGGGTGCGGGCGCAGGCCTGCTCATACCGCGCGTCGCGTACCGGCTCTCCGTGCCGCCCGAGGAGCCGTGGCGGACAACGTGTCCTGCCGGACATCCCCTTGCCGGGATCGCCGGCGGTTGGCTGGGGCGGGCCCAGTGCACCGATGGCGACTCCTACGGTCCCAGCGCTCCCCTCATCGCCGCCGTCTCAGCCGTGGCCTGCGCTGTACTGGCGGCCGCGACCGGGGCCCGCCCTGAGTTGGTGGTCTGGCTGCTGCTCGCCCCGGTGGGCGTATTGCTCGCCGTCGTCGACTTGGCGGCGCACCGGCTGCCCGACGTGCTCACTCTGCCACTTGCCGCGGCGGCGCTCGTGCTGCTCGGTGTCGCCGCGTTGCTGTCCGGTGCCGGCGGCAGCTGGACGTCCGCGCTGCTCGGCTCCCTGATTCTGGGGGCCTGCTACTTCGTGCTCTTCCTCATCAGCAGGGGCTTCGGGTTCGGCGATGTGAAACTTGCCCTCGTCCTGGGCGCGGTCCTGGGCTGGTACGGCTGGGCCATCGTCCTGGTCGGGACGTTCGCCGGGTACCTGCTCGGCGCGCTGTACGGCATCGCCCTCATGCTCGCAGGCCGGGCAGGCCGGGACAGCAGGATCCCGTTCGGTCCCTTTCTTCTCGCCGGGGCGTTCGCCGGCGTGCTCCTGGGCTCCTACGCCCCTTGAACCCGGCCGCCGGGTCGGAGAGGACGCTGGGCCGGTGGCTGTGCTGATGACGCACCTGGCCAGCTTCGTGCTGGCTAGCCTGGGATTGGTGCGCCCGTCATGGGCGGCTGCACGGCGAGAGGGAGTCGATGACCGACCAGGCAACCAGGCCGCAGGCCAAGGCCGATCCCAGCACACTGTCGGTGGAGTTCCGGCATGTCCACCGTCTTATCGATCCCGCCGCCGAGGGCGTCCAGACCTGGCAGATCTCGCTTCTCGCGGACGACGAGACGGTAGGCACTCTGCGCGCCACGCGCGGCCTGTACTGGAAGGCCCACAACCTGCGCCAGCGCATGGCCGACGAGCAGTCCTTCCCCGCGGTGGTGTCGGAGCAGCTCCTCGACTCCGCTGGCCAATTCCGCCCGGAGTTCGAAGAGTTCGTCGACCTGCCGGGCAGTGTCCTCGTGGTCGACGACCTCCACATCGCCGCGCCCTGGGACGATCCCTGGGTTGTCGCCGACCTGACGTCCAGCGTCATCGACCGGCTGACGGACAACCAGTTCGCCGTGGTCCTCCCTCGTGTGTCCGGTGACACGGAGGCGGCTCTCCTCACGGAGGCGGGCGTCCTGCTGAGCGCCGAGCCGTTCTCCGACGAGTTGCTGATCATCGACACGTCGCTGGCCGCCCCCGAGGAAGCCGCGCACCGTGTGCGCGAGCACCTGCGCTCCCGCGCCCGCTATGGCGGAGCCGACCCCTGGTGCGACGACTGGGACGAGGAATACGAAGAAGAGGTCGAGGTGCTCACCGCGCGTACGCGAGCAGTGCTGCACCTGGCCCTTCGAGAGCTGTCGGACGAGGCGTGGCAGGAGGTGCCGGCGCTGGGTGACCAGCCGCTGCAGCGGGAGGCCGGCGGGGTCTTCGGCTCACTGCCGCGGGGGACGTGGCGACAAGACGGCCACTGGCGACGGCAGATGGCCCGGGCCTTCGACGATCTGGCCGGCGACTGTGCGTCCACCGTCGACGTCGAACCACGCTGCACCGGCGAGGAGATGGCCCTGCACCTCGGCATCGCCCGCGCCCAGGACCTGACGCGCAACCGGCCGCGGCTCGTGTCCGAAGCCGTGGCGGCCCTGCCCGAAGACCGCCGGGATTTCGACTGGGATGCCTGCTCCGATGACCTTTTCCAGGATCACGACGTGCTGATGCTGTTCGACAACACCCTCGACGGGATCGAGGACCCGAGCAACGGCATCCATCAGGCCATGGGCATGGTCAACCTCGCCCCGAACGAGTGGTTCGCCCCGTTCGACCCCGACCAGGGTCGCGGCCCCGATCGCGGCTTCCGGAACCCGTGACCGCAGCCCGCTGCCGAGTGGGCCGTACGTCGTGCCGTCGGCCGGGACCGGAACCAGGGGTGGCCGCAGGTCACTCCGTGGAATGCCACCAGTTGCGCAGGGGCGCGGCACCCGCGCCTTTGGCGAGGGAACCGTCTGGATTGCGGTCGGGCATGCCGACGAGCTGCCGCTCGATCGGGCTGAGGGTGGGATCGGCGAACAGGTCGGTGGCTGGGTCGTCGACCGGGTGGAGCCACCGGTAGCCGTACTGGAGCATCAGGGCGATGCGGGGACGGCCCGAGAGGTTGATGCCGCTGGCGTGCCAGGTGCGGTTCTCGAACAGCACGGCGTCGCCGTCCTTGAGGTCGGGCGTGAGCGCCCCGACGGGATCGGCCGCGCCGTCGGGGATGCCGGGTTCCTCGGTGAGGAGGTGGCTGCCCGGCAGGAACATGGTGAGCCCGCAGTCGCCGGTGATGGGGGTGAGGTAGTGGGCGACCTTGATGGCCATGCGTGGCGTGTGGGCGAAGCCGAGGTCTGCGGTCACGCCGTACATGTCGCGGTGCCATCCGGGTCGTTCGGGGGTGCGGATGGTGCGCGGAGGGCCGGAGGGCAGGGCGATCAGGTGGGCGGAGAGCAGGTGCAGGTTGGGGCTCAGCAGGCCGACGACGGTCGGGAGGGTGCGGGGGTTGGCCAGCAGGGGCAGGAAGGCGCGATCGAGGTTGAGACAGCCGCGGAAGCCGTCTTTGCCGTCGCCTCCTCGGTCGCGGCCGCGGGTGATGTCGCCGGCGAGGAGCCGTTCGGCGGCGGTCAGCAGACTGGCGCGCAGGGCAGGGTCGATGGCCTGGCGGATGACGGCGTAGCCGTCGCGGTCGAAGGCGTTGAGGATGGCCGGGTCGGGCTGGCGGGGCGGGGTGAGGGCGGTGGTCATGATGCGGTGGCCTCCGTCGGAAGCTGGGCGGTGTGGGTGGCGAGCCGCCACAGGCTGTCGTCGTCGAGGCGGCAGTGGGCCAGGAGTTGTGCCTGGGTGAGTGGGCGGCCGGGGTCTCGGTAGCCGAGCACGGTGAGGCGGGCGCCGGGATGGCGGGCGCCGAGCAGGGCGTGGACGTCGGCCGGGTAGCCGGTGGTGGCGAGGATGACGGGCGCGCGGGCGCCGAAGTGTTCGGTGAAGGCCTTCTCGGTCAGGGCGAGGGGGCGGGTGCCCGGTTCGGCCAGAACGGTGAGGTCGTGCACGTGGACGTAGCGCAGCCGCAGGTGCGGGTGTTCGGTACGCAGGCGGCGGGCCAGGGTGGTGAGCCGTTCGGCGGGCAGGTCGCCGGCGGATGCCAGGACGAGGTCGGGCTCGCCGGGGTCGGGGTGGCTCAGGTGCGGCCAGCGGGCGATGCCGTGGCGCAGTTCCTCATCCAGGGTTTCCAAGGGGTGCTGGGGTGTGGGGTGTTTGCCGGCGATGACGACGGTGCAGCGCTCCAGCTTGCGCAGGGCGAAGGTGAGGGCCGCGGCCGTGCGGGCGGGGTCGGCGGGGGTGAGGACGTGGACGGTGGGGTCGCCAGTGGCCAGCAGGGCGGAGGTGAGGGCGGGGTTTTGGTGGGTGTAGGTGTTGTGCCAGCCGAGGCTGGTGAGAAGGTGCACGATGCTGGGCAGGGGGCCGAGCTGGGCGTGGCGGCGCAGGGCCCGGTGCTTGAGCTGCTGCTGGATGAGGCTCGCCGTGATGGGTGCGAACGCCTCGTAGCCGACGATGAGGGCGTGGCGGCCGGTCTCGGTGTAGCCCTGAGCCCAGGCGTGGCAGATCTCCTCGCTGAGGATCTCGACCATCCACGGCAGGGGGCGACCGTGTTCGTCGGTCAGGTCGATCCGGTTGGAGGCGAGCTCGTCGGGGCTGAACACGCGGAACGGGCCCTGGCCGGCGCGGGCGCGAAGCACCGCCGGGATGGCCTGCGGGAACGTTGCGCCCGTCGCGGCTTCGGCGACGTGGGTGCTGGCGGCGATGCAGCCGCGCGGCGGTTCGAGCGCCGTCTGGGGGCGGGGGGCGGTCGGCAGGGCGGGCAGCAGCATGGGGCGCGGGCGGCCGTCGCGGGTCAGCAGGCGCGCAGGCTGATAGGAGGTGAGCCACCGCTCCAGAGCGGTGAACTCCTCCTGGCATTGCGCCGGTCGCGGCAGCGGCGTCTTGTGAACGGCCGGGGTCCCGGCGATCGGGCGGCCCGCGACGCGGCCGGGAGCGCCATGGCCCTTGTCGAGAGTCAGGACGAGAACGCTGCCCGGGCCGGGCATGCCGAGCGGGCGGGCGGCCTCGAGGGCGTCGGCGAGGGCACGGCGCAGGTCGGCGATGCTGTGGCCGTCGCTGTAGACGGGCCGGTGGCCCAAGCCGGTGAAGTGCGCGTCGAGTTCGGGGCGGGTGAGCGTGGACAGCAGGCTCGGGCCGCCCATCTTCTGGCCGTTGAGGAGGACGACGGGCAGGACCGTGCCGTGGCGGCCGGTGCCGGCCAGGGCCCGGGTGGCGAGCCAGGCGGCGGCGGTCGTGCCGGTCTCGCATTCACCGTCGCCGATCAACGCCACGGCCAGGCGGTGGGGGGCGTCCAGGACGCTGCCCTGGGCGATAGCGAGAGCGGGGCCGAGCTGCCCGCCGGTGTGCGGTTGGCCGGGGATGAGCGGGGTGATCTCCCCGCCGAAGTGATGGGGGAAGCCGGTCACGAGCGTGTGCAGGCCTGCGGCGCTGTGGGTGAGATCGGGGTGAGCGTCCCCGAGGCGGCCGGTGAGATAGGCGTGGGCCAGGGCGGACGGTCCGGCGTGGCCGGCGCCGTGCAGGACCAGGACGTCGTGGGTGTCGGGCACCGTCTTCTGCAGGGGGCCCAGGGCAGCGAGGACGCGGTTGACGGGCGGGCACACGCCCCAGTGCCCGGCCGGGCGGGGCTTGATGTCGGCCGGGGTCAGGGGACGCTCGAGGAGCGGGTTGTTCCGCAGGTAGAGCTGGGCGAGGCACAGATAGTCCAGGGCGTCGGCGACAGCGGCCACCGCAGAATCGGGCACGGACTGTGCCGTGGCACGGGCCAGGTCAGCCCACATCGGATGCTCCCTCGGTCAGGGCCGCGGCGACGGCCCGGGGATGAACGGTTCCTTCGCGGTGCAGGCGGGCGGGCTGGCTGTGGGGGCAGTCGACGACCGTCATGTGCCGGCCCTGCGGGCAGATCCCTCCGTCGACGACGGCGGCGATCCGCGCCCCGGTCTGTGCGTTGAACGCGGCGACGTGGCCGGCGGTGAGCGCGGGGTGGTCCTCAGCCGTCGCGGCCGGGGTGGAGATGCTGCACGCGGCCGCGGACAGCGGCTCGCCGGTCAGGCGGAGCAGCTGTCCGAGGATGCCGTCGGGGCAGCCGACGAGTGCGGGGTCGCCGATGGCGGGCAGCCGGGCCGCGTCCGCCCGCCACGGCAGGCGCAGTGCCACCTCTCCCGGCCACAGGTGCTGGGAGAGGGCGCACGCATCGGTGCTGAGCTTGAAGTGCGCCTGGGCGGTGGGCAGGGCATCGATGAGGAGCAGCAGCGGCTTGCGCTCGGGGCGCTGCTTGATGCGCAGGATGGTCGCAGCCGCTGCCGGATCGGTGGCGCGGGCGGCCAGCATGTACCAGCGCGGTGTGGGCACGGCCACCACGGCGCCGCCGGTGAGGAGTTCGGCTGCCCTGTCGAGCTGGGTGGTGGTCAGGATGTCCATCAGGGCTCCCGCTCGGCTCTCGGCGTCAGGAGCCGGAGTGGGCTTCGGCTGCCGGGCCGGCGAGGCCGGGATACTCCAGCCATGGATCGGTGAGCGCGGCCTCGGCGAGGCGGGCGTGGTCGGCGTGCCGGATGCGGAAGTAGGCCATCACCCGGGGCACCGGGCTGGTGTTGATGCCGACGCGGTGCGGCACGAGGTGGTGCATCACGATGACGTCGCCGGGGCGGGCGGTCAGCGCGGTGCCGTCCTGGTGGGCGATGTCGTCAGGGGTCTGTGCTGCCTGCCCGCGTGTCCATTCCTCGGCGAAGTAGCGGGCCATGCGCTGGTGGCCGCCGGGCAGATAGTGCAGGGCGCCGGCGTCGCCGGTGGCGCTGCCGGACAGGACGACGCCGGCGATGAGGGTGAAGGTGTTGAGGTCTTCGGGGTGCAGGTGGGGGCAGGACACTCCGTCGACGTGCATCGCTTTGACCGGCTGCTCGGCGCCGTCCGGTAACCGGATCTGGATCTGGGCCGTGGTGACGGGGGCGGTGGGTGCGGGGTGCAGGAGCTGGGTGACGAGCTCGTGCAGCCCGCTGTCGTGAAACAGGCCGAGCAGGTCCGGATGGCTGGCAAGGTCGGGGGCGAAGGTCTGGTTGGTGTACGCGGTCAGCCGGGCGGGGTCGTAGTGCTCGCGCATCCAGGCGTCGACGAGCTGGGCGGCGGGCTGCAGGAGCCGGTCGGGGATCATGCCGCGGCGTATCAGGACGCCGTCGGCGACGAATGCGTGCAGGTCGTTCATGGTGAGCGGGCCGGGAATCGGCATGGCGAACCTCCAGGATCCGAGTCGAGGCGGGCGGGGACACGGTGGGGTCCCCGCCCGCAGGGCGTCGTGAGGGGTCAGGGGCGGCGGGCGATCAGGACGTCGAAGCGCGCGTGCTCGATCAGGCCGTCCGCGTCGGCGTGTTCGGTCAGCAGGGTGTGAGCCCGCTCCTCGAACTCCTGCAGCCGGTCCCCGAACAGGGGACGGGAGGCGAAGGACGTCGAGTACAGGTAGCCGATGACCGTCTGCGGGGTCCAGGGCCGCTCGACGTCGATGGTGTGTTCCTCGACGTCGGCGAAGGGGGACTCGGCGAGGATCTCGCGGTAGGGGCGGTCGTGCGCCGCGTAGGTCTTATCCTTGCCCGCCCGGCGTTCGCTGCCGGTGTATTCCTGGATCAGGGACCGCAGGGCGTCCGTCCATGCCGAGCGGGCCGTCCAGAGGCTGCCGTCTCCCATGACGACGACGGCGGCGTCCTTGGCCGTGCAGCCGTCGAGGAGTGACAGTACGGCCGGCTGGTCCATCCAGTGGAACGCGCGGCAGACGGTGACCATGTCGGCCGCCCAGTCGGCGTGGGGCGGGACGAACTGCTCGGCCGGTTTGTTGTGCAGACGGATCGTCGTGTCGGGCAGGCCGGCCAGCGCTTTGTCGGCTTCCGCGAGCATGCCGGGGTCCCGTTCGACGACGTCGATCTCGGCGAAGGCCTCGTGCAGGGCAGCGGGTACTTGCCCCGTTCCCGATCCGAGGTCGAGGAGGACCGGGTGCTGCTTGCCGGCGACTGTCTGGCTGAGGAGGCGGACGGCAGCCTCGGGGATGCCGGGCCGGTAGGTGGCGTAGTAGGGGGCGGTGTCAGCGAACTCGCTCATGATGTTCCCTCTCTGGTGGTGGGCGAGGCCTTGGTGGCCTGCTCGATGTGGGTAACCGCGGTGTCCAGGTCGGGCACGGTGTGCACCCGTCCGGGGTGGGAGGCCAGCAGCCGCCGGGCCTCGGGGCCCGGGGCGGCTGAGGTGATCCACAGCGCTTGTGCGCCGGCGGCGAGAGCGCCGTGCACGTCGCAGGCGAAGTTGTCGCCTACGTGCAGGACCTCGGTTGCCGGCACGCCGTGGAGGGCGGCCACCGTTAGTACAGCCTGCGGATCGGGTTTGGCGAACCCGAGTCGCCAGGACGGGTAGTGGCCGGCGAGATGCGGCGCCAGCAGCGCCGCCAGGTCGCAATCGTGTTCGTCCCAGTACGTGACGTTCGACAGGGTGACCACGGGCACGTGGCGAGCGATCCGGGCGACTGCATCGCGGGCGCCGGGCCACAGGGTGAAGGGCTCAGGCCGGTGCTCGTATGGGAACGCGGCCGGATCCACCTGCAGGGCCCGGCAGAGCGTCCGGATCGCGGCGGTGTCCTCGGGCGGGACGTGGTGCAGGTGCTGCTGGACCAGCTGTTTCGCCTGCGCTTGGGGCAGTGGGGAGAGCGCGGCCAGTCGCTGGGTGATCGTTGTCCCGGTGGGTTCGCCGAGGGTGTAGCCGACGTCCAGGCTCACCAGCCGCACGCGGTTCGTGTTCACCGCGCCTCCGCCAGGGCTGTGATGATCGCCTTGATCCGCTGCGCTCGCACCGGGCTGCCCTCTCGGGCCTCCCCGAGAAAGGTCAGCAGCTGGCGTGCCTCCGGCTCGCTCCACGCGCCGGTGTCGATGCCCGCCGCCGCGGCTGCCCGGGCGAAGTCCTCGGGGACCAGCGGCGGCCGCCATCCGTGCGGCAGCATCAGCGTGCCGGTGAAGGCCTGCCCGTCGTGGGCTGCAGGCAGGTCCTGGCCGGGCAGCGGGGACAGGACGGTGACGTCGTCGAAGGTGAGGATCCGTACCTGCAGTCGGCACGGCGCCGGGGCGTCGCCGAGGACAAGCGTCGCGGTGAGGAAAGTGGCGTGGCCCGTCAGCCGCTCATCGAGGACGAACAGATGCGTGCGGCCCCGGCGTTCTTGCTGCGTGCCGTGGACCGGCAGGTCGCCGGTGCTGGCCGGTGCCATCAGCAGCGCACCTCCAACCCCAGCCCCGGCCGGTCGGGCAGGGCAGCCCGGCCGTCTTCCGGGACGACCGTGCCCGACAGGGCTCGCTGCCGCTTCGGCTCCCACACCACCTGGTACTCGACGGGCCCGGCCACGTGCAGGAAGGCCGCGGCCACGTGCAGGGCGGGCAGGAACGCCCGGCCGTGCAGGAGGACCGGCACGCCGGCCTGCTCAGCCAGCGCCATCCAGGTGCAGGCCTCCGTGATCCCGCCGCACCACGCCACATCGAACGTGAACGCGACTGGCCCCAGCTCCAGTAGTTCCCGGGCGCTGCTCGCGTCGCTGAGGCGTTCACCGAAGGCGACCGGAAGCGAGCACTGTGCGCGCAGTTCGCGGTAGGCGGTTCGCTCGGTCCGCGGCAGCGGATCCTCGACCCACCGCACGGCGCCAGGCGGCAGCAGAGACGCCAGGCCGGCCGCGGTCTCCGTGTCCCAGGTGCCCAGCGCGTCCAGCGCGACAGGGGCCTTCGCCCAGGAGGCGGCGCGCCCGGCCAGCGCGGCCATCTGCTGCACGTTCTGGCTGCGGCGCATCGACCATTTAGTGAACGCGAATCCCTGGGTGGCGGTGTTGCGTACGGCATCGGCGGCGCCGTCCTGCTCGAGGTCCAGGGAGAGCCATGATCCGTACACCGGCACACGGGATGCCGGGGTGTCGGTCAGCAGGGCGGCCACGGGCAGGCCGGTGAGCTTTCCGTGCAGATCCCACACCGCGCAGTCCAACGTGCCCGCCGCCCAGCGGCCCAGGCCCGCCCCGTGCGGACCGAGCCGGACCAGCAGCCGAGCAAGGAGCCCGGCGTGGTCCGACACCCGGCAGCCGATGGCCGTTTGGCCCAGGCCGGCGGCGACCAGCGCGGCGGGCAGCTCATCCACCGGCCCGAAGACGCCGACCGTGCCGGCCGCCGCGACGACCACCGCGTACCGGCTGTCGCCCTCCTGGAACGGGCCGGTCACCGACTCAGGCAGAGACACGACGCGCACGTCGTCGATGACGACGTCAGCCGCGTGCATCGAGCAGTTCCTGGCCCGCGTAGGTGAAGTACCACAGCGGCCGGTAGCACTCCCAGCCCACCGGCCGCAGCCCGGTCGGCGCCATGGCCTGCTCAATCGCCTGGCGGGCGGCCAGGTAGTAGTCGAGGGTCTCGGCTCCCGCCACCCTCAGGCCGGCCATCAACGGGGTGTGGGCCTGGAACACCTGGAAGTTCGGGAAGCAGGTCGACACCTCCGCCATCGCCCCGATGCCCTCGACCATGCGGTCCATGGGATCCAGGCCGACGATGTACGTGTAGGACGTGTCCAGTCCGCGGGCCAGCGCCCGGGACAGCAGATCCGGCATCTGCTCCGGCAGCAGGCTCGCCTTGGTGTCCTTGAGCATCACCGGACGGCGGGTGAAGCACTCGGCCGTCAGCCGGAGCACGAACGGGGTGACCTGCTCGGCCAGGGCGTCGAAGGCGGCGTCCGTGCGCAGCACGGAAGTCAAAAACCCGATCCTGGCCTTCACACCTGCGCGGGTCAGCGCGGCGCGCAGGGAGACCAGGTGGGAAAGCGCGGCCTCCTCCCGCTCGAAGCAGCCGGTCGAGACGGTGACTTCCGTCAGTTCGGAAAGGTCGTGGCGGGGGTGCTGCTCGACGAGGGCGAGCAACAGTTCGTCCAGGCCCTGGTCCTCACCCATCCGCGGATCGGCGGCTGCCTCCAGCGTGTTGGGGCAAAAGGCGCACCCCACACAGCGGCTGCGCGCGTTGGGGTTGAGGGTCGCCGCACGGCCGCCGTTGCGGAAGTAGCCGCCAACGGCCTCGTCGGCATCGATCCGCTCGACGTGAGCGATCACCTTCCCTTCGAGCACCAGGTCCTCACCGCGCAGCCGGAAAGGCGAGGCAGGCTGGTTCAGAGGCACGATCACCTGCCACGCCACGGCCGGCTGCCGCACCAGCCGCAGATTGATCCGGGCCCGGTGGCGCTCCTGGTGCTCGGAGGTGATGCCGAAGAGGTTCACCGCGATCAGCAGAGCATCCTCCACCGGCACGCCGTACTGCAGGGCGCTCGGCTCCAGGTCCCGGAGCCTGTTGTCGCCCGATAAGGGTTCGTGCAGCATGTGTGCTCCCGTCATCCAGACTGTGGGTCGAGCAGGCCGGAGCTCCGCGCCACGCGGAACCAGACCTGCTTGCCGACCGGGGTGTACTCGACGCCCATGGCGTCGGTCAGGGCACGGACGAGGCTGACGCCGCGTCCGCATTCGTCGTCCTGCGCTGCCTGCGGGAAGACCACCGGTTCCTGCGAGAAGTCCGTGACGACGACCAGCAGGCCGTCGCCCAGGTCCCGCATCAGCAGCTCGCATTCGCCGGATGCGTGCTGGACCACGTTGGTCAGCAGCTCTGTCGCGCTCGTTACGGCAGCTTCTGCCAGGCCGGTCATGTGCCACAGGTCGAGGTACGCGGTCACGATCCGGCGCAACGCGCCGATCTGCTGGGCACGCAGGTCGGGGAGGGCGGTCCTGACCTGGCGGACTGCTCGGGGCATCACCACGGTCACCGACCCTTCGTCCTCAGCAGTTCACACCTGTCACATCCTGTGATCAGGTGCGCGCGGTGCGTACATCGCGATGATGGACCGTCACTTCTCAGGCAGGCAAGGTTTCTTGCAGGAAAATTTTCCGATCGGATATCTGGCATATTCGCGAACCGTCCTGACCGCTACGATTCGCAGAAACGGAAGGCGGAGGCGTGGTCGAACCGACACCGCGGCGGCGGCAACTCGGAGTTGTCCTGCGACAGCTCCGCGAAGAACGGGGCTGGACCGGGGAGGAAGCCGCCCGCAGGCTCGGATACAAGTCCCCGGGCACGGTCAGCAAGATCGAAAAAGGGACGCAGGGCGTCACCATCCAGCAGCTGCCCAACATCTTCCAGGTCTACGGGATCGAGAGCCCGGACCTGCAGGACAGCCTCCGCAACCTCGTCCGACGGGCAAGAGAGCCGGACTGGTGGCAGCGCTACGAAGGAGTGGTCGATGACCCTCTCGGCGACTACCTGATGCAGGTAGAACTCGCCAGCGCGCTGTTCTCCTGGAACCCCAACGCCGTACCCGGGCTACTGCAGACCCGGTCCTACGCCCGAGCAGTCGTCGAAGCGAGCCGGGCCTGGAAAACCACCAAAGACATCGACCACTTCGTCGACCTGCGTATGGAGCACCAGGCGAAGATGGCCGCCCGCACGCCGCCGCTCAGGTTCTGGGCCGTCATCCCCGAAGGCGTGTTGCGGCAAGAGGTCGGGGGGCGTCCCGTCATGCGGGAACAGCTCCAGCACCTGGCCGCGCTGGCCGCAGACGAGCCGAACGTCACCGTTCAGGTCCTGCCGTTCAGCGCCGGCGCCCACGCCGGGATGGACGGCCCGTTCCTCCACCTCACCTTCCCGGCCGGCCCCGACGTCATCGTCATCGAATCCATGCGGGCCTCGCTCCACATGAACCAGGCCGACAGCGTCGAGCAGTACCGCACCACGGGCGACCTTCTGAAAACCGAAGCCCAGACCCGCCAAGCCTCCGTCAGCCTGCTCACTTCAATCGCCAAGGACCTCGCATGAACGGCAAGACCCGCATCGACCACGCAGGGCTTCTGGAGCAGATCAACACCGCAACCTGGGTCAAGAGCAGCCGCAGCAGCGGCGGCACCAACTGCGTGGAGATTGCCTTCCTGCCGCAACTCGTCTGCTTCCGCGACTCCAAGAACCTCGACCAGCAACCGCTGCTCTTCACCACCAGCGCCTACGACGCCTTCATCGGCGGCCTTGAGCAGTCGGAACTGCCCCTCTGAACCACAGAACGGCATGACGACTCCACCGCGCGGCCTGCACCCGCGGCAGGCCCTGGCGGGCCTGTCGTGCGGTCGCGGAGGGCCCGGCCTGTGGCTCGCCGATCAGACGCGCTCGCCCCTGATCGGCACGTGTGCCGTGCGCTGCCAGACTGACGGCGTGAATGCGTCCTTGCCACTACGGGAAGCCGCCCGCGCCGTCCTCCTCGACGCCGACCATCGCGTCCTGCTGCTGCGCTACGCCGAGCACGGGGGTTACTGGGCCACACCCGGCGGATCTCTCGAGGAAGGCGAAACCCATGCCGCCGCGACGCTGCGCGAACTGAGCGAAGAACTCGGCATCAGCCCGACGTCTGTCCAACTGGGCATGCAACTCGCTCAACGCAGCACGGAACAGCTGGTCGGGGAACGCGAAGTCCGACAAGTGGAGAGGTACTTCCTCGCCCACGCCTCCCCGGCCGACGTCCACGTGGACCAAGCCACTCAACGCGACAACATCCAGACTCACCGCTGGTGGACGCTGGGCGAGCTCCGCAGCACGCGAGAGACCGTCTACCCCGCGGGGCTTGCCGACCTGATCGCCGCAGTGGCGGACGGCCGGCACCCGGAGCGTCCCGTCATCCTGGCAGGCTGAGAGCGAAGGGCGCAGCAGAGTTCCCCCGCCTGCCGAACTCGTGGCCCATGGAAGATGCGATTCCTTGGTCGCGTGGGGCAGCATCGCCTCATGGTCGACTTTGTGCCCTCCCCAGACGAGGTGGCCGCAGCGCAGACACCCGACGGGGGCTGGACGAGAAAGCAGCTTGCGGAGTGGGGGGTTCCCTGGCCTCCACCACCGGGCTGGCGCAAGCATTTGGAGGCGAAGTGGAGGGGCGAGGATGTCGGACCGCTGCCCCACCAGGAGCCGGACCAAGACACCCTGTTCTGACGCATCTGCTGATTCGGCTCCCTCGCCAACCGTTGCTGTCGCGTTGCTGCAGGTGGGCGGCCCGTCTCCGCGTGATGGCCGGAGCACGCTTGAGTGATCGGCTGAAGGCGTCCTGTCGGTTCAATGAGGCTGCCCGGCATACTCCTAGGACTCTGATCAGGTGTTACTAGGAGGGGACGCTCGTGCTCAAGGCATGGCTGGAGGAGTTCAAGGCCAATCAGGAACTCAAACGGCGCATCGAGCTGGAGAAGTGGGAGCAGGAGAAGCGGTGGCGCGAGGAAGACCGCGCAGCCACCCAGAAGGCGATCGCCGCCAACGCGGTGGGAGCCGACGAACACGGCGCGGCGATGAAAGCCGCCGCAGGTGTCTCGTATCTGACCCTGGTCTGCCACGAGGACACGTGGACGTTCGTCGCCACCGAGGCATTCGGCCGGTGGAAGCCGTGCTGGATCACGAGCACCCACGACCAGAACGACACGCGCGGCCCGAACACCGCGTGGGTCGGACACCGGTGGATCGTGGCCCCGAACCTGCCCGAGGGCCGCATCACCAAGGACAAAGACGGGTCCGGAATGCAGAAGGTGGTCCTGTCTGGGCACAACCTGGTGCGCATCCTGGAGGCGCTGCGCGAGGGGGCATCGACGGCGCAGTCCCTGCCGCGCGCGGCCCGGTGCCGCACCCTGTACAGCAAGTTCGCTGACTTCGCTGCCCGGGTCGACCCCGATGCCCCGGCCGGTCAGACCACTGGCGTCGAGTTCCGCATCGACGACACCGTGGACCTCACCGACCGGTCATAGAGCTGCACCGACCCAGACGCGGCATCGGGCGCACCGGGTATCTCCTCCCCAGGCCAGTCGCCGGGACCCTTTGGCGCCTGGCCGCCAATGACGAGCCTCCGCAGGGCCCCACCTGCGAAGTCAATCCGTCGGCAAGAGCCGTCCGCCACGCAGTGGCCACGTGTGGTGGGCACAGACGTCCCAGAAGCACGACGTGGCGCGCATCACAGCTGCACGTTCAAGATTTATTGCCGGTTCGGGTGTCCCAGGCAGCCATTAACAGGCGAACGCTTCGACAGCGACCTGAGGAGACACGCCACCCTGCCCAACGCCTTACCGCCACAGAGAACCCAGCCTCGTCGGCCCATCCGCGCGCACGACGACTTGGAGGCCGAGTTCGCCAGGTTCTCTGACCACCGGATCGCCGCGGTGCTGCGTGGCTTGCAGCCGGCGGAGGCCGCTCTTGCCCTGGATTGGGCCTATGCCGGAGGGAGTTGGGCGGAGAGTGCGGCCGCGTTGGGCCTGGCGCCGGAGGCGGGGCAGCGCGTGCGACGCAAGCTCAAGCGGCTCGGCACCCGGTACACCGAACGGTGCTCTGCCGCACGCGCGTTCACCGCTGTACACCGTCCAGCCGTAGTCGGGGCGCAGGAGGTGCTGGGGTGAGCCTGCTCTCCAACGCAGTGCCGGAGTTCCTCGGGAGCATCGCCGCCACCGTCGCGGTCACGGTCGTCCGCTGGGGTGCGAGCGCACTGCGGGCCCGCGCGTCCAGGGCGCGGCAGGCCGGGACAACCCGGGAACCCGGTCCGACTGAGCCGTGATCTCCGTACGCAGGACCGACGGCAGCGATCGCCGCTCTGAGGCCTGGTGGCGGACGGTCAGCCGGACTGGGGCGGATCGACGGCGAACTCGTAGGCCACTTCCCAGCTGCGGTCAGGGACGACGATGTCGGCGGTTTCCACGGCGCGGCCGTCGCTGGCGAAGTACGTCCGCTCGATCGCCAGGACCAGGTCGCCGGCGTTAAGACCGAGCAAGTCGGCCTGCTCGGGGGTAGCGCGGGCGGGCCGCGGGATCTCCAGCCAGGTTTCGATGTCGACGCCGATGGAGCGCATCCGCTCGACCACGCCCTTGCCGGCGAGGGGGCCCATCTCGGGAAGCAGGATGGGTGTGTCGCCGGTGATGGCCATGGGCTCCCAACTGACGGAGAGCTGGGCGGGCTTGCCGTCGGCGAGGAACTCGTACGCCGTGCGCACGGTCGGGTCACCGGGCTCGATGCCAAGGCGCCGGGCGATGCGCTCCGGGGCGGGCGCGCGGGCCTCGGAGGCTGACTCCCAGGTTCCGTTGCTGCCGACCTCGTACATGTCGGCGCGGAAGGGGCTGCCGCCGCGGCGTTCGCGGTGCCGGGAGCGGATCATCCGGCGCCGCTCGCGTGGCGGGGCCACGTAGGTTCCTGACCCCGCACGGCCCTCAAGGAGCCCTTCGACAATGAGGCGCTCCATGGCCTTCTGCAGCACGTTGGGGCCCACGCCGTAGTGCTGGGCGAGCTGTGCGCGGGAGGGCAGCCTCGCGCCCACCTCCCACTCGCCCTGCGCGAGTCGACGCCGCAGGTCGCTTGCGACCACCTGGTGCGGCGGCGGCTCGGCGTTGCCCATGCGCGGACTCCGTACTGGTCGGCGGCTGCTCTCGGTGCCGGTTCACGGCTCTCGATTGACAAGTTAATGCATCAGGTTCAAGCTAATGCATCAGATATACGTTACGTGATCACGCGTGTACAGGGGAGATCCGTGAGCTCGCCGACGACCAGGGCCACCGCGATCGCCTCCATGCTCAGCACCGCGCTCGGCATACCTCTGGACGACGACGATCCCGAGGCCGTCCGGACCGAAGCCACCGACACCGGTCTCCGTATCTCGGCACCGGTCCCCGCCGCGCTCAGCGAAGCGGTCCACGTCCACGTGCTCGCCTTCCTGACGCGAACCGCCGACCGCTTCGGACACACCCAGCACGACGGCACTTCCGTCATCTGGGCCGAGATCGAGACGGCCGGCGCCGGAAGGGAAGCCCCGTGAGCTTCCCCGCCTACACGGCGCCCCGCCTCCGTCAGCTGCATCGCGCCGAACGATCACCTCGAAGGCCCTGGAGCTGACGGCATGACCCATCCGACACCCATCACTGCCGGCCCGCCCCGCACACCGGCTGCGGACGCCCCGGCCGGTGCGGACGTCGTGCTGTACACGACCAGCATCAACTCCCGGATCGCCGTTCAGACGCTCGCGACCCTGCGCAACTTCGCCGAACAGCAGGGGTGGACCGTCGCGCACGAGGCATACGACCTGGCACCCCTGCACATCCCGGCCCGACAGCGCACCGGTTGGCGCACCGTCGAATGGCTCCTGGCCACCGGCGAGGCAGCCGGCCTGGTCGTACCGGCCGAGCACGAGGTAGCCACCACCCCTGCAGAGCAGCGAGAACTTCGCGAGTGGCTGCTGAGCCTCCCGGCGTTCGCCGCCTACCCCCACGCCGGACACCACGAAACGCTCCCGCCCGTCACCGAGGCCTCCGGCGGCCCGGAGGTCGTCCTCACCGCGCCTGTCGACCGGGAATGGTCCCGTTCCTACGCCATGGCCCCGGCGAGCCTGCGCCAACTCCGGGACCATGCCCGCATGTTCCTTACGCTGCTGGGATGGCCCGGTGACATCGCCACCGCGATCGAGGTGCTGTCCCGGCTCGCGCACAACGCCGTCGTGCACGCCCAGCCCGACGAGGCGCCGACGCGCATGGCCGTACGCCTGGCCGTGGCCGAGGACGATGCGCTGGTGATCGACGTGCAGGACCCGCGCCCGGACGTCCCGCTCAGCGACGCCGCCCGCGATGGCGAGAAGGGAAGGGGGCTGAAGTACGCACGCCTCCTGGGCGCGAGGCTCAGCTGCTTCATGTCCGAGGACGCCCGCTTCAAGACGGTCCGGGCTCAGCTGCTGCCGGGCGAGGTGTCACTGTGACCCGCTCGCAGTCCTCCGCCGATGCGGCAGGACATGAAACCGGCAGCCCAAACGGAGTGCGCCTGTCGCCCGAGCAGTGGGACCACTGGTACCAGACCGGCTGGCCCACCATGGTCAGCCACAAGGAAGCCCAGCTCTTCTACAACCACGTCGCCCCGAGCCCCGGAACGTCAGCCGTGGACCTCGCGTGCGGCAACGGCCAGTGGACTCGGCAGCTCGCCGCCTGGGGGCTGAACACACACGGCTTCGACTTCTCCGCCGAAGCCCTCCGCCAGGCCGCAGCGGCCGGGGCGCCCAACGTTGCGTACACGTACTGGGATATCGACGGCGATCCCATTCACCACAACCTGCGTCCGGGCAGCGTCGACCTCGTGACTTGCCGCTACGCGCTCCCGTATCTCCAGTACGAGCGGCTGCTGACGGACGTCGGACGCTGGCTGCTTCCCTCCGGCACCTTCTACGCGCTCGTGTACGTCGACCAGCCCGGCGTAAGCAGGAAGCCGGACGCCGATCCCTTCCACCGGGGCTTCACCGAAGACGAAATCCAGGCTCTGAGTTCCGGATGGGCATTCCGCCGGACGTACTCGCTGAGCCGGAGCCAGAAGGCGGTTGTACTGCGCGGCTACAGCTGAACACGCCCTGCCGTCCGGCCAGCGGCACAGCGGGAAACCAGCTCCCGGCGCCGGGCCATGCCCCTTCCCCCGAGGGCGGACCCGGCGCCGGGTCTTGCACAGGGCAAAGCAGAGTTCAGCGGCGGACGTGGATACGGACCTGGACCGTTCCGCCAGTGGCGGCCGCCGCGGCTCCGAGTCCGATCACGGGTGCTAGGTAGTCGCTGTTGCCGCTGAGAGTGAGCACGATGACGGCGATGATCGTGCCCAGCACGGATAACGCGCTGATCCAGGTGAGCGCCTTCGCCATGGTCGATGAAGGCGCCGAGGCGCTACGGTCGGTCTGAGTCACGGGGATGTACTCCTCCAGTTCCGGGGTTCTTCTGTGACCCGGGGAGAAGCCGGCCGGACCGGCGTGACGGGCTGTCCAGCCCGGCTTCCCCTCGGGAGATCGTGTGGTGCAGTTCGGACCGGTGCGCGCGCCGGCATTTCTCCGATCGAAGCCGAGCGCGCTGCGCGCCAACACCCCCCTTCGGGCGTCGGACTCCGCTAACGCCGTTAAAGATCGTTAAGCGCGCCGTCATCGAAGCACGGTCGTTTCGCGTGCGGGGCAGCTCTCTGAACGTGGCCGCGAAGTGGCCACGCTTCGCCGAGATGGCCATGAAGTGGCCAAGCAACGGCCGCGGTTCGGCGTTGACATACGCCCCGGCACCATGGTCGTCCGGAGCGCCCAGGACCTCTGTCCTCCCTTCTGTGCCGGTACTCCGATGGAACGCCGACACCGCCTCGGTCACGAGCCCCGTCGGGCATGAACCTTGTGAACGGTGCACGCGATGCGCGAGAACCCGCGTTTCGTCTACGTGAAGTGATCGAAGCACCTGGGGCTGCGCGAGCAGAGGCCTCTGCCGTAAGTGGGGTGAAGTGGGGAACAGCCCGCCGGAGCCCCGGATTGGGGTGCTTTACGCCTTCGGCCCCCAGCCCCGGAAGTCCGGTACGCCCCGCTTAGTGGCCCTGGGCTGCGCTCATGGAAGTGGGGCGAAGTGGGGGACCGCTGCCCCTTGACGCGTCGGGTCGGTGTGTCGAGCTGGAGATGCTCGAAGCGCAGACCTGCACCTTCTTCTCCGAGGACGTCGTAAACAGTGTTCCTTTTACGAGGGATGGCGGGTTATGGTCGCGCTCTGCGAGATCTTGTACGGAGGTGCCCCGGATGGAGAACGCCGCGCCCGCACGCCGAGGTCGTCCTCCGGGTATCCGGACTGCCGAGGGGGAGCTGACGAGCCGCCAGGCGGCGATCGTCCGCTGTATCACGGAGGCGGTCCGCCGACAGGGCTACCCGCCGTCAATGCGGGAGATCGGCCAGACCGTGCATCTCGCGAGCACATCCTCGGTTGCCCACCAGCTGATGGCGCTGGAACGCAAGGGTGTCCTCTACCGTGATCCGCACCGTCCCCGTGCCTACCGGGTGCGGCCCTCGTGGGCGCCCGATCTGGGAGACCGGAGCGAGACGCCCGTCGACGTGCCGCTCGTCGGCCGGATCGCCGCCGGCGCACCCCTGCTCGCCACGGAGATGGTCGAGGACGTCTACTCCCTGCCCCGCCAGGTCGTGGGCGACGGCGACCTGTTCGCCCTCACTGTGTCCGGCGACTCCATGATTGACGCGGCGATCTGCGACGGCGACATCGTCACCGTCAAGCGGCAGGACAGCGCCGACCACGGCGACATCGTCGCCGCGCTCCTGGACGACGAAGCCACGGTGAAAGTGCTGCGCCGACAGGACGGGCGGGTGTGGCTCATGCCGCGCAATGCGTCGTATCAGCCGATCCCCGGCGACGAGGCGCGGATCCTCGGCAAGGTTGTCGGCGTCCTCCGCCTTCTCTGAACAGCCCGGCCCGGCCTGCCACGACGCCGAGCGGGGTACGGACGAACCGATAGCCTTTTCCGACTCGGCAGCCCGGACGACCCGCTGGTGCAGGAGGTCGCCAAGCAGGCACGGCTGCTGCAGGCCAGCCGGGTGGGCTACCGCAAACGGGACAGCCTGTACGAGGCGTACATCCCCGACGGCACGGCCTTCGGAGGGCGATCGCTGCCACCGATCCGCGGCCTGTCCTTGGCCGCGGCAGCGGCATGCGCGTCCAGCCCGGCCGGGACGAAGAGTTCGACCAACTGCACACCGACTACTTCGCCGTCTGGGACCGATCCCGCGCGTACACGGCCGCCGTCCTCGCCCTACTGAAGGCCCGCACGTAACGACCCCCGCTCGCCCGACGTCGAGTTGACCCGCGGCGACTTCACCCGGAGACCCCGCGCACCTGGGACTGGTGTGGCACCGTGGACCCGGGCGGGTCCGTCACTCCCCCCGTGGTGACGGACCACGCCTCACTATGTCCCCGCCGACACCCGCTCGGGCGGGGAAGCCTCCTCGAGGACCTGCCGCAGATCGGTGTACATCCGCAGCCGCACACCCGGCTGGCCGGCATCTCGGGTGGTGCATTCGGCGGGCGCGGTTCCCCAGGTCCGGGCGATCGCGGCCTGGAAGGCGAGGACGGTAGCGTCGTCGATACCCGCCACGTCGATGACGAGCAGGCCGGGTTCGGACAGGTGCACTTCTTGGATCGGTTCCACGCCTGTCAGTACGTCTTCGTGCCCGCCGGGGTTCTCTGCAGGCTCCGGATTCACCCGACCGGGCGAGTGTCAGTGCCGACGTCTACCGTCCCTTACATGACCACTTCGCCGAACTTCCGTGACAACGCATGGGTGTTGGAGGCCACCATCCAGACAGCGCCGGCCGCCGATGCCCAGTGGCAGAAGCAACTCGACAAGCTCCGCGAGATCGCCGCGTACGAGCCGGAGACGCAGACGTGGCACGCCCGGCTTGGCGCGCTCGACCTGGCGGGCGTGCAGATGCTGCAGACCCTCTTCGACGCCGCACGCGTCCACGGCACCACGGTGGACCTCGCGCCCGTGGCGGTCCCGGCACACTGGAACGGCCCCGTCTTCACGAGGACTCCGGACGTGGCCGCTCTGCTGGAGGCTCAGACCGAGCGCGGTCGGCCGCTCGGTAAGCTGCCTCTGGCTTGAGGAGCCCGCGCCGGCTGAGGATCTCGAGCGCGTTGTCCGCCGCCTGGAGGTAGCCCGCGCGGGTGCGACGCTCGTCCGCGATCGCGTCGAAGGCATAGATCAGCCGGGCGACTTCCTCGCGTACCGGCCGTCCGCTGTCATCCGGGACAAGCAGGTCCCGATAGCTGTCCTGAGTCATCGCCGCTCCTCGGCAGGGGGGTGCCTACCGTTGCCTGACGCTGTCGCGCTTATGTCGCACGCGGTCCTTCGGGACGACTGCCTTGGGCCCGGTGCCGAGCTGAGGAGCGACGTGAGCCGATGGCGAGGGCGGCGGGGTAGAGCACTTGGTGCCCGAAGCGGGCGCGGGCGCGATCGGAGACGGCTTCGATCGCGAGGGGCTTGTCGTCACTCGCGTCGAGGGTGAGCTGCCGGGTGGCCAGGTCGACGGGCCGAAGGGCGTCTGCGCGCAGCGCGATGCTGCGGACCCGGGCGCGCTGGAGCCCGAGGGATTCGTAGACCGCGTACGCCGCGCGGGCCAGGAGCACGGTGTGCTGAGTCGCTTCGGACAGGACACGGCTGCGGCGGGTGGAGCTCTGGTCGGCGTAGTGGATGGTGCAGGTCAGGCCGCTCGCGATCTGGCCGGAGGTGCGGAGGCGGGCGCCGAGGTCGTCGGCGAGGGCGAGCAGGGCGCGACGGTGCTGGGTCGGGTCGAGTTCGTCGCGGACGAAGCGGTGCTCGGTGCTGATGCTCGCCGGGGCCGGGGTGGGGTCGACGATGGCGGTGTCGCGGCCCTGGGCGTGCTCGTGGAGGGCACGGCCAGCCCGGGCGCCGAGCAGACGTTGCAGCGTGAGCTGGGGGACTTGGACAACATCGCCGACTGTGTGCAGGCCGTACTCGCCGAGCGTCGCGGCGGTCCGCACGCCCACACCGGGCAGCTCCCGGACCGGGCGCGGGCGCAGGAAGTCGGCGATCGCTTCGGGGGAGTCGTCGATGACGGTGCGCTGCCCAGGTGGGGTGAGGGCGCAGGCCATGGCGGCGAGCATCCGGTTGGGGGCGCAACCCGCCGAGCTGTGTAGACCGAAGTGGGCGAGCGCGCGCAGCTGGACCAGCTCGGTCAGGCCGCGGGCGTCCCGTTTCCAGTACGGAATCGCCCCGGTCAGGTCCAGCACAGCCATGTCCGGCTCGATCATCTGCACACGCGGTGTGATGTCCTCCAAGAGGCGGCGGAGCCGCTCGGGGAGTTCGGCGTCGTAGCCGGCCGGGAGGCCGAACCGCAGGTGAAGGATGCGACGACCCATAGCGATCACCCGGCACTTCCCTGACTCCGGTGGCCGAGGCGGCGCAGGTCTGCCGAGCGGGTGCCGGCGGGCTGGAGGTCGGCGTACGGGTGCAGGCGGGCCCCGGCGGTGCCGTCGGCGAGCGTGCGCTGCGGGGCGGCGGGCTGGGCTGGGGTGGGGGCTGGGCTGGTGCGGCCGAGGAGGTCGAGGGCGGCCTGGGGGCCGTGGTCGCGGCGGGCAGCGGCCACCTCGTCCAGGTCCCAGGCCATCTCGCCGACGACGGTGCGGCGCGGGCCGCGGGCCTCAACTGTGCCGCGGACCAGCAGCAGACCGGAGTGGAACACGGTGTGCGCGACGTGCTCGTGGGAGTCCTCGAAGAAGGCGATGTCGACCAGTCCGGAGCCGTCCTCCAGCGTGCAGAAGATGATCCGCTTGCCAGACGGGATGGGCGGCGTCTGCGTGGAGGCCCGCACTCCGGCAACGAGGACCTTCTGCCCGGGCACCATGCCGCGCAGGTGGGCGGCGTCGGTCGCGCCGAGCTCGCGCAGCAGCCGGTGGTGGTGCTCCATCAGATGCTGGCTCACGTCGATGGAGAGGGTGTCGAGTTCGGCGCCGAGCTTGTCGCGGCTGGTCATCTCCGGCAGGCCGCTCGGGGCGGCGGTCACCAGTTCGCCGCCCAGCGGCAGCTGCCCGTCGGTGGCCGTGCGGTTGCGGGACTGTCGGTGCAGTTCGGTGGCCTGCAGCAGCAGGTCCCGGCGGGTCAGGCCGGGGGAGAGGGCGTCGAGGGCGCCGATGCGGATCAGGCGCTGGGCGAGCGGCAGGGACGGGCGGGCGCGCAGCCACAGATCCTGCAGGCCGGTGTAGGGCTGGCCGGCCACCAAGCGGGCGGTCTCCGCCTCGGTGATGCCCTTGACCGTGGAGAACGCCAGGCGTACCCCCCAGCCCTGCCCGGTCTCCTCCACGCTGTGCTGGGCGCGGGAGTGGTTGACGTCGACGGGCAGCACCGGGACGCCGTGGCGTCGGGCGTCGGCGACGATGACCCGGCGCGGCCACATGCCCGGATCGTGCTCCAGCAGGCCCGCGTACAGATACGCCGGGAAGTGTGCCTTCAAATAGGCGGACTGCAGCGCGGGGACGGCGAAGGCCACCGCGTGGGCGCGGCAGAAGCCGTAGGCGCCGAAGGAGGAGACGGTCTCCCACACCTCGTCGAGCACGTCCTTGGGGTAGCCGCGCTGCCCGGCGGTGCGACGGAACCATTCCTCGACCTTCGGCAGCCGGTCGGGGTCGGCCAGGGCGCGGCGGGCGACGTCGCCGGCGGCACGGTCGCAGCCGGTCATCGTCGTGAGGATGACGATGATCTGCTCGTGCCAGATGACCACGCCGTAGGTGTCGTTGAGCACCGGCTCCAGGTCGGGGTGTGGGTACGTGGGGGCGGCGCCGTGCCGGGCGGCGATGTACAAGGCGGGCATGCCCCCGGATACGGGGCCGGGGCGGAAGAGGCTGATGTCGGCGACGACGTCCTGCATGTGCCGGGGCTGCAGGCGGCCCACCAGGTCCTGCTGACCAGGGCTTTCGAGCTGGAAGAGCCCGACGGTGTCCGAGGCCCGGATCATCTCGAAGGCCTGCTGGTCGTTGAGGTCGACGTGGTCGGGGTTGTCGAGATCGAGGAGGCGTCCGGTCGTGCGGCGGATCTCGGCGACCGCGTAGGCCATCGCGGACTGCATGCGCACGCCCAGGACATCGAGCTTCAAAAGGCCGAGATCTTCGACGTCCTCCTTGTCGGCCTGCACCATCGGGTAGCCGGCCGGGGTCGGCTGCACCGGCAGCCGGTCCAGCAGCGACGCGTTCGACAGGATCACTCCGCACGGGTGCATCGCGTAGCCGCGGGGCAGCGCGTCCAGCCCTTCGGCGAGCTCCCACAGCGGCCCGAACTTGCCCGCCTGGGAGGCGAGTTGCCGCAGCTCTGGCAGCTCGGCCAGGGCGCCGCGGATGTCCCGGGCCCGAACGTGCGGAAAGCTCTTGGCGATCTCGCCGACGACCTGCGGCGGAATCCCCAGGGCAAGGCCGGTATCCCGCAGGGCGTGCCGGGCCCGGTAGGTCTCGGGCATGCCGGTGACCGCGGTCCGCTCCCGCCCGAACCGCTCGATGATCGCGTCGTACACCTCCAGGCGCCGCTCGGACTCCACATCGAGGTCGATGTCCGGCAACGACGTACGCCGCTCGCTGAGGAACCGCTCGAACAGCAGCCGGTGCTCAAGAGGGTTGGCCGTGGCGACGAACAGCGCGTGGTTGACCATGGAGCCGGCGCCGGAGCCACGCGCGGCGACCCGGATCCCCAGCGCCCGAGTGTCCGCGACCACCTGGGCCACAGCCAGGAAGTACCCCTCAAAGCCCAACCGTCCGATGACCTCCAGCTCGTAGCGGAGCTGCCGTACGGCAGGCTCGTCCCTGCCCAGGCCCCGGGCGACCATCCCGGTCTCACACCGCTGCCGCAGCAGCCGCATGGCCGAGCCGCGCTCGGGGCCGGCGCCGACAACGGAGGGTTCGGGGAAGTGGGGCCGCCCGAGCCCGAGATCGGCCGGGGTGAGGGTGCAGGACTGGCCGGTGGCCTCGGTCTCGGCCAGCAGACGGATCGCCCGGGCGGGGCCGTTGCCGACGGCCTGGGCGATGCGGTCGGCGGCCGCCGCCATGGCGTCCGGGGCCTTCAACCAGCGTTCGCCGCCATCCAGGTGCCGTCGGTCGACGGGCCGCAGCAACCGGGCCGCGTCGAGAACGTCTGCCAGCCGGTGCTGGTCGGGGTCGGCGTAGCGGACCGCGTTCGTCAGCACCGTACGGACGCCGAGCTGGTCGGCCAGTCCCACGGTGCGCGCGGCCAACCGCAGCGAGCCCGCGCCAGTACCCTGCCGTCCCAGGTACACGGCTTCCATCCGCAGCCGCTCTCCGGCCAGCTCCCGCCACGGCGCGAGCAGCTGCTCGGCGACGTCGGGGCGGCCGGCGGACAGGGCCCGCACCGGTTCGGAGGCCGGGCCGAGCAACACCACCAGGTCCTGGTCGGCATACGCGCGCAGGGTGAGCCAGGACACGACCGGCGCCGCGCCGTCGACCTCGGCGTGTGCAGCGGAGACCAGGCGACACAGCCGCGCCCACCCGGCCGCGTTCTGCGCGAGCAGCGTGATCCGCAACGGCGGCTCGATCACATGCGCGCCGCCGCGCACAGGCGTACGCAACCGGCCGGCGGTCGGGTCCTGCGGGGCGAGGGAGGCGACGGCGACATCGACACCGAAGACGGGCCGGATACCGGCGGCCGCGGCGGCGGTAGCGAAGCGGACCGTGCCCGCGACGGTGTCCCGGTCGGTCAGCGCGAGCGTCGTCATCCCGCGCTCGGCAGCGCGCTGCACGAGAGCGCCGGGGAGGGAGGCGCCGTAGCGAGCGCTGTAGCCGGAGGCGACTCGCAGATGAGTAAATCCACGGCTTGCACCTCCTGTCGTTCGCTGCCCCTCCCTGACCTGCGTCCTCTCCAGGTATCCACCATAACTCGAAATCGCACAAGCGTGCGAAAGAGTGTTTCGATGCTGTCCCAGCCGTACGGCGGCCGCAAGAAGCGGGACGGCCTTGATTCAGTGGGCCCGAGATACGCGCCTGTGATGTGCGTCTCACTTCGGGTTCGTCCATCGGCAGATGGCGACTGTTGGCCCGGAAGGGGTGAGGTCGGCGACCGTCCGGCCCGGAAAGGCGCGCATGCCACACCTCGCCTCGTGCCGCTCGCGGCGCTCGTCGCGCTCGCGGTGATCGCCCTCACCGCGCTCGCGGTCGACGCCGGCGACGAGCTCACCGCGCACTAAGCCCGCGTTCTGCGCGCCGCGGTGAAGGCCGTCGAGCACGTCGCGATCGCCTACGGCGGTGCGCTGGCCGCCCAGGAGACCGCCCTCACGCTGGCGGTGAAGGCGGTGGTGCCGCTGTTCAGGTAGCGATCGTCCGCATGCACGGGCAGCGCGGCGGCCGGAGTCTGATGATGTGGACTTCCCCGTCGACGTCGCCCTCGCCGAGCTCGTCCCGACCTTGCCGGTCGGGGCGGGCTGGCGGTACGAGATGAAGCTCGACGGCCACCGAACCGTCATCTGGCGCGAGGAAGAGACCGTCCGGCTCCAGGCCCGCTCCGGGCGCGACGTCACCGCGAACTGGATGGACCTGGCCCTCGCGGCCTTCGAGATGCTCCCGCCAGGCGTGGTCCTCGACGGCGAAGCCGTGATCTACACCCACGAGCGGATCGACTTCGCGGCCGCGCAGTCACGCGCCCTGTCGACCCCGGCCCGGGCGCGCCGTCTCGCCGAGGGCCTGCCCGCCCACTTCGTGTCTTGGGACATCCTGCTCCACCCCGAACACGGAGACGTCCGAGCACGCCGGTACGACGACCGCCGTGCTCTACTCGCCGAGTTGCTTCGGGAGTACGACGTTCAGCCGCCGATCCAGCTGGTACCGATGACCGACGACCCCTCGGTCGCCATGACCTGGTACCAGCAACTCCCGGAGCAGGGCATCGAGGGCATCGTCGCCAAACGGGCCACCTCCGTCTACAAGGCGGGCCGGATCTGGAAGAAGGTCCGGCATGCCGAAACCGTGGAGGCCGACGTCGTCGGCTACACCGGGCCGGCCGCGCGGCCACGGGCACTCGCGGTCCGCCTCCCGGACGGACGAATCGCGCTCACCCAGTCCCTGAAGGCGCCGCTCGCCGCACAGGTCGCGGTTCACTTCGCTGCCAGCGGACCGCCCCGCAGTTCACGCACCCGAGCGGGGGAGACCTACACCACTACCGCTCCCGGACTGGTGGTCGAGGTCCTCGCCGGGACGACCCGGCACGCCGTGGTGACGGTCACCAGGCTGCGCAGCGCGTGAGGCGACCCGAACCCCAAGAGGGCTCCTCCAGCGCGAACATCTCCGTCTTGGTCACCCCCATGTCCTGCTGAGTAGCCGAGGTGCCGGGGCCGGCGGTGGTATGACCGCCGGCCCCGCCCCAAGGGGATCTGCAGGGTGCTCTTCACGACCTGTGGGAGAGGGACGAACACGTAGGTACGGAGCCGCCATCGGGCGGGTCCGTCAAAGCCGACGGCACGGCCGCCCAGCCGATCGACACCAAGACCGCCGCGATAGCCGCGGCCGCCATAATCGCTGTGCCCATGCGCCCATGGGCGGACCTGCGGTGCTGCGCTCCTTCGTGTGGAGGTACACGGAGGCCCCGACGCCCCCGACACTGATGGACGCGGGCACGGTGGGCATGCGGAATGGCCGTGCTGCCTGAGCACGGGGAAAGTTCTGCAGTCTTTTGTTGATTCACTCCTCGTCTGAAATATGAACCGGCAATTGTGTGTGGCCAATTCATTCCCGGCACGGCAATTTAAGTCTCTCCGGCAATCTTTGGTGCAGCGTCGAGTGCCAGTAGGCCCGCAAGTCAGGCAGATGGTCCCGCACCGGGGAGAGGCGTTCCGGCACGGCCAGGAACGCCGCGTCCGCGCTGCCTTCGAACCACTTCGACTCCTCCCGTTGCGCCACACACAGCACGGCAGCCGGGACCGGCAACCGGATGTTCCCCTCCGCACCGGTGTCGCCGCCCAGCGGCGGGGGACTGCTCCATGCGAGAGCGGGATGTGCCGTCGCGGGGAACGTCAGGGAGCAGGGCGGCAGCATGACGACGAAGAGGAGTTCCGGCTCGGGGGCGCGCATCTGGCGAGTCCTCTTCAGCTTCCGCAACCAGCTTCGCGTGACCCTGTCCTCGTCCCAGGAAGTCTCGGCCACCGTCACGGTGGTTGTGCACTTGAGCTGCAGGAACCAATGATGCCGCGCCGCTTTTCCTGCCCGAGGCGCCCGCGCTTCCAGAACTGCCGCACTGGATCCGTCGGCCGTCATAAGGTCCAGCTCGAACCGCTCGTGCCAGGTCTCCTGGTGCTGCTGCCAACCGGTGTCATCGCGGGGGACGAACCAGACTTCGTGCACGTCGCCGACCAATACCCCGTCGGGCTCCCGCCCGTCAGCAGTGGCCCGCTCAGGCTGGGCGTCCCCGGATTCCACGTCCTCCGGTACCTCACGGGCCTCGCCCTCCGGCGGCTCGTCGGCCCCGGGCGGTTCTTCTCCGTGCGCGCCCTCGATCACCGAAGCAACCTGAGTCCACCGCTCCTCCAGCTCCTCATCGGAGTACGAGGGGAACGGATTGCAACCCTCACGGAAGGCGCGATACTCCCTGAGGACAGCGAGACCGCAGTCAGTCTCCTCGGGCCGGGAACCGTCGCCGAAGTAAAGCTCCGCCATGGTCATGCTCTCGGCTGCGTCCGGGTGCTCGTTCGTCATCGCTGCTCCTCTCTGTCCAGCTGGACGATCTGGGTGACCCGGCTCATCCATCTATGCCGGCGTACCCGTTCGTTGACCTCCGTGAGGCCGAGTTCGAGTGCGCACTCCTGCGGCGTGAGCCCGTCGAGAACGAGGGAGGCGTGCTTCCGGTCCCGCGGACTCAACTGCTGGATCACGAGGTGGACCCGTTTGAGGTCTTCCTGCTCAGCGAACGACTGTTCCGGTTGTACGAGTCCGCTGTCCGGCAGGTCCTGGGTGACGGCGGTATCGCAGGCGACTTCGTGCTGCAGGCGCCGCGCCTCCGACTTCAAGTGGTCTTTCGCACGCCACTGCACGCGGGCCCCTATGAAGGCACCCAGCCGGTCCAGCGCATCCTCGCCCTCCCCCCACTCCTGTGCGGCGGCCTCGCGAAACGCCGTCATGACGACGTCTTCGCTGTCCCCTCGGGGAAGGGAGAAGCGGCGCTGCACGAAGCCCACCCACGGGCCGAAGTTCTCCCGGAAGTAGCTCTTGAGGAGCTGACTCGAACTCTGCGGCGCCTGGTCCTGCGGCTTCGCGCTCGACCCCTCATAGCTCACGTCTCCGGCTCCCGTAGTCGTTCTCGGCCCGTTCAGCGACCAGGCCTTCGCGGCTGGGCGCGATTCGCCCGGTACCTCGACGACGCCCGCCGGCGTTCCGTTACATCCGGCGCCGAAATTCTTCATCGGGGAGAAGGAGGTGACGGGAAGGCGGCTCCGGAGCAGTGCACGGGCCGACGAGCCGAGTCCCCTCACCTGCACCAACAGCGCCGTCTGTAACGAACGCCGCACGGGCAACGTCGGCACCGTGCCGGTCCGCGTGGCTCAGACAGACGTAAGGAAGAACATGAAGCTGGTGGTGCTGTTCGCGCTCGTGTTGGTCTGGGGCGTGTCATGGATGGGCATCCGCCGGGCCCGTGCGGAGGACTTGATGCCGCTGGTCCGCACATCAGTGGTCACCCTGTCGGTACTGACACTGGGAGCCGTTGCCGTACTCGCATCCGACCCCGCGGACGTTCCCTCAGTGGTGCGAACCGTATTCGGCGCGCTGCGCTGAGGTCTCGGGCCCGGCCGGACAGGCCCGGGCCCGGGGGATTGTCAGGCGGCCCGCTCGACGTCCTCTTGGTCGAGGGCGGGTACGTTCTCCTTTGGCGCGGGGACGGCGCCTTCGGCGTTCTTGAGGGCCTGCCGGGTGGCGACCAGATCGGCGCCCGCGACTCCATGCTGCTTGCAGCGGCTCCAGTGGTCGTGTCCCTGCACGGCCGCGGCCGCCTTGCGGAGGTCCTCCCATAGCTGGTCGTACGTCTCGGCGTCGGCTGCCTCCCAGCCGGTCGTCTCCGGGCGCCCGCGACGGTGCCACCGCTCCGCCTCGTCCGGCCATCCGTCGTCCGCCTCACGGGACCAGGGAAGTCGGGCCTGGTGGGCGTGGAGCGCGGCGTACAGCTCGGCGAGCCTGAGCTGAGCGGCGAGCAGGTCCTTCGGGAAGTCCTTCGGATCGAACGGCTTGTCCTCGGCTGAGGGGGAGGGAGTGCTCATGCCCTGGATGCTAGTTCGACCCGCTGACAGTGTTGTGCACCCATGGCCTCCGTGACGGCCTCGGCCGTCGGCGTCGGCGCGCAGCCACTTCGGAGTCTGGCTTCAATCCGGCGCGGCACCTCCCCGAGCACCCACCCAACGTCAGTGGCGTCCATTACCGTATGAGGCGGCGGTCGATAGACCGTGGGCCCGGCTCGAAGGCCCGGAACTCGTTCGGCCCGTGACCGGACGTTCCTCCGAAGGTGCACCGCGCCGAGCCTCTCTTCGCAGTTTCTTCGGCCGACGCTTCCTGCGCGGCGAGTCACGGGATCGCCGCGGCGCTGGAGGGGTTAACGCCATGCCGAAGCACCACGCCCGCAAGAAGGAACTCGCCAACCTCAAAGAGACGTTCGGCGTCCGACACCACGACGCGGTCGCCATCCTGGACGATCCCCGCCGGGACGAGCTCTGCCAGGTCCTCACCGAGTACGCCGACGTGACGACGTACGCGGCGGCCGTCGAGGCCCTCCAACTACCGGTCTACATGTACGAGTTGGGCATCGACGAACCGGACGAGCCCCGGGAGTACAGCTGTGAGGAGTGCGGGTTTTTCGGCACCGGATTCCACTGCTGCGAGTGCGGCGCCACCCACGAGTACCACTGTGTGTGCTGAGCCGCCCTCGACCACGGCCGCGGCCGTCGATCTGGTCCGGCGTGGGCTGGCGGTGTTCCCGCTCTCGCCCGGCGGTCGGCGGCCGGCCGGGAGCGGGTGGCATGTCCGCTGTCTGACGGAGCTCTCCCGCGTCCGTGCCGTGTGGCGCGAGGGCGACAACATCGGCGTCGGCTGCCGCGCCTCCCGCGTGGTCGGACTGGACCTGGACGTCGAGGGCGACGGCCAGGCGGGGCTGGCAGCACTCGCCGCCCGGATCGGCCAGGACTGGCCCGACACCTTGACGGTGCGGACCCCGAGCGGGGGCTTGCACCTGTACTTCCGCGCCCCAGCCGACTGCACCATTGCCAGCCTCTCCGGGGGCCGGACGGGGCTGGGGCAGGGCATCGACGTCCGCGGTCCCGGCCGGCGCAGCGGCGGGTATCTCATCGGCCCCGGATCCGTCGTGAACGGCACGCCCTACGTCATCAGCCGGGACGTCCCGATCCTGGAACTCCCAGGCTGGATCGCGGACCGGCTCACCGTCCTCCCGGTGTGAAAGGCCTGCTCAACACTGTCGCACCCGGGTTGTCAGTGGCACCCACTACGGTAGATCCCGTAGTAAACGGCATGCCGCGAACCGCCGTTTCCGCTGCTGCCCCCGCGCCCACGCCGCACCGGGGCAGCGCCGCCGGACAAGGACCGAGGTCGGGTCCCGCGCAGCACCACCCGAAGAACCCGTCTGTCCGGCTGCGCCCCTATTCACGCGACGTCCGGCGGGAACGCGTGGGGTCCCGCTGTGGAGACGACCGTGACCAAATCCGGCACCGACCACCTCAAGCGCCAAGCCCGCCAGATCGCCCGCACCACAGGCCGGCGCTTCCCCGACGTCCTCGCCGAGCTGCGCCGTGCGCCCCGCCCGTCGACGCCGCATCCCTCGACGGAACTCGTCCTGCTCTGCAACGGCCTCGCGCACCCCATCGACGGCGGCCGCTGCGCCCGCCCCGCCGGCCATCACCTGCTCGACGGCACCTGGTCCTGGTGTTCCCCCGAGCCCGGCCTTGCCGCGCACATCTGGCAGGCCTACCACCAGGCCGCCGACGAGGCCCGCCAGACGCAGCACGAAGCCTGGCTGGCCTCCCTGACCCCGGCCGAGCGCGCCGACTGGGAAGCCGAGCAGGAGGCGGCGTACTGGGCGGACATGGCGGCCGAGGCCCGTGAGCCGTACGACCCCTACGACGACAAGCACGACGAACTGGTCCTGGACGCCCTGGACGACGAGCGCCGGGCCGACGAGACGGACTTCGACGAGTACGACGACGGTGCGTGGGCCGACGAGGAGATGTGGGACGGGGCCTACCGGTGAACCACGACCGGATCAGCCCCAACGCCCCCGACGCAGCCCCGAACCATCCGCCTACCCCCAGCCCCTCGGACGGAGGCCCCGCCATGACCACCACCGCGCCGCTCACGTCGTACGGCCCTCTGCAGTTCCCCGACCGCGTCGGCCTGACACTGTGGCAGTTCGCCCGCGCCCAGCGCCTCGGACTCATTCCCGGCCCCGACGTCGCCGGCGGCCGCTGGTCCGCCGCCGTCTTCGACGACGCCCTCAACCACATCGACGCCATCCGGCAGGCCGTCGGGGCGATGCCCGACGTCGGCGCCGTCCGCGCCGAGGAACACCTCGCCGAACGCTTCAACATGACCGTGCACTCCGGCACCGCCGCCGAACTCGCCCGCCGCGGCCACCTCCCCGTGGTCGGCGACCACAAGGGCCACCCCCTGTACTGCGGGCTCTCCTTGGAGAACCTCACGGACCGCCGGAAGGTCGAACGCGCCTCTGCCGCCGGGCAACTCCACATGCGCGACGCCGCCGCCAAGATCCTCGGCGTCCGGGAGCCGGACCTCGACCACCTTGTCCGCGCCGGGCTCCTCACCCACGCAGCCACCGCCCGCTCCTCGTGGAACAAGCACGACGTCGTCCTGCTCTACCGCCAGGCCGACCTGGACCGCGTCACTCGAAGCCGCCGGATCGACTGGACAGCCGTCCGCGCGACGCCCAAGGGCCGCCGGTCCCCGCTCGCAGCGCTCCCCACCCAGAAGAGGCAGACAGCCAGACGGTGACGACGACGAACCGGGCACCGTGACGGCCAAGCAGGACGACCAGCCGCCACGCCGGCCCACACGGCGACGACCGACACCGTGACACCCATCCACCGGAGGCTCGCGATGACTGAGACCACCATCCGACCCGAACCGCGCACCACGGCCTTCTCGCTGATCAGGACGGCCGCGCTCGACCACGCCACCCGCCGCGACCACCGCGAAGACGAACCGCCACCGCCCAACCGGGAGATGTACAACGACCTGACGTCCGTGCTGCAGAACTGGCACGCGGCCCACACCCTGCGGGAGGACTCACTGCTGCTGGCCGAATGGCTCGCGGTCGAACTGTGCGGCTACCTCTACGGCCAGCTCAACCAGGACAGAGACCGGCTCGACCAGTGGCTGCGCGAATTCGGCGACCAGGTGTGCCACAGCCAGATGCACGCGCACCCGGCCGGCCCCACGGCCGTGGAGATCATGTCGGTCGTCGCGGATGAGCTGGCTACTCGACCGGACGGGCCCGCCGGGCAGCGCCTGATCCGGATCGGCGTACCGTACCTGCACTACGTCCGGCAGGACCACGCCGTCGAGGACGCCCGGGAGATCGCCTTGACGTTCGCACTGTGGGCAGGCCCGCAACTGGCGGAACTGATGCGCCATGAGGTCGCGCGGATCAATGGCTACCTGGACTCTCGCATCCGCTGACCCCCAATGGGCGGGAACGAGACGCTGTGTGCTGCTTGGGCCATTGCTTCCCCGCCCCGATCGCGCAGCGGTAGGGTGCGGGCAGCGGCCGACGCATCGGCCCAAGCCCGCACCCTGGCCCATGACCAGGGCGCACCACGGCAAAGGTGCCCGCGGCCCCTCATACGAGGGTCCGGTCTGTGCAGCATCAGTGCGAGGTGTACGTCAACATCTGACGGCTGTACGGCCGTTGAGCCTTCCGCATGCTGCTCTTCGTCGCGCGCATCGGATCATGGGGCCGGGCGCGGGAAATGAGAGAGCCATGTCCAAGAGCCACGGTCGCAAGAGCCGGGCGCGGAACACGAGCCGGTCCCGGGGCGCCGCGTACGCCGCCGCCAACGCCGGCACCCTCCACCAGCACGACAGCGGGCCGTCGAACCAGGACCTCCAGCCTGGCAACCCCGGCGGCTGGGGAGTCGACACCGCGCCGGACATGCGGACCGCGTCCGCGCTGATCGGCGCGTGCCTCGAGCGCTGCGCGCCGTGCCAGCAGTCCCTGGCGGCGAAGCTCCTCGCCGAGGACCCGATCGTGCTCGCAGTGACGGCCGGATCCGTCTACAGCCTGCTCGCCGCCGACGAGCCGGATGCGGGTTCCCTTGCCTCCGAAGGCGCCCAGGTGTTCTTCCAGGCCGTGAAGTCGTCGCCTCCGGGCGACGGCCGCAGCATGGTCCGCTGCGTCGAGACGCTGAACCGCGAGGCGCGTTCGGCGCTCCTGGAAGACGCGCTGGACCTGTGGACGTTCTTCGGGCACAAGCACCCCGGACTCATGCGCAGCCAGACCACCGGCCAGCGGAACGCGTCGCCCTTCACCTTCACCACCTCGGACAATGACCCCGGGGACGCCAACCCCGGCACGGTGCTCGACCTCTCGGGGCTCGCTCACCCCGCCCGGTACGGCGTCCGGGCCGACATGACGCTGACCGGGTCCGGCAACGTCGCCTCGGTCGCGCTGGTCCCGGACCCGGAGAGTCCCGAGGCCGGCTACGCCGACCTGCACGAGCGCCTGGCGTGGGAGCCCTACATTCCCGAAGGACTGCCCGCGGAAGATCCGGCGTGGGTGCTGAAGATCCACGAGACGAACGGCACCCTGCTGGGCATCGTCCGGCTCCTGGACGCCACCCTCGTGCCCGACAAGCCGCGTGAATGGCGCCCCGATGCGTACGACGTCATCCTCTGGAGCGCCTCGGAGCCGAAGCCGGTGTCGGCCGCGTGGCTGGAGTGCGCCCGCGATCGGGGATCGGCCCTGCTGTACGGGCCGCTCGACCTGACCCCTGCAGCGCCCCTTGCCTCTTCCCGCCTGCTCGCCGTGCACGCGCGCTGCGCGTTCACCGACCGACTGTGACGAGGAAGGGAGAAGACCCAATGGCGCAGAGGTTCGAGAATGCCGGCCTGGTGCTGGGTCCGGTCGACGGCCGGTCGGCGGCGCTGTGCCGGTTCGCCGGCCGGCCCGGCGCCGAGCGGAACACGGCCGCCCTCGCCGTCGTCGACGCGGCCCTGGACATCGCCGAGCAGGTAGAGGGCGTGGACGACGTCCGGCAGCTGATGAGGCTGTGGAAGGCAGCCCACGTGTGGGGGCATCCGGCGGCGGTTGACGTTCCCGGGCTGCGTGTCGAGCTGCCCCAGTTGGGCGAGGCGAACACGGTGGTGGCAGGCCGCCTGCAGAATCTCCTGGAGCAATTGGCGCCAGAGCAGTTGCGGGAGTTGGGGATCGCGCTGTCGGTGAGCCGCGAAACGGTCGCCCTGGCACTGGATCTGGTAGAGGAGACGGCGGCCGGGGGCCGTGAATCCCGGGCGGAGTCGATGGAGGAGTTTCTGCGTGAGGAACTGCTCAACGAGGACCGAATCGGCGACGCCGTGGACGTACTGTTGCTGGAAGCCCCCGGTGGCTGGCCGCCGCTGCAGCGTGCCGCGCTGACGCTGGCTCTGGTGTGGGATCTCGCCGACCTGATCGCGTGGGCGGCACAGCTGTCGGCGGAGGACTCGCTGCCCGCCGCTCTGTTGTGGCAGGCCTCCGGAGCCGACCACATCTGTGCCAGCGCGCGGGTTCCTCTGCCGGGGACCGACCTGTTGGTGTGGGCCAAGGTTGACTCGGAGCCGTTCGACGGGCGCACGTTGTGGAGCCCGGCTGCGCCCGTCGGTCCGTGGCGATGGTCGCTCGACTGGGAACGCGAGGACGGCTCGAAGGTGTACTACAAGGGCGGTCGTTCTCCGAGCCAGACCGCCGCACGCTGGGAAGCGCAGTGGGCGACACAGAAACTGCTCACCGACCCGGATCGGGCCAAGAGCCCCATGACGGGCGAGCCTCTGATCCTTCCACGCTGACCATGAGGCCCGCGGATTGGGCGTCGTGCACTAGTCGGCAGAGTCGTACCGGTCGGCTGGTCCATCTCATGATGCACATCGCCGAAACCTTGCCCATTCTCGTCAGGCTCTCCTGACGATGTTGATATCGTCAGGGATCCCTGACGGCATTCTGTCGTGGTCGAGTCGAGGAGTGGTGTATGGGCTGGCTGCACACGGACGATGACGGCTCCCATGAAGCCTGGGTCGTTGCCGTACTTGCAGGCGGAGAGGAGGCACCTCACGACACCATCGAGGACTCGGAAGAGACCTGGAAGCGGCGCGTGTCCTGGTCGTGGTCCTTCAAGTACGACGGCAATGAAGGGCGGCGGCGCGCCCAGGCGCTCCGGGTTGTCTGCGCTTGCGGCTGGCGCGGGCCTCGCCGCCCGGTGGACTTCGCAGACCCCGATGCCTGCGATGAGGGGCTGCAGCGGGAGTGGGTCCGGCACGCCGAGGTCAGCCTGTCCCGCACGCTGCCGGAGCGGCTCCGGCGATTGCTCGATGAGGTGGAGGAGACGGTCCAGGCGCTCAGCGTCCCCGTGCGGGAGGGCGGGGAACTCGACGAGCAGCGGCCCCTCCTCGCCATCTACGCGGCTACCCGGCTCCAGATGCATGCCGGGGAATGGCAGAAGGAGGCCGTGCGCGCAGCCAGGGCGGCGGACTACTCCTGGGACGAAATCGCGCAGCCGCTCATGACGAGCAAGCAGTCCGCACACGAGAGGTTCCGGAAACACGTGCCTGACAGCCCGTGACGTACCCCGGTTCTCCCATCGCTGTCAGCGCCTTCGGATACCGTGATCCCATAGGCGAACTGAACGCCCATCCCGCTGTCGCGTGCCCACGCCGCGTGAGTTCCGGGAGAAGGTCCTTCGGGATCCAGATCACCAGAACAGGCCGATCCTCTTCTCCACCGGCCGACGGCGTGGGCGCAAAGGCCGGTCTCATGGAGACGATCGTGACCAAGCGCAACACTGCCCAGCAGCGGGCACGGGAGCTGCAGCAGGCCGAGGGAATCGGCTACCACGACGCGCTCAATCGCGTGCGCGAGAACGCGCGAGCTGAGCCGGAAGACGACTCAAGCATCGTCTTGACCGAATCCGCCCTCATCGTCATCGAGCCGGCCTACAACAGCCGCTGCATGACATGCCACAAGACCATCGCCTACGAGCAGTGGCAGCTGCACCTGGCCGACGTGAGCACGTACGGCCGCCTTGACCCCGTCCTCTGCGTCTCCTGCGTCAAAGCGATCGGCGCTGCCGTCGCCCACATCCCGTCGACCCCTGCACCGGACCCGCACGAAATCCACGTCCGCGCAGCGTCTGGACCTGACGAGGCCGTGGGCTACCTCTCGCAGGACTCCGTCCATCTCCTGTGCCGACGACACATCCCCCGGCCCCCGACCGACTATCGGCCCGTCACCATCGAAGATCTGGAGGACCTTTTCCGCCCTGGTGGAGGCGGGCGCCGCTGCAGCGTCTGTGATCTCGACGTGCTGATCGACTGACCTGCTCTCCGCTTGACGACGACGGCCGGCGGATCGCCGACCGTCGAGACCGGCCATCCGTACCGCGAAAACGGACGCCTCAGCACCTGGGTCGGACGCCCGTGTTCGACCCAGGCTCGGCGAGTGGGCCACCAGATCCTCGAACCACCCACTCCGCCAGCGGACACGTCGCGTACAAGGACGAGCCCGGGGAGCAGGAGTCGGTGACGGGGGCCGAGTCCGCCGGTTCGGCGGGTGTGATCGTCTGCGGTTGGTGCGGAGCGGAGGCCGGGGCCGGTGGTCCCGGCCTTCCTGCTGTCCGCTTCTGATCGGCTGCGGCACCCCGACTCGTCAACCCACACACCAAAGAGTCACCAATAGTGAGTGAGATTCTTAAGGAACATAGTGACTTTGCCAGTTCACGGGGTGGATTCTGCTACGATGATGGGTAGTTGAGATCTCAGGGAGGGTGAGTGAGCCAGTCGCCACAGGAAGAGGGCGCGATCAACGCGACCACGGCGCGGAACAAGCTGTACTCGCTGGTGAAGCTCGTCGAAGAAGAGGGGCGCACCACCGTGATCACCAAGCACAAGGTGCGCGCTCTGCTGGCGCCACTGGACCGGTTCCCGGCAGCCAGGAAGACCGATGCCTTCCCGGCTCACGTGCTGAGTACGGCGCAGAGGGACTTCGGTGACCTCGTCACGCTGGCGGCCCAGGGCCAACCGCAGGTGCTCCTGCGAAACACCACCCCGGTCGCGGTGCTGCTCCCCGCCGACTCCTCTTCTGATGCCCTCTCGTCCGACACGGCCGCGCACCCGCGCGCGGCGACCGCAGGAGGTGCGGTGAACAGCCAAGGCAACCAGGACCGCGGCAGCACGCCCCGCAGGCTCGCCACGCTCGGCGACGCCATCGGTTCCGTACTCACCGACGGCCCTGCCGGCGGTCCCACCTTCGGGCTGCCGGGCCTGGACACCGCGACAGGCGGTCTGCAGCGGGGCAAGCTGACGCTCGTGGCAGCTCGTCCAAGCGTCGGCGGAAGCCTGCTGGGTCTGGCGGCCGCACGGAAGACCGCGCTTGTCGACCACGCCATGGTCCTGTACGCGGCCTCGGGACCGAACCGGGACGACATCTTCCGCCGGATCATCTCCGCCGAGACTGGCGGCGAATATGCGCGTCTGAAGCAGGGCCGCCTTACCGAGCATGAGCAGAACGTCGCCCGCCAGCTCGTCCAGGCCGGCGACCTCCTGATGATCGATGACGGCAGTGACCTGACCGCCGAGGACATCAGGGAGACCGCCCCGCACATGGAGGGCCTGGCCCTCGTGGTCGTGGACCGCCTGCAGGCAGCCCACAGCGCCCGCCTGCCGCTGTCCGGGGACCGTCTCCCGGACGCCTCCCAGGTTCTGGCCACTCTCGCGCGCACGCTGCACGTACCAGTGCTCGCCATCGTGGACAGCGACGATCCCGCAGTCCTGGATCTCCTGGACGCCGACGTCACATTGACGCTCGCGCCGACCGAGGACCCTGCCAGGGTCCAGGTGACGGTCGCGGAGCGCGACTTCGGCACGATCGGCTCGGCGTACCTGCAGCCCGACCTAATCCACGCCCGCTTCCTCGACGCCGGAGCCGCCCCCCTCGAACGCGCCGACAGCCCGGCGGGCCCGGGGCCCTCGGGGGCCGCTGGCGGAACAGCGGCGCTGGAACTGGCTGAAGCCGCCCTTCCCTACACGTCCGGCGGCCAGCAGGGGATCCCCGCCGCCCTCACCCACGAGCTCGCGGCATGGCGGACCGCAGTTGCCAACGGCGACCAGGAGGCCCTGAAGGGGATCCTGCCGTCGCTGCTCCAGGCCGCCGCAGCGGTATCGGAGTGGCCGGACACGCATGAGGGGCACCGCCTCGCCGCCGCGCTGCGCCCCTACGGCACGCCCGTGTCCGCCGACACCGTCTCAAGCGCCGGCCCGGCCGCTGCTGCCGGTGCCTCTGTCCACGCCCCTGCGGACAGCGGACAGGACCAGGACGACGCGGCGGAGGACGAGGAAGAGAACCAGGTCGAGCTGGCGCCGGGGGATGAGGAGGACGAGCCCGAGGGCCACGTCTTCCCCGCCCTGAAGATCCTCAAGGACGCGGTCGGCCGCTCGAAGATGCACCCGGTCCCGGTCATCCGCAAAGAGCAGCGCGACAGCGGCCCGTGGCCGCTGATCAGCGAGCACATGGACGGCGAGCCCCGCTGGGTCCACCCCGACGTCACCCTCACCCGCATTCCCCACATCAACGCGAACGGAAAGCGCGTGAGGCGCGACAAGCTCGACGTTCCCGACTCCTTCGGCGAGGGCGTGCTGTGCCTGATCGACCGCAACGGGTCCTTCCCCTCCGCCTGTTCGGCCGTTCCCCTCGCTCCGAACGAGCTGAAGCACACCGGCCCGCTGGAGACGTTCGACAAGACCAAGGCCGGCATCTACCTCATCGACATCCCGGTCTGGACGCGCACGGACATGCCGCATCCTCTGGGGCGCATCATCGACCGGCCCGACGAGCAGGGCCGTGTGTGGGTCACCACCCCCCACATCAAGCAGCTGGAGAAGCTCGTCCGCGAAAACCACCTCGGTGCCGCGCCGACCATTCACGACTCCTGGACCGGGAAGGCCAACGAGTCCCTGTTCAAGCCCTTCTACGAGGCCACCCGCAAGGCCCGCACCGAGCTCATCCAGGTCGGCGGCGACCCCTACAAGGCGTACAAGACCCGGCTGTCCATCGCGCTGCGCCTGCTCTGGCCCAAGCGCGAGGGGCAGCGGTCCCCGTTCTGGCGGCCGGACTGGCGCATGAGCATGGTCGCCGAGGCGTCCGTGCGTCACTGGTCGGTGGCCTTCAAGGCCGTCCAGGAAGGCAGCAGGCTCGTCGGGCTGTTCAACGTCGACGCGGCCGCCTTCTGGACGCCCGATGGCACAGCGCCCGCCACGTACCGGATCGGGACCGGCTTCGGCGAAGTGAAGGCCAAGTTCATCGAGCCCGGCGGGATCATCCCCAAGGGTGACGACTGATGGCCGGCCCCACAGGCCGCGGTGACTCCCTGGGCGCCGCCCTCAACGACCTCCTGCGCTCCCAGGTCACCCCCCGCCACCGGCTGTCGTCGTACACCGCCAAGCACTGGCACGCTCAGCTCAGCCAGCTCACCGCGACCCATCGCGGGCAGCAGGCCCTGGCGGACGCAGGACTCCACGTGACGACCAAGACCCTCATCAACTGGCTGTCCGACTCCGAGTACAACGTCCGCCGCAGTTACCAGGACCTCATCCACACCGCGTACGAGAACACGGCCATCGTCCCCGCCGACCCGCTCCCCGACCACATCACGCGGGGCCAGTACGAGATCAGCGGCGTCGTCAAAACCGGGGACGACGAGCGCACGCGCGGCACCGTGGACGCCGCGCCCCTGCGCATCGACGGCAGCCGGGGCCACTGGGACGAGATCGAGGAACTCTGGCTCGCCGGCGAGCTCACCGACGACGAGTTCGAGGACCACTTCATCGACGACGTCATCGTGGAGGACATCGGCGAAGGCACCGACGGATGGGAATTCCCCGGCGCCTCGTACTCCGTCGAAGTCAGGTAGCAGCGCGCACGAAGCCGTCGAACCATCCTCCGAAGCAAGGGAATCCACATCATGAGCCACCGCCCAGAACGGCGGCAGTTACCGCTGATCGCCGTGTACGGAGAGACGGCCGCGAACGCCGAGCAGCGTGTAGCCGAGCTCCTCGACGCCGCGGGCGCGAGCCCGGCCGAGGTACACACCCTCATCGCGGCCATCCAGGCCGGCGCCGTGGAAGGCGCTCATGGCGAAGTCATTGAGATGGACACGCAGGCCCCCTCCGGCAGCGACCCGGTCCACGAAGGCTGGCTCCGCGCTGTCGAGGCGATCGCTGGCAGGCTCACCCACATCGCCGACCGCACCGTCCGCCAGGCCCAAGCCAAGGCCGCCGCCCTCGAGACGCAGCCGACCGCGCCGAGCCTTACGCCGCCTCCCTTGCCCACTCCAGTCGACAGCGTGGGGGAGGAACAGGTGCACCACGTGCTCGAGGCGGCCGAGAGGGCCTTCGTGTCCCTGACCAGCTACACGGGCTTCGACCGCGCCCTCTCGGAAGAGATCCTCATGGTCGTCCTGAAGTCCGTCAGCGCCGAGCAGCAGGAGGGCTACATACGGCAGTTGGAGGCCTTCATCGAAGCCAACCGTGAACGCCTCGGGCAGCTGTACGGGAAGTACGGGCCGGGCGGGAAGTTCGCGGACGAGAGCCGCTGCTACCTGACCCACCAGCCCGAGAGCATCGTGGTCTGCGAGCGCCTGGACACGGTCCCGATGTGGCTCGAAGCAGTGTGGAACAGGGAACTCGACGCAGAGCTGACGCTGGAGCGCTTCACCAAGTACTGGCGGTTCGGCCTGTGACCCGCATGAGCGGAACCGGCGATCGCTGTGGTGACGGCCGTCGACTCGACGTCCGTCATCGAGGAGAGGTCGAGGCACTGTGGCTCAGCTGAAGATCCGGGACCTGCACGACCTTCTGCGTCAGGCCCCACGGCGACGAGACCTCGCCCAGGACGGGATCCGGCTTGTCTACGACGGCACCGTCCTGCACATGTCCACTGCCGACGCCCCGGACACCGTGATCGCCCGCGCCGACACCTGCGGGTTCACCACCGAGCCGTGGGACGTGACCGCATACCGCGCCAGCATCACCAGCACGGAGGTGTGGCTGCGCATCCTCGACAGCGAGTACGGCGATCACCTCATCGACGTCGCCCCCTTCTGGGCCCAGCGACCCGCCGCGATCACGTTCACCGCGGGCGGGCACACGGCCGCGTTCCCGGCGATCGCCTGCCCGACCGCACCAGCCGACCGGCGCCCGTAGCGCGGCCGGCCACCGAGGGAAGGACCGAGAGGTGAACGGACGCTGCCCGCGCTGCACGCAGACGCACCATGTCCGCATCCGGCGGAGCGACAAGATCGGCAATCATGACTGCCCCACGTGCGGCGTCCCTCTGCAGGGTGTGACGTCCGGCCGCAGCCGCGGCCGGTACCTCTGTCCCATTGACGGGTACGTCGTCACCCTCGGCCAGACCGCCGTCCAGCTCGACCGTCCCATGCGGCTGATCTTTCGGCCCGGCGAGTTCGGGCGCTGGCAGGTCACCGCGCCGGGCGTGGTCGACGCGGAGCGCCTGGAGCGTGTGGCCGGACGCGTCCTCGGGCCCGGCTGCGTGGTGTCCGACTGCTACGACCCCGACCGCGACCGACCGGATGGCTGGGACGGGCAGGCCGGTCTGGTCCTGGTCGACGCCGATGAAGCGGGAGATCCTGCGGCCTGGGTGGTCAACGAGCGGCTGACGTACCGCCAGTGCGCAGCCTGCGCCAGTCGTATCCCCGACCTTCCCGAGCGCCACGTCCCGACCGAATGGACTCCGAGCAGGGCCTGGGCGACCAAGGGACGCAGTCAGTACCGCCGCAGCCAGGTCCCCGTGGATCAAGGCCCCCACCCGGCGGACAGCCTGGCCTGCACCGACTGCGACCCCCGCTCGGCGACTGCGCGCCGGTGACCTCCGAACGGCACCGGCCCTCGCCTCACTCTGGGCGAGTTCACCGAGCAGGTGACCGGAGTCCCAAGCGGTGCGGCCGAGGCCGCGCGGCAGGCCTCGACCCGCGTCGCAAGGCCTGAACAACTGCCGTGACCTGCACGTTTTTTGATGCCCTCTCAACTCGCAACGTGAGGTCCATCACACACCGGCGTGGCGTATGGGGTACTAGGGGGTGGGGGTGGCTAGGTTCGCCCTCATCCAACGGATGAGGGCGAACCTAGCCACCCCCACCCCCTTAGAAGGCTCCGCGACCTGCCAAAACGCGGTTTGCGATCTTGTTTTCCGTGTCGTGATTCTTGAGCCGTGCCGAGGCGCCCGGCGCACTCACCTCACGACAACGGGAAGAAGACTCCACCGTGTTGACGCATCTCGCGAAGCTCGACCAGATCGTTCCCGCCTTGCTCGGGCTCCTCTGGCTCGTCGCTCTCGCGTCCAATCCGATCGCCCCGTGCGGCCCCTCGGCCAAGCACCCCGCGAAGACCATCACCGACCACCTGCGCGCCATGGCCAACCACGCCCGGGCGGTGGCGGTGCTGATCGCCCGGAAGTCCGGCGCGGGCGGCGACAAGTAGATCGTGCCCCGGCGGCAGGCGCCGTCCGTCGGGGCACCTCGCATCGGCCGTCGACGTAGGCAGTTGACGCGCAGATCTACCGCGCCGACGCACTTTTGGCGAACAGCTACAGAAACGCTGTTCTCCGGTCAGTGCACCCCGGTTAGCGTTGTTCTCGCTCGTTCCAAGAACGGCGATTCCTGCTCCTTGGCGTGCGGTTGGGCCCTGGGCGCCCGGGTCCGGCACGTAGCCGTCCGGGAGGAGGGAGACGTCTGTGGGCGAGCGCACCAGGCCGAGGAGGGCCGGCAGGATCGCGCGGCGTGTGCGGTTGTGGCTGGGGCCGATCTCGGCCGCCGCGTACTGGGCGGGCAGGATCATCCGGGATCTCGTGTTCCCGAGGTGCTGACGGCCGCCCCGGCTCCCGATAGCTGAGCCGGGACAGTCGCCTCCTACGCGGTGCGGGCCCTGGCCGTGGCTGCGGTCGGGGCCCGCTGGCGTACGGCAACGATGGCACGGCTCCCGCCGGCGGCGCCATGCTGATGGCCGCGGGGCTCGATGGCTTCTCCGACGTCGCGTTCAGCCTCGTCCGCGCGGTGTGAGGCCGGGCGGGGCGGGGGGACTGAATGGAGCCTCGGGTTCCTGAGCGCGGGCCCAACCGTGCGCGTGCATGGTCTCGCTCTCCCAGTCCTCGAACAGCTGGGGGAGCGCCTTCGGGTCGCGGTCGGCGTCGCGGTGCCAGCGGATGAAGGCACGGGCTGCGGGGCGGTGAGCGTCGCAGGCGGCGCAGAGCTCCATCCACACACCAGTCCCGAGTGGGCCGTGCCAGTGCAGCAGGAGGTCGCTTCCGCAGCGGGAGCAGGGCCGAGCCGGCTGTTCCTCGTCGTCGCGATCCGCAGGGCGCATGCGGGCCAGCTCTTCGTCACTGACGTCGTCGAGGCTGCCGTTGAGGTTGCCGATCCGGCTGAACGACCCGTCCGGGCGTACCAGGTATCGCCAGGTGAAGGACATACAAGTCCCCTTCCCGTGGAGCAAGACGCGAACGGTCACGATCTGCCCCATTCGCAACCTAAGTCAAGGGCGGAGACACACGTGAATAGGGATCGACCAGAGCGCTCTCAGTACCTGGCCGCCGGCCGTGTGCTCTGGCCCGAGGCAGGCAAACAGGAACATCCCCACGTTCAGGTGCCCAAGACGACTCACAGCGGCGGGTGTTGGGGGAAGATCAAGAGAGAGCACGGAAGGATGAGTCGCTGACGGGGAGAGGCGTGTGGCGAAGAAGCAGCGCGGGGTGCGCATCCCGTGGGTCAAGGACGCGCTGGGCAACGAGTACGACCGGTCGGAGATCGACCGCCAGCCGCACCCGCGCTACGTGATGCCCCTCAAGTGCGGCGGGTGCGGCACCAGGGTGAGCGCCCGGCATGGCAACGCCGACGATCCAGACGGCCGGACCTCCCACTACTTCAGGCTCGACCCGCACACGCCGACCTGCACGTACGACCTCGACCAGCGTGGCAAGCAGCTCACCGGCGGCTCGGCGGGCACGGTGGTGCGGCGCGCCGGTCAGTGGCGGCTGATCTGCCCGCCACTGGACCATCTCGGGACCGGCGGCCACACTAAACGGCCACCGGCCGGGACGGTCCGCCCCGGCAGTACGGGCGGGGCGGGCCCCGGGCGACCAGCAAACAGGCAGGACAGGCGATCGCCTCGGCACGCCGCATCGTGCAGATCCTCCAGGACTTCGACCAGGACCCAGAGGTGGCCGAGGAGTTCGCCGCGGTCGCCCCTGACGGGACACGCAACATCCCATGGACGCAGTTCTGCCGCGGCCGCGCCGACGCCGACCAACTGGCTCAGGCACTCGTCGACGGCACCGCCGATACGATCCCGCGCGCGGTGTGGGGGCCCGTCAGCACCGCCGATGCCGTCGGCCGCGACCGCGACTCGTACGTGGTCATGTACGTGGCCCGCAACCCCGTCCACATCGAGGACAGGCCCGTACGGCTGCGGGTCGCGGTGCGCTGCGACCGCCCCGACTGGATCGGGGCCACCACACGGTCGGGGCAGGTACTCGCCTACGGCTACTGGAAGCTCTTCCCCGACGACCTGGCACGCGCGCAAAGCCAGGGCTGGATCGAACTGCAGCTGTGGGTGAAACAGCCCTGGCAGGTGACCCGTTGGGACACCGACGGCACCACCGTGGACCTCCCCAAGCCCGTCGTCCGCCCACGCCAGCCGAAGCCGGCACCCGGCCGCGCGGCCACCAGCCCGGCCCCGTCACCGACACGGGACGTGCCGCAGCCGGAACCTCCCGCAACACCGCCTCCCGCCGCCCTAACGCCGCCCCCGCCACAGGAGCGCCAGGAACCGGTGCCGTCGGGCCCTGAACCACCCGCTGGCCCGACAGAAGAATCCGGGCCGCCTGCGGAGCCCCCGCGCCCGTCACGGCCTCCGCTGCCCTCGACGCCCCCGCTTCCGCCGTTCCCGCCGCCGGGACCAGGAGAGGACGGCCGGCGTTCGGCCCTGGGCCGGTGGCTGCGCAACGTCCGCCGCCGCCGTAACTGACCTCGGCCGACTGGGTTGTTGTCGCCGAGGAACCGTCTCGCCGGTCCGGAGCGGCCCTTGCAGAGGCATTGATCAACCACATCACGAGTCATTACGGTGTGTGAGTGGATGATGACGAGGGGGACAGCTTCTCCGATGCGATTCGGCTTCTGCTGCTCATCGCGGCGGTGTGCGATCCGTTGAACGAAGCCGAGCAGCAGGCCGCGCCGAAGGGTGCGGTGGCTGTCCTGCGCGCCGAGGGCCGGCTGCAGAAACTGGACTTCTGGCTGCGCAACCCGGATTACCTGGCCGATGAGCTTCTCAACGACTACGAGCGCGAACATGAGCCCATCAACCTGGAGCTGGCCGGCGACATCCTGGATTCGGACGAGCCGGAGATCTGCGCCATCCCGATGCTGCGCTACCTGTTCGGGGCGTTCGAGTACATCGACCTGGCGATGAGCATCCTGGCCGTCCCGCGGCTGGTGGTGGTCGTGCCGCGGCGCACGGTCAAGCGGGTGCTGCAGGACAATTACTACCTCACGGCCAAAGGCCGCGAGCTCGCCGAGCGGGCTACGGAACAGTTCCCGGTCCTGGCCTGGTACACCGAACGCGCCCGCCTCGTCCGGGCGCTGGCCGAGGCCACCGGGCACTCCGCCCTGGCGCTGCGCAAACGCCAGTACCTGCAGCGTGACTACGCCCAGACCCCGCTGAACGAGGTCATCCCGTCGATCGCCGACCGGGCCCGCGCGCGCCTGGCCCGGCTGCGCGCCGAAGCAGAGCAGGGGGACGCCGCGTGACCACAGAGCCTTTGCCGGTCCCGTCCGATGCTGAGCTGTACGAGCAGATCGCCGCCCGCGTGCCGTCCGCTGATGTGGAGAGGGTGCGCGACGCGCTGTCGGCTCACGGCATCCAGCTGACCAGCCCGCTGCCCGCGCGACGGCAACTGGTCGTGCACCGCCTGTACTGCGAGGGCACCAAGACCGGCACGGACGACAACGACGGCGCCTTCACCTTCGACATGCCACTGGGGCCGGGCCCGTGGGCGATCGCCAGCACCCTGAACAACGTCGGCAAGTCGAGCCTTCTGTGGGCGCTGAGCTACGCCCTGCGCGGGGACGGCTTCGACGCCTTCAAACGACCGGAAACGGTGAGCTGGTTCTCCTACGTCCGCGCGGACATCGAGGTCGCCGGCGTCGCCGCCTCCATCCGGCTGACCTTCGACAAGCCCGACCGCCCCAGCTGCCGGCTCCTGAGCGCCGACACCCTCGAGCACCTCGCAGCCCTTGATGGCTCCCAGGAGACCGGCCCCGGCGTACGCGTGGCGGCCACCGCGGAACCCGACGGCGTCAAGGAGCTCATCGACCGTTTCATGCTCGACCGCCTGGGGCTGCGACCGCTGCCCCTGTGGGCGGCCGAGGCCGGCGCTCCGAAGGACGCCGACGGCAACCGCGACAGCGCGGAACAGGTGCACGGCTGGGCCAGCTACTTCTACGCCATCGCGCTGAACTCGGGAAACTCCAGCGTCCTGCTGGGCCCAACGTCCTACAACCAGCTCCCCGTGAAGCTGATGCAGCTCTTCCTCGACGTCCCCTACGCATCCGAGCTCACCCAGATCAACACAGCCCGCAAGAAGGACACCCAGGAGAGCAACCGCGTTCAGCGCCGGGCGCGCGAAGATGCCCAGGCCCGCGAGCAGCAGACCGAGCCACTGCGCCAGGCGCTCAGAGCCGCCGAGGAGAAGGTGGCGACCCTGGAAGTGAACCAGCCCGACCTGACGGGCCTGCTCGCCGACGTCGACGCCGCCGCACGTCAGCTCGCCCACGACCAGGCAGCTCTCCAGGAGGCGGAAGAAAGCCACGCCCTCGCGCACAAGGCCCGCCTGAAGGACGAGAGAGCCGTCCGCCGAGCCCAGCAAAGCAACGCCGCCCGACTCCTTCTGGGAGCCCTCGAGCCGGAGTCCTGCCCGCGCTGCGACCACGAGATCGACGATGCCCGGCGCACCGCGGAAGAGACCGACCACCGGTGCTCGATCTGCGCAAGCCCTCTGCCGGAGGTACAGGACGACCCGGACGCGCGGGCTGCACTGCTCAGCCGGCTGGAGGACCGGGTGAACGCCTCCCGCACAGCTGAAGACGTAGCCCGGCAGGCTGTCCAAACGACCACCACCGCCTGCGACAACAGCCGTACCGCGTACGACCTGACGAACGCCCGGCTTACCGCGGCACGCTCCGGCAGCTGGTACACCCGCCTCGAATCCGCCCGGCAGGACGTCTACCAGCTGCGCGGTGCTCTGGCTGTCGCCACCGGCAACGGGATGGGACTGCCGGAGGTGGTCGGTGACTACGTCACCGCAACGACAAGCCCGTCGGACACCGAGGATGACTCCGACGACGGCGACGCCATCTTGGAGGCGGCCGCCGGGGTGTTGTCGAAGGTGGTCGCCGACCACAGTAACGCCCTGTTCGCCGACCTGAACCGCGAGATCGTCAGCATTGCCCACGACCTCGGTGTGGCCAACCTGACCAGCGTCGACCTCAACCTGGCGGGGCACCTCAACGCCCGCAAGACCGGTGCCAAGCACCCCTTCAAGTCGTTCAGCCCCACCGACCGCCTGCGCATGCGCATCGCGGCCATCGTCGGCATGATCAAAGTCGGCCGCAAACGGGGGATCATGTCCCACCCCGGCCTGCTGCTCATCGACGCGCCCACAGCCGAAGAGCTCTCCCACGACAACGCGCGCCAGTGCATCAAGACGCTCTACGACACCGCGGCCAACGACCACGGCATCCAGATCTTGATCACCTCGATCGACGACGCCGTTTGGGAGTTCTTCCCCGAGGACCGTACCGTGACCGGTCCTGACAAGCGTCAGCTTTTCTAGGCCAGGCCACCAGGGGTATCCAGCAAGGCGAGGGAGGCGGAAGGCATCGTGCACGTCATCGACGAACGCCTGGCTCAGTGGGCCGCACGCGCCTCCCGTCCCCAACTGCGCGCCGGCCCGACGGTGGACGACCTCGGAGGCCTCGACGTGGTCCTCGCCGCCGCAGACCACCTCGCGCAGGGCCCCTTCCTCCACCACCTCATCCAGGCGACCGCACACCACCTCGACGCCTTCGGTACCGAAGCGTGCAAGCCGCTGTACGACGCCGTCCTGGGCGGCCTTCGGACCAACACCAACCACGCTGCCTTCGCCAGCGCCACCGCCGCCCTCGCCGGCCGCCCCGCCCTGGCACGTGAACTCGGCACTCCACTGAATCGAACGCTGCTCGCCCGCCTCCAACAAGCCCAAGATGCTGACGACGACCTCGCCGCGGCCCTCATCGGGGTGGAAGCCGCAGACTGTCTCGTCCAACTCACCCTTGCCGGCGTCATCAAAAGCGCTGCGCGTCTCCTCGGCGCCATGGACGAAGCAACCGAGGACCCCGCCGCACTTCCCGAGGCGATGGCCACCCGCCTGCCCCGCCTCCTCGGCGTCCTCGACGCCCACCATCCCAGCGCCGGCCTCCGCGACGCCCTCGAACGCTGCCTGATGCTCGACCACACCGCCGAGACGCGGCATTCGAACTCGCCCTCGGCGACCTGCGCCAGGCTCTGGAACAAGACCAGTACGCGCCCATGGCCGAGCAACTCAGCAAAACCCAGGACCGGCTGGCCGAACTGATCACTCTCGATCCCGACCGTCTCGACGCCCAGCTCTACCACGCCGCCATCGAGGCCGTCCTCGGCCTGTCCGCTCCCGACGCCCCCACACGCGTCCACACGGCCGCTTCCACTCTGCGCGACGCCCTCCACCGCTACCGGGACTATCGCTATCGCACCCGCACACCGGCCTGGGCACGACCGCGCCAGAACGATGTGATCGCCTGGTCGGAACTCACCGTCGTGCTGGATGGCGCCGCCGCACACCTCGCCCACGATGACCCCTGGTACGAGGGCGGCCACGGCATCCTCACGGCACTGCTTCGCGCGTACACCGCGCACAACACGGTCGCCGTACTCAAGGACACCCCCGCGGCCGCAGCCGTGGAGACCCTGGTGGCGCCTGTCGTCGAAGACGCCTTCCTCCAGCACGAGCACCGGCAGCGCTTCCTCGAGCACGCCCTGGCCCATGACGAGGAACTCCGCGACGATCCCGCGGCCCAGCAACTCCACGCCGCTCTCCTCCAGCGCACCAAGACCAGCAAGACCTCCCTCGGTCAGCAGGCGAGTGATCAGGGAAAAGCGCGCCGCTGGCAGCGGCTGGCACACCAACTCAAGGACGACTTCGCTGCGTTCGTTGACCAGACGCCGGAGCACGTCCTCGACCGCCTGGAGCTCGGCCTGCGCACCCACGAAGACGTCCTCGCGCCCATCGCCGACCCCAAGTACGGCCGCCTCAAAGCGCGACTTCTCAGGCAGCTGGAAAGCTCCAGCGACTGGATTACCGGCATCGCCGACGAGTTCACCGCTCTCCTGGAAACCACAATCCGCTACGCCTACCTCTGCTATGACGTCGGCCGAAAGATGGGCGGCTCGTACACCGAGCACCTCCGCAAACGGGACAAAGACGGCAAGAAGCAGAAAGTAGATGAAGCCCTATTCCATCAGCACTACCGGGAAGTGCTGCAGTTCTCAGCGCTCTTCAGCGTCGTTAACTCAGAAGTCATCGACAAGGCAGGCGGAAGAACCGATATCCTCGTCTCCTTCGGCGCCGTGCAATTCAACGTCGAATGCAAGATCGAAGAAGACGACGCCAGCGAAACCGCACTACGTCAATACGTCGCCCAAGCGGCCGAATACCAAAACACCAACGCGGGCTTCGCCATCCTGCTTGCTCTCGACAAAACCGTCGACGTCGAAGGCGCCGTCAACCTCTTCTCCAGTATCTGGATCGAACCCGTCCAGCGTCCCGGCGAATCCGAACCGTGCCTCGTCGTCATCATCCGCATTCCAGGAGGACGCGAAAACCCCAACCTGCTGCGCCCTGCCCCCGCCTCGTAGCGGCGACTGCGCCGGCCTGGGGCAACCCTCCCGCCGGGGTGGAGCCGCCGACGACCTCAGAGGCCCATCTCACGCTGCTGCCTCGTCTCGGGAAGCGGGGCACTGCGGCCGGCGGGCATACTGGAGAGGCGCAGTTTCGCGTACAGGTGCGGCGATGCCCCGGCGGTACGGCCGGGGCATCACTGCGTCTGAGAGCGATCAGGCGACCGCGTGGAGGCCGCCCTTGCCGGGCTTGGGCGGGCGCTTGGCGTAGCCAGGGACCTTGATCGGTGGAGGGCCGCCGACGGCGAGCTGCTGGGTCATCTCTTTCTCCAGCTCGTGCTGCGACTCGTAGCCGGCCACGGCGGGGTTGAGGGCGTAGCGGTGGCCGCGGCCGCCTCCGGAGCGCAGCACGATGCCGCGGTCGACCAGCAGTCCCATGGCGCGGCTCATGGAGGCCTGGCCGACGCCGAGGATCTCGTCGATCTCGGATTGCTTCATGGCGACGGAGCCCCCGGGGTCCTGGTGCGCGACCATCACCGAGAGGACGTCGATCGCCGTGGGGGTGAGCTGCAGCTGGTGCAGCATGCCCAGCAAGTCCGTGGTGGTCATCATGGCGAGGGGATCCCTTCGGTCAGCCGAGCTCGGTTCGGGAGAACAACGTGAGCTCGGGTGCGAGTTCGTCGGGGAACTTGGAGTCGAGGACGAGTGCTCGCAGCTCGGCGAGGAAGTCGTGCTGCTCCTGGCCGTTTCCGTTATACGCGACGCGAGGGTTGAGCTGGTAGGAGGACCTCTTGACCTTGCGGATGAGGTTCTTCTCGCAGAGCGCGTCGAGGGCGTGGCCGATGCTGGTCCGCTTCACGCCGAGCTCGGCTGCGATCTCAGCATGTGTGCACTCGATCTTGCCCTTCTTCTGCCTGCCGATCATGTTCGACAGCACGGCGGCCTGCAGCTTGCTGATGATGTTGTGCATCAGGCAGTACGGCAGGACACGACGCAGGAAATAGTTCGACACGAGCGAGTAGCCGGCCTCGCCAAGCATGTCGTGAGGAGGACGCCGGTAGACGACCGTCTTGACCTCGTGGACCGGGCCCTTGCCGAACTGCTCCGCGATTCGACGAGCGAGATCGGTACCCCCGTCCTGCTCAACGGGCCTTACAGGCTTGGGCGGTTGGGGTCGAGGACTCGCGCGCCATGCGCGCAGACCCTCTGCCGCTGCGTCCATGTAGATGATCCTTTCGCGTACAGGTGCTGCGCACTGTACGGCAAAAGTTGCGACCATCCGCATGTTTACACGCGGGAGAGTTGCTGCTCGTCGCAAGTTTGTGTCGGCGGTCGCCGACATCGGCGCAGAGCCTGGCCTACCCGCCCCGTGCGATGGGACGTCCGCACGCGCGGCCAGCTGCCGACGCAGCGTCCGTATGTAACTCGCCGGGTAGTGATCCGGCGAGGGAAGTCTTCTTGAGATGGGCGCTGCGGACTGCTGAACCTGGAGGGCAATACTTGCGTCTATTCGCATGTCTCATCAGAGAGTTGTGCATAGGCGCATGTTTCTAAGCTGAGTGCGGGTACGGACCGACATCCGAGCACACCTAATGTCGGTGGCCGCCGACATTAGGTTTCACAAAACCGCAGGTCAGAGGCCACTTTTCCCGAGCGCCTCTTAACTAAAGACGAGCCTCCGCCACAACTCCTTCCCCCCTGCCCCCTGTACTTTCCCAACTACGCCTGTTTGAAGGAGAGTTACCTGCCGTGAACAGCCGCCGGCCAGTGCGGGGGGC